>DAVH01000062.1 GCA_002508545.1 Methanomassiliicoccus sp. UBA6
GTGGACAAGGTTCAGATCCCCCGCTACCTGAAGGAGGACAGCCCCGCCGTTCTGGTCGACCACCTGCGATGGCTCGAGGAAGTTGGCTTCAGCGCCGTGGACGTGCTGTGGAAGCACTACAACTTCGCGGTCTACGGCGGACGTAAATGAGGATGGTGAGCATCGACCGTTGCGCTCATGGCTGGCCCATGACAGCATGCTCGGCGTGGGCCTCTACTCGCTCCCTCTGGGCTCCCGCCGTTCGTCTGGGCTTACATGGGGCCAGTCTCATCGGCCCGCTCCCCCCTTGTCGCGATCGCTTCTTCCTCGCGATCCGGCTGCCCGCCGAGGAAATGACCCTCGAGAACGAGCTCGGAGAACGGTACCGTGAGCACAAGGCCAGGAAGGGCGAGCCGCCGCCCCGCCTGTTGAGGCGGGAGGACGGCTACTTTGTTCTCCGCCCTTTCCTGCGGAGGACCGCCACGGCCACGATGCCCAGGGCCGCCAATGGCACCAGGATGAGCGCCAGGTCGAAGATGGCCGGAGGCACCAGGCCCGTCCTCGCGCTGGCCACATTAAGCACCCCGAGCTCCTCGTTCTCGCCGGCAAGCACTTCGACCTCCTCGGTCAGTGCCTCGTACCCTTCCGCGGTCACCGTCAGCGTGTACCTGCCCGGGGCGACACCGGTGAACTCGAAGCGGCCGGAGGAATCGGTGGTCGTGGAGGCACCGCTGCTCAGCATGACCTTGGCATCGGACACCGCGCTCCCCTCGGGGCCGCGCACCGTTCCGAATATGTTCCCGACATTGGCAATCGTGGTGAACGACCAGTTCACGCTGAACTCCTGTCCTCCCGCCTTCCTGCCGCTCACCGTGACCTCGTACTCCTTCTCCGGCTCGAGCGGTGTGGACGGAGCGAACACCGCGTCCTCTCCGCTCCACGACAGGTCCCCGGAGACACCGCTGACCGCTATGGCCACCGAATCATGGTCCACCGCCTCCTGGAAGGAAGCGATGATCGAGGAATCGAGGCGCGCCCCGGGACCGATCGGGGATACGGTCATCGCCGGAGCCGTCGAATCGACCACGAACGCCACCGACACCTCCGACGCCCTTCCGGCGCGGTCGGTAACCTTGACCTTGGCACCGTGCTCGCCGTCCGCCAGGGTGCCGAGCGGGTACGATGTCCCGGACGCTTCCCTCCACGGCCCGTCATCGACGCTGACCTCCGTCCGAGCGATGCCCGAGGCCGGGTCCTCCGCGGACCAGGCCAACGAGAGCGCCCCGCTGCCGTAGATGGCCCCGTGCCTCGGGGCCGTGATCGTCACCTCAGGCGCTGTCGTGTCTACAATGAACGATGCTTCGGCCGTGTTCTTCATCGGCTCGTTGCCGGCGAGGGCGAACAGCTCGTACCGCCCGTCGCTCGGAGCGTTGAAGGTGACTGGGGCGGTGAGCTTGCCGTCCGGATGGGCCTTGTCAGAGTACATCGTCCACGAGCCGCCCTCGGTCCGGTAGTAGAGCGAGAGGCTGTCCGCGTTGCTCACGGTCACCGGCACGAAGACATCCCCATGATCGTAGTATGGGTACATGGCCCCGACCTGGGAGGTGGGGGACCCGGCCGCCGGGCTGGTGGTGGTGACCTTCACGTCATCGATCAGCACTCCCGGGTAATGGCCTACGGTCTCCGTGCTGGTCTTGAACTCCCACTCCATCCATGCCGTTCCCGCCGGAAGCTCGACCGTTGCCTGCTGCCATCCGTTGCTGTCCGGCGACGGCTGCGTCCACGCCCGGGTGGTGGTTTTTCCATCATAGATGTTGACGCACAGGTAGTCGGTCAGCTCACCCGTGAAGTCCGCTGCTTGCGTCTTCGCCCAGTACCAGAAGGTTAGCGTCATGCCGTCGTAGCTGGCGGCGTTGGGCGGAGCGAAGCGGACCCAGGAGTCCATTCCCGGATCGGGATAGCCGTTCACCAGGTTGTTGGCGCCGTTAGCGGAGTTCGTTCCCAGCCTGTTACCGTACAGCGCCGATTGGGTGGAGTGGGCGGTGATAGGCACCCCGGACCCTTGGGTGATGGTCTCCATGGCAGTGGTGTTCACCCTGCACCACAGGTCGTCCTGGTGGTCGGCTGCGTAATCGCCTCGCGACCATCCCAGCGGCTCCCATGCGGAGATGAAGAATCCTACCCCCTCGAAATCGGTCGAGAACACGACCGTCTCGGAGGAAGCGCTCGCCTCGCCGACCGGCACCATCACGGTGAACAACAATGCGGCCACGATGACCGCCGCGGTAATAGCCCAGCTTCGACCCACGATGCAAATATTGCATCTACTGATATAAACACTCAACTATTGTTATCGCCTGCCGTTCCATTCGGAGATAATATTGCTTCGCCGCTTTGCCATGACCTTCGGATACATCGCGGCGATGAACGCGGTGAACGAGGAGGCCAGCAAGGAGTAGTACAGGGCCGCAACGAAGGATCAACGCCGCAAGACCTTCAGCATCCTGAAGCAGCATCCATGCTCGAAGAGCCGAAGTTGTGTGAAGAGCCGTTATGTCGACAAGCAAGCGGGAATCTGAATCACAGATTAGGGAGCGTTGCCTGTGCTCGAGCTTCCTCTCTTCTTCGGGTTTGGTAGCTTGATGGCCAAGAATCGGAGGTCTTCTTTCCCCGGGTTCATAACTCGATGCGGGATTTCTCGGGGGCTATAGACAATCATGTCCTTGCTCAAGGTCAGTACCTCGTCTCCGATTTCCATCTTGCCCTCGCCATCAAGAATATACAAATACACATCCACCGGCGTCACATGCAACCTCACGCTTTCACCTGGCTTCATTGTCCTATGAGTTGCCTCGACATGTTCATTGTCGATGATCTTCCTCACGGTAACGCCGGGAGCAGGAGGATTTGGTGCTGCTGCCACATCCATTAATTTTACAGCTTTCATCATCTCACCTTTTTATCAGCGCAGCTAAGATTCCTACAACGGTGTATTAAGTGGTTGTGCGGGAGATGAGTGCCTATAAGGCCCAGAGACCTTGACGCATTTTCAACTGGATCACAGAGCTGCCTTTTCGATAATTCATTCTCTGAAGATTCCTACATTCGGATCGGTTCAATACCGAACGAGCCAATATCTCTCGCTCTCGGAGCAGTAGTTGGCTATCGACGTGAGAGATCTGGCTCGAGAATTCTGCTCGACGGTGACCTCCATCACCGTGAACGGCAAAATGGACCTCCTCCCGGCCATGTTCGCGCAGCTAAAAAGGAACTCAGAGAGTTGGAAATGTGGTGGACATGAAGGGGCTTCTGACTCGATCGCTCAACGTCCTGGTTTTCCGTTCTAGTGACGAATGCCTAGAGTAAGTAAGCATGTTCCATATTTTCATAATATTAATATAAATTATTTCTACATGAATATCATCATTAATGAGGCTGCATTAACGCAGAATCCGTGAGCCAGGTGATGATATGCTTTGGAATACTCACATCAGGATCACCACCGAGGTCATTAGCCGGCTCGGAATTCGGCTGACCGGCGAGGAGTTGTCTGCTCTCAAGGAGGGCGTAGTGGCGCCCGACAAGTGGAAAGATTATCCCCACCACTACGGCAAATCTCATGATATCTGCGAGCACTTGAACCTGGCCAGATCATGTTTCCTCAAAGACGAGCTCCCGGCCGCTTACTCAAATCTGGGCATCGCCCTCCACTACATTCAGGACTCGTTCACGACCTACCCTTCCTACCTGCCTAAGCATCAGGAGTGGGAGGGATGGATCGAGGAGGCCCATTTCGTCTCGGACATAATGGGCGCGATCCAGGGTTCGAGCATGAGCCGGTCGATGAAGGAACGGTCATCCCATCTAACTCAGGAGCTTTCGAGGGAGGTCCAGGGAAGAAGCGACACCTTGAGGATCGCCACTCTGAACGATCAGGAGAAGACCAAGGACACCATTGCGAGCCCGAAGGTGGACCTGAACCTGGGGCTCTTAGCCAGTTACCTGGTATCGAAGTCCGTCCTCGGTCCGAAACGGAGCCCATCGCTGGATGCCCAGCTGATGAGCATTCTCAACAGGTACGAGGACCTTCTCAGATCAGCGGAGAAGGAGGCCTCATCGAAGATCATCGCGCTCATCAAGCAGCGGAACGAGCTATCGGAGAGAATGGTGCTTCCAAATGGGATGATCGCTAAGCTGAAGAACTGGCTCACGAGCAGGAAGCTAAGATCACTGGATATGCAGGTCGCCTTGAAGAAAAAAATCTACTTCGGTCGAGAGCACCTGGTGAGGATCGCCGATCAATATAACAAGGAAACGCGGAAGATCGCCTGGGAAAACGATGGGTGGTACATCTACCGCGTCCCTCCCATCGATACAAGCACCATTGCGAGCGAACTATTGGACCTGAGGGCGGCCTCAACGGTCATCCGCTTGGGCCGGGGTGAGCTGAAAGGGCGGTTGTCGGAGAGAGGTTTGCCGGTCTACATCGTTGACGGTTGTGAGATCGTTGAACGGGCCAGCGTTGACGCCTTGACCACTTAGAGACAGCGTTAAAGGTCAAGCGCGATCTATGAACTCCCATGCTCTCATGGCCTTGTCCGACCAGCCATGCTGATGATCGAGCAACTCGAGCGGCCCAACGCATGGGCCATAGGTCAAACTTCTCCCCGGAGAATCGAAAGGGATCGGCAAGCCACCAAAGAGCCTCCGGCCGACCGGACCTCATTAGAATTCCTGATTACAATACTGGATGTGGATAAAAGTGGACAGGGGGGGATTTGAACCCCCGGCCTCTACCATGCCAAGGTAGCGATCTTCCAACTGATCTACCTGCCCAGTGTTACCTGGCAAAGTAATGCCCCTAATTAAAGGTTTTCATGACGGCCCAGACTGGGCGACATGAGCGGCTCCGAAGTGACCCTTATTAGCCCGCCCGCCGATGCGCTGCCCATGGAGCTTCACGAGAAGATGCCCCGCCTGGTGCGGAGGCTGGGAGGGGACCTGTACGGGGTGGCGGACCTGACCCTGGCCAGGGCCGCGGTCATGGACCAGGGAGGCATCGACGTGGACGAGTACCCTCGCGCGGTGTCCATCGGCATCCGCCTCATGGACAGCATCATCGATCAGCTGCCTCAGGGCCGGGAGACTAGGGCGGTCGGGGTGACCTACCATACAGAATGCTACGAGTACGTGAACCGGCGGCTCGACGACATCGCCTCCCGCGTGGCGTCCGCTCTGCAGAACGCCGGATTCAGGGCGCTGCCCATACCGGCGAGCGAGCGCATCGACGACCAGCGCATCTGCGCCATGTTCTCGCACAAGCTCGCCGCCCATCTCGCCGGCCTCGGATGGATCGGCCGCAGCTGCCTCCTCATCACTCCGCAGTACGGCCCCCGGGTGCGATGGATCTCGGTGCTCACCGACGCTCCCCTTCCCGCCGGAGAGCCGATGAGCGACGGATGCGGCTTCTGCCGCCACTGCGTGGACGCCTGCCCGGTGAAGGCCATCAAGGGTCCGGCGTTCCGGGAGAGCGAACCGCGCGAGTCCCGCTATGACGCCCTGGCCTGCCAGGAGTACCTCGAAGAGCTAGGAGGGAGAAAAGAAAGGGCGGTGTGCGGTATGTGCATCGCCTTCTGCCCACACGGACGTAAGAAGAGATACTAGATGTCCAGTTTCTTCTGGAAGCGCATCTTCTCGCCCGGCACGTTGGTCGGGTACTCGCCGTTGAGGCAGGCGAGGCAGAGATCGTTCTCGGGTATCTGGAGCGCTTCCTCCAGGCCCTTCAGCGATATGTACCCGAGGCTGTCGGCGGTGAGGTACTCGGCGATCTGCGGAACGGTCTTGTTGTTGGCGATGAACTGCTCCCGGGTCTTCATGTCGATGCCGTAGTAGCACGGGGCGCGCACCGGCGGGCAGCCGATGCGGACATGGACCTCCTTCGCTCCGCCGCGGCGCAGCATCTGCACGATCTTGCGCAGCGTCGTCCCGCGGACGATGGAGTCGTCGACCACGACCACGCTCTTGCCGTAGATCGTGGACTTGATGGGGTTCAGCTTGATGCTGACACCCTCCTCCCTCTGGGACTGTTCGGGCATGATGAACGTGCGCTCGACATAGCGGTTCTTCATCAGCCCCTCGTCGTACGATATGCCGGAGCCGATGGCGTAGCCGAGGGCATGGGCGCGTCCGGAGTCCGGAACGGGTATCACCACGTCCGCGACCGCCGGTTGCTCCTTGGCGAGGACCTTGCCAATGGTCTTGCGGACATCGTAGACCTCCCGGCCGTCGATGACCGAGTCCGGGCGGGCGAAGTACACCCACTCGAACATGCAGTGGGCCCGATGGGCCGGGCCGGCCAACCTGGACGGGACGAAGGAGTCCTTGGTGATCTCGATGATCTCTCCGGGCATCACGTCACGGATGAACTCGCCCTGGAGGACGTCGAAGACCGATGATTCGGAAGCTAGGCAGTAGCCGTGCGGGAGCTTGCCGATGCACAGGGGGCGGAAGCCCAGCGGGTCCCGGACGCCGAAGACGCGGCCGCCGACCATGATGACCAGCGAGTACGCGCCGTCGAGGAACTTCATCGTCGAGCGTATCGCCTTGATCGGGTCGACGCCCTGCTTGAGCTCGTTGGCCAGGATGCGGACGATGATCTCCGAGTCGGTGGTGGTGAGGAAAGCCCAGCCTTCGCTCTGGAACTTGGTCCTGAGCTTGGCGGAGTTGACGATGTCCCCGTTGTGACCCAGCGCCACATCGCCGGCCGACGAAGTGACCACGATGGGCTGGGCGTTCTGCGAGCACGCCGACCCGGTAGTGGCATAGCGGACATGGCCGATGCCGACGTTGCCCTTCAGCGCTTCGAACTCCTTGCCCGCCAGCACCTCATGGACCAGTCCAGCGCCCCTCACATAGCGGGTGGCTTGGCCGTCAAAAACGACAACCCCGGCGGCCTCCTGGCCCCGGTGTTGGATTATCCTTAGAGAACGTTTCAGTTCGAAAGCGGCGCTGGTGTCCAGCGCCATGGCGACAACCCCGCAATAGTGCTTGGGTTTGTCGTCCATGCTTTCGACCACGGACCTAGTGCTGCTTGGCCCAGGAATAGGACCTCAACCTCGTGGTCTTGCCATAGCCGCAGGAGGCGCAGGTACCCTTCTGCATGTTGTACGCGCTCTTGCCGCAGCGGCGGCAGGGGATATGCGACTTGCCGCTCGATCTCTTACCCATTGACGGAGTGCCCTTTCCCATTTCCTCATCTCCTTACGGTGAAATGTATATAACGTTGTCCCCGCGCACGATGGTCACATCGAGCTTTCTCACCACTTCGTTGTTGATGAGCTCTTCCGCGTTCCTGAGGACCAGGTTCATATGCGGGTCGTATCCGTCCAGGATCCCCCGGTATTCCCTATTGGCCTTCAGCTCGACGATCACGGGACGGTTGATCGCCTGGTTCAGAACGGTCAGAGGTTTCTGCATATTACAGCCACCAATCTGCCCCATAAACCGAGGAGTATTTTAAGCTTCCTAGGTCCGCCGTCAGAGGAACGCTCCGATGGCGGGGGCGTCCAGACGGTCCATGTCGTAGGAGATTATTCCCTCGATCATACCCTGGCGGTCGAGCTTTCCCTTTCGCATGTAGGCCACCAGGGAGGAGCGCCACAGCAGGTCCAGCGCCGCGGCGGCCAGTGCGCCGAAGTAGGTGTTGGAGAGCGGGTCCTCGTACCCGTAGTCGTCGACTAGGTAGCAGGCGTAGCCGAACATAGAGTCCCTCCGGTTCAGCGTTCCCATGTACGAGCGGAACACCTCCACCCCGTCGCCCTCGGGAGCGAGGAGCGGGACCTGCCGGGGATCGATCGAGCGTACCGGCGTCAGGGAGCCGTCATCGTTCATGATCGACCACTCCACCTTACCGTTCCGCGACAGCATGAGGTTCCACCTGCCATCGGGATCGCAGTACACCGGGGCGGAGAATACATCCTCGGCGCTCAGCGACTCCAGGCCGGTCTCGCGGGCCGAGGTCTCCAGCTCCCGCCGGTCGTACTCCGGTGACCTGAGGGGCGCAGGCATTCCTTCCATCTCCTCGTCCTCGGCCGAGAGGTCGAGGACCTTGGCCAGGTACTGGACGTCCGCCAGCTCCCCGATCCAGGCGGAGACGCTGCGGCGCAGGGCCTCCGGCGCGCGGTAGATTCCCGCGTCGGCGCAGTTCGCCTCGAACTCCCGGTACACCTCCCGCGACTCCTGTAGGGTGCGGGCCAGCGCGTCGCGGTTGTCGGCGACCAGCTTGCCGCCGGCGACCAGGGCGTCCTCCTTGCCGCCGTACCATACGCCCCGGCAGGAGAGGTCCAGCTCCACCTGGACCCTGGTGCCGACGTAAAGGTGGAAGGGGAACTGTCGGCAGTAGTGCGGCCGGTCGGAGTAGATCTGGCACCTGCGGTTCGGGGCCAGGAAGGTGCACGGTCCCTCGCCCCCCTTCAGCGCCAGCGCGACGTGGCGGTGGGGCTCGTTCTTCATCACGATCCGGGACGGGTGGTCCTTCTTGAAGAAGGGGACCTCGTGGGGCAGGACCTCCGCCTGGCACAGGCAGCACAGCCCGCACTTGTCGTCACAGGTGAATGTTCTGCCCTCCAGCTCCGACATGTCCACGTCTAGATCAAGCAACTACGTCCCTGCCCGCCCTCTCCCCGACGACGCTTCCGTCCTCCACCACCACGCTGCCGCGCACCATGGTGGCGTGCGGGAATATCGCGTCGAAGCCTTCGTAGAGGGTCCAGCCGCACTTGCTGTGGAGGTTATTAACCTTTATGCCCCCCATGGTCCTGGTGTCCACGATCATCAGGTCGGCGTCCCGGCCCACCTCGATCCGCCCCTTGTTCAGGCCGAAGAGCTCGGCCGGCCGCTCGGCCATCGCCCTCACGAGCACGTCCAGCGGAAGCATGCCTTTCTTCACCAGGGCGAGCATCAGGGGCACCTGGGTCTCCACCCCTGGCATGCCCGATGGTGCGGCGGAGAACTCCTGCTCCTTGTCCTCGAGGGTGTGCGGGGCGTGATCGGACCCGAGCATCTCGATCCTTCCGGCGATGAACGCCTGCAGCAGGGCCAGGCGGTCCTGCTCCGTCCTGAGGGGAGGGTTCACCTTGGCGAACGCCCCATGTTCTGAATCGCGGTCCAGGAACATGTGGTGCGCGGTGACCTCCTTGTCGAGCTTCAGCTCCTCCGCCGCCCTCAGCCCGTCGAGCGAGGAGACGTGGCAGACGTTGGTCCGGCAGCCCAGGGAGGGAAGCTTTCTGATCGCCGACACCTCCGCCGCGGAGGGACGGTTCCTCAGGTGATCGCGGAGGTCGCGCTCCGCCTCGGTGCCGATGAGTGCTTCGTCCTCGGTGTGCACGCTGAGTACTTTGCCCGTGCCGCTAACCGCCCGGCCTATGCGCAGCATATCCTTCTCCTCGGTCACCAGGAGCTTTCCGGTGGAGGAGCCCATGAACATCTTGAACCCGATGACGTGCGGGGCCATCGGTTCCAGCTTGCCACCGGGCACGCATCCGGCGAAGAGGCCGTAGTCGACCCACGCCTTCCGGGCGATCGCCTCCTTCTTCTCCATGAGGTCCCTCAGCCCCACCGCTGGCGGCAGGGTGTTGGGCATGTCCAGGACGCACCCGACGCCTCCGCAGGCGGCGGCCAGGGTCCCGGTGGCGAAGTCCTCCTTGGCTGTGAGGCCGGGGTCCCTGAAGTGGACGTGGGGATCGATCGCCGCCGGGAGGATCAGCATGTGCCGGCAGTCCAGCTTCTCGTCTCCTCTCAGGCTCTTCCCCAGCGCTGCGATCTTTCCGTCCTCGATCCCGATGCCCCAGTTAGACAGCTTTCCCTTCACGAAGGCGCGGCCTTCAACGACAAGCTCCATGCGTGATCTCCTTTCTGACCGTCCGGCCCCTGGGGCTCTCCTCGGCGAATATCTCGCCCCCGAACCGGTAGAACTTGGTGCGCCGGTCGAGCCACATGTCAGGGGCCATCCCCGCCTTCATGCACGTCTGCCCCAAGAACTCTTCGGCGTCCCAGCCCCACTCCACCGGCACCTGCGGCAGCAGGAGGCCGCGGTACGGGCCGTACTCGGCGATTAGGCCGTCCCTCCCCACCTCGACCATCTTGGGGAGCTCCTTGCGGTCGCTCACCTTGATCTCCTCCGGAGGGGTGAGGACCGTGACCTCGACCACGATGCCGTCCAGCTCCTCCTTATGGAGGTCCTCGAAGCGGGGGTCGTGGCAGGCGTGCTGGGCCGCCTGCAGTATGGCGCTCGCCAGCGAGAACATGGGCTCGGGGAACCCGATGCATCCCCTCAGCAGATGGCTGGGATACGAGCTCAGGGTGACGAACACCCCTCTTTTCTCCCGGAAGCTCTCGGGCGCGTCCACGCGCCCCTCGCTCTCTCCCGTGACCTCGGCTTCCACCGCCTGCCTGGCCATCCTGACCGCCAGCTCGCCCTCGCTGTCCTTCATTGGTCAACCCACCACTGAGAAGCGATGGGGACATTTATCATGGTTTGCAGGGCGCCCGGGGTTTCGCGGGACCAATGTTTTTCTACCGCTCCCTCGCATCGATATATCATGGCCGTGGAACGCGCGCGGGACATCTATGTCGAGGAGATCATGAGCAAGGTACCGGTGGTCGGCAGCCCGGACCTGACGGCCAAGGACCTTGCCGTCCTCATGCGGGCCATGAAGGTGGGCAGCGTCATCATCGTCAAGGACGGCTGCCCGATGGGCATCGTCACCGAGAGGGACTTCGTCGACAAGCTGGTCGCCGAGGACCGGAAGCCCGGCGAGGTGAGGGCGGAGAACATCATGACCGCTCCCCTGGTGACCATCGGCCCCCGGGAGAGCGTGGCCGAGGCCGGCAGGAAGATGGCCAGGCTTCAGCTGCGCCGGCTGCCGGTGGTCATGGACAACCGGCTGGTGGGGATGCTGACGGAGAACGACATCACCCGGCTATCGCCGTCATTGATCGAGATCACCCGGGAGTGGAAGAACATCAACATCCCGGTGGAGGATGTGAGAGAGCCGGAGGCCCTCATTGGCTACTGCGAGAACTGCGAGAACTTCTCGTACGACCTCCGGCAGACCGGCGGGGTGACCGGCCGGGGGCACCTGCTGTGCGCGGAGTGCCGGGACATCTTCCTGCGCGAGCCCACCGAGTGACCTACTCGAGCTCGATCTTGCGGAGCCCGGCCTCGGGAGGCTGTTCCTTGGCCTCGAGATCACGGCACAGGTTGATCTGGGCATCGAGCACCGACCGGAACAGCAGCAGGGTCTCCCGCTGAGCGGCCATGAAGTGCTTCTTGACGTCCTCGGGGATCTTGTCCCGGGGGATCATCGAGTCGATGGCCAGGATCATCTCGGTGCTCGCTCGGACCAGGTGGTCGCGGGTCTCCTTGGAGAACATGGACTCCCCCAGCTTCTCGGCCTCGAACCTGATGCGTCTCTGACGGTCCGCTTCGCTCTCGGTCCCCTGCTCAGTTCTCTCTTCGGTCTCGTCCATCCCTATCACTCCTGAACAATATCAGCAGCCGTCCGTCCTTGAACTCGGCCTTGCTCGGCTGCTTCCTCGCGAAGGTGGTCGGCAGAGATATGGACCTCCGATACTGTCCGACCTCCACCAGGAGGTTGTCCCCGGACATGTACAGGTTGACGGTGTCCCTCATCGCGAAGGGCAGCTTCAGAGATATCACGTCCATGCCGTTGTTGGAATAAATGTCCATCGGCTTGTCGGTGGAGAAGTGGGTCACCGGGTCAAGGTCCCCGAAGACCATCTCCCCCAGCTTGTCCAGGGACCTCAGGCCGACCAGCTCGAGGGGCAGCTGGGAGGCTTTGAGCACCCTCAGGGGGTTGAACGACTCGTTGATCACCTGCATGTACTTCTGCTGCTCCTCCATCTTTTCCTTGAAGTAGCCGTTGCTGCCCTCGGGGATGAGGCGGTTGACCACCAGGCAATCCACGGTCAGGCCGTACAGGCACATGTAGGTGAACGCCCGCTTGGTCTCGTTGATGACCATCTTCTCCGGGTTCACCACCAGCCGGACGGAGGTGATCTTCGGGTCCATGAGGATCTTCTGGACCTCCTTCATGCGCGAGCCCAGCACCTCTAGGTCCTTCAGCAGCTCGTCCGAGGGGAGGGGGGTGCTCATCACCTTCCCCACGGTGAACCTGGCGACCCGTATCATGTTCTTGATGACCCCGTAGAGGCGGTCGATGTACCAGTTCGAGACGTCGGGGAAGCTCAGCAAGCGGAGCGTCTCCCCGGTCGGGGCGGTGTCCATCACGATGACGTCGTAGGCGTTCCGCTGGTAGAAGTCGTCGATGTAGAAGAGCGCGGACATCAGCTCCATTCCCGGCAGCACGGCCATCTCCTTGGATGTGACCCCGTCCATCCCCTGTGACATGAAGAAATCGGATACGTACTTCTGGATCTCCTTCCAGCGGGTCTCCAGCTCATGGAGCATGTCGATCTCGATCGCATCCAGGTTCGGTTCCACCTTGGTAATGCTCCCCGAGAGGGGCATCTCAAGAGAATCGGCCACCGAATGCGCGGCATCGGTGGACATAAGCAGCGTTCTGTAGCCCAATCGGGCGGTTCGCAGGGCGGTGGCGGCGGCGACGGAGGTCTTGCCGACGCCACCCTTCCCAGTATAGATTATCAACCTCAACGCTTCACCGAACTTATCCTATCTTAGTCCATATACTTGAAGGATATGTACGGAAGGCAGCTTGGCCATACAAATGATTTGAAAAAGGGGCTTTCGCCCCGTGGTGAAGGTTAGTGCCGGGGATGGGCTTTGAACCCATGACCTACGGATTTCTCGGGACCCGGCGCAGGGCCAGGACCTTATGAGTCCGTCGCTCCACCAGGCTGAGCCACCCCGGCATTGTTCAGTTTTATTCCGCGCTCTCTTCCGGGGTCTCCTCGGATTCCTCGGATTCCTCGGAAACCTCTTCCTCCGCCGGGGACTCTTCCTCCGCGGAGGCCTCGGCCGCCTCGGCCTCGGCGGCCGCCTGCTGCGCCGCAGCTTCCTGGCCGAACCTCTCCTGGATGCTCGGCTCGTCCGCGGCCGCGGTGCCGGCCTCGAGGACCTCGCTCCGGCGGACCTCGATCCTCTTGATGGGGATGATGACCTTCGCCGCATTGGAGAGGTCCTTGGACAGGTCACCGGTGATGATCGCCTTCACCAGCTCAGAGACGGTCATGTTGGCCGCGAGGTCGGTGAGGGTGCTGGACATGATGTTCCTGATGGCGGTCTCCTGGGCAGCCTGGATGCGCTGCTCGGTGATGCTCATCGGCTTGATGCGGACCTTGAAGCCGTCCTTGGTGCGGACATCCACCACATGGTCGGTCTTGGTCCTCTTCCTCCTGGTCAGCCTGCGGACGTAGTCGCTGGTCAGCTCGTGCCCGACGAAGGAGGTGTGGGCCTCGAGGCCGCGAATGTCGTTGACGCTGAAGCGGATCTTGATGTGCATCTTGGAGAAGTCACCGGTCAGCTCATGGACGGTGACCTCGGTGATCCTACCCATCAGTGCAGCGGGGTCGGAGCTGGGGGTCTCGCCGAGCTCCACCTGGTTGAACATCCGGGGAGCATATAGCTTGTACCACTCCTTTGCCTTCCACTTGTCCTTGACCTTCCGCGCTGCCGTCTTCGCCTTCTTAACCGCCATGAGTAAACCTCCGTGATCGTGCAGCGGTCCACAACATCGTGGGGCCGTCATGCTCGGGTGAACGGGATAAAGGTCGAAGGTACCACTTATATAAAAACTTTCGCGTCCCCGGGCAGGGGCGCCCCTTTTTCGCCGATAATGGAAACTTACCCTTCATGACCTGGCGAACGCATCGTTCGGTTCGGGGTTCCCGATCGGCGGGCTGATCACTGCTTTGCTTTCACGCCTTCTTCGCTACCGCCTTCTTCGGAGCAGCGGCCTTCTTCGGCGCGGCGGTCTTCTTGGCGACCGGCTTCGCGACGGGCTTGGCGGCAACCTTCTTCGCTGCGGGCTTTGCCTCGGCCTTCTTAGGGGCGGCGGCCTTCTTCGGCGCGGCGACCTTCTTGGCGACCGGCTTCGCGGCGGTCTTCTTCACGGTGGCGGTGCTGACCTTGCCCTTCGCGGCGGGCTTGGCAGCCTTCGTTGTGGTTTTCGTAGGCATTTTTATCTGGGGCAGGACATCACACTACCTATTGAAGTTCTTTTCTATTTGCATCGAAAATTAATACCGTTAAGGATGCTGGTCGTGAACAATTATTTGATTTATCGAATCATAGATTTCATGCTGGCCCCTTTTGACGATGCCAGATTATTATAAGAAAAAGTCATAATAATTTAAAAATGATGAAAAAATTGAGGAAAAGGGAGGTTTTACCTCCGTTAATCCATCAGATCTTCGCTGGAAGTTCCTGGAGCTCGAGCCCCAGCCTCTCCTTGGGGACGCCCATTGCTAGGCCGTACAGCTGGGCCAGGTGGATGACCGGGATATCGTAGCCCTTGACATCCTTCTGGGTCCTGTCGAACTGAAGGTGGCAGAACGGACACACGTCGATGATGAACTGCGCGCCGACCGACTTCATGTTCTTCAGCTTCTCCTCGGTGAACTTGGTAGCGAGGGCAGGGTTCCCGGAGCGGACGCCGCCACCGGCGCCGCAGCACATCATCTTGTCCTTGTAGTCGACGCTCTTGGCGCCGGTGACCTCGACCAGCTCGTCGAGCAGCTTGGGGCGCTCGGGATCGTCGAGCTCCTTGATGTTGCTGGGCTTGAGGAAGTGGCAGCCGTAGTGGACCGCGACCTTGAGGTCCAGGGGGTTCTTGATGTGGGACTTCAGGTGGTCTAGGCCGATCTCCTTGTAGAAGACCTCGGCGAAGTGGTGGACCTTGACGTCCCCGTTGTACTCCAGACCGACCTCGCGCAGGATCTTGTTGACCGCGCGGAGCTTCTCAGGGTCGTTGTGGAGCACATGGGCGGCCTCGAACAGAGAGCCGTAGCAGCCGTTGCAGATGGTGAGGATGTCGGCGCCCTTGTTCTGGGCCAGGGCGAGGTTCCTCGCGGCGATGGCCAGCCATGCATCCTGCTCGAAGGACTTGATCACACCGGGGGCGGGGCAGCAGCCGGCGCCCTCCAGCTCCACGATCTCCATCCCCAGTTCTTTGCAGACCTCACGGGTGGAGGACTCAATGCCCGGGTACCTGGCAGGAGCCACGCAGCCGAGGAACAGAGCGTACTTCTTAGCCATTTCAAGCACCTCCGATGAGCTTGTCGAAGCCAGTGGCCTTCAGGACCTTCTGGAAGTCTTCCAGGGCCTTCTTGTCGCCCAGGGTGTTCACCGGGCGGCGGGACAGACCCAGCTTCTCGCGGGCTTCCTCGTACTTGGGGCTCAGGGGGATGGTGGCACCGTTGGCAAGGAGATACTGCCCGACCTTGCGGTGCTCCTCGGTCATGACGCCCTCCTTTACCGCCATGTTCCTCAGGATGGTGATGATGTCCACGATCTCGACCCCACGGGGGCAGCGCTCCATGCAGGTGTAGCAGGTAGTGCAGGCCCACAGGTCGGGGGACTTCAGGACGTCCTCCTTCAGACCCAGCTGGGCCTTGCGGATGAGCTTCCTGGTCCGGTACGAGGTCATGCGCCCGGAGGGGCAGCTGGCAGTGCAGGTACCGCACTGGAAGCAGAGCATCAAGCTCTCGCCGCCGTGCTGCTTCTGCACGGCCTCAGCGAACTCTGGACTCGGTTCCTTGGGAGATGACAATTATTTCACCTTGGTTCGATGATGGTCGGACGTTATTTAAACTTATAGAAAAATGGGCACGTGTATAACCTAAAAAGGTTATACTCTGTGGCCTACTTTCCTCAGCGCCGACACCAGCTTGCGCACCTGAGGCGTCTCCTTGCGGTACACCGCGTTAATCTGATGGGTCAGCTTGGCCGGGTCGGTATCGCTCCTCACCTTCAGCCCCCTTCTCAGGGCAAGGGACTCGTTGATGAAGAACGAGAGGCCGGAGGCGAGCATCATCTCCGGCGACCGGAAGTGGCGGACGATCTCGTGCTCGGTCCCGGCGCTCTCCAGGTGCCGGAACCCGATCCTCTGCGCCCCGTATGCCCACCGGGCGTAGCGGGGCCCGCGGTCCACGTGCAGCAGGCGGTCGGTCGCGACCTCCTGCCATTCCACGCCATCCAGGTCGAAGAGGTACAGGGGGTCGTCCAGGACCACCAGGTCCATCAGCCCCGCCCGGAAGTCCTTGAGGTTGCGCTGGTCATCGGAGATTATCAGGTCGCACCCTCCCTCGTGGTCGGCCGCGGTCATCGCCCTTAGGAGCATTTCCTCGGTGATCACCGTGCCCCCGACGACGGTCCCCGCGGCCGGGGCCACCCGTTTGCTGAGGGCGATGTACTCGAGGGCGATGCGCTCGCCCTCCTCGTTCAAGGTCGTCCCCCGGGGGGTGGTGACCAGCAGCCCGGTCCCGGCCTTGGCCTCGATCTGCCCAAGGTACCGGTTCAGCACCGGGACGGCGATGCCCAGGCGGGCCGCGGCCCGGTTCTGGCTGCCTTCCTCGTACACCGCCTGGAGGACCTCCAGCTGGCGGGTGGTTAGCGTCGCCTTCCCCACTTTGAGAGCGATCGCGGGCTCCAGCCTCAGTTCTCGGGACGGCATCCTCCTGCGGATGGTCGGGCAGGGATATGAAATCAGCCGAGCTTCCGGGCATAATTGGCGAAACCTTTTCTAGCTCCCTCTTGTTGGGCGAGGAGGATGAAGAACCGAACGCTTGTCCTTGGCATAGGCAGTCCGATCATGTGCGACGACGCCATCGGCCTGAGGGTCCTGCAGGAGCTGCACAAGAAGGGGGTCCAGGGCGTGGACCTCGAGGAGGCTTGCGCGAGCGGGCTGGACCTCATCGAGATCATGCTCGATCACGAGGTTGTCATCGTGGTCGATGCGATCATCAAGTCGGGCCAGCCGGCGGGCACGATCATGGTGCTGTCCCCGGAGGACTTCAGCGACACCGTGCACGGCACCAACCCCCACGAGGCGAACGTGGCCACGACCATCGAGCTCGGGAGGACGCTGGAGCCGGAGAGGTTCCCCAAGAAGGTCCTCTTCGTGGCGGTGGAGGCGAATGATGTGTTCACCGTCAGCGAGCAGATGACCCCCGAGGTGGAGGCCGCCCTGAGCAAGGCGGTGGACAAGGTCCTCGAGCTCATCGCCGAGAACTGATCAGAAGTCCAGGTCCGCGAGGTTCTTCGCCTGGCCCTCGCTCTCGGCCTTGGGCGCGTGCATGGCGACCGCCAGCTTTTCCCGCACCAGCAGCCTCTCGGCGGCCTTGAGGACGTCCTCCTCGGTGACCATGTCCATCCTCCGGAGCGTTTCCTCCGGCGTGATCGCCTCGCCGCTGGCCATGAACATCTCCCCCAGGCGCACCATCCTGGCCTCGGTGCTCTCCAGCCTGCGGACGTAAGCGCCCTTCAGGAGATGCTTGGACCTCTTCAGCTCATCCTTCTCCAGCCCCTCGGACTTCAGCCGGCCGATCTCCTTGGCCACCAGCCGGGCCACCTTCTCCTGGTCCTTCACCGCGGTGTTGTAGAACACGGCCAGGGAGCCGCAGTCGGTGTAGCTCCCCGAGGAGGCGTAGATCTCATAGACCAGGCCGGAACGCTCCCTTATCTCCTGGAACAGGCGGCACGAGGTGCCCATGCCCAGCACCGAGGAGAGCATCCTCTGGGCGAACCGGTCGGGGTCCACGGCGCTCAGTCCGGGGAACCCCATCCCGACGTAGGCCTGCTTGTCATCCCGGGGAAAGACCCTGAACCCGGCGGCGGGCTTCGGCGCGCTGCGGTCCCTGGAGCGGGGACGGGGCTCGAGGCCGTCGAACGTCCGCGAAGCCCACTCCATGACCTGCTGCCGGTCCACGTTGCCGACCGCCAGGACGGCCATGTGAGGAGGCCGGTAGTGCTCCTGGAAGAATGCGCGGATGCCCTGCTCGGTGAGCGCGGATACGGTGGCCACCGAGCCGGCCTCCGAACGACCCATGGGGTGCTTGCCCCACAGGGCCTCGTTGAACAGGACGTGGATGTAGTCGTCGGGGTCGTTCTCCAGCATCCTGATCTCCTGGATCACCACGTTCTTCTCCGTCACCAAGCATTCCTTGGACAGCATGGGGTTGAGCACCATGTCCGCCAGTATGCGCTCGGCCACTTCCGCGGTCTCGTCAAGGGCGTAGGCCTGGTAGGTGGTGACCTCCTTGGTGGTGTACCCGTTCTGCTCCCCCCCGGCCGCCTCGATCTCCTCGGCCATCTGCCTGGCGGTGCGGTTCTCGGTGCCCTTGAACAGCATATGCTCGAGCATGTGGGCGATCCCCGCCTCATCGTCGGTCTCGTCGCGGGAGCCCGTCCCGAAGTACGTGGAGAAGGACGCGGAATGAGTGGAAGGGAGGCATTCGACGATCACTGGAATGCCTCCAGAAGTGTGCAGCACCTCGATCCTGTCGGTCATGTGCGTTCATGGATTTCCCGATGCCATATTACTTTGCATATCCCTCTCGGGGCCGCCTCGGTGACGGCGGGAGCATGTCGGCGCCCTGCCGAGAGGACGGGACCGGGCGACGGCAGGTGTGCGGAGGCGGGCCTAAGGGGCCACGGGGGCGGGAGAATTTCGGCGCCGGAGAACGATCGCCGAGGTCAGGTTGGTTTTTTCCAGACTAATTTCCAGCCAAATATTATATAGAGACATGCCGATTCTTTTCGGCCTGCCATGGAGAAGAAACAAATTATCAAGAAAATTTGCCTCCTTGGGGATGGTGGAGTCGGAAAGACGAGCCTGATAGGCAGGTACGTCCTCAATTGTTTCAGCGACGATTACATCGTGAGCTTTGGTACCAAGGTCTCCAAGAAGGTCATCGACTACGATGAGGTGCAGCTCACGCTCATGATCTGGGATATCCTCGGGCAGAAGTCCCAGAAGGCCCTCCACGGCGCGTATTACAACGGAGCTAACGGCGTCCTCCTGGTGTGCGACAACACCAGGCCGGAGACGCTGCTGAACCTGCCGGAGTGGAAGCAGGACCTAGAGAAGGTCGTCGGACCGGTGCCGATAGTGCCCATCATCAACAAGACCGACCTCCCGTCCGCGCTGGGCACCGAGGACCTGGCCGCGGTGCGTGAGGCCATGGGCGCGGACTTCCTCCTAACCAGCGCCAAGACGGGTACCGGGGTGCAGGAGGCGTTCGAGCGGCTCGGCCGCCAGATCCTGGGGGTGCCGTCCTGAACCCGTTCTTCGTCATGCCCGCGGCCGCCCTCCTCTCGCTCCGTGAGGAGCTGGACCTCATCTCGGAGGGGCGGGCGGGGGAGACGCTGGAGCGCACCGGGTTCAAGGCCGGGATGACCCTGGTGTCCACGCTGGACGTGCCCCCGCCGTCGCTCGAGAACTTTTCCGAGGTGTTCACCCAGCTGTGGTCGGAGAGCGGCCTGTCCCGGACCAAGGTGGTGAGGGTGAGCGCGGACGAGATCGTGGTGACCTTCGACGAGTCGGCGGAGGCGGCCAGGGGCTACAAGTGCGACTTCACCCGGGGATACCTCGCCGGCATCGTCACGGCCCTGCTGGGCCGCCGGTACAAGGCGTCCGAGCTGGTGTGCATGTCGCAGAAGGCGGAGCGCTGTGTCCACCACCTCGTGCCGGTGTCGGACATCCCGATGGCCGGGATGCATCCATCCACCATCTCCGGGGACCGCAAGTACAAGCTGGAGTCCGGATGCTCGTACCTCATAGAGTCGGAGGACGCCCGGGAGGCGTTCGAGATCATGGCGGAGTACGTGGCCCACGGCAGCCCGGGGCTGTGCATCTCCCGCGAGTACCCGGACAAGCTCCGCAAGACCTTCCGGCTGGACGGGGCGAAGATGATCTGGCTGTCGTACGAGGGCGAGCGGGGCAACGCGCTCGAACCGACCAACATCCCGCTGATTTACAGCGAGATCAAGGCCTTCCTGGAGCAGACCTCCGGCGCGGTCTTCCTCATCAGCGGGCTGGAGTACCTGGTCTCGCAGACCAATTTCGTGAAGGTGCTCAAGTTCGTTCAGCTGCTGTCCGAGGCGGCGGCGGTGAGCGATTCGATCTTCCTGCTCCCGATCAGCCCCGGCGCCCTGACCACGAGGGAGGTAAAGATGCTCGAGCGGGAGTTCCGGGACCTCGGGCCCACCAACAACGGCTTCGGTCACCCGCTTTCCGAAGACGGGAACGGCACGGAGAGGTGAGCCTCGAAGAGGGCCGGCCCGTGCATGGCCAGAATACTGTCTTCGGGTCATCTTGCATGGGGAAACGCTTAAATTCGAGGTCTTATTTACTTCGCTTTATGCATCTCGTTCCAAAGAAGTTCTTCATCAGTTCTGGCTGCGCCGTGAGCAAGGTCTCCGACCTCAACGCCTTCGACAAGGCCCTGCTCGAGGCGGGCATCGGTGAGCTGAACATCGTATCCGTTTCCTCGGTCCTTCCGGTCGGCGCCGAGCAGGTCGGGATCAGGGAGCTGCCCATGGGAGCGGTCACCCACTGCGTCCTCGCCCAGATGAGGGGAGGAGAGGGCGAGATGATCTCCGCCGGCATCGCCTACGGGTTCCGCAAGGACGGCAGGGGCGGGTACGTCGCCGAGGGGCACATACACGGCTCCAAGAAGGCCCTCCGCGAGATCATGGAGTGGAAGATGGACGAGATGGCGAAGCTCCGGGGGATCGAGATGGAGACCATCGAGTACCGCATTGAGGAGCTCTCGGTGCCCATGGACAACTATGGGGCCTGCGTCGCTGCTCTGGTCTTCGTCGAATACTGATGTATGGCGTGATCGTCTGCCCGCGCTGCACCCTGGTGCAGGGCGCGGACCTTTCCACGGCCCGGATCACCTGCCCTCGCTGCAGAAGCAAGATTGAGGTGAGAAAGGCCAAGGTCTATTTTTCCACCGATTCCCCGAAGGAGCTGGCGGAGGGCGTCCGGCAGGTGGGGGAGCGGCTCGTCTACGACATCGAGACCCCTGGTGCTCCCCGCGGCAGCCTGCCGGAAAGGAAGCCCTCCGGCTCTGATCAGCGTACCCTCCGCTCGATCGTCCTGCGGGTCCTCGAAGAGCGGGAGGAAGCGTCGAGGGAGGACCTCGCGCGCGAGCTCGGGGAGATCGGCGATGAGGAGCTGGACCGGGTCATCGGCCTCATGCTGGAAGCGGGCGTCATGTACGAGGCGTCGCCCGGACGGTACAGGGCGGCATGATCCTTTCCATGTGATACACCCCGCCCTGACTGATCTTCTTGCTCGACTCGGAGTAGCTCAGCTTGACATAGGTCTCGCTGAACACCGGCGATGAGCCGCCCCGGTAGGTCTCCCGGTCGTAGGTGGTCTGGAAGGTGTAGTAGTAATCGGAGAGGTGGTCGCCGACCCCGTCGTCGGTGAAGTCGATGATCCGGTTGGGCCTGAAGACCAGGAAGTCCCGGTTGACCACGTCGATGGTCACGTTCTCCCCTCCCCCCGAAGCCAGGGGTATGTACGCCTGCAGCCACCCGTGGCCGCCCCAGCTGTCGTCGGCGCTCACATACAAGGCCCCCATCTGCAGCCACGCGGGGACCCCGGCGGCCCTGGCCAGGGAGCAGAACAGGATGGACTGATCATCGCAGTCCCCGCTGCGGAGATGCAGCGTCTCCAGGGCGGTCTGGGGCTCGCCGGACGAGGAGGCGGTCGAGTACCGCACGTTGTCGACCATCCAGTCGTAGATGTTCCGAAGGACCTGATACACGTCGGTCTCGTTGCCGACGATGCTCTGGGACGCGGAGACTATCGTCGCCGAGGACATGTCGATCTTGTGGCCGCGAACGTTGCCGAACGCGTCGCTCTCCACCCACTCGTCATGCAGATAGCTGTCCTTCAGCCAGCCGGGGATCTCGTCCACGCTCAGCGAGCTCTCGCGGTCGATGTCCCAGATGTGCGTGTACACCGTCACCTGGTAGGTGGCGGTGTGGGTCACCGTGCCGTTGCCGGAGAGGGACGAGCCGTTCCATCCCACCCAGTTCTGCCCGTACCGCGTCTCGTGGAACGATAGCTGGGGCGAGTAGCTCACCGAGGACACGTTCTGTATGGGGTAGCCGTTCTGGGAGATGGACGACGGCTCGCAGATGTCGAGATCGTAGTGGAGTATCTCCCCGCCATTGGCGTCCACGGTCAGGGACCTCTCCAGGGAGAAGGTCGCGCTCTCCGGGTAGCGGGGCTTGAACGGCGAGGTCACCAGGTCCATCAGGAACGTCTGCACCGCGGGGGTGAGCAGCAGCATGATGATTACCACACCGATGACCAGCGCCCCGGCGACCCTCAGCGCCGGGCGCTTCCTCTTGACCGCTTGCACACCGTATAATCACGGTCCCGGGGGCCTTCAATCTTTCGACCTGGGTACCTTTCTCGCCTTTTTAGGCTTGGTGGCCGAGAGGTTGGCCAGCGCCTCCTTGACGTATTGCGGCAGCATCCTGTGATGGACGTAATAGTAGTAGGCGGAGACGAAGACCAGGGCCGTAACGAACAGCAGGGTTGCCACCAGCCCGCTGCCGATGAACGCCGTGCTGGAGGGCGCCAGCATCAGGACGAACGCCAGGTGGACCACCACCGCCTGGGCGAAGAAGGGCCAGGGCGTGCCCCGGGCCACGCCCATCCCGATGGTCGTGCCGGTGGAGATCTGCAGCAGGGCCACCATGATCGAGTAGACGATCATGACCACTATGGCCAGAGGGTCGAACCCGGTCTGGACCAGCGCGCGGTTCACCACCCCGTAGGCCAGGGCGGTGGCCATGCCCGCGCTCAGCCCGAAGGCGTAGAACGGCGTATCCGCCCGCCGCTGGAACCTCGGGAGGTTTATGATCATCAGCTTCACCGACTCCTCCAGGAGGAAGCCCACCAGGGCGTACTCCAGCGACAGGAAGATGGAGACGGCATAGAGGACCGCGCCGATGACTATGCCCACGGTGAACATGCCGAAGAGCTTGGGATCGCTGAAGTAGGGGCGCTCTACCTTTGGATAGGTGTACCTCTGCAGGGTCAGCAGCAATAGCGCCAGGGGAGGCGCGAAACCGATGGCCGCGGCCACGTACGACGTGTAGTCCATCCGGCAACGAGGACCGATTATCACTATTTAAAGGCTGTCTAGGTGACGAGCTTATCGTAATAGTGCGCGACCACGCAGGCCGTGGTGCACCGGCCGCAGCGGTTGCACCTCTCCTCGTTCACCACCAGGCCGCGGTCCAGGGTGATGGCCTTGGCCTTGCAGTTGCGCACGCATATTCCGCACTCGGTGCACAGTTGCGCCCTGAGCAGCGCCTTCGCCCCGGCCTCGAAGATGGCGTGGGCCTTCTCCGGCGAGGGGCCGGTGGCGACCATCTGGCCCCCGCCGAACACCTTCAGGGTGCTGTCCTTGGTCTTGACCAGCGCGATCTCGAACTCCTTCGAGTACTTTACCTGGCCGACGGTCTTTAGCGCCTCGGCGACCCTGGCGAAGTCCCGCTTACGCGGTACCGAGAGCACGCCCTCGGCCGAGTACCCTCCGGTGAGGCAGGGGGATACCCCTTTCACCCATCTCAGGTCCAGGCGGTCGGAGCGGACCTCCGGTAGCTTCAGATCGATCTCGCCGGCCAGCTGTCGCATCTTTTTGGGATATACCTTCCAGCGCCAGAAGCCGTACTTGACGTACTCCTCGCTGCCCCCGCTCTTGGCGGACCATCCCTTGAGGTGGGCGTCCCAGTCCCCGTGCAGGTCGGGATGGATGCGCGAGGTGTTCCGCCACTCGCTCTCCAGGCAGGAGGGGCACAGGTAGCAGCCGATACGCTCATAGTCCATCTCGTAGAGCGGATTGTAGTCCATGTTCCTCCACCAGATGTACCCCCATACGTCCACTGCTCTCCATTCGCGGATGGGGTTGAGGATCACCTGGTTGGGGACGAACGGGTTCCTTTCCACGAAGGATATGGTGGAGCGGGCGAAGGACTCGTAGGCGCGGTTACCCTCGAGCGTCAGCGTGCCCTGGGGGAAGTTGCGCTCGATGAGGTCGGTCAGGGGCGCCAGCTTGCATACCTTGCAGCACCACCGGAAGTCCTTGGCCGGCGGGCCGAAGGAGTCGACCTGCTCCCAGAAGGCGTCCCCGGCGTCGGCCACGAGCAGGCGCTCGCGGTTCTTCCTGGCGAAGTCCTGCACGTACCTCACCGTCTCCGGGAACTCCAGGCCGGTGTTGACGAAGATGAGCGTGAACCGGTCCACCGCCCTTGATGCCAGGCCATAGCAGGCCAGCGAGTCCTTGCCCCCGCTGAATGACAGGGTGACCGGCAGCTTGTTGTTCCCGACGTACGACCGGATATCGGAGACCGCCTTGGCCTCCAGCGCGCGGAAGTGCTTCTCGTTGACGTTGACGAAGCCCGTCCAGGAGGAGCGCCTCTTCGACACCTCGATCGCTCCCTTCCCGACGTCCCTCACCCCCACCGCCTTGTCGGCGGCGAGCGCTTCCTCGCTGGACACCTTGGCCACGGCGCTGCACACCAGGCTGCCGGCGACGACGATGAGCGGGTCCCCGGCCTCGAACTCGCCCTTGATCTCCTTGATCGCTCGCCCGGGAAGGCTCTTGCCCTTGAGGTGGCCGGCGTCATGGCCGACGATCACCACGCCCTTCTTGGCCAAGGGGTGGAGCAGCCTCGCCCCCTCCAGGCGCAGGTCGAGCTGGAACCCGCAGGCCCTGAGATCGTAGCGCAGGACGCCGATAACCAAGCCCTGGAACACGATCTCGTCGGTCCGGTCCTCCCCCGCCACCTTGTTCAGGAACACCGTGCGGTTGCGGAGGAAGTCCGAGGTCCCGAAGTGCTTCTCGAAAAGCTCGATGAGCACCTTGGTGCTCTCCCCCATGCATGGACGCAGATCGCCCGGCTTGGAGACCTCGAAGCGCCTGCCGGCGGAGGAGCAGACCTCGCAGCGCTGACCGAGGATCAGCGTCCCGCAGCTGTCGCACCACCTGAAGCCGACCTTGCCATGTTCGAAATGGGGCATCCAACTTAAATGCGCTTGGTATTTCAAGCTATTTGCTCCACCGTCCCTCTGCTGACGAAAATGCCGCCTTGGCGATGACGGCGGAGGGCTTGAACGACCGCCTCACACAGGGGAGCGCTGGTGGACGGCCATGGCGCGCGTTCTAAGCATTTTCTCGCCTCGACCGCACCGGGTCGGCCAGCCCAGGCCGGCGGCGTCGGCCAACCCATAAATAGGTTGGGCGGAGAAGCTGGTCCCGGAGGTGCTGCCGATGATATTGGAGCTGGCCATACTGTTCATCATCCTGGCGATCATAGCGGCCTTGCTCGGTGCCACCGGGGTGGCGGGCTTCTCGTGGTCGGTGGCGAAGTGGCTGCTGATCATTTTCGTGGTCTTGGCCATCGTTGCGCTCATCCTCTAGCGGACGGCGTCGCCGGCCTCTGTCCCGATGCCGGCAATCAAACGCTAAAGTATAAAAGGCCCCTTGCTCGTGAGCACGGTCAGATGTATGATCGCACCATCCACATACCGTCAGGTTATGGAAAGATCAGGTTCGGAAGGGTGGAGATGCGCAACATCGCCCTCGCCGTCGGGGCCCTGACCCTGGCGTTCACCTTGTCGATGTTCCTGCGCTCGTCCATCTCCGGGCTCACCACCACGGAGTTCTTCCTCTACGCCCTGGCCACGTCGTTCGTCGCCGTGCTCACCGGGTTCATGCTCCACGAGCTCGCTCACAAGGTGGTGGCGCAGCGTAACGGAGCGTGGGCGGAGTTCCGCGCCTACCCCATGGGGCTGGCCATCGCGATAGTGACCGCCCTGTTCGGCTTCCTGCTCGCCGCGCCCGGCGCGGTGTACATCCAGGGAATGATAAGCCGGAAGCAGAACGGACTGATCAGCATCGCCGGGCCGCTGACCAACCTCGGCCTGGGGATACCGTTCCTGGCCCTCGGGCTGTGGCTGGAGACCGGTCTGCTGGCCATCGCCCTGTACTGGATCGGTTCGGTGAACATCCTGCTGGCGGTGTTCAACCTGCTGCCGATAGCTCCCCTGGACGGCTCCAAGGTGCTGAAGTGGAGCGTGCCGATCTACGCGGTCACCTTCGGCGGGACCGCGCTCCTGGCGGCACTGCTCCTGCTCGGCGTCCTGGCCTGATCAGTCCTTCTGGTCGGGGCAGGGGTAGCGGAGGTGCTGGATGATGCAGCCCTCCCACTCCTGCATCTTGCCGGGGTTCATGATGTTGTTGGGGTCCAGGCCCTTCTTGATCGCCGCCATCGCTCCCAGGGCGGTGGCGCGCTCCTTTTGGAAGTAGGGCGCCTTGGAGATGCCGACGCCGTGCTCGCCGGTGACCGTGCCCCCCAGACGCACGCAGGTGTCGAAGATGTCGCGCACCGCCATCTCGCCGTTGCGCCATGACTCCGGGGACTCCGGGTTCAGCAGCATTTTGGTGTGGAGGTTCCCGTCCGCCGCGTGCCCGTAGGTACCGACTATGACGCCGTACTTCTCGGCGATCTTGCCGAACTCGACCACCGCGATCGGGATCTTGGATATGGGCACCGCCATGTCATCGGCCAGGGACACCGAAACCAGCCCGGCGCCGTATCGGGACAGGGCGGACATCACGCTCTTGCGGGAGTTGGTCCACTTGGCCATCTGCGCCGGGTCATCGGACTGCTGCAGCCCGACCGCGCCGATGGACTCGGCGACCTTCACGACCTCGGCCAGCTCCTCGGCCACGACCTTGGGGTCACCGTCCACCTCGATCATGCACAGCGCCTCCACGTCCGGGAGGCCAGCGTTGATGGCCTTGTTGACCGCGCGGATGCAGGTGGAGTCCATCAGCTCGACCGCGGACGGCAGCAGGGGTTTGGCGATGAGCGCGGAGACGCACTTGCCGGCCTTCTCCAGCGTGTCGAAGCCGGCCACGATCATGGCCATCTTCTTGGGCTTGGGCACGATGCGCAGGGTGACCTGGGTGATGATCCCCAGGGTGCCCTCGCTGCCGACGAAGAGGCGCTCGAGCTGGTAGCCGGAGGCGTTCTTGAGCGTACGGGTGCCGACCTCGATGATCTCGCCGGTGGGGAGGACCACTTCCAGCCCCAGCACGTAATCGCGGGTGCCGCCGTACTTTACCGCGCGCATCCCCGAGGCGTTGGTGGCGACCATGCCTCCGACGGTGCAGGCCTCGGCGCTGCCGGGGGTAGGGGGGAAGGTGAACTTGTAGGGGCCCAGGGCCTTCTGGAGGCTGTCGTACACGACTCCGGCCTCGCACACGCAGTACAGGTCCTCGACCCGGATCTCCTTGATCTTGTTCATCCTGGTGAGATCGATGACCATGCCGCCCTTCAAGGGCACGGCGCCGCCGCACAGGCCGGTGCCGGCGCCGCGGGGCACGATGGGGATCTTGAGCTTGTTCGCCAGCTTGACCAGCTGGGCCACCTGCTCGGTGCTCCTTGGCTGGACCACGATATCAGGGGTGACGTGGTGGATGGAGGCATCGAAGCCATAGGTGTAGCGGTCCGCAATCCTTGTGGAATAGTTGTTCTCGCCGACGATCGTCCCGATCTGCTCTACCACGGTCTGGTCCATGACATCACTACCCAGCCCATTGTGGAGGGGTGATAAAAAACCTATCGAGGAACGACGGAGCAGACTACGATGTTCCGCAGCCGACCCTCGTTCTCGTGGTCCGGCGCTGCCCATTCACTACTGCGAGGATCCGCTGATAATGCTGATGCCCCTCCTCGGGGACCCTGGGCTCAGAGGATGGGCGTGAGCGGCCGCGCAGAGGTCGAGAGCCGCTTCACTCGTAGTGTTCAGCCCATCCCAGGTCGCTTCGGCGAGAGGATGCTCGGAACGCCGTTCTCTCACTTCAGGTCGATCTTGACCCCGGCGTCCTTGAGGACCTCCATCGCCTTGTCAAGATAGACCTCCTTCATCAGGATGTGGTCGGTGGAGAAGGAGGATATCGCGAACAGGCTGATGTTCTGGTCGGCGAGCAGCTTCGTGATGTAGGCGAGGAACCCGATGAGGTCGAACGGCAGCTTGGTGTCGAAGGATATTATGCGGAACGGCTTCTCCTCCTCCAGCATCTTGATGCCGCTGTTCAGCTCCGCCACCACGGTGATCTCCGCACCATCGGTGACGACCGCGAACACCCTGCTGTCGAATTCGGGGATGGCCGCCACCTTCCCTATGGTGTACTCCTTCCTGCGGACCGACGCCCGGATCTCCGTGTCCTTCTTGAACTCCTCGAACTTCATTCTATCTTCCGAGAGGGTGATAGAGTCGGAATCAGATATTAATCAAGACGCTCCCGGCCAGTCAACCTCGTCCTGAATTTGTCATAATGTGGACATTCTAAAAGGGCCCGTCCCCCGGTCATCCTAGTAATCACTTCCGGCCGTAGTGCTTACGCGTGGCCAGCTTTCCGATACTGCGGATGAACCTCCCCTGCTCATGGCCCCTTCCCGGAATGTGGGTGGCCGGTCTCCGGAGGTCCGGCATCATGAAATGTTCCTCGACATTTCCGTCGATTGAACACGCCTAGAGATGATGGGGGCCGAATCGATAATATATCCGGATGGGCGATGGTCAGGCCGTCCACGGGGCTCATCAGGATGAGGATACTACACATCGAGAACACCGCGGGGGTAGGCTGGCAGATCGCCCAGGGGCAGAGGGCGCTGGGGCATCAGGCCGAGGTCCTCGAGACCTATCGGGGCAGGATCCGGTTCGGGCACGATCACGAGAACTACTACGAGGGACCTTTCATCCCGATCAAGATGCTGCGGACGCTGCTGCTCGCCCGGCACTACGACATCGTTCACATGCATGCCGGGATCGCGTTCAAGCGCATCGACATCCCGGCCATCAAGCGCCTCCTGCGCAAGCCCCTGGTGGTCCACTACCACGGGTCGGAGACCAGGATGGGCTACGGGATGTACCGCCAGCATCTGGCCGACGCCAAGATCGTGGCCACCCCGGACCTGCTGCAGTGGCACCCTGGGGCGACCTACGTGCCGATTCCCCAGTCCCCCCTGGAGTATCACTTCGAGTTCGACGGGCGGCTGAAGGTCCTGCACGCGCCGACCAACCGGAGGCTCAAGGGTACCGACCTCATCCTCGAGGCGATTGACAAGGCCAAGGAGGAGGGCATCCCCTTCGACTTCACCTTGGTGGAGGGTGCCGCTCACGAGGAGCTGCTGGAGCGGTTCCGGCACAACAACGTGTACATCGACCGGGCGATCGCCGAGGCCGACGGCAAGCCCATCGGGACGATGGGGGTCGCGCCCCTGGAGGCGATGTCCACCGGGAACGCGGTCATCATGCACATCAACGATCAGTATCTTCCGTTCTACGAGGGCTGCCCGGTCATCAACGTCAGGCCAACGGTGCAATCGCTGGTATCGTCGCTCCGGGAGCTCGCGGCCATGCCGGAGAGGATCAGGGAGCTCGGGGAGAAGGGGGCGAGGTACGTGGCCGAGACCAGGGACCCCAAGGCTATCGCCCGGATGTGCTTGGATATCTACGAGCAGGTCCTGGCGAGGCGGGAGCGGCCTGCCGGAGCGGAGTGATCCAGGAAGGTTGATCACGGCAGGGCGCGGACGCTCGGGCCAGGGATCTACGGCGCTCGCTTCCGCCTCTCGTCCCAGTCCTGCCGGAGGATGGACATGAGGACGCTGTCGACATACCTGCCGTCCTTGAACCGGTGATGTCGGACCACCCCCTCGCGGACGAAGCCGCACTTCTCGTAGCACCTGATGGCCCGATGGTTGCCGACGTCGGCGTAGAGGCCCACCCGTTCCAATCCGAGCTCGTCGAAGAGGTACCCCAGCAGCACGGTGATGGCATCGGTCCCGTACCCCCGGGACCAGAGATCCTTCTCTCCGATCATGATGCCCAGGTCGGTCTTCCGGTTCCTCCAGTCCAACCCGATCATGCCGATGTTGCCGATGAGGCGGCCGTCCCGGGTCTCGATGGAGAAGGCCTTGTCCTTGCCCGCCGTCATGTGATGATACCACACCACCTCGTCCTCCATCGACATGGGGGGCTCGAACTGGAGGTACGTCGTGACCTCGGGGTCGTTGATCCACTTGACGAACGTGGGCAGGTCGCCCTGCTCGACGGCCCGGATGCGGACGAGAGCGCCTTCGAGCATCAGCGCCTCCCCTCCTCGGCCCTTAGGACGCTCATGATGTGCGATGATGCGGGCCTCCCGTGATGATAGTGGTCGTCCCTCAGGGTCCCCTCGAGCTCGAACCCCGCGGCGCGGTAGCAGGCGATCGCACCATCATTGTAGCACGGCACCCGGAGGTACACCCGGTGAAGGTTCATGACCTCGAAGGCGTGGGCCACCATCATCCTGGCGGCCTCCACGTCCTTCCCCCGGCCCTGCTCCGAGACCTCTCCGATCACCAGGTCCAGCTCGGCGTTGGAGTTACGTAGGTCGATGTGCGAGAGCCCCGTCCAGCCGATGGCCTTCTCCGTTCCGAGGTCGACGATCATGAAATCGCGGTTGGTCGGCGACGTCAGCTTTTTCTCCACGATCGACCGCTCCTCGTCGACCGAGATGCAGAACAGGGCGTGGCGCAGGCCGAGGTCCTCGATGACCCGCTGATCGTTGTACCACTTGTACAGGTGCCAGACGTCCTCGCTCACCATCGGCCGGAGGCCGACCTGTGTTCCCTTCAGCATCGTAGCCGCTCCGATTCCCAATGCCCCCGCTCGGTAATTAACCGTTGCCGGCCATCGATCTCGACGATGGCTGACCAATCCGAGGGTCGGGATCACGCTCCCGGAAGGTCAAAAATGGCTTAAGGCAGCAGCTGATACGACAGTACATGGACGCTAAGATCGTTCTCCTGGGAGCTCCCGGGTCAGGCAAAGGCACTCAGGCCAAGAGGCTCTGCCAGGAGCTCGGGCTCACTCTGATATCGACCGGGGACCTCCTCCGCGAGGCGGTACGCAACAACACCCCCCTGGGCGTCAAGGCGAAAGGGTACATGGACGCCGGAAAGCTCGTGCCGGACGAGCTGGTGATCGGACTAATCAAGGAGAAGCTGTCCGGCCTGAAGGGCGGTTTCCTCCTGGACGGGTTCCCCCGGAACCTGGAGCAGGCCAAGATGCTGGACACCATCGCGAACATCAACATGGCGATCAACCTGGACGTGGACGAGCAGATCATCGTCGACCGCATAGTGAAACGGCGCAGCTGCAAGCAGTGCAACGAGGTCTACCACCTCGAGGCCAAGCCCACCAAGGTGGCGGACGTGTGCGACAAGTGCGGCGGGGAGCTGTACCAGAGGACCGATGACTCCGAGCCGGTGGTGCGCGAGCGGCTCAGGGTGTACAAGGAGCGCACCCTGCCGCTGACCAAGTTCTACCAGGACCGCGGCATCTTGATCAACGTTGACGGCCAGGGGGAGATCGACGAGGTGTTCGAGAGGATCCTCAAGGCCGTCAAGGAGTTCAAACACTAGAGGGGCCGGGCCGGGGGTGCCCGGCCCGAGCGATACATTTAAAAGTTATGAGCAGTTTCCTGGCTCACAGCCATAGCCCCGTAGTGTAGCGGTCAATCATGCGAGACTCTGGATCTTGCGACGGCAGTTCGAATCTGCCCGGGGCTACCATTATTCTCTCATTCTTTCAGAACATCAGGTCCGCTCACGCCGGGCTCACAGCTTCAGGTCCTTGGGGTCGAAGTGCTCCCTGCCGGCGGCCAGGTCTTTGAGGTACTGCTCCCCGTCCTCGGGCCCGCGCGCGTACAGGGTGTCGCCGGCCATCATGGTGGTGTGCTGGTCCGGGCCGTATATGTACCGCCGTCCCCTCCGGATGGCGATGACGAACATCCCGGTGTTGGTGGCCAGCCGGACCTTTCCCAGGGTGGCCCCGTCAAGGTCGGAGCTCTCCCCCACCGTGACCGCGGTGATGATGACGTCCGTTTCCCTCAGCGCCAGCTGGATGACCGGATGGGGAGGCACGTCCATGCGGACCACGTCCGCGATCTTCAGCGCGGCGTTGGAGATCTCCCCTACGGACTGCGCGAGACGGATGATTAGGAGCGCCTTCTTGATGTCCTTGTCCTCGGTGGCGTTCTGGATCGCCATCTCCTGGATCTCGTTCTCCAGCTCCCTCATGCGGCTGTCGAGCTGGTAGACCTCCTCGGCGATGTCCCGGTTGTTGTACAGCAGCGACGAGTATGCCAGGTCGACCATGAGCTCGGAGGTGTCCTTGATCTCCAGCAGCATATCTTCCAGCGCGCCCATCAGTCTTCCTCCGGATACACTGGCCATTTCTCCGCACCGGAGGTGAAGCGACGCAGGCGCTCGAACCCGTCCTCGGTGCCGCGCACGACGAGCACGTCGCCCTCCTTGAGTCGCTCGGTCTCCTCCGGATCATATATCCATCGTATGCCGCGCTTGATGGCGATGATCCGCATGCCCGTCTCGGTCTCCACGCTCAGGTCTTCCAGGCTCTTGCCTCCCATGTCCGACCGGTCGGAGAGGGTCAGCAGGCGGATCTTCTCCTCCGCCTCCTTGAGCACGAGGCTGACGATGGGGCTGCCCTTGGGGTTGAGGTCCAGAAGCCCGACGATGTCCCCCGCGGCGGCGGAGATGGCGGCCGCTCCTTCGGCCACCTGCAGCAGGCCGGACAGCTGCACGGCGTCCTGGGTGGTCCTGGAGGCGAGCATCATGCGGATCTTGATCTCGTGGTTGAGGGTGTCCATCCTGGCCCCGAGGTGATGGACCTCGGCGCCGATCTCCTGGCTGTCGAACAGCAGCGCTGCGTAGGCCAGGTCCACGATGACCTCGGAGATGTCCTTTATCTCGGTCAAAAGCTCTCTGACGGTGAGGTTCTCCTTCTCCTCATCGCGGTCCTCGTAGTCCACCATTGCCTATTGCACCCTCCCCGGACCCGGGGCTCTATGGCGGAAGCTGAATAGAACTTCGTTAGATCGATCCTCACTAAGGTTCAACGGTGTCCACCAGGCCGGCACTAGCCGCTCGCGCTCGTGCCATCCTTAAATTCGATTGAGATATATATCAATTGTCGGGCATCGGGGGCCTTACCGCCCTCACGCTCCTGCCTGAGGAAGTTGATATATGAATTAGAGGTTTCCGTCAACGGGGTGAACTGATTGTTCAAGGGAACGATGGCATTCTTCTCGCGCAACCGATCGGTCTTCACCCTGGGCCTGGTCGCCCTCATGATCTCGTCGATGGGGGACCTCTTGGCCGGCGCCACCCTCGGCTCCATGACCGAGGCCCTGAAGCTCATCCCCGGCCTGATGATCCTCATCACCCCGGCGATCGGCATGCGCGGCAATGTCTTCGGGGCCCTGGGGAGCCGGCTGGGCACCGCCATGCACATCGGCACCTTCGAGATGTCCACCAGGAAGGGCAGCCTGCTGAGGTCCAACATGGAATCCTCGCTCCTGCTGACCCTGGTCATGTCGGTGATCATGGGCATCCTCGCCACCATCGTCGCCACCGCCCTGGGGTCGAGGGACATCCGGGTCGAGATGCTGGTCTTCATCTCCGTTCTGGGCGGGATGCTCGCCGGCTTCGTCCTCATATTCATCAACATCCTGGTGGCGTACCTGGGGTTCAAGCGCAACTGGGACATCGACAACATCTCCGCCCCGCTCATCACCGCGGCGGGGGACATCGTTACTCTGCCGATGCTGTTCGTGGCGGCCATCGTGGTGTTGAACTCGCCAGACCTGGCGATCCAGATCTTCGCCGTGGTGTTCGTGGTGATCACCGCGTACCTGACCTACCGGGCCCTGTCCAACGGCCAGGGGGAGGCGCGGCGGATCTTCGTGCAGAGCAGCCCGGTCCTGATCATATGCATCGTGCTGGACATCATCGCCGGTGTCACCATCGACCAGCAGCTGGAGAGCCTGGTGGCCCTGCCCGCGCTCCTCGTCCTCATCCCCCCGTTCCTGGAGGACGCCAACGCGCTCGGGGGCATCTTGACCTCGCGGTTCTCGTCCCTGCTGCACATGGGTATCCTGGAGCCGAACCGGTTCCCGGGAAGGGTGGCGATGGAGAACTTCGCCATCATCTACCTGTTCTCGATGTGGGTGTTCACCCTGGTGGGCATCTCCACCTACGCCGTCGCGGTCATCCTGAACCTGGGGACACCGCCGCTGTGGGAGATCGTCCTCCTGTCCATCACCGCCGGCCTGGTGACTGTATCTGCGCTGAACATACTGTCGTACTACGTCTCGGTGTTCACCTTCCGCATGAGGCTGGACCCTGACGACCACTCCATACCGCTGACCTCGTCGGCGATCGATTCGGTGGGCGCGGTCGCCCTCATGGCCTTCATCATCATCTTCGGCCTGGCTTGAGCAAGGCTGCGGCGCCGGAGGTGCGGGGCATCCTCGACAAGCTTATACTCTCCACCTCGTTCCGGATACCAAGTGGTAGGACATGATAGACCGTGATGCCATCTTCGAGCTTCTTGACGATTATGACCTGAGCGATGCCAAGATCGGGGTGATCGGATCCCATTCCGCGCTGGACACCTGCGACGGGGCGGTGGAAGAGGGATTGCGCACCCTGGCGGTCTGCCAGGACGGGAGGGACACCCCTTACTCCAGATACTTCAAGGCCTTCCGGGACAACGACGGGCGGGTCTACAGGGGCATGGTCGACGAGGTGATGCTGCTCCCCAAGTTCAGGGACGTCATCAAGCCGGAGGTCATGGCCGACCTCAGGAAGAGGAACGTGCTCTTCGTCCCCAACCGGTCGTTCACCTCTTACTGCTCCATCGACTCGGTGGAGAACGAGTTCATGGTCCCCCTGGTGGGCTCCAGGAACCTGCTCCGCAGCGAGGACCGCGGCGGGCCCAAGGATTACTATTGGTTGCTGGACAAGGCCGGCATGCCGTATCCCCGCAGGATCACCGACCCCAAGGACATCAACTCCCTGACCATCGTGAAGCTGCACCACGCGAAGAAGAAGCTGGAGCGGGGCTTCTTCACCTGCGCGTCGTACCGCGAGTACCAGGAGAAGTCGGAGCAGCTCATCCGGCAGGGAGTGATCGACCGGGAGTGCCTGGAAGGGGCGCGCATGGAGGAGTACATCATCGGCCCGGTGTTCAACCTGGACTTCTTCTACTCGCCCCTGGAGAGGCAGGGGGAGAGGGTGGAGCTGATCGGCGTGGACTGGAGGTTCGAGAGCTCCCTCGACGGTCACGTGCGCATACCCGCGGCCCAGCAGCTCACGCTCAACGAGGACCAGAAGGTGCCGGAGTACACCGTGTGCGGCCATAACTCCGCCACGCTGCGGGAGTCGCTGCTGGAGAATGCGTTCAAGCTCGCCGAGCAGTACGTCGAGGCGGCCAGGGAGCACTTCGCCCCGGGCATCATCGGGCCGTTCTGCCTGCAGACCTGCGTGGACAAGGACCTGAAGTTCTACATCTACGACGTGGCGCCGCGCATCGGCGGGGGCACGAACGTCCACATGAGCGTCGGGCATGCCTACGGCAACTCGCTGTGGCGCAAGAACATGTCCACCGGGCGCCGGCTGGCCATGGAAGTGCGCAGGGCGCTGGAGGAGGACCGCCTGAAGGAGATCGTCACCTGAGCCGCTGACATGAACTGGCGGCTGGTGGACTCGGACCTCATCGCTCCGGCGATGGCCTCGGCAGTCGACGAGGCCATTCTCTTGTCCAGGGCCGAGGGCGCCGTTCCCGACACCCTGCACCTGTACCGCCGGAGCTGCCCGACGATCTCCCTCGGCCACTTCGAGAGGATGGCGGAGTGCGTGGACCTGGAGGCCGCCCGGCGGTCGGGGGTCGCCCTGGTCCGCCGGATGTCCGGGGGAAGCGCGATCTACACCGACCCGGACCAGATCGTGTACGCCGTGGTGGTCGGCCAGGGGTCGGTGCCGGAGAGCCCCCAGGAGACCTTCCGACTGCTGTGCCAGGGAGTGATCGCCGGCCTCCGGGGGCTGGGCGTTGAGGCGGAGTTCAAGCCGATCAACGACGTCCTGGTCCGCGGACGGAAGATCTCCGGCAGCGCGCAGGTGCGGCGGCACGGCGTCGTCCTGCAGCACGGCACCCTCATCGTCCGCGCCGATCACGATCGGATGCTCTCGGTGCTCCGCAGCAAGCGCACGAGGGACGAGATGACCTCCCTGGCCGAGGAGGTCGCGGAGCTTCCTTCGATGTATGATATCAAAGCAGCGCTGGTCGCGGGGTTCGCTTCGGTGCTGGGGGTCGAGATGGTACCCGGGGCGCTCACTGAAGCGGAGCGGCGTCGGGCCGAGACCCTCGCCCGCGCCACCTACGATGATCCGGCCCACACCCGCCTGTACTGACGCATTTCGACCATGGCCCAATTATTAATACTCGCAAATTTTTTTCCTGGCGAGGGGCATGATAGCAGAACCGGGAACGAACGACCAGATACGGCATGTGATCTACAACGTCAAGGCCAAGAAGGGCATGGCCGGCGCGATCAGGGACTACGACCTACTCTTCATGGACAACGGCATCCTGTTCGCCTGCACCGCCGGGGCGCTCAAGAGCGTCCTGAAGGCGTCGGTGGGAGCGCAGTTCGGGGCGGTGGGGGCCGCCCTCGCCCAGGGGTCGATGGAGAAGGACAGGCAGAACGGGAGGGGCGGGCTGCAGGGCCTCACCGCCAAGCAGATCCTGGAGAAGAACGACAAGAGCTTCTACCTGCCGTACATGGACGTTCAGACGGTGAGCCTCAAGAAGGGCCTGACCGGCATCGGCAAGATGTCGTTCCACCTGCTCGAAGCGCGGTACGACTGCGAGTTCTCCAAGGATCAGATGGACGCGGCCAGGGCGGCCATTGGGTACAAGCTGTCGGCCAGAATGGATGGCCCGGATCAGATGACCTTGCTGAGGTCCAGATAGGCGGTCTTCCGGTCCTCGGCCACGAACCCCAGCTTCTTGTGCAGCAGGAGGGAGCTGACGTTGTCCGGGGAGATCGAGGAGTGAATTACCTGCGCGCCGAGCTTCTTCCCTTCCTGGGCCAGGCGCTTGAGGAGCATGTACCCGACGCCCATCCTCCTGAACTCGGGGTCCACTCCGATGTTCTCCAGCCACACTGCCTTCTCGATGCCGTCGATCCAGGGGACCATCTGGGCGAAGACGAAGCCGACCACGCGGTCCCCCTCCTTGGCCACGAAGCTCAGCTGGGAGTCGCGGTAGTGCGCGAACGAGCCGCTGGCGGATGCCCCGAGCTTCTGGCGGGTCTCCTGGTCGAACTCGTCCCAGCTGCGCTTCATCGGTCCCTCCACGTACTCGCGGATGCATGCCAGCTCGAGCATGCGTACGGACACGCGGTCCTCGTCGGATAGGGGCACGATCTTCATCACATCTCCTCCGGGGCGCTCAGGCCGAGGGTGGTCAGCACGTTCGCCAGGACGATCCGGGTCGCGTTCACGAGCGCCAGGCGGGCATCCCTGTTCTCCTCGCCCTTGAGCACCGGGACGTACGTGTAGAACTGGTTAAAGGCTGCTGCGACCTCGTGGCCGTAGGCCGGCAGCGCCTGTATGCGCTGCTTCTCCCCGGCCTCGCGGATGACCGCGGGGTACCGGGCGAGGGCCCGGATGAGCTTGAGCTCGTACTCGTTGGTCAGCACCCCCGGGTCAAAGGACGAGGCAGCCTGGCCGGCCTTCCGCAGGATGCTGCAGGCGCGGGCGTGGGCGTACTGCACGAAAGGCGCCGAGTTCCCCTCGAAGTTGAGGGCGTCCTCCCACTTGAACACCAGGGGCTTCTCCGGCTGCACCCGCGCGATGTTGTACCTGACCGCGCCTCGGCCGATGGCCCTGGCGATCTCGAGCATGCGCTCCTCCGTCAGGTCCGTCCGCCGCTTGCGCACCTCCTCCAGCGCCCGGGCCTCGGCCTCCTCGATGAGGTCGTCGAGGTACACCACGGTGCCCTTGCGGGTGGACATCCGGCCTTCGGGCAGGGAGACGAAGGAGTAGAACACGCACTCCGGCGAGCGCTCCTGGCCGAGGAGCTTGAGGGCGATGGCCAGCTGAGCTTGTCCGAGCTTCTGGTCCTCTCCCAGGATGTTGATGGTGCGGTCCGCCCGGCGGAACTTGTCAAGGTGGTACGCCATGTCCCTGGTGGTGTACAGCGTGGTACCGTCGGCGCGGGTGAAGAAGAACCGCGTCTCCTTGCCGTGGATGCCGAACGGCTTGAGCTCGAGGTAGCACGCTCCCTGGTCCTCGCCGCAGTGCTCCGAGCGCTTCAGCCGCTCGACCACGTTGTGCGCGGTGCCGTCCTTGATGAACTCCGATTCCCAGGTGAACTGGTCGATGACCACATTGATCGTGAGCAGGCTCTCGATGATGCCGTCGAGCATGAGCTTGGCGGTCTTGCGGACCTTGGCCATGACCTCCTCGTCGCCGTCCTCGAAGCGGCGGAGCATCAGCCCCACCTGCCTCGCGACCTCGGGGTCCTCCTCCATCATCCTGTTCGCCTTCTGGTAATACACCACCAGGCGGTGATCGGCCTTCTCCCTCTCGATGGCCTCCACATCTTCGGCAGGGATGTTCTCAAGGCCCCAGGTCAGCAGCACCACCTGCTTCCCCACGTCGTTCACGTAGTACTCGGTGGTGACATCGTAGCCGTACGCCCGCATGCACCGGGCCAGCGTGTCCCCGATGATGGGGTTGCGGGCCCGTCCGACATGTATCGGGCCGGTAGGGTTCACGGAGGTGTGCTCCAGGAGCACCTTGAGCCCGGAGGCGTTGCCGCGGCCGTAGCTGTCCTTCATCTCCATGATCGCTCCCAGGGTCGCCATGTTGACCTTGCGGTCGTCCAGCCGGAAGTTCAGGTAGCCCTTTTCCGCCCATACCCGGGACACCAGGTCCAGCGGCGGGAGCTTGGAGGCGGCCTCCTCGGCGATCGCGGCAGGGGCCTTCCTCAGCACCTTGGCCAGGGGAAAGCAGGGCACGGCGAGGTCGGCCGTCCCGGTGGATGGCACCTCGATCTCGAACGGGGTGTCCGCGCCCATCTGCCGGAAGGTCGCGGTGACAGCTTCGCATATCTGCCTCTCGAACTGCTCCAGGGGATCCATCACTGTCCCCCCAGCCCGTACCTGAGGATCGCCGCGATCCCGCCGAACGCCTTCATCAGCATCTCGCCCTCCTCGGAGTCCACGGAGAGAAGCTCGACCTTCGTCCCGACCTTGGCGGCCTCCTCGTAGAAGTCGTCGACCAGGTCCACGACGGAGTCGATGACCGGGGTGGCCTGCGGGCACTTGGGGCACCTGGCGTCCTCCTCCCGGTCCACGGTGACCTTCCCGTCCCACCCGCACTGGGCGCAGCGGAGCGCCACCCTTTTCTTCCGCAGCCCCTCGGAGAGCAGGAGGGTGTCCACCGCGCCCATCTCCAGGGCGTGGCGGACCTGGTCCTCGCCGTAGCTGGCGAGGCCGCCGTCGGATTTCCGGATCTCCTCCAGGAGCCTCTGCATGAGGTCCTTCTCCCTCATCAGGTCGAGGTTTGCCAGCGAGTCCTTGGCCTTCTCCACCAGCTCCTTGAGGCCGTACTCGTCGGTGTAGCCGGTATCGAAGGTGTCGATGATCTTCTTCCGCAGCTCGTGGTGGAGGTACTCCTCCTTCACGAAGAACTCCTTGGTCGGGCCCGGCCCGCCGATGAGCACCCCCTGCAGGTCCGGCTGGGCCAGGAACGTCTCGTTGGCCACATCTGCGGTCTTCTTGTAGAACTCATGGGCGGCGATCTCGATGAGCCGCTCGAAACGCAGGGCCGATTGGCCGCCCCTCCCGTGCTTGGACGGGACGAGCGATTGGATGTTCTTGACCGTCATCACCCGCTTTCCCTTGAGGAGGCCGATGGTCGACTCCGACCGGTCGATCACCAGCAGGCCGAAGGTCTGCTTCTCGTCCAGCATGTCCCACAGCTTCTCGGTGTAGAACTCCGAGTCACAGCGGTACAGGAACGAGGTGATCGGCTCCGGGGGCTCGAGCACGTACTGCACCTGCTTGGTCTGGTCGCCCGAGGTGGGAGCCTCCCCCACGAAGAAGATGACCCCGTTCTCCGGCGGGGCCTTGAAGTACTTAAGGCGGGCCAGGATCGACTCGATCGCCCCGGTCACTGCCTTGTTGGTCCTCTTGCTCTTGATGTTCTGTGATTGGGAATACTCGTTCCGAAGGTAGTTCGCCACATCGGATATCTGCTTGTCTGGCGGCACGTAGACGGAAACGAGCTCGGTGCCGCGGCCGTGAATGTCCTTTATCTCTTCCAGGGCTCGCTTGAAATCGTACCGGCGCTTCTCCATCAGCCGTTCTTTGTCGCTCTCGTCAGGAGCCATTGTTTGTTCAACCTACGCTTTTTCTTCATCAAGGATATTGCTGTAATAAATCTATTGGTCAGCTTCACCTCGCTTGCTGGAAGCCCGTGACCGGGGTGCCCCGGACGAGCAAAGGGGGCGTGTCGCGGCAGGCCGTCGATGGAATGTCGGCGGTGCGTTGCGCGGCCGGACGATGGGAGATGCGATCCGGACGCGACTCGACTGGCCGGCGCTCGCGCCCTTCTTGCCCGCAGGCCGCTTTACCGCATGCTTTTTTGAAGGAACCCGGAAGGACCTCACCCGCCCGGGCCAGGAGCATGGAGGTGATATTTATTAATGCAATAGAAGTATGCGGCTGCGTCCGCGCTTGCGCTAGCGGACCTCGCCACGTTGGAAGAGGGATCTACATGGAAAAGGTCGTTATCTCACTCGGTGGCTCCATCATCATCCCGGGTGACCGGGACGGGGAGTTCCTCCACCGCTTCGCCTCTATGCTCATACCGCTGACCGAGGACCGCGAGATCTTCGTCGTCTGTGGGGGCGGGCGGATCGCCCGCTACTATATCATCACCGGCCGGGAGCTGGGGGCGGGGGAGGACGCCCTGGACGAGATGGGCATCGAGGTCACCCGCCTCAACGCCCGCCTCCTGCAGATCGCGCTGGGCGACAGGGCGTACGACGACGTTCCCCGCACCGTCGAGAAGACCGCGGCCCAGGGGCGAAGGGGGCGCGTCGCGGTCATGGGGGGGACGACCCCGGGGCACACCACCGACGGGGTGTCCGCGGCCCTGGCCGAGAAGGTCGGGGCGTCGCGCATCGTCAACGCCACCTCGGTCGACGGGGTATACTCCTCGGACCCCCGCAAGTTCGCCGACAGCGTCAAGTACGAGCGCCTGACCTTCGAGGAGCTGGACGCCATGATGGGCAAGGGAAAGCATGGTGCCGGCAACTCGCACGTTTTCGATCCCCTGGGGGCGGAGATCGTCAAGCGCTGCCGCATTCCCATCCTGGTGGTGGACGGGCGGGACATCGACGAGATGAGGAACGCCATCCTGGGCCAAAGGATCAAGGGAACGATCATCGACGGCTGAGCTTTGGGACAAGCTTCATCTTCCTTCAGAGCATAGTTCGAACCGACAGAAGCAGGAGGAATCGAATGGCGGACAACGACAAGCAGTGCAAGCGGATCAAGAACCTCAAGGACGAAGTGAGCGCAGGTGATGCGGTGGACGAGATGGGATGCCGCATGGGCAACTACGTGCCGCACGCGCTGGCGCACATCAAGGAGCACAATCCCGAGCTCGCGGTGATCATCAAGGAGCTCGACCGGGTGCTGGTGGAGGACGGCGCGCTGGACCGCAAGACCAAGAGGCTGATCGCCCTGGCCTGCGTGGCGACCCGGATGTGCGAGGACTGCGTCTACCCTCAGGCCCGCGTGGCCGCCAACTACGGCGCGACCAAGGAGGAGATCGTGGAGGCGATGCACGTGGCCGTGGTCACCGGCGGCGTGCCCGTGTGGTCGGTGGCCAAGCGCGGCCTCAGCCAGGTGTTCACCGAGATGGAGGAGGACAAGGCCTCGGGCAAGAAGACCAACCGCCCGGCCATGGGCTCCTGCGGCGGACCTATGTCCGGCGAAGGCAAGGCCTCCGCAAAGAAGGCCAAGAAGTAAGCTCTTATCGTTCCGAGGACATCAGACGAGGTCCTCGAGGTCCGAGCTGTCCACCGTATCATAGCCGAGGTCGGCGACGACCTTGGCCACCGCGGTGGCCTCGGACCTCTTCATGGATTTTCTGTGTATGTACGCGACCTGGGCGCCGCTGCCCTCCATGCCCCTGCGCACCTTCTCACCGAGGTTCGCCAGATCGCCGAGGTCGATGGCGTAGTTCGGCAGCATGTGGCCGAAGGAGATCCTCTTGCCCAGAGATGCCTCGGTGAACCGCGGGGCGTAGTGGCCGCCCCCGATGCCCATGGCCGTCGGGCAGGAGGCGACCTCCACGTTCTGCAGCGCGCGGGCGATGGCGCCGGCAGCGTCGATGCTTCCCCAGGTCGCCTCGCTGCTCCCGATCTCGATGAACAGGGTGGGCGTCGCCAGGTAGGGGCCGTGGTGAGTGACCTCGAAGGTGATCTCGAAGTCCAGGCCAGCGGCCTCCTTCTTCAGCTGGCGGAGCAGCGAGGTCATGAGGTGCGGCGCCGCCGGCACCAGCGCTCTCTCCCTTCCCCCGTACTCGGCCGCCCCCCAGTTGCCGATGGGATGGACGGTCAGGGACCTTTGCCCGGAGGCGGCCTTGTGGCGGGAGAGGAACACGACCTCGCTCGGACGGCGGCCCAGGACCTCCTCGGCCTCCAGGTCGATGTTGTCGCAGTACAGGTGAAGCCGGGGGACGGTGATCATCGCCATCTCCCCCTTGTAGTGGACCGGGGCACCCTCAAGCTCCCCGCTCCGCGACCACCCGCCGGAGCTCAGGAGCGAGTCCCTGATGTTCACGCTGGCGTTGTCCTCCGTGCTGCATACCAACAATCTCATGGGGACCACTGGACCGCCTTGCTTCCCTATGTAGATTGTCATTCTCGCTACTCAGAAGGATAAGGCTTAATTCGCCAGAGCCGTTGGGCCCGCCGCCGATCATAAAATAGCAGAAAGGATTGGCGATGAGGTTCATTGGGTAAGAAGTCAGGAAGTGATTATGATGCCAGGCTCGAACGATAAGTCAGAGACCAGCGCACAGAGGGAGCTTCGTACCCTCCGCGATTATGTTCACCTATTGGCCGACGCCATCGATAAGTCGCCGATGCCCTTCGTGGCCATATACCCGGACGGACGGACGATGGCGTTCAACGAGGCCTTCTCCCGGCTGACCGGATACTCCGAGGAGGAGCTCAGGAGCATGCAGTGGGTCATGTACCTCACTCCCCCGGAATGGCATGAGCGGGAGGCCCAGGCCATGGAGGAGCTGAGAAAGACCGGGCAGCCCCAGACCTATGAGAAGGAGCAGATGAGCAAGGACGGGGGCCGCACCCTGGTGGAGGTCATCCTCGGCCAAACCACCGACAAGGACGGCAAGGTGCTGTACTACTACGCGCTCATAAGGGACCGCTCGGAGAAGCAGCGGGCCGATCGCCTGGAGGCAGAGCTCCGGGAGGCCCGGGAGAGCGGCAGCGGATCTATGGGAACGGCCTTCGAGGGAGCGGTCATCATCCAGAACGGCAAGGTCGCTGCGGCCAACGACCGCTTCGCGGAGATGATCGGCTACTCGGCGGCCGAACTGGTGGGGATGGACGAGGGCCAGCTGCTGACCGCGAGCCCGCGCGGCATGGTGGCCCAGGCGATCGCCGGGGTATCCGGAGCGCCCGAGGCGACGATGACCCGGAAGGACGGCTCCACCGTCCCCGTGGAGATGAGCGCCCAGGAGATCCAGTATAAGGGTGCCCCCGCCCGCGCGGTCCGGGTGTTGGACATAACGGAGCGGATCAAGTTCCAGGAGGACCGGGAGCAGCTCCTCAAGCAGCTGGCCGGTGTCAGCGAAGAGCTGAGCGCCCTCCGGCAGGTGTCCGCGATCTCGGTCAACGTGGCCCAGCCGGAGTCGGCCATGGAGACATTGCTGCGGAACCTGGCCACCATCGTGCGTGCCGACTCCGGCATGGTGATGGTCCGGGAGGGGGATAGGCTGGTATCGCGCTCCATGCATGGCACCGTGGACAAGCTGCCCGCCGGATACTCCGAGGACATCGTGGACGGCTATCTCGGCAGGGTGGTCAACGGGAACCAGGACGTGTTCGTCGAGGACGTCCAGGCCGACGCGTCGGTCCCCGAGCGGATGAGGGCGGCCGGCGCCCGGAGCCTGATGGGCGTGCCCATCAGGCACAGCTCCAAGGTCATCGGGGTGCTGCAGGTGGCGTGGTCGCTGCCCCACGCCCGGAGCGACCGGGAGGCGAGGCTCATGGAGATCGCGGCCGACCGCTGCGCCTCCGCCATCATGGCCCTCAACATCTCGGAAACCTCCAGGGCCTCTGAGGACATCGGCTCGGTGCTCAGCGAGATCAACAGCCAGCTCAGCTCGAGCCTCAACCTCGGGATACCCCACGGCCGGTGACCTTCGGTCCCTACAAACCATTTCCGCCCGTTTTTTATTCCCGCTCCTCCCATCTTTCCGGCGGTGCATCGCTGTGAAGATGGGCAAGGAGGTCATGGAGTTCGTTCGCGGCCACAGGCCGGCATTGCTCGCCACCGTGTCCCCGGAGGGCGTCCCCAACGTCGCTCCCAAGGGCAGCCTGACCGTGCTGGACGACGAGCGCCTGGTGTACGCCGACCTGGTGGAGGGCCGCACGTCGAGGAACATCAGGGCCAGGCCGGAGGTGGCGGTGGTGGTGATGGACCGGAATGGGAGAGGTTACCAGATCAAGGGGCGGGGATCGAGGGACACCACCGGGACCGCCTACACCTATCTGTGCGAGGCGGCGCCAGCGCTTCGGATACCTTTGCCCCCTCCGTCCGCGGTCATGGTGATCGAGGTCGACGAGGTGAGCCCTCTCGGCGCTCCCGTGAAGGGGCATGGATGATTATCAATTATCATTAATGAAATATACAGATAGTTGCATCAAATATATAGAGACCTTGCCGCATGCGCCTGCATGCCTGGCTCCCTGACCGTTGGAGAGAGGATCGTTCTTCATCTGGCACAGTATTCCAAGTACATCGACAGCTACGACGCCCCCCTGGATGTCAGCCAGGACGGCATCGCCGCCGCATTGAGGATATCCCGGGCCCACGCAGCCATCGAGCTTAAGAAGCTCAAGGACGGTGGCGAGGTCATCGAGAAGCTGGTCCACATCAAGCGGGGCAAGACCAAACGCAAGGTGTATTTCCTCACCCCGCCCGGGGAGGAGCGGGCGAGGCTCATCCGCCAGTTCGCGGAGAGCGAGGGGATCGACATCCAGCCGTTCCTGGACCTCAAGAAGTGCAAGGGCCCGGAGCTGTGGGCCACCCTCGATGACAAGTTCAAGCCGGTGGTGGCGATGTCCTGCGTGTTCCGGAAGCCGTTCCGCCGGGAGGTCCTCCCGGACATCGCCACATCGCTGCTGCCGGTGGACGAGCGCGGGATGGTGGACCTGCCCAAGGAGCTGAAGGAGTACGTCGTCAGCGTCACCGACCCCGAGAAGCTGAAGGACTATCACAGCTTCGCGGTGGACTATTGGCTCCACTGGGACGATCTCAAGGAGGTGCTCTACCACCTGGTCTGCGCCAAGCGCTTCGCCGACGCCGAGATCCTGGTGTTCCACAACGCCAAGGAGCTTCTCCTTCACCCCGACGAGGACCTGCTGGAGGCGGTGTCCAACATACGCGATGTGACGAGGGGGTACAGCGGGCTGGTCCACTACGTGCAAGCGGAGACCGCCCGGCGGGTGGGGATGCACGAGTACTGCCTCATCGTCACCAAGTTCATGGAGGCCTCCAGCATCCCGTCCGAGAGGTTCGACGGGTACATGATCGAGGGCCTGCTGCACCTGGACCGCAAGGACTACAACCTCGCCTATCGCGCGTTCATCCGGGCCCGCGGGGTGTACGATGATCACATCGACACCCAGCTGGAGTGCTACATCGCGGAGTCGCTGATCCGCAACGGCGACTACCACGAGCCGAGGGAGATCCTTGAGCGGCTGCTCCGCCGTGGGTTCGACAACCCCGAGGAGGAGTCCAACACCTACTATCTTCTGGGCCAGATCGCGCTAAAGACCGGCGAGGACGACGAGGCGCTGCGGATGTTCGCGCTGAGCCGCCGAGCGATGAACATCAAGCGGACCGAGCTCTACAACAAGATCTCCGAGATGTACTACAGCGTGGGCAATCGCGAGAAGTCGCTGGAGTACGCCCTGAAGGCCAATGCCCTCAGATTAACGGAGATGTTCTGAGCATATCCACGTCGCTGATGTACAGGTCCCTGAGGTCCTTCAGGTTGAACCGCAGCATGGCCAGGCGCTCGAAGCCGAGGCCGAACGCCAGCACCGGGTGCTTGATCCCGAACGGCGCGGTGACCTCCGGACGGAATATCCCCGAACCCCCCAGCTCCATCCAGGTGTCCTTGAACCGGACCTCGATCTCCATCGACGGCTCGGTGTAGGGGAAATATCCGGGCCGGAAGCGGATGTCCTTGAACCCCATGCGGGCGTAGAACTCCCGGATGATGCCGCACAGCATGTCGAAGGAGGCGTCCTTCTCCATGATGATGCCCTCGATCTGGGTGAACTCCGGCAGGTGGGTGGCGTCGATGGCCTCCTTCCTGAACACCTTGCTCAGGGAGAACGCCTTCACCGGCGGCTCGGGATTCCTCCACAGGTGGCGGATGGAGTTCACGGTGGTGTGGGTGCGCAGGAGCGCGCGCTCCGACTCCTCCCGGCACCACTCGTACCGCCATCCCAGCGAGCCGGTCTCCCCGCCGCACTCGTGGACCGAGCACACCTTGTCCACGATATCCTCGGCGTCCAGATCCAGGCGGGCCGGCCGCTTGAGATAGAAGGTGTCCTGGAGCTCCCGGGCCGGATGGTCCTGGGGGGTGAACAGCGCGTCCATGTTCCAGAACGCCGGCTGGACGTACTCCTCGTCGATCTCCTGGAAGCCCATGTCCACGAAGATCTTGCGAACCTCGTCGGCGATCCTGGTGAGGGGGTGCTTCTTTCCCGGGTAGATGGCCGGGGCGAAGCTGCGGACGTCGTACTTCCTGATGGTGACGTCCTTCCACCGACCGGTCTGGATCAGCTCCGGGGTGAGCTGCGCGACCTCTTCCTTGACCTCGATGCCCAGTGCCAGCATCTCCCGGCCGAGGTCGGTGAGCTCGAGCGTGCGGCTCACCGCCAGCTTCTCCACCACCAGGTCCTGGCGGGACTTGAGGGCGGCGATGGTGGCCTTGTCCAGCTCGTCCTCGGAGACGTCCTCCCGGGCCAGCGCCTCGAGCGTGAGCTCGTCGTCCATCTTCCTGCCGAGCGTCTCCCGGCCCTTGTCGGTGATGGCGATGATCGTGCTGCCGCCCTCCTTGCGGATGGTCGCGAGGTTCTTCTTCCTCAGCCAGCCGAGGGCGATGGAGACCTCCTCCTTGCCCACGGCCGAGGACAGGTCCTTCATGTCCATCTCCCCGCCCTTCTCGTCGAGAAGCTTCAGTGCGCGGCGCTCCGGCAGGCCCTTGTCGAGCGCTTCCCTGGACTTCAGGGAGTAGACCTTCCTGGCCACCTCGGATATCTGGAGCGCGCCCTTGGACTGCAGCCAGGAGGCCGCGTTCATGACCTCGACCAGCTGGCCGAACCCGCCGGCCACGAAGACCTCTTCCGGAGTGGCGCGGCCATTCAGGCGGTTGAGTGCCAGCATCAGGCGGGCTTCGTTCGCGGACAGCCCCTCGAGGATTTCCGAGGTGTTCATGGGGACGGTGATTTTCCCAGACCTAATTAGTCTTTACCATGGAACCGCCCAGCTCGCCCATCGGCGGTCGAAGACGAAGGGTACGAAGAACCTACCGCACTCCAGACGAAAAGGGCCTCGCTAACTCGAGGGCGATCTTGCTGATGTCGTCCCTAACTGAGCGGACGGTGCCGATCGGCCTAAGCTCCATCACAGTCCCGGAGCATGAACTCCTCGACCTTGTCCTTCGCCTGCTCCCGCTTGGCCTGGTGCTCCTCGATGAACGGGACGATGACATCGGCCAGGGACTTCTTGCACTCCCCGCACAGGACCTCGCCCCGGCGGCACCTCTCGGCGAGCTCGTCCAGCTTGCGGTCGTCCTTCTCGAAGAGATAGAACTTGTACTTGAAGACCGAGCAGACCTCCGGCCTGCCGCCGCTCTTCCTCTGCTCCTCCACCGATACCGCCCCGCCGGTGAAGGCGGACATGATCTTCTTGCGCACGACCTTCGGCGGGTCGGTGGTGTAGATGGTGCTGTTCGGCTGCGAGGACGACATCTTGTCGGTGCCCTGCAGCCCGGGGAACATCTTGTTGTGGAGCAGCGCCGGCTTGTAATAGCCCAAGGTCGGGGCGATGTCCCTGGCCACCCGGAAGTGGGGGTCCTGGTCGATGCCGCAGGGGATCAGGCAGGGGACGTTCTTCCCGGCAAGCTCCGAGCCCAGGAAGGCCGGCGCGGCCTGGATGCTGGTGTAGAATATGCTCCCGATGTTGGTCGAGTTGTCGAACCCGAACACCGCCCGTGCGGTGGAGAAGGTGATGCGCTTCGCGACCTTCAGTGCTAGAGGGTACAGGGAGTGGATGTACTCGGTGTCCACCAGGACCTTGGTGAGCTTGGGGTCGAAGCCCAGGGCGATGACGTCCAGCAGGTTCTGGTATGCCATGTCCCGGGTGTCCTTGAGCTCGAGGTTGTCGTTGAACAGGTACTTCTCGTCGTCGGTGAGCTGGAAGTACAGCGGGACCTTGAAGGTGTCCTGCAGGTACTTGGTGAAGATCCACGGCATCAGGTGCCCCAGGTGGGTGTGCCCCGACGGCCCCCTCCCGGTGTACAGATAGAACCTTTCCCCGGCATCGTATCGGTCCAGGATCCAGTCCATGTCCCGGTGCGAGTACACCACGCCCCGCCTCAGCAGAGGGTGCAGCTCTCCATATCTCGCCATCCGGTCCAGCAGGGCCTGGTCGATGCGCTTGGTACCGAACTTCTCTACCAGGAGGTCATAGTCTATGTCTCCGCTGACCTCCCAAGGGGTCACCTTGAACTCGCCGTTCATGCCTCGCTCATGTGGCAAGCGGTCAGGGAATATATCAACCTATTCTGCGCGCTCCCCCTGGACCGGCCGACCGGCGGCTCGATGAACCGTGGCGATGTTCCAGGCGATGGCGGAAGCGGGTTGGGAGGAATACGGGTCACCGAAAATGCTCAATAATCGTAGCTATAATTTTTCAATGGAGATGTCTGGGATGAGGCTCGACCGGCGCGGGGACATGGGGGTTTCAGCGATGATCATCTTCATCGCCATGGTCCTCGTCGCGTCGGCCGCCGCGTCCGTGATCCTCGCCACCGCCAGCAGCCTCAGGGACCAGGCTATGCGGACCGGGACCGATGCCGTCGCCGCGGTATCCACTGGCTATGATGTCATCTACGCCACCGGGGACGTTGCCGGCAACGAGATCGTCCGTCTGCACCTGTTCCTGAGGCTGGCCGCCGGGAGCCCGGACATCGACATCAACGGGGTGGCGGTCTCCGTGATCGTCTCATCGGAAGGCAGGTCGACCAGCGTCGACCTGGTTTGCGGCCCGGCCAACACCGTCGAGCAGCATGACCGGGTGGAGATGATCATCGGCGGCCTGTCGGCAGGTCCCGGGGACGATGTGTCCGTCGTGATCGTCCCGCCGGCCGGGTTCCCGACACGCATCAAGATTGTCGTCCCCGAGGTGCTGACGCCGGGGACGGTGACCCTCCGGTGAGCGTCCATGGCCCGGGGCGTCATCCGAGGGGAGGCAGCGCGTCACGCACCGCCTTCGCCAGGTCCTGCATGCGATATGGACGGTCCAGGTAGCGGACGATCCCCCTGGACACCTGCGGGGGGAAGAACGCCGCCCACAGCATGGCCGTGGAGATTATCACGCGGGCGTCGGGATCGATCTCCAGCAGCATGGTCGTCGCCGCCCCTCCATCCAGCTCGAACGGCCTGTACACGCCTAGGATCACCAAGTCGTATCTCCGCCCGGCAAGCATGGCCCGCCGGTACCGGTCCACCATCTCCCCTCGGGTCCGAGCGGAGTCGGCTACCATGCCCAAGCCCCTTAGCATCTCTTTGGTGACCTCTCGAACCGTCTCGTCGTCGTCCGCCACCAGGACCCTGGGGGGCCTGATCTCCAAATCTTCCATCCTGATCTCCTGTCCTTTCAACTATGTGATCGGGGAGGCTCAAACGCTCGATTATGTGCAGCGTACCGCGGGAGGCGAGCGCAAGCGTATAAATTCAACCGGCAAACAATCACTCTTGATAACATCTTCAATATTATTTATGAATGATAATTGTCTCTGGCCGCCCAAGGCGCCTGATTGACGATGATCAGAGCAGGAGATGAGGACGGGGACCGATGGGACCGCTCCCGGCGGATCAGATGGCTGGACATGGAGCGGGTGCAGGCAGGACGCTACCTGGTCCTGGGGGCCGGCGCGCTGGGCAACGAGGCGATCAAGGACCTCGTGCTGGCCGGGGCCAGGAACATCACCCTGGTGGACATGGACCACGTGGTCCGCTCGAACCTCAACCGCTGCGTCCTGTTCCGGGAGGGGGACAGCGCCGGGAAGCGATGGAAGGCTGAGGTGGTGGCCGAGCGGGCCTCCGACCTCGACCCGGAGGTCCGAGTGCGGGCGGTGGTGGGAAGGATCGAGCAGCTCGAGGACCGCGAGTGGAAAGAGCACGACGTCGTGCTGGGCTGCCTGGACAACATCGCCGCGCGGCTCCATGCCAACGCCCACGCGTACTATCGCGGCACTCCCTACATCGACGGGGGCACCGACGGCTTCGCCGGACGGGTGCAGGTGATCGTGCCGCCCTCCACGCCCTGCCTCCAGTGCGGCCTCAACAAGAGCCATTACAAGGTGATGGAGAAGCGGTACTCCTGCACCGGCTCGGAGATCACCTATTTCCGGCCGAGCATGGCCGCAGAGATAACCACCACCTCCATCGTCGCCGCGGTGCAGGTCAGGGAGGCACTGAAGATCGTGTGCGGCAGGAAGGACGCGGTCATCCGGAACGTCGTTCACTACAACGGCGTGAGGAACAGCTGGGACGAGCTGGAGATGTCCATCGAGCCTTCATGCCCATTGCATGTCAGCCACTCTTGAATTCATTCAAGAGCTTGCAACTAGTCTCAGCCTCGAACCCCTTACGAACTTCGGCCTCATCGCCCGCCGCTTTAGGCTAGCTGATATCCGGCATGACATTCGGCCTTTTTCTTATTTCATAAATTCATAATCGATCGGGATTATCCGCCTTCTGGCGTCCTTCTTTATAAAATGATATTAACACAGTATCAGAATTGTTACATGAAGGCGTCATCTTTATTGACCCTAATTTATCATCGAAAATCAGATAATATGACCATCAAGGTCAAAGTTAGAAATGCCGAGACCGGATCGACCGTGGACATGGAAATGGAGAACGAGAACACCATGAGTGAGATCGTTCAAGGCGCGGCCGGTTACTGGAAGAAGGAGGCTGGAGCATATGTTCTCCGGCGAGGAAAGAAATTGCTGCGGGGCTCCCAGACGGTGCTCGAGGTCGGACTTAAGGACGACGACGAGGTAGAGCTCATCCCAGATCCCGAAGGCGGATATCGTGCCCCTCCCTTCTGAGATACTGCTAGAAAGACTGAAGAACGAGCTGAGGGCGAGCGCAGGCTATGTGCGAGACGCTCCCGACCTCAGCGACCCCAGTAAGCTGGCGTGGCCTATCCACATCGTCATCGAGCTGAACCGGATCCCCGCCTATTTCATGGTCCGGGGCAAGCGCAGGGTGAGGTACTCGCATCGGTTCCGCATGACGATCAATAAGGATTATCCCTACAGCAAGCCCACGGTGACATGGCTGACCCCGATTCTCCATCCCAACATCATGGTACCGCAGGACGGAGGCCAGATATGCACCAAGCTCCTGGAGGGATGGGACTTCAACTCCACCATGATCTCGTTCATCAAGGGAGTGGAAGCTCTGTTGATCACTCCCAACCCGTCCAACCCGTTCGGCACCGACAGCTGTACGGCAGCAGCGGAGTATTACAACAAGGGCCCGAGGTACCTGCCTCCGCTTGCCAGGGTCCCCCCGCCGCGGGTGGTGAGCCGTCGGTGAGCCAACCGGTCATCGTCGGCGACCATGTGGCCGAGGTGAAGGAGCTGCCGCCGCCGGACCGGAGGAGGATAAAAGCGCACAAATGGCTCACCGAAAAACGCATGGAGGATTACCGGGGAAGGGAGAGCAAGGGTTTTGAGCTCTACATCTCCAAGCTGGCCGAGGAGAAGATCCGTAATCATGCCCTAGAGCACGCCTTTGAGCGCAAGGAGGTCATGGGCCTCCTGCTCGGTGGCATGTACCGGCACAACGGCCTCGAGTACGCGCTGGTGAGGGACGTGGCGACCACCGATCTCGACGCCACCGACGTCAGCGTGCGGTTCGATCCGCGGGCGTTCGAGAAGTTGTTCGCCTCTCTGGAGGAGGTCGGCTTTCGCTACGTGATCGTCGGATGGTACCATTCCCACCCCTCCTACCACTGCTTCATGTCCTCCACCGACGTGCAGACCCAGCGGTTGATGTTCAACCTTCGCGGCCACTCCGCGATCGTCATCGATCCGATCAACAAGGAGATCGAGGCGTTCTACCTGGAGGAGGGCAAGGTGCGGTCCCGTCCGTTCGCCATCTACTGGGACGAGTATCAGAGCCCCTACTACGGGACCCCGGTGCGCATGAGGGATGTCGGCCCCTCCGAGGGCGACCTCGGGGCCGGCGCATGAGCGCTCAGACCCAGATGGCGTGCCTGCGCCTCAGCGAGGCCTCGTTCTGTTCCGTCCTCTCCATGATCAGAGGGACCATGGAATCGAACATGATCAGCGCGGCGTCTTCGAAGATCGTTCCCAGGGGAGCGAGCTTCTTCTTCTGCTCGTCCTTGCTCTGACCAACCTCCAGGATGATGTTGGAAGCGTGGCCCAGCTTTGAGTTGGGGCTCGAGGTCACCGCGATCACCCGCGCCCCCACCCGGCGCACGATGTTCGCGGTCTGCACCGCCGACATCGTCTCCCCGGTGTTGGACACGATGACCACGAGGTCGCACTCGTCGACGAAGGGTGTGGTCATGTCACCGACGAAGTGGACGTCGAAGCCCATCTGCACCAGCCGGACGGCGAACGCCTGTCCGATCAGGCCCGAGCGACCTACCCCGTAGATGAAGATCTTCTTGGCGTCCATGAACGCCTGGATGGTCTGCTCCACCGCACTGGGATCGACGTTGGCCAGTGCTTCCCTGACGTTCCTCAGGATGTACTCCAGCGAGTCCTGCATGGTCACCGCTTCTTCTTGACCGCAGGGACCTGCTTGGGCGCTGGCTTGAGGGGAGCGCTCGCCTTCATCGGCGGCTTGGCCACCGAGGCCTTGGGCTTCTCGGGGACCCTGGGCGGGGCCTTCTTCTCGGCCTTGGGCTTGGGGCGGGGGAGCTCGGGCTCCTCCTCGATCTCGGGCTCCTCGCCGAGGCCTTCGTACTCGACCTCTTCCTCCTCGTCCTCGTCCCTCTCCTTCCCGTTCTTCTTGACCTTGCTTTCCTTGGCCACCCGCTTGGTCAGCACCCGCTCGTAGATGACCTTCATATACATGGCGTCGTGCTCGAGCAGCGGGGAGGACGAGATGATCGTGATGTTGGGGTTCTCTTCCGCGAGGTAGTCGGCCAGGGGCTCGAACTTCAGGTCCCCTTTCTTGATGGGGGTGATCCTTCTCTCGTTCCCGCCCTCGTGCTCCACCCCCGAGAAGTGGGTGTAGAAGTGGCCGTCGACGTAATCGCGGACCTTGTCCAGCAGGGCCCCGAAGTCCGAAGGCTCTCTCAGGGAGCCGTTCTCGCGGGCGTGGGCGTGGGCGAAGTTGATCACCGGTACGGTGCCCTTGATCTGGTCGCACATCTCCAGGACCTCGTCCAGGGAGCCGAACACCTCCTGCCGGCCGCTGGTCTCGAAGCCCAGCAGCGGCTTGATCTTGTTATCCTCCCACCATTCCATGATGGAAGCGATGTTCTCGGTGATGTTCTTCTTGGCCTGCTTCTTGGTCTTGTCCGGCGCGAGCCCCAGGTGGGTGACCACCAGGTTGCCGTCCATCTGATCGGTCATGATCCCTGCCCAGCGGATGTTGTCCATGCACCGCGCGGTGAGCTCGGAGTTGCTGGCGAGGTCCATGTAGTAGGGAGTGTGCATTGACAGCTGGACATCCATCTCCTTGCCCATCTGGCCGAGCTCGCGGAGCTCGATGAAGTTCTGGGCTAGCCCGGAGGCCAGGGTGATGAGGGCGTCGTCCTCCCGGATCTTCTCGGTGGGCTTGGTGATGCGGACCTCCTTCTTGTTCTTCACCCGCACGATCTCCATGATCAGGTCGCTCTCCACCTCCAACGGCGAGAGGCCGACCTCCTCCTCGTCCGGAAAACGATCGAAGACGTTTACCCTTACCATCTGGACCTCCATGGCGTTGAGACCGAGGCCGTGAACGTCCTCGATGCCGTCCCGGAGGGTCCTGCCCTTACAGGAGAGTGGTATGCCTGCTGGACCGAATCGAATCATGATGACACCAATACGCCGAAGTTTCCCCTAAAGATTTACTGATTATGAAGGTTGGTATATATAATTGCTGTTGGCAGCGATTGCCCTCTGGAAGTCCTCTGGATATAATAACCTTGTCATTCCAGGTGAGAGGAACCGGGACCAAATCCTTTTGACTTCGCAGGGCTTCACCCGCCACGGTTGGGATGAGCATTCTGTCAGTGGACCCTGTAGAGATGCGTATCGAGAGATGGAGGAAGAACCTTGTGGACACCAGCCTCCGCAATAGGCTGTTGGATGTCAAGGAGAGCCGCCTGGGATGCCTCCGGCTGACCAGTCCCTCCCCGCAGGACATCTACCGCACCCTGGTGGAGGCGAAAGGCTGCTTCGACGTCGAGATCGGTCCCAACGGCTCGGCATCCTTCTCGCGCCGCGATGCTGGCCCTGTCCATCCTGGCGAGAGGGCCAAGAGCGATCGGTCCCTGATGCTCATGCGCACCAAGGCCAGGGAGGCCATGCGCGAGCAGGGCGTGAACATACTGTTCCTCACCCTCGGCGTCCTGGAGTGGTCCGGTGAAGGGACCCAGGGGCTGAAGGTCCGCTCGCCCCTGATCCTCATCCCGGTGGAGCTGACCCGCTCCAGCCCGCTCGATTCCTACACCCTCAAGGCCGCCGGGGAACCGACCGGCAATCCCACCCTCGCCCACAAGCTGAGGTCGGAGATGGCCCTCGCCCTTCCGCCGCTGCCGGAGGGCGCCCTGGACGTCGCGGGGTACCTGGACAGCGTCTCCAGGGCGTTCCAGCGCCTCGGCTGGGAGGTCAGCGGTACCTCGTACCTCGGCCTGTTCAAGTTCCCCAAGATGTGCATGTACGATGAGCTGGGGCAGCACCGGGCGGCCATCGCCGCCCACCCGGTGGTCAGGGCCCTGGCGGGAGAGATGCTCGAGCAAACGGCCGGCGAGGCCGCGGAGGACCGCGAGAGCTACCAGGTGCTGGACGCCGACTCGAGCCAGCAGGAGGCCGTCTCCCTCGCGCTGAGCGGAGCGAGCTTCGTGCTCCAGGGGCCGCCGGGCACTGGGAAGAGCCAGACCATCACCAACATCATCGCCGAGACCATCTCCAGGGGGCGCACGGTGCTCTTCGTGTCCGAGAAGCTCGCCGCCCTGGACGTGGTGAAGAACCGGCTCGACGCCCGGGGCCTGGGCGATTACTGCCTTGAGCTTCACGATCCTGACGCCAGCCGGCAGGCGGTTATGGACGAGCTCTCCCGGTGCATCTCCGTCCCGCCCCGGTCGGAGCCGCTGACCCCGGAGCAGGAGGAGCTCGAACGCGCCCGCGCAGAGCTGGACGGTTACGCCGCCGCCCTCCACTGCAAGAGGGACGGCCTGGGCATATCCTTCTACGAGCTGCTGTCCCAGCTTACCACGCTGCGCTCCGCTCCCGACCTGCCCATCGGGTTCCCCAACCTCGAGCGCTTGGGATGGAGGGACCTCGGACCGCTGCATCCCCTGGTGCGGGACATGGAGAGGTACGCGCCCATACTGGCGAGCGGGACCGAGCACCCCTGGTCCGACTGCCTGGTCGACTCCTGGAAGCTCAGCTCGCAGACCGATATCGTCCACCGGCTGTCCGCCCTCAAGATGGCCATATCCCGCTTGAGGGAGGCGGCGGAGCAGTTCTGCGGCTCCCTGGACCTCGAGGTCCCCGGCAGCCTGAGAGGGGTGAACGATCTGATCGCGCACCTTCGCGCCGTGATCCTGACCTCCTATCCAGAGGAGAACTGGCTGGCCTCCGATCCCACCCCTCTGCTCAAGCTCCTCGCCGACTCCCGGTCCGCCTACCAGGAGCTGGGCGACCGCATGGCCTGGCTCAGGCAGAAGTACCGCGAGGACGTCCTCGCCCTCGACCTGCATTCGATGCAGAAGCGCTTCGATGTCGATCACCAGAGCGCCTTCAAGCGGCTGTTCAGCATGAGCTACCGGCGGGACATGGGAACGCTGCGCAGCCTGAACCGGGGGGACCGGAAGCTGACCTTCGATGTTGCCAAGGAGGAGCTGAACGAGATCCTCCAGATCTCGGACCTGGTCACCGGCCTGCACGCGCTGGAGACGGAGTGCGGGGCGCGGCTCGGAAAGCACTTCCAGGGAGAGAACACCGACTGGGAGAAGGTGCACTCGGCGATAGCCTGGACGAAGGATTACTACGACCAGTACGGCACCCCGCGGTCCCCCGGGATCGTGCACCTCCTGTGCTCCGGCCCCGACGCCCTGGTGGGCCTGAAGACCAAGCTGGACGAGCTCCAGGATGTGGCCATGCGCATGGAGAGCGCGGTGTCCGCGGTCGGCGAGCGGTTCATCCTGACCAGGCTGGCCGCCGGACGGACGGTCCACGAGATCCCCTTCGATGAGCTGACCGCCTGGGCCCAGTCGCATATGGACTCGATATCCAGGTTCCAGGAGTGGGCCGAGACCAGCCGGGTGCGGAGGGAGGCCAACGAGAAGGGTCTCGGGGACCTGCTGACCCTGGCCACCCAGGGCGCCCTGCCGAGCCAGGGGCTGTGGGACGGGGTGCGCAAGCGCTACCTCCTGCTGTGGCATGACCTCCTGCTCTCCCGCGACCGCCGGCTCCGGGACTTCGACCACGAGGCCCACGAGCGGACCGTAGCCCGGTTCGCGGAACTGGACCGCCGAAGCATCGACCACGCGGCTGCCCGGGCACGGGCGGTCCTCGACGCCCGCAGGGCGGGCATGTGCGATCTCTCCTCGCCGGAGATGGGAAGCGCGCTATGGGTGCTGAAGCACGAGGTGAGCCGCAGGAAGAACCTCCGGCCCATAAGGGAGCTGTTCTCCCAGGCCTCGGAGCCCATCCAGGCCCTCAAGCCCTGCCTGCTGATGAGTCCCCTGTCGGTCTCCACCTTCCTCGATCCCCTCAAGGTCAAGTTCGACCTGGTCATCTTCGACGAGGCGTCGCAGGTCCGTCCGGAGGACGCCATCGGTTCGATCATGAGAGCAAGGCAGGTCATCGTGGTCGGCGACAACAAGCAGCTGCCCCCGACCGACTTCTTCCGCGAGGTCAATGACGAGGAGGAGGACTTTCCCGACCTCGAGAGCATCCTCGACGAGTGCTCCTCGTCCATGCCCCAGCGCATGCTGCTGTGGCATTACCGCTCCAGGCAGGAAAGCCTCATATCGTTCTCCAACCGCCGGTTCTACGGCGGCCGCCTTATCACCTTCCCTTCGGCGGCGGTCGACCGCGACGGGCTGGGCGTCTCGTTCGTCCATGTTCCCGAAGGGGTGTACGACCGAGCCCGCAGCAGGAGGAACGCCAAAGAGGCGGAGCGAGTCGCCGAGCTGGTGTTCGAGCACCTGACCCGCAGGAACGGGGAGTCGCTGGGCGTGGTGGCGTTCAGCGAGGCCCAGCAGATGGCCATCATCGAGGAGCTGGAGAAGATCACGGCCCGGAGACCCGAGCTCATCCCGATGCTCAGCGATGAGGGCGAGGAGGGCTTCTTCGTCAAGAACCTCGAGAACGTGCAGGGGGACGAGCGCGATGTGATGATCTTCTCGGTCGGCTACGGCCGCGACGCTCAAGGAAAGATGTACCAGAACTTCGGTCCGCTGAACAAGGCGGGAGGGGAGCGGAGGCTGAACGTCGCGATCACCAGGGCCAAGATGCACGTGAAGCTCGTGGCTTCCATCGGGGCCGAGGACATCGAGGGCGCCTCGAGCGCGGGAGCCCGGCTCCTGAGGGACTACCTGGCATATGCGGCCAGCGGGGGGAGCCGCGAGGCGCTGCAGGACGGGAAGGAGAGAAGGTACCAGCCGGAGGCGGACTCGCCCCTGGAGGATGAGATCTATAAGGTGCTCACCGCCGAGGGGCTCAGGCTGCAGAGGCGGGTCGGCTGCTCCGGATACCGCATCGACCTGGCGGTGGAGGACCCGGCCCGTCCGGGCTCCTTCCTGCTGGGGATCGAGTGTGACGGCGCCTCCTACCGCTCCGGCAGGACCGCCAGGGACCGCGACCGCACCCGGGAGGCCGTCCTCCGGGGGCTGAGGTGGAAGCTCCACCGCATCTGGTCTTGGGACTGGATTACCGACCGAGACAAGGAGGTGGAGAAGGTCAAGAGGGCCCTCGCCTCCGCCGGAGCGCCCGAAGATGTTAGCGCTCCCGCCGAACAGGGCGCCGCGGCCGACGGCCCGGGGAGGCTGGAGAAGGAGAGCTTCAGGCCGGCCTTGCTGGACCTCGTCCGAAGCCATGGGCCGGTGCACCAGGACGTGGCGAGGGATATGCTCGACGACCACGTGCATCGGCCCGAGGACGCCGACCGGGTGCTGTCGGAGCATCTCTATGCGCTTACCACGAACGGCACGCTGGTGGTCAGGGACGGGTTCATCTGGCCGGCCGACATGACCGCCCCTCCGGTCCGCCAGCCCGCCGGCAGGGAGCCCATGGCGCTCGAGTACGTGTCCCTGGAAGAGATCGGGGAGGCCGAGCTGTATAACATGGGCGGGAACACGGAGATCTCGAGGGACATGCTCATCGAACGCACCGCGGCGTTCTACCGGCACGAGCGCCTGTCGGACCACGCCAGGGAGCGGCTGGAGCTCGCGCTGGACATGCTCATCGATTCCAGGCGGCTGGTGCCCCACGGCAAGGGCCTGCTGCGCAGGGCCAGATAATCCTCGGAAGGCCAGGGAAGGCTTATCCGGGAAAGGAAAGTTTAATTAATACCTGCCTATTAGTGGCCTTACTCAATGTCGAGGGAGTCAGAATGAAGAAGACATTAAAGACGGATCCCAACCTGGTGGCCCTCATCAGCGACCTGAAGAGGGAGTCCCGGGAGAAGGACACCGCCATCTGGCGAGACATTGCTCTGAGACTGGAGAAGCCCAGCAGGAACTGGGCCGAGGTCAACCTGAGCAAGCTGGAGAGGTACGCGAACGAGGGCGACGTCATCGTCGTCGCCGGCAAGGTACTGGGCGCCGGGATCCTCAAGAAGAAGGTCACCGTTGCCGCGTTCAAGTTCTCCGAATCCGCATCCGTTGCGATCGAGAAGGCCGGCGGGAAGAAGATGACCATCACCGAACTGGTCGCGGACAACCCGGCCGGGACCGGCATCAGGATCATGGGGTGAACAAGATGGCCATAGTGATCAACGCAGAGGGCCACATCCTGGGACGCCTGAGCACCAACGTCGCCAAGCGCCTCCTCAACGGAGAGGATGTGATCATTGTCAACGCCGAGAAGGCGATCATCACCGGCAACCGGGACGTCGTGTTCGACAACTACCGGGCCAAGTACAAGAGGGGCAAGCAGATCAACGGGCCTTTCTTCCCCAAGAGGGCCGATCTGATACTAAAGAGGACCGTGCGCGGCATGATCCCCTTCAAGTCCTCCCACGGCAGGGAGGTCTACAGGCACCTCAAGGTGTTCGTCGGCGTGCCGAAGGACATGGAAGCCGCCAAGATGGAAAAGGTGGAGAACGCTACGAACCTGTGGACCGACAAGTACGTCACCCTGGGCGAAGTGGCCGAGCACCTGGGATCGAGGCTGAGGTGAATTAAATGGCAGAGGTATCTAACACCAGCGGCAAGAGGAAGGAGGCCGTGGCCAGGTGCGTCGTCAGCGCCGGCACCGGCAAGGTCAGGATCAACAACGTCCCGATCGAGATCTTCACCCCTGAGCTCGCACGCCTCAAGATCATGGAGCCGATGGCCCTCGCCGGCGAGAAGGCTTCCAAGGTCGATGTGTCCGTCAATGTTGCGGGCGGAGGGTTCATGGGCCAGGCCGAGGCATCGCGCACCGCGATCGCCAAGGGCCTGGTCGACTTCCTCAAGGACGAGGAACTGGAAAAGTTGTTCAGGGATTACGACCGCTCGCTCCTGATCAGCGACCCCCGCAGGAAGCTTCCGAAGAAGCCCCTGGGCCGTGGCGCCAGGAAGAAGAGGCAGAAGTCCTACAGGTGAGCTGACATGATCATTCCGGTACGGTGCTTCACTTGCGGTAAGGTCATAGGGGGCGTCTACCAGACGTACCTCAAGCGGGTGCAGCTGGGGGAGGACCCCCAGCAGGTGCTCGACGACCTGGGGCTGAAGCGCTACTGCTGCCGCCGTATGATCGTCGCGCACGCCGACCTGGTGGACGAGGTCATCCCCCTCGGCTAAACCTTAATAAACCTCTTCGCTTTAACCCCTTTATCCACGGGTCTGTGGGGTAGCTTGGTATCCTTCCAGCTTGGGGTGCTGGTGACTCCGATTCAAATTCGGACAGACCCACCAATTTTCCCATTATTCTGCAGTTTCGGTCATCAAATGCTAGCCCGCCTGCGTTTCAATACGCTCCCCTATTGAATCGGGGCTTGGTGAGGCCGCCACTAAAAAAGGGAAAGGGTTTGGGTTTGCGGGCCGGGACGCTTACTTCTTCTGCCGCCTCCCAGCAGCATTGGCTGCCCTCTTCTTCCGGCCGGTGATGAGCAGGTCCTTCTTGAACAGCCACACCGCCGCGGCCACGGTGATGGCGGCGAACAGCAGCTGGTAGGCGATGCCAGCGAACACCAGTCCGTAGTCGTCGAACATGAGGTTGTTCATGGCCATCATGGGGTGGGTGAAGGGTATGGCGAACAGGAGAGCCTGCAGGAAGACAGGCAGGGTGTTGAAGTCCTTCATCATGAGCACGAAGAAGGGCATCATGGCCATGAACATGATCGGGAGGGTGAGGCTTTGGGCGGACTTGTAGTCCCGGGCCATCGCGCCCAGGAGCATGCATAGCGCCAGACCGCTCAGCACCGAGAGGAAGAGGGATATGCCCACCAGGACATAGTCCATGGTTCCCAGGACGAGCCCGTACTTTGCCACGTCGATCACGGCGGACCCCTGCATCCCGGTCATGTAGTAGTTCATCCCCACCATGTAGATGAGGGCCATGAGCAGCCCGACCGCTGCCGCTCCCCCTAGCTTTCCCAGCACGATGTGGCTACGCTTGACCGGCATGGTCAGCAGGGTCTCCAGGGTCTTGTTCTCCTTCTCCAGGCCCATCGAGGATATGACCGTGCTGCCGGACATCATTATCATCAGCATGACCACCAGGGGCACGATGAACGACTGGGACGAGAGCATCGAGGAGATGGTGGAAGGAGAGACCCCCTCGATGGACTTTTCCTTGAAGAAGGTGGTCTCGCTCCTGATGGTCGGGGAAAGGACCATCGATGCGTTTGAGGACGAGCCTTCTTCGATCATCACCCTGGAGATCTCGGTGTTGACCTGGACGATGATGGCGTCCACCACCGAGGAGGAGATGGAGTCCATGATGCCCGCCCCGGACATTATCCAGTAGACGGCGATGGTCCCGGGACGTTCGCTGCTGATGTTGTCGCCGAATTCCTCGGGGATCACCAGGAGGGCGGTCCCGCTCGCCGAGGAGACCGCTTCGAGCCCCTCGTCGATGTCCGCCCCGCTGTAGACGATCTCGGTGTGATTGCTTATGGTATCCCGGGCAAGCATTGACCAGGAGCTGTCGGTGTCCTGGACGATGAGCCCGATGCGGGGAGGCTGGGACGCTTCATCCTGCACGCCGCCGATCATCCCCCCAAGGGAGGCGAACAGCACGGCCATGATCACCACCGGGATGATCGTGGCCACGGTCAGCAGCTCCTTGATCTCCTTGATCATGATATTGGACAGCGCCTTCATCCGACCACCTTCACGAAGACGTCCTCGATGTTGGCCGCATCGTACTTCTTCTTGAGGTCGGCCGGGGCCCCCATCTCCACCACCTTCCCACTATTGATGAGGGCCAGGCGGTCGCAGATGAGCTCTACCTCCAGCATATTGTGGGAGGAAACGATGAATGTGGTCCCCTCCCGGGCTATCTTCCTCACCATGCCCCGGATCTGCTGGGCGCTGATCACGTCCAGCCCGGAGGTGAGCTCGTCTAGGATGGCCAGGCGGGGCTTGAACATGAGGGCCCGGCCGACCAGCAGGCGCCGGGTCATGCCCTTGCTGTAGGAATCGACCTTATCATCGATGCGTTCCGCGAGGTTCGAGATCTCGATGCCCCGGTCGACCATCCTTTGGACGTCATCGCCCTCGGCGAAGAACCGGCCGATGAACTCGAGGTACTGCCTCCCGGTCAGGTTCTTGTAGGCGCCCGCTTCCTCGGGCAGGTAGCTGATGATCTTGCGAACGGCATCGACATCATTTACCACATCGTTACCGAAGATGTTGATGCTCCCGCCGCTGATCTGAAGCAAGGTAGCCATCATCCTCATGGTGGTGGTCTTACCCGCGCCGTTGGGTCCGATGAGGCCGAATATCTCTCCCTCCTCAACGGTAAAGTTGACATCCTTCACGGCCTGGAAATCCCCGAAGCTCTTCATCAGTCCCTTGACCTCTACTGCGACCACTGACTCTTCCCTCCTGATCACCTAACGGGGGAATGGGGATGTGTTGAAAAACACTTGCGGTCAGGGCGGCTATCGCCTTCATGCAGCATCGGCATCCGATGCCTGATGAGCACCGGGACGGCATGGCCTCTGCATCGTTAACGCATCGGTCTAGATCGACGATATGCCGTTCCGAGCATCCGCCAGGAAGCGGATGACCTCCTTCAGCACGAGGGCGGGCGCGGTGATGGCGGCGTCATGCCCCTCCCCGGGCAGGACGGATATGCGGCTGCGGGGAAGGGCCGTGCGCAGGGCCTCGGCCGCTTCTTTGTAGAATGGTAAGCTCTCTTCGCCGACCAGGAGCAGGGCCGGCACCCGCAGGCCTGCGAACCGTTCAGGCTCGAGAGCGTACTGTCTCGCACTGATGACCTCGCGGGGGATGGTGGGCGCTGCCGAGAGCCTCGCCCCCCAGCTGGAGTGGGCCCTGAGGGCGTCCAGCTCATCGGACGGCATGCGAGCGGCCTCGTACATCATCAGGAGCGCTTTCTCCGGCTCGCCGGCGCTCAGGTACTGATGGTACCGATCGAGGATGCCGGCGGGGTACGATACCTTGACCGTGGTGTAGATCGGCGGCTCATACAGCACCATCCTTCGGATGCGGGTCGCGCGGAGAGCGGCCTCCAGGGTGCAGAGGGCCCCGTATGAATGCGCGACGATGTCCACCGGCCCGGGGATGGAGTCGATCATGGCGGCCACGTCCTCGAACTCCCTTTGCATCGAATATCGGGCGGAATCGCCGCTCCGTCCCCGGCCGCGGCGGTCCATCGCGTACACGGAGAACCGCTGCCCCAGCTCCGGAACGATGCTGTCCCAGTAGGTGTGGTCCACCCCGGTGCCGTGGACGAGAAGGAGAGGAGGGCCTGATCCGTTTCGCTCCCACGCGATGATGGTGCCGTCCACGGATGTCGTCTGCTCCATGGTCGCGTCCCTTTCACAAGGATGGGAGCTCCTTCTACATGACCGTTGGTCAGAGGCCTCGTCCGCCGGCGGGCAGGGGACGAGTGACGATGGACGGCGCGCCCTTGGGCCCTGCTGGGGCGGGATCGGAAACGCGGTTGGACTTCCAGCTCGCAAAAGTTAAAAACCTCCTCTTCCATAATAATAACAGCATCCGAAAGCATCGTGTCCCGGCTGCGGGGCTGCCTGAACGGCGAACGAGGCTTTCTGGTGTTCAATTGCTGTTCTTCTCAGGGCCCCATCGGTGCGAGGGCATGACCCCTCGTGCGCATAGCCTCATGATAGAGCGCCCATCAAGGGTGCGCCAGGAAGTAGTAGTTGGTCACGTTGTCGAACTGGTCGATGAAATCTTCCCTGTTCAGCGAGGTGCCGTCCTTCAGCCACTCTCCCATGATCGATATCTCCAGGCCGAATTGCTCGGTCAGGAGGTCATAGAGCTGCTCCGGCAGCACGTCGTAGTACTCGGCCGCGCCGCGGCCGTGCTCGAACACGATGTACGGGCGGTTGCGCTTCAGCGTCTCCTTGCCGCCCTCGAGGACGAGATATTCCGCGCCCTCGACATCGATCTTCACGAAGTCCAGGTGACGGTCCTCGGGATATAGCTCGTCCAAGGTCCGGGTGCGTACGGTGATCTCTTTGATCACCGGCTCTCCGAAGTCGTAGTGCCTCCTCCGGAGCCCAGAGTAGCCGGGGTTGTTGGTCACCAGCTGGAAGGTCGAGGTGCCGGCGACGTTGGACAGGGCGCACTCCTGGACCTCCACCTGCGGATACTTCTCCGAGATGCGCTCTGCCAGCTCGGGGATGGGCTCGACGGCGATATGGTCCCCCTGAGGGGCGAGCTTGAGTATGTCCTTGAGGAAGACCCCTTCGTTGGCGCCCACATCCAGACAGTTAGAGTCCTTCTTGAGCACCCGGGACATGATCTTCCGGGCCTGCTTGTCATAGTAGAAGTTACGGTTGTGGGTGGCGTAGCTATAAACGAGGCTGTACGCGTTCCTGACCGGCATCTCAAGGGGCATGCCGGAGATCATCTCGTTGAGACGTCTTCTTATCGTCAGTTCTCACCCTGGCTCCCTTGTCAGGCGTTGGTTAAAAACCTTTCTCACATTCGATATTGATAACGGCCAGCATATTCGCGAAGATAGTGAGGACCGGTCGATCTGGAGCGGTCGTTTATCAGGATGACCGCTTTCGATGGTCACGATGCTTCGGTTACCCCACATCGGGACGGAGAGCTCGATGAATCGAGGAGATGAAGAACAAGAAGGGAAGGCGTTTGAGGAAGTGGTTTGAGGTGTGCGCTTAGTAGCGGTCCCTCGGCTTGTGCTTCTGGAAGCACTCGCGGCAGTATACCGGCCTGCCCTCGGTCGGCTTGAATGGGACCTGGGTCTTGGCTCCGCAGTCGGAGCAAACGGCGTCATGCATTTCACGGGGTTCGCGGCTGTAACCGCCCTGTCTCTTGTTTCCGTACATTACTATACCTACT
>DAVH01000044.1 GCA_002508545.1 Methanomassiliicoccus sp. UBA6
ACAACTAGGATGGCAGCGATGGCGATGGCGATAATTTTCTTGTTCATCTTCTCTCCTCCTAATCCATTGATCCGGTCTCTTTCAGGTAGTCGAGCGTGAGGGGGATGTGGCTCTCATCACCGAGCCTCAGGCTGGTGAAGCCAGATTCCCATAGCAGCTTGCGGCAGCGGCCCATCGTCCACCCCCGGTTCTCCTTGGTGTCCACCACGAGGTCGCGGGGGTTGCCGCCGCTCTCGGCCGTGATGAGGTTGGCGCCGGACAGCAGTCCGGCCTCGTTCGGCTCGTGGATCGACATGAACTTGAACCCGGGCACCTTCGGCGCCGTCAGCGACAGCACGGCGCAGAGCTGGGCCAGCCGCAGCTCGGTGATCTGCCCCCGGGACTCGAGCGGGGTGCCCTTGACCGCCACCCGCCTCATGCAGGCGTGCTGGATGCACCCGATGTCGATGCCGATGAAGAAGTTGTCAACGATCTCGTCGATTGTGTGCTCCGGCCCGATGGGCTCGCAGCAGGTGTAGAGCTCCAGCCCGGCCGAGATCATGTCCCGCATGGTCTGCATGCGGGCCTCCGGCCGGAGGGCGGTGTCCACGCCCTCGCGCAGCCTGCATACATGGTACGCCCCGCGGACCCCCGCCCTCTTCAGCTCCTTGAAGGTATCGTAGTCGGTGTCGCCGACGTTGATCCACAGCTGGGTCTTGGAGGGCATTACGCTCTTGGCCACGTCGATCATGTGAAGGAGCATTTCCTTCTCGTAGGCGTGCATGGTCATGAGGAACAGCCCGTAGAGATCGTCGAACCTGGTGAAGTCCTCGATCTTCTGGACCAGCTCCTTGTCGGAAATAGTATACTTCTGGAACTTCGTGGTGTCGTTGGCGAAGCTGCAGAACTTGCAGCCTCCCTCGCACGGCCTAATGTCCACGCCGATCTGGCCGATGATCACTCCGGCGTTGTTCAGGCGCCTTCGCGTGAAATCGTCCGCCACCGAGCGGGTCAACGAGGCCTCCGGCGAATGCTCGTTGAACCCAAGAAGGTACTTGCATTCCTCTTTGCTCAGCCCCCCGGCCGTGCTCCCTTTTTCCAGGATCTCCAGTAACTTATCGTCCTTCGTCAAAGGCATTCGATTTTCCTCCTTACTCCCAAGCAGCGTCCTCCGAGAGCTGCTGCGGCCCCAGTGCCAGGAGCTCAATGACGGCGATAGCCGAGGATTGCCAAATGTGATTTCATGTATAAATTATTGATTTAAAACTCAAATAATTAACCACCTCCGATATCGAGGTTCACGCAAAAGAGGCCGATCGGTCCCACCGGGCATGGTAGGAGGGGGAGGATGCTTGGATGCCTGGCATGCTCCTCCACCTTATGCGAAGAGATTCCATGAACCGGGCCGGGAGGGGCTACAAGCTCCGCGTCCAGTCGATGGGCGAGAGCGGGGGAATCCTTCAGGCCTCGTGGCGATCGCCTGACCGAACATTGCCACCGTGTGTGGCCCGTCCGCCCTCGCCACAGGTGCTATTTGATAGAAGATGTATATATTTTACTAGATACTCAAATATTGAACGATTCCGGAGGTCACCCCAGCCATGCCCTGTAGACCTCGTCCGTGAAAGCCGCGATGTCATCGATCCTTGGGAGGCTGATCGAGCAGGCGGGTGACCTCGTGTCGGCACCCTCGATCAGGAAACCCCTGCCTAGCTGATCCAGGTCCGGCCGGAAGACGTGCTCTGACTCCCTGAACAATCCTGGCTCTGCCAGGCGGACAGCGGCGACCACGTCCCAGTTGTAGAAGCCGGGGATGCCGAAGGCCCTCATGTTGTCCTTGAACCAGTAGCCGCACGTGCCGAGAATGTACTTGGCCCGCGGAGTGTCAATCCTTCCCAACCGCTCATTGAAGCTCTCTTCCGAGAAGAACGCGTCGAGGCAGGCATTTCCGGTGATTATCGAAACGTTCCTTCCGTTCTTCAGCACGCACTCGGTCGCCAGAGGATCGCAGGAAAAGTTCAGCTCGTTCAGCTCACGGCCGTTGATGATGAGCGGCTCGACCAGGCCGCCCATCAGGACGATCTCTTCCACCTTGTCGAAAACTTCCTCGTCCAGCAGATACGCCGCGCGGAGGTTGGAGAGGGAGCCGGTGGCGAGCACCGAGACCCCATCGTTCGAGCTAACGGCGTCGACGATGAACTCTGCCGCCCTTCCCCTCTCATCGTTGGGGGCGCCGCATCCCTTCACCTCCGGGATGTCCTCCATCCCGATCTCCTGCATCATCCTGACGGTGTTCGGGTGGACCGTTCCTATATCGCTGTTGCCGAACACGGTGGTCACGCCCAGCAGCTCGATGTCCGGCTTGCCGATAAGGTACAGCAAGGCCAGACCGTCATCGACGTCGTACCCCTTTACACCCATGGTGTTGTCACAGTCGAATATCACTTTCTTCAAGAGCTGGACCTCCCTCTCTAAGTTCTGCGGCGCTCTGGTCCCTCCTAAGCTCTCGTGGCGGTACTAGGCGCGTTCGGAGTGCAATATTGTCATCCAAAGTTAAACATTGGTGCCTCCACCGCCATCCGCTATCCGGCTTCGTAACGAATAGCGGGAGAGGGACGGATCTCTATGTCATTCTAGCTCTTCCGGCCGACGGCCCTCCTGCGAACGAACAGCATAGCCATCAGCGTGGCCGCGATCATGGCGATCGCTACCCCGATGATCAGCATAGTGTTTTCGAGACCTTTGTCGAACGATAGCGTCCCGTCAACGGTGGCGCCTCCCGAGGCCACGGCATCGGAGGTGATCATGACGGCGTAAGTGATGGACTCATAGCCGCCCTTCTCGATCGTCAGCGCATACTCGCCTATGGGGACGTCGTAGAAGGCGTATTCGCCATCGGAGTTCGTGATAGCAGTGAGCGTTTCACCCATCATGCTCTCCGAGCCGAACGTCGACCCGACCTCCGTCGCCGCTGAAGCGGAAGCAACTTTCAAGTAGACCGTGGAGCCGGGGATAGGGTCACCATTCTTGTCCTTGATGATGCCCGAGACCGTGCCGACGTTGGCGGTGGTGAACTTCCAGGTGGTTCCCGGCAGCTCGTTCCCGGCCATGTCCTTGCCCGAGACCGTTACCGAGTGCTCGGTGTTTCCCTTGAGCAACGAGCTCGGCCGGAACGTGGCGGTGTTGCCATCCCAGGAGATTGTCCCCTCAACGCCTTCGACTATCAGGCTCACCGAGCTCTTGTCCATCGCCTCGGAGAAGACCACGGACACGACGGCCCTGGTCGATTCTTCGTTACCCGTGGGGGACATGTTCATCACGGTGGGGGCGGTGGTGTCGACAATGAAGGTCACTTCATCATCGATCTCATGGCCGCTCATGCTCACCGCGGCCACCCTGACGACCTTATTACCGTCGGGCAGATCTTCCAGCAGATAGCTCGTCTGATCGACCGGGACCTCGGCCCGATCGCCATCGACGTCGATGACGAAGTGATCGAGATCATAGAGGTTGCCATCGTACGCCCATTCTATCTCGACGGTGTCTGCCGCGATGTAGGCGGTGTCCGGGGATAATATGGTCAGCTTTGACGTCCTGATCAAGAAGGAGATCGATGCCTGTCCTGCTCCATCGGAATTGTGGGCCGCCACCTTGAACTCGTACGTCCGTCCGTTGACCAGGCCGGTGATCGTCGCCGAGGTCCCGGTCACGTTCATGACCTCGACGCCGTCCTGGTAAACGATGTAGCGATCTATCTCCGAGTCGCCGGTGTGGGTCGGCGCGGTCCAAGATAGGACCACCGTCCCATCGCTGGGTGTCGCCGTAAATCCGTTGGGAGCGGTCGGCGTAGCTCCCAGCGGCTGGCAGTTCGCCCCGTTCCACTTAGGGGTCGAGAACCCGGTCGCGCCCTCACGGTAGAAGACCGTCAGCCCGCTGCATCCCTGGTTCCAGTAGTCTGAGACCCTCGGCGCGTCGCCCTTGAATATCATGGTGGTGAGAGCGGTGCAGCCGGAGAACGCCCATTTGTCGAACATCCCGACATGATCGCCCATCACCACCGTGGTCAACGACGTACAGCCACTGAACGCACCAGAGCCGACGAGGTACACGCTGTCGGGCAGTGTCACCGTTGTCAGGGAGGAGCAGCCGGAGAACGCACCATAGCCGATCGTGGTCACGCCGCCACCGATTATCACGGAAGCAAGGGCGGTACAGCCCGCGAAGGCCCAGTCACCTATGTTGGTCACGCCGTCACCGATGTCCACCGAGACCAGGGCGGTGCAGTCCTGGAACGCATAGCTCCACATGAAGGCGCTCACGCTGTCAGGTATCGTTACCGAGGTCAGGGCTCTGGAGCCCGCGAATGACATCTCGGCGATGTCGGTGACGCTGTCCGGAACGACGAAGGGGCCGCTCCTGCCCCCGGGATAATGGATCAGCTCATCGCAGCCCTTGTTGTACAGCACCCCGTCGATGCTGGCATAGTTGGGGTTATCCTCGTCGACGTGTATGGCAACGAGAGCCGAGCAATACCAGAACGCGGAACCGTCGATCGTGATTACGTTCTTCCCTATCGTCACCGAGGTGAGAGCGGTGGCATACGCGAACGCATGGCCGTCGATCCTGACGACGCTGTCAGGCACGGTGAACCCTCCCCTCTTACCCCCAGGGAACTGCATCAGGACCGAGCAGCCCTTGTTGTACAGCACCCCATCGATGCTGGCATAGTTCGGGTTGGTCCCTTCAACGTTCATCGACGTCAGGGAGGCGCATTCGGCGAACGCATAGATGCTGATGCCGGTCACGCGATCGGATATATCAATGTAGGTCAGACCAGAGCCGCGAAAGGCGTTCGAGCCTATGCTGGTGACACTGCCCGGGAACTTCACGGACGTTAGAGCGGTGCAGCCGGAGAACGCAGAATCCCCAATGCTTTGGAGCCCCTCTCCGAGGTCCACGGAGGTCAGGGCGGTGCACCCGTTGAACGCAAGCCAGCCGATGCTCGTTATCCCGTCCGGCAGGGTTATGGATCCCAGGGCGGTGCATCGGGCGAACGTCCAGCTCTCAATGCTCTTCAGATTTTTCGATAAGGTGATCGAGGTGAGGCCGGAGCAATATGCGAAAGCGTAGCTGCCGATGGAGGTGACGCTATCGGGCACAGTGACCGAGGTCAGGGAAAAGCAGTCCTGGAACGCTCCGCCGCCGATGCTAACAACATCCTTACCCGCTATGGTGCTCGGTATTGCCACGGCGCCGCCCGGACCAGTATAGCCAGTTATCTCCGCTTCAGTATCGCTGATCGACCGATATACGAAGTCGCTGCTCGTATCGGCATCCACCGACCCAGTGGATAGAACGACCGTCACGGCCGTGGATAGCATCAAGACAACGAGCATCAAAGCTGCGAACTTGGTTCTCATAATAGCCCCCTCATCAACTACGATTGGAACTGATGTACTAAATAAATAGCGTTTAATAAAACGCGATTGTATAGAAGAGCCCACGGTCGATCGCCCTCTGATCCATCGGCAAGGCCATTGCTCGAGACAAAAAGGAGGTCCGGCTCTTCCGGTCGCTCATTAATAGGTGCGATAGGACCGGCATCGCGTGCGATGAGGCTTGTTCCAACGAGGATGCCGAGACGACATCATCGCCGTTCGCGGTCCGCTGTAGCGTTCACCCGTGTCGATGAGGCATGGGCCGCTTGTCCCTTGACATGCCAGCCACTTTGAAGAATCGCTTGGACCGATCGGTAATGATCATCTGAATGATAGTAAAAGTGGGCTCAGCCGGATTCGAACCGGCGGTCTCCTCCGTGTGAGGGAGACGTCATAACCGCTAGACCATGAGCCCGTNNACCATATATGAATTTTTGGACAACGGTGGTTGCCCGGCGACCCTTCCTCGGTCACCGGCCGGTGTCCGGCCTTGCAGCTCCCGCCCTGCGCTCCTGCGATATCCTTATTGAGCTATGGTGTCCATTGATAATGCAAAGTGAAATTGGTAATATGATGAATGGCATCTTATTCATGATCTGAGAGGCCATTCTTTTAGGACAGCGCTTCAAAGAGTCAGAGAGGAATCACATGAACGAGGAGCATTTAGCGATAGATAANNGGAGAGGACATGAGGAGCAGCAGGCGCGGCGTCTCGATCTTCGAGTCCATATACGCCGACCATCTCCGGAAGCTGGACCCGGATATGTTCGAGCTTCTGTCCTCGGAGGACGACCTCGAGGACGTTCGCGGGAGATTGTTCGACCACCTCTCCCGCCTGGAGTTCTCCTATCATTCCCCTTCATGGCAGATCGATGCCCTGGAGCGGGTGAACGCGCTTTACTGCATCCAGGTGCTGAAGAACCTCATCTCCGCGAGGAACGAGAGGGCCAGCGGGTGCAGCACCCTGGCGGAGATGGCCCGCATCGTCAAGGACGAGGAGCTCAGGGAGCAGGACCGGGCTCTGTTCATCGACTTCTACCACATCGTCAAGGGCGCGGTCGGCCAGTCGGGGCTGACCAGCAGGGAGGGCCCCGACCTCTCCAACACCTTCGGGCGGGAGGCGGCGAGGAAACGCTCCGACTTCCTGGACATCATGTCCGAGCGATGCTACGAGTGGATCAACTCGTACCCCACCGGAATAGATGCGGACGTTGTCCGGCGTAGGGCGGAGAACAGGAAGCGGATCATGGACGCCCTCGGGGCGAGCGACGATGACTGGAACGACTACCGCTGGCAGCTGAGGCATGTACGCCGGAAGGTCGACGACCTGGACGGCCTGATCGAGCTGACCGCCGACGAGCGCGAGGCGATCGACCAGGCCACGTCGAACCGCATGCCCTTCGGCATCACCCCGTACTACCTGTCGCTGATGGACTTCGAGCCTCACCGCAAGTTCGACCACGCCGTGAGGGCGCAGGTGATCCCTCCGCTGAGCTACGTCAAGGGCATCCTGGAGGCGAGGGAGAAGGGCTCCCTGGACTTCATGCGGGAGGGCGACACATCGCCCGTGGACCTGGTGACGAGGCGCTATCCCATGATAGCCATCCTCAAGCCGTACAACAGCTGCGCCCAGATCTGCGTGTACTGCCAGAGGAACTGGGAGATCGACGACGTCCTCAGCCCCTCGGCCCTGGCCTCGGAGAACAAGGTGCGGGAGGCGCTGAAGTGGTTCGAGGAGCACCCCATGGTCACCGAGATCCTCATCACCGGCGGCGATCCCCTGCTGCTCTCCGACGACAAGCTGATGCGGCTGCTCAAGCGGGTGGCGGGGATCGAGCACATCAAGAGGGTGAGGTTCGGCTCCCGCCTGCCGGTGGTGCTGCCGATGCGGTTCACCGAGCCCATGATCGAGATGCTGGGGGAGTACAACGACCCGTCCAAGAGGGAGCTCTGCCTGGTCACCCACTTCGAGCATCCCTACGAGGTCACCCCGGAGGCGATGGAATGTGTGCGCCGGGTCCGCAGGGACGGGCTGTCCGTCTACAACCAGCAGGTCTTCACCATGGAGAACAGCCGGCGGTTCGAGACGGTCGCCCTCCGCCTGCTGCTCAAGCAGATCGGCGTCGATCCTTACTACACCTTCAACACCAAGGGCAAGGAGGAGACGGAGTGGTACAGGGTGCCCATCGCCCGCATCCTGCAGGAGCGGAAGGAGGAATCGAGGATGATCCCCGGCCTGGCCAGGACGGACGTCCCAGTATTCAACATCCCCGCCCTGGGGAAGAACAACCTGACCAACTGGCAGAACCATGACCTGATCATGATCTCGCCCCGCGGGGAGCGGATATACGAGTTCCATCCCTGGGAGAAGAACATCGTGTCCGCGCCGACCTACGTGTACCGGGACGTGCCCATCCTGAGCTACCTCGAACGGCTGCAGGAGAGGTCGGAGGACCCCGCCGCGTACTCGAGCATCTGGTACTACTTCTAGGGCCCGCCCAAACCCCTTCAAAAAATATTATATAGAAATGACCTCACAAGATATGTTGTAAACCTAAGGTTGTCTAGGTAGCAAGGAGGATGGAAATGTCGATACGTAAGAGGGTCGGATACCTGGTGCCCATGGGGTACTGGGGCACCAATGCGGTGCTGAAGGAGATGGAGCGGATGATCGAGGACCTACGGGCAGGGTTCAGCAGCATCACGCCGTACACCTCCGGCGAGCGCCTGCCCATGGTCGACATCATGGACGAGGGCGAGCGGTACGTCATCGAGGCCGAGCTTCCAGGAATGAAGAAGGAAGAGGTGTCCATCGACGTCACCGAGGACAGCGTCACCATCGAGGCCAAGCGGGAGGCCGAGACCGAGGAGAAGAAAGAAGGCTACGTCCGCAAGGAGAGGGAGAGCATGTCCTTCTACCGCCAGGTGCCACTACCCGAGGACGCTGACAGTCAGAAGGCGACCGCCAAGCTGGAGAACGGCCTGCTGACCATCACGATGCCCAAGAGGGAGCCGCCGGCGGAGAGCAGGCGGAAGCTAGAGATCGAGTGAGCGCCCGAACGCGCTTCGCCTAGGTCCGCTTCCTCCTCAGGACAACGAGCCCGAGCGCGGCCAACGCGCCCCGGCCGGGGAATCACTCGGTGATGACCTGGGTGGCGCGGAACTTGCCCTCGGCGAACAGCAGCGAGAAGTAGCCGGTCTTGTGGTTGGTGCTCCTCAGCTTGATGCACCGGATGCGCCTCTGGATATCGGTCTCGCCGATCTCCTGGAGCTTCAGCGATATGACGCCATCGGCGAGGTAGCCCTCGTCGAACCGGTTCTCGAACATGTTGTCCGGGGTGGTCTCGGAGATGAGGAACGAGGTGACGTTGAGGTTGCGCAGCCAATCGAACAGGTAGAACAGCTCGGAGCGGCGGTTGTCCTCCATCTGGGCGGCCATCTCCAGGACGTCCAGCGAGTCGACCACCAGGATGTCGTACCCGAAGCTCTGCTTGAGGTTGTCAGCGTACATCTTGAACACCTGGAGCCAGGTGCCCTTGGCGCTGAGCTGGGTGAGGTTCTTGCGGATCAGGCCGAGGTCGAGGACCTGGATGTAGTCCTCGGCGCGCTTGTCGTCCATGCCCAGCGAGTTCATCTGCTGGAGCAGGTTCTCGCGGGACTGCTCCAGGGTCATGTACACCGACTTGATGCCCTTCTCCAGGGCGTTGTAGTAGAGGATGCTGTAGGCGACCGAGGACTTCATGGTACCCGGGGTACCGGTAAGCAGGACCACCTGGTTCTTGGGGATCCCTCCCTGAAGGTTCTCGTCGAAGTTCTGGATGTATGTCCTCAAGCGCTCTATCTGCAAGGTTGCTTTCCTCCGCTGGCTAAATTATGATTTCTATATTTAATTTGTGCGAGCTGGAAGTCCCCCTGCGAAAGCGAGGGTACGAGCAGCGCTGAGAGCACTATCGGCCATGTTCGAGCGACGTTTCTTTGATCACGGGAGGTATGGTCGAAACGAACGTGCCTCACGCTTGCGGATAGGTGACCACTGAAGCTACCAGCGAGCGGAATGCAGGTCGCCTGCTTGGCGTGTGAGGCCCCCTCGAGAGCGAGGCGGTCGCTCCCTCGTCGGCCGATCCGCTCCAATCACTCTGCGCAGCGGTTCATGGGCACGCTGAGGATGAACGAGCCGCCGGCATGCATCATGCAGTAGAACCGGGGGTCGATGTTCGCCCCCCGCATCTTCACGCACCTCAGCCATCGTTGCACGTGGCAGTCGCCGGTCTCCTTCAGCGAGAGCTCCAGCGCCCCGTCCGCCACGTACAGCTCCATCCTCCGGTCGCTCTCCAGCTTGGACATGGGGGTCTCGGAGATGATGAAGGTCGTGAGCCCCAGGGAGCGGAAGCCGTCGAAGAGGTCCTGGACGTCCGACCGGGTCAGCTCCGTCTCGGACATGGCGGCGAAGGACTCCAGAGAGTCGAGCGCGAGCAGCTTTATCCCGTTCGCCGCCACGGTCTCCTCGATGTAGCGGGAGATGATGCTGCGCCAGTCGCCGGTGTGGCCCTCCATGGTGCGCCGGAGGTCCACCAGGTCGACGACCATCAGGTTGTCCTGGGACTCCTTGCGGTCCATGCCCAGCCGGCCCATCTGCCTCAGGAGGGACGCACAGTCCTGCTCGAGAGATAGGAACAATCCCTTCATCCCGCCCTTGGCCGCGGCGTTGTGCAGGATATTGTAGGTCAGGGAGGTCTTCATGCTCCCCGGGGGGCCGTTCACCAGGACCGCATGGCCCTCCGGCACCCCGCCCGCCAGGATCTGGTCGAGCTTCTCCACATGGGTGCGAACGGTGCCGTCCGCCGTGTCCGCGGGCAGCCCGGCCCCGATCTGGGAGCGCAGCTCGGCGGATACCTCGGAAAGCACCTTGGAGATGTCGATCTCCACCGCGGGCCTCTCGGGCCTGCCCAGCTGGGATCTCGCCACCTTCAGCTCGGCCTCGAGCTGCTGGATGCGGGTGAGCTGTTCGGCCATCTCCCGCTCGATCTCCTTACGGATGCGCTTCCTCTCCTCCCCCAGCACCGAGCCCAGCTCGGTGGACGCCATCTGCAGGATCTCCTGGTCATCCTTGGACAGGGCGGCGGGAGCGTCCCTCTTGATGTCCTGGGTCAGCGTCAGGATGTCCTCCAGGAGGATGGCCTTGGCGTCCAGCTCCTCCTCCCGCCGGGCTATGCGCTCCCTCGCTTCCCTGAGGGCCAAGCGCTCCTTCTCCAGCTCCCGGGCGGCGGCCTCCATCTCCCGGGCCTCCGCCTCCAGGGCGGCCATGGTCTCCTTGACCTCCTTCTCGCGGTCCTCCAGCTCCCTCTCCCGACCGTTGTACGGCTCGAGGATGGGGCGGATCGCGGGCTCCGCCTTCGGCACCACCTTGTCCTTGGAGTTGCGGAGGTCCCGGATCCCCGGGCCGGGCGCCTTGCCCATGGGCAGGGCGGTGAGCCTCGCCCCGCCGCCTCCTCCTCTCACGGGCTCGCCGCAACGCCAGCACTGGGTGTCATTGTGCCCGATGCCCGCGCCGCACCTCGAGCACTCCAATATGCGTGGCATGAGCTCCTCACTCGCTTATAGCCTTCGTGACCTGGAACTTGCCGCCGGAGAAGATCAGGGAGAAGTACGACGGATCGTGGTTGGTCTCCCTCATCTTCACGCAGCGGATCCTCCGCTGGGTCTCCACCTCGCGGACGACCTGCATCTTCAGGGTCACGATCCCGTCGGCGAGGTATCCCTCGTCGTAGGAGCCATCGAACAGCCGGTCGGGCGAGGCCTCGGAGATCAGGATCGAGGTGGCGTTGAGGTCCCTCAGCCACTCGAACAGGTAGAACAGGTCGGTACGCCGGTTGGTCATCGACGATATCGTCTCCAGCACGCCCAGCGAGTCGATGGCCAGCATGTCGAACTTCAGGTCGTTCTTCAGCGAGGTCAGGTATCCCTTGAACACCTGCATCCACGACTCCGCGCCGGTGGAGTGCTTGAGGTTCTTCCGGATGATGCCTAGGTCCAGGATGTGGAGGGTCTGCTTCACCTCGTCGGTGCGCATGCCCATCTTCTCCATCTGCCTCAGCAGGGAGGAGCGGGACTGCTCCAATGTCACGTACACGCAGGTGGCGTTGTTCTCCTTGGCCTGGTTGAACAGAGTGTAGTAGGTCAGTGAGGACTTCATGGTACCGGGGGTGCCGGCCATCAGAACGATGTGCCCCTGGGGGATGCCTCCCTCCAGAGCTCGGTCGAAGCCTTCAATGTATGTCTTCAGTCGCGCAGTCTGGTCCAAGATAGGTCCTCCGAATGAGTACTATCAAATGAAAAACATAAAAGCTGACCGAATAAAGCTTCTCGGCCTGGTACTATTCTTGATAACTGTTCTCCTAGACGTCGCCGCGGATGACCACCTTGCGAACGTACCGCTTGGCGCCCTCCGCCATGCCCAGCACCGTTCCCCGGGGATAGGGCTTCACCACCCCGAGGTTGGGGTCCAGGGTGTTGCCGGGGCGGAACTGCTGGATGGCGAACTTCCGGGCGCCGCCGATGTACGCCGCGATCCTCTCCACATCGGACGGGGCCAGGAGGATGGGCACCACCGTGGTGCGGAACTCGTGGTCCACGCCGGAGGCGCGTATGACCTCGATGGACCTCTTGATCTTGTCCAGCGGTACCGGGACGCCGGCAAGGTCGTCGTACTTCTCGTCCAGGGGGGCCTTGATGTCCATGGCCACGTAGTCCACCAGCCCGGCCTCCAGGACGTCCTCCAGCATGTCGGGGTTCGTGCCGTTGGTGTCCAGCTTCACCTTGGTCCCCAAGGCCTTCAGCCTGGAGAGGAGCTTGGGGAGGTCGGGATGGATGGTCGGCTCTCCTCCGGTCACCACGATGCCGTCCAGGAACTCAACGTTGTCGCGGACGTAGTTCTCGACCTCCTCGAACGGCACCTCCTCCATCGATCCGGGGGATTGAACGATCTCCCGGTTGTGGCAGAAGGGACACCGGAGGTTGCACCCCGGCAGGTAGAGGACGGCAACGACGTGGCCGTCCCAGTCGAGCAGGGAGGTCTTGATGAAGCCGATTATCTTCACGTGCGCGATGACGCCCTGGAGCATCTTAACCTTTATCCCGGCCTCTCCGAAACACAGAGCATCGTACGGCGAGATTTTAAACCGGGGAGCCGTTCAGTGGGCGGTGAGACAGGAAGCGAGCTGGCAGCCCAAGGTGGTGGCGTTCTGCTGCAACTGGTGCTCCTACGCCGGGGCGGACCTGGCCGGGGTGATGAGAAGGCAGTACGACCCGGCGGTGCGCATCGTCCGGGTGATGTGCTCCAGCCGGATTGACGCCGGCCTCATCCTGGAGTGCTTCGAGCGCGGCGCCGACGGGGTCATGGTCCTGGGCTGCCATCCGGGCGATTGCCACTACATATCCGGTAACGTCAAGGAGGAGATGCGGGTCCAGGAGACCTGGGAGCTCCTCGACCTCCTGGGCATCGGGCGGGAGCGATTGGTTTTGAGGTGGATATCCGCATCCGAGGGCGAGCTGTTCGGCCGGACCATCGACGAGTTCTGCGCCCTGGTGCGTGAGCTGGGGTCAGGGAGGCGGAGCGATGGATGATCCCGTGAGCGAGCTCAACGCCGCCTCCTGCGTCGGGTGCGGCCGGTGCACTTATGCCTGCGTGGCCGCCCATCGCCATCCATCGTTCAGTCCGCGAAGGGTGGTCGAGGACGCGATGGCCGGAAGGACCACGGGGAGAGGGGAGGGACTGTGGGCCTGCACCGCCTGCGGCGGGGNNGTGATGCTCCGCGGTGTGCAACGCCGGCGTGGAGTTCCCGCAGCTGGTGCGCGAGCTGCGCAGGAGGAGCGCGAAGGGCTCGCTGCCCGTGGCCGCCCATCACGGCATCCTCAACCGCGCGGCCAGGCTGACCGCGTCCCCCGCCACGGCGCCGAGGTCGGCGGAGTGGGTCACCCCCGACCTGGAGATCGACCAGAGCTCCGAGGTCCTGCTCTACGTCGGCTGCGTTCCGTACATGGACGTGGCGCTGAGGTACATCCGTGACGATCTGCTGGAGATCCCCCGCTCGGCGGTCCGCCTGCTGAACGCCGCGGGAGTGCGGCCCCGAGTGCTACGCTCGGAGCGATGCTGCGGCCACGACGCGTACTGGGCCGGGGACGACGAGCTGTTCGCCAGGCTGGCGAGGGCGAACATCGAAGCGGTCCGGGAATCTGGGATCAAGGAGATCGTGGCCTTCTGCCCGGAGTGCGCGTCGGCGTGGAGGGACCTCTACCCCAAGGTCGCGAGCCTCGAGGGGATGCGGGTGAGGACCCTGGCCGAGGTGCTGGCCGACGCGATTTCCTCAGGGAAGCTCAAGCTCAAGGGCGAGGGCACCGTCACCTTCCATGACCCCTGCCGCCTGTCCAAGGGTGCGGGGGTGGTGGAGCAACCCCGGGCCCTGCTCAAGGCAGCCGGCACCCTGGTGGAGATGCCCCGCAGCGGACCCATGAGCGCGTGCTGCGGGACCGCCGGCTGGGCCGACTGCGACCACACCGCTAAAAGGGTCCAGATAGAGAGGCTCGGCGAGGCCGCGGGCACCGGGGCGGGAACGCTCATCACCGCCTGCCCCAAGTGCCTCATCCACCTGTCCTGCGCGGACCGGCATCACGGGGCGGAGATGCCCCGCCGGGTGAGGATCGAGGACCTCCATGTATGGGCGGCCAAGGCCCTGGCGCGTGATTATTAACCCGGTGCTCCAACCATTAGCCGATGACGCTGAAGCTGTGGACAATCAGCTACGACGGCCGGTCGGCCGATGAGCTGGTACAGAAGCTTAGAGAGAACGGGATCGAGAGGGTCGTCCACATCGGTTCGGTCGCCCAGGACCTTGACGGAAGCTCCCTGGAAGAAAGACTGGCCGAGCAGCTGAGGGTGGAAGGCATCGAGTTCGTGCACATTGAGGGGGTGGGCGAGCCTCCCCAGTTCAGGGGCATCGCCGCCGACCGGGGGCGGGAGGAGCTGACCGCGGCGTTCAACGCCTACCTGAGCCGGCGCACTGAAGAGATGGACCGCCTGCGCAAGATGGCGGAGGAGCGGCCGACGGCGATCCTCTGCTACCTGCAGGGGGAACAGGCGTGCCAGGGCTCGGTGATGGTCCAGCTCCTGCAGGTCCAGGGAACACCGATCAAGAACCTGTGATCACTTCTTCTGGCGCTCCTCGGCCTCGCGCTTGGCCTTGATGTGCCCGGCCGGTCCCCCCCGCTCGCGCATGGCCTGCTCCACGCACTCGTCCCGGTCGCACACGAAGACCGCGAACTGGAAGTTCTTGGCCGGCCTCCCGCATATCTGGCACTTCTCCTTCTCGATGTCCATGAACGACAGACCGCGCTGCCCGGTAATAAGACCACCGAGCTTCGGGGGTTCCCTGAGGGAGGAAAGAAAACAGTATATGCGGGGGAGCGATAGCGTCGGGCGTGAGAAGGACCGCCGCCGATCCCGATACGGAGCGATGGCTGGAGCGCACCGCTCCCCGGGCCTCGGCCTGCCAGCAGTGCGGGGAGTGCGCCTCGGTGTGCCCGAGCCAAAGGCAAGGAGGCATCCGTCCCGCGGAGATAATGGCCCGTGCGGCCGTGGGATCCCTCCGCCCGGACGACCCGGCGCTCTGGCTATGCGCCAGGTGCATGAGCTGCTCAGAGCGGTGCCCATCCGACGCCGATCCGGGGGAGGTCATCGCCAGCCTGAGGGAGAGGGCGGCGGAGCGAGGCAACCTGCCCCCGTACCTCCTGGACGAGGCCGAGCGGTTCAAGAAGACCGCCCTGTGCTTCCCCCGGACGGGAATGACCAAGAAGATGCGGAAGGAGCTCGGGCTGCCGGACGGCGAGGTGAGCGAGAGGGCGGTGAGGGAGTGCGGGGAGATCATCCGCCGGACCGGCCTGGGGAGGTTCGTCCGTGAGTAAGTATTACCTTTTCACCGGCTGCCTCATACCCACCAGGCTTCCGTTCCTGGAGGCGTCGTCCCGCTTCGTGCTGGACCGCCTGGGCATCGACCACGAGGATCTGCCGGACGCCGCCTGCTGCGTCGAGCCGATCGGCCTCCGGACCATGGCCGCCGACACCTGGCTGGCCTCGGCCGCCCGCATGCTGGCGATCGCCGAGGAGGGGGGCAGGGATATCCTCACCCTGTGCAACGGCTGCTACATGTCGCTGAAGGAGGCATCTCACGTCCTCGAGGACCGGGCGGTCCGCGCCAGGGTGAACGAGGTGCTGCGCTCGATCGGCAGGGAGTACCGCGGCGGCACGGAGGTCCGCCACTTCCCCGGGATCATAGGCGAGCGCGAGAACGAGGTCCGCCAGGCGGTCACTCGGCCGGTGGGATTGAAGCTCGTCTCCCACCCGGGGTGCCACATGCTCCGCCCAAGCGGAGTGCTGGGGATCGACCGCTCCTTCCGCCCGGAGGTCCTGGACCGCATCGCCTCTTGGACCGGGGCCGCCATGGTCCGAGGGGAGGAGTGGCCGAGCTGCTGCGGCGGGGGGCTCTCGGGCATCGCCGAGGAGCTGTCCTCCCAGCTGCTCGCCGAACCGTCGCGGCACCACCTGGCGTCGGGAGCGGAAGCGATCCTCACCCCCTGCCCGTTCTGCTTCGTGCAGTTCGACATAAAGCAGAAGGGCGGCCTCCCGGTGCTGCACCTCGCCGAGCTCCTCGCGCTGGCTATGGGCGCCGCTCCCGAGAGGATCGGGATGCAGTATCACCGCAACAAGTTCAGTCTCTGACCGCGGTGATGTCCAGGGAGAGGTCCGCGGCCCTGACGGAGTGGGTCAGCCAGCCCAGCGAGATGACGTCGACCGCCGCGGCGTAGTCGGGAGCGGTCTGCGGGGTTATGCCCCCCGACGCCTCGACCACGATGCGCCGGTCGATCCGCTTGATCGCCTCCCGGCAGGCAAGGGCCTCGGAGGGCGACATGTTGTCCAGAAGAATGATGTCCGCCCCGGCCCGGGCGAACTCGTCGATATAGCGCTCCGGTTCCATGATCATCAGGTGAACGTCGAACGGCAGCCGGGTGTGAGGTCGGAGGGCACCCACAACCCCTGGTCCGATGGTGATGTTGGGCACGAAGACCCCGTCCATCACGTCCACGTGCACCCAGTCCGCGCCGTTCGCCTCCAGCCGGCGAACCTCTTCGCCCAGCCGGCTGAAGTCGGCAGATAGGATGGATGGCGCTATCTTGGTCATGCTCCCGCGAAGAGCCTGGTGCCTATTAAGGCTTCGGGACCACCAGCACCGGGATCTTGGAGTTCTGCACGATCTTCTGGGAAACGCTGCCCATGACCATCTCCCGGAGCCCGCTGAGCCCCCGCGCGCCCACCACGATGGCATCGTACCCCTGGTCCGCGACCCTGAGGATGACGTCCGCGGGATCGCCCATCTCCACCACGGTGTCGAAGGGGACGTTGCGCTCCTCCAGGTAGCGCTTGGGGGGATCGAGCCGCCCCCCGGCGAGGACGTTCTCTCCGCTGGTGTAGGTGGGCTTGGCGATGAAGCCGACGGTGGACTTCTCAGAGGCCACGTAGATCAAGGTGACCGAGGCCCCGAGCTTCTCCGCGAGGTCCGCTGCAAAGCTGGCGGCCTTGTACGAATTCTCCGAACCGTCGATGCCCAGCAGTAATTTCTTGATGTGGTTCATATTCTCGGAAAGAATAATGCCAGGCTCGTGGTGATAAGGTTGACGATGGGAACCACTCGAAAAACTTTTTAGACGGACGATAGAATGCGGGACCATGGCCGAGGACAAGTGCGGCGTGGCCGGTTGCAACGAACCGGCGGTCAAATCCTACTCCCGGGAGACCGTGGAGAAGGCTGGCCTGAAGGCTGCGGAAGAGAAGGGCAAGCGGATGCATCTGTGTAAGGAGCACAACAAGCAGTTCAAGAAGGCCACGAAGGAAGAACGGAAGCTGGAGAGCCTGGGCCGCTGAGCTTCCGTCATTACGACGGAGGGCGCTCCGTCGGACTAGGCCCGCGGAACGAGATCATGTCAAGAGATGTCAGGCTCACCTTCCTGGGAACGGGCGGCGGCATGCCCTCGCCCTCCCGGGGGGTCAGTGCGACCGCCCTGCAGATAGGCGGGGAGGTTCTCCTTTTCGACTGCGGGGAGGGGACCCAGCGCCAGTTCATGCTGTCCCCGGTGTCCTTCATGAAGGTCACCACCATATTCATCTCCCACTTCCACGGCGATCACTTCCTCGGCCTCCCCGGCCTCATCCAGTCGATGAACTTCTCCGGCCGGTCGTCGCCGCTGGCGATCTACGGCCCGCCGGGCATGATCGAGCTGGCCAGGGCGCTGCTGTCCTTAGGCCATTTCTCCCTGGACTTCCCGGTGACGGCCGGGGAGATGCAGGACGGGGACTCGGTGGACCTGGGTTCCGTCACGGTAACGGCGATAGCGGGCGAGCATTCGGTGCCCGCCCTGTCCTTCGTCGTCGAGGGCAAAGAGCGACGGGGGCGCTTCCGTCCCGAGCGAGCCAGAGAGCTGGGCGTGCCTCCCGGGCCGATGTTCGGGGAACTGCAGTCCGGGCGCGATGTCAAGGTGGGGGACCGAGTGATCACGCCGTCCATGGTCATGGGCCCGCCCAGGAAGGGCATCAAGGTCGTGATCTCGGGGGACACTCGCCCCACCGACAGGCTGACCCGGGCGGCCAGGCACGCCGCGGTGCTGGTGCACGAGGCCACCCTGGACTCCTCGCTCATAGAGGGGGCGAAGAGCTACGGGCACTCCACCGCCCGGGAGGCGGGTGAGGTGGCCAGGGAAGCCGAGGTCGATCTGCTGGTGCTGACCCATATTTCCAACCGCTACGAGGACGTGTCGGTGCTGGAGGCCGAGGCCCGGGAAGCGTTCCCCAATGTTGTCGCGGCCACCGACCTGATGTCATTCCAGGTCAAGGCCCGGACGACGCCCGAGGAAGAGCCGGGGACCGGCGACGACCGCGAGGAGTGAACGGTAAAAGCCCGTCGTCGAGAACCGTCCGGGCCGTCCGGAAGGCAAAGTGTTTATGGGCAAATCGCGGTATTCTGGGCCGTGAAGCTCATCGACCGGCCGAAGTACGGACCGCTGTTCCGCTTCGGAGACTATCATGTTTACAAGACCCTCTCGGTGCTCTCCGACGGCAGGAGAAAGGGACGGAAGCAACTGGCCGACAGGATCGGCGTCGGCGAAGGGAGCATGAGGACCATCGTCGACTACCTCCGTGAGGAGGGGCTCATCGATGTCAAGCAGACCGGCATAAAGATCAGTAAGAAGGGGCAGGATTTCATCAGCCGCCTTCCCTTGCAGGTCTACGTCCTCGATGTTCCGGACATCACCCTTGGGCAGCAGTCGGTGGCCGTGCAGGTCAAGGGCGCGGCGTCGAAGATCGGCTCGGGGATGAAGCAGAGGGACCAGGCGATCAAGGCCGGGGCCGAGGGAGCGACGACCATCATCGTCAAGGACGATCACCTGACCGTTCCGGTGGACTACGACCTCGACAAGGAGCGCCCCGAGGTGGCGGCGGCCATCCGCCGGCTCTTCGACCTGTCGGACAACGACGTCATCATCGTCGGCACCTCGGCCGACCTGCAGAGGGCCGAGGAAGGGGCCATGGCCGCGGCATTGGACCTGATCTAGTCCGTACGGAGGAGCGAGGCGAAGGCCTTGGGGTCCGCGGTCTCCTGGAGGCATGCGCTCTCGGTGCACACGTGAGCCATGGCCATGCCGTCCTTCATGGCTTGACCTTGGGCGAGGGGCGACAGCTCGCGTATCCTCTCCCCGGCCGGACCGGGCTCGTTGAGCAGGACGACCTTGTTGGGCACGAAGCGGGATGCCAGCTCATCGAAGAAGAGGGCGGTGTCCTCCCCGTTCCTCCGTCCGGAGATGACGATGGAGTACGACGGTCCCTGCCGCATGTCCACCGCGTTCATGAGCTGGGCGAAGTTCTCCGGTGAACCGAACACCAGGCCCGAGAACGCGGCGACGGTCGCGTCCGCCTTCTCCAGCATCTCCGGCTCCTCAGTGATGCGGTACAGCGTGAGGAGGTCCAGTGCCGCCACCGAATTGCCCGAGGGGAGCGCCCCGTCGTACACCTCCTTTCGCCTCGGCACCGGTCCGTCCGAGCTCTCGGTCTGGTAGAACCCTCCCCCCGCCTCGTCCCAGAACCGGGCGATCATCTCCCGGGCGATGGCCAGGGCCTCTTCCAGCCACCTCACGTCCTGGTCGGCCTGGTACAGCTCCAGCAGGCCCCAGGCCATGAACGCATGGTCGTCGAGGAACCCCGGCACTTGCGCCGGCCCGTCCCGGTACATGTGCAGCAGCGTGCCGTCGGCCGCCCGCATCCTCACCAGGACGTGGTCGGCCGCCCGCTTCGCCGCCTCCAGGTAACGCTCGCTCCGGAAGGCAGAGGCGCCCCTGGACATCGCGGCGATCATCAGGCCGTTCCAGTCGGCCATCACCTTGTCGTCCAGGGCCGGCCTGGTCCGCTTCTCCCTGGCGGCCAGGAGCTTCTCTCTCACCGTGCCGTACATGGGGTCCTCGATCGCTGAAGCGTCCTGGAGGTACAGGACGTTCCTTCCCCTGGTCTGCCCACCGGGAGCCTCGCGGACGTTGCCCTCCTTGGATATCCCGAACAGGCGGCGGGCCGCTGACATCTCCTCCGTGCTCAGAACCGATGCGGCCTGCTCCTCTGTCCACAGATAGAACTTGCCCTCCTCGCCCTCGCTGTCCGCGTCCTCTGCGGAGCAGAACCCTCCCTCCGGGGAGGTAAGCCGGTCGATGACGTAGTCGAGCACCTCCCGGGCGGTGCGGGCGTGGGCCTCCTTCCCGGTCGCCTGCCATCCCTCGATGTAGGCGATGGCGAGGAGCGCCTGATCGTACAGCATCTTCTCGAAATGAGGGACCAGCCACATCTGGTCCGTTGAGTAGCGATGGAATCCTCCGCCGAGATGATCGTACATGCCGCCCTTCCACATCGCGTCGAGCGTGCGGTCGGTCATCCACAGCGCCTTGGGGTCGCCGGTCCGGCTCCAGTACCTGAGCAGGAATGTGAGGCGGTGCGGGGTGGGGAACTTCGGCGCGCGGCCGAAGCCTCCGAACCGCTCGTCGAACGCCTCCATGAGGTGCTGGAACGCGGTCATCAGGTTCTCCTCTCCCATGCTTCCTCCCGCGGTGCTGCCTTCCCCCGCCCCGATCGCCTCGAGGACCTTGGCCGATGACTCCTCCAGCTCGGCCCGCCGCTCCTTCCAGAAGTCCACGATGGTCGGCAGCAGGGAGGTGAGCCCGGTCACCCCTCGCTTGCTGTCCTTCGGCAGGTAGGTCGCGGCGAAGAACGGCTTCAGGTCGGGAGTGAGCACCAAGGTGAGGGGCCAACCCCCTCCGCCGAACAGAAGCTGGGCGGCGGTCATGTATGTCGAGTCGATGTCCGGCCGCTCCTCGCGGTCGACCTTCACCGGCACGAAGTTGTCGTTGAGGAGCTTGGCCACCTCCTCGTCCTCGAAGGATTCCTCCTCCATCACATGGCACCAGTGGCAGGAGGAATATCCTATGGACAGGAAGATCGGCCGGTCTAGCTCGGCGGCGCGGCGGAACGCCTCCTCCCCCCAGGGATACCAGTCGACGGGATTGTGGGCGTGCTGCCTGAGGTATGGGCTCTTCTCGTTGATCAGGCGGTTGGCTCTCCTCTCGGCGGTGCGGGCTTCCATAGATGACATTAATTGCACCTCCGGGTAGGTAAAAGGAGACGCCAGCGATGTGCCGGGAAAATAAGTTGGGGGTGGCCGCGAAAGAATGCGGTCTCCCCCGGTTTTTTCTCCTCCTCTCTCGTGGTCGGGAGGGTAAGCCTCCCGTCCGCATTCTCTCCTCATGATGTAATTTTTTACCCAGATATATAACTGTATCCGACCGTTGTAAAGCGATAAGAAAAGGGGAAGGGGTTTGGGCAGATCCCGAACCAGATCAGTTGCGCAGGATCTCGGCCATGGTCCTGTCGGCCATCTGGTCGAAGGTCTCGATACCGGTGACCTTGCTCGCGTACTCGGTCAGGGCGGCGATGTCGTCCCGCTTCAGGAGGTCGAGCCTGAACTTGCGGGTACCGGCCATCAGCTGCTTCAGGCCCTCTCCGATGCGCTCCTCCATATAGGTGTTGAGACCGACGGCGCCCCATGGGATGCTCTTGCCAAGCTTCTGGCCGGGATACTTCCTCTGGAGCTCCGAGGCCTTCACGAAGAAGGTCGCGGGATCGTGGGTGTACTGGTCCGAGAACGACTTGGGCAGCTTGTGGGTCTCCGCGAGCCGGGCGAAGTACTCGGACTTCATGACCGCCAGGATCGGAGCGCGGGCCATGCCGATGGCCTTGATCAGGGGGCCGTCGCCCAGGTTGCTCATGGCGATGGACTTGTAGATCTGGCTCTCGTTGGTGAACCCGCCGGCGAACACGATGTCGGGGACGAACTTGCCCTGGGACTTAAGGATCTTGGCGCACGCGAGCACCTGGGCCTCAAGGTGGACGGTCGGGGTGGACATCTCGTTCATCATGGGGACGGGGGACATCCCGGTGCCGCCGCCTGCGCCGTCGAAGGTGAGCATGTCGACCTTGGCCTCGGAGGCCGCCTTCATGGTGAAGGCCACGACCTCGGGGCGGTACGCGCCGGTCTTCAGGAACACATACCTGGCTCCGTTGCTCCGGAGGGACTCGACGTCCTCGACGAAGGACTTGTGGTCAGGGAAGCCGACCCGGCTGTGCCTCTCGAAGGTCTTGAACGCACCGGCCTTGAACGCGGCCTGGACCGAGGGGTCCTCGGGATCGGGAAGCACCAGGTACCCGCGCTTCTTCAGCTCGAGGGCGCGCTCCAGGGTGGACAGCCTGACCTCGCCGCCGATGGCCTTGGCGCCCTGTCCCCACTTGCGCTCGATGATGTTGACCTCGAGCTTGGAGAGAGCGTACTCGTCAACGCCGGCGCGGGTGTCCTCCACATTGGTCTGGATGGCGATATCGCCGTACTTCCCGTCCCACAGGGCGCGGAACGAGGATACCCTGAACTCAAGGTCAGGGGACCTGACGACCTTGCCGTTGGCATAGGTGGAGTCGGGGTCCATACCGCAGACGTTCTCGCCCACGGTCTCGATGATGCCCGAGAGGGCGGAACCCTTCGCCAGCCCGTCCCAGTTCCTCTTGGCCACGTCGGTGGAGCCGAGGCCGGGGATGACCAGGGGCACCTTGAGCTTTATCGGCTTCTTGGAGTGGCTGGCAACGGTGGTGGTGACGTCGGCGTTCTCAAAGAAGGCCCTGTCGGGGTTGGCCTCGATGCCGTAGGCCCCGATGAGCTCGGCCAGGATCTGGAAATGGGACCAGTCCAGGTAAAAGTCCTTGTTGGAAGCGGCGGTGCTCTGTCCGAAGTACTCATTGCTGGGGTACAGGACCTCCCTTCCACGGAAAGCGGACTTGCCGACCTCGCAAACCGCTGGGCATTCCTCAACACAAAGGGGGCACATTCCCGATAGCGGGCTGATGTCCTCCACTCTCGTCCTTGTTCCGGTGGTTGACCTTGCGTTCTCGATCGATATCATAGCTTCATCCTCGAATCGGAAAAATCCGTGATTTGCTATTGAACGAGGGGAATGACGGTCGCATTAATAATCATTATCCTGCTGGACTTGCAGGGTTATTGTCTAATGATTTATGATTTTCAGCTATGAATGATGGATTATAGGAGTATAATATGATATGAAGTGATAGTCTAGAATGGATACTATAGACAAATGCTACAAAAAAGCTATTTAGACATACTTTCGCGTATGTCTGCATTTTTTCGTGATATGGTCAAAAATCGCTCAAATTTTGAACGAATGACGATTGAGCCCGGCGGGGCCGGTGATGTTAATTTTTAAAACTTACTGACCGAGAATGCCATCGAGCCGATACCTATCGAACAGAGTTCTATGAAGGCCACTGGGTTCGAAGATCTCAGCATACCGTCTAGAGAGCGGCAGGTGCTCAGTCATGTCACCTTCATTGTTGAGAAAGGGAGGTTTTCGGCTACCTGGTTCCCAATGGCACAGGATGACCACGACGATGAGGGTGTTGCTGGACCTTCCGAGGCCGACGACGGGCAGGGCCCTCGTCGGAGGCACTGACCTCTCTCGTGATAGCGATGCCCGGACGGCGGTCGGCACGCTGATGGAGACCGACGGCCTGGACGGCCGCGTCTCCGCCTGGTAGAACCCGGACCACTACGGCAAGCTTTAACGGATGCGGGATCGGCGCCGCGGCCTTCCTCGTCCTTTCGTTCGTGCTGTCGGGGCGGCTCGACGGAAGAGATAATCACGTCCATCCCAGACGGAAAATCAGGTCACAAATTATTAAATGTCCAGATAGATTACCGCGTGGACGGGATATTATGGTAGACATCAAAGAGGAGGATGGCAAGAGCACGACGGTCTTGATCATCGAGACCATCGCAGCGCTGATGACCGCAGCCTTCGGTTTCGTGGCTGCTCTGGCATGGAACACAGCGATCCAGACCGCCCTGGCACAGATCTTCACGAACCCTTCAGACCCTACTGGCCAGTTCGTGTATGCGATCATCATCACCATCATCGCGGTCATCGCCATCGTGCTCATCGGTCGCGTGCTGGCGAAGTATAAAGCGATAAACGGAAAGAGGAACAAATCGAAGTAAAATGTCTTTACATCCCTCAAACCCCTTTCTTATTCTTCTTCACCCTCATATTGAGGAAAAAGCTATAGCTGGCATTCGGGATTAGGGCCCATTTCGGTGCTATCATGGAAGGGAATGCGCATCTTACCGTATGGCAGAAGACAAAGGAGGTCCTCCGGATCGCTTACACGCTGCCGTTCGTTCTCGCGTCGGTGGTCGGCGTGGCGTTCGCCCTTACCGTGAAGCAGGAGCTCCTCATCTCCATCCTCATCCCGGTCACCGTACTCTTCCTGGCGCTGTTCGTCAACTTCTCCAACGACTACTTCGATTACAAGAGCGGGGTGGACAAGCTCCGGTTCAGCTACTATGAGGACAAGGCGCTGAAGGATGAGATCTCCAAGCTGTTCAACCAGAAGGTGTTCTGGTCCGGAAATTCGCTTGACCGAGGCATCATCACCGACGCCCAGGGCAAGGTCCTCATGGTCATCCTAGCCGCCGGCGCGGTCCTGCTGGCCATACCCATCATCCTCTACGCCGGCTGGCTCGCCGTGATCCTGGGGCTCATCGGGCTCGCGTTGGCGTTCTTCTACACCGCCCCGCCGGTCAACCTGGGCGCCCGTGGGCTTGGTGAGACCGACGTCCTGCTGTCCTTCACCATGATCGCCTTCTTCTCCTACTTCGTCATCGTGCAGGTGTTCTCTTGGCCGATGCTCTTCCTCTCGATGGCGATAGGGTTCGGGGCCATGCTCATGCGCCTGTCGGACGAGGCCCCTGGCTACCAGTCGCACGTGGCCAAGGGCGAGAAGAACCTGCTGGTACGCTTCGGTATCGAGAACATAGCCAAAATCGAGATCGTTCTCATCGCCGCCATCTACATCTGCATCCTGGGGGCGGTGGTGTTCGAGCCGTTCTTCATCCTTCTCTTCCTGGCCCTTCCTATCCCGATCAAGACGATGAGGGCCATGCGGACGGACACCTCCCGCATCCGCCTGTGGAGGCCGATCCCTCAGTTCCTGAAGCAGACCATAAGCATCGAGGTCCTGGCGATCATCGCGTTGATAGCGCGAACCGTCTGGACATCTTTGTGATCGTCTCAACGTTGGCCGCGAGGATCAGCCGGTACTCGCGGACGGCGTCGAAGCCGCACTGCTTGCAGGACTCGGTGCCTTGCATTGGGCACCCGTAGTGCTTGGAGCCGTCCGGCAGGGTGAACGACGAGACCCAGTAGGGGCATTTGTCCGAGTAGTCCTCGATGAGCAGCTCCTTCAGCGCCCTTTCGGTGTTCAAGATCGGCAGCTTCTGCTTGCGCCACTCCAGGGCGTCGTTGACGACCTGGACCTTCTCCTCGTGGGACAGCGCGATGTCGTAGGGCGGAGGCGTCAGGAAGTTCAGCATCAGGCCCCTGATGTGGGGGTTCGCCTTCACTATCTCGGCGGTCTCCTTGATCTTGTCCAGGTTCGGGCGCATGACCACCATGTTGGCGAAGATGTTGGGATGATCGGTGCGCTCCAGGTTGGCCATCAGCTTGTCGTAGACCCCGGTGCCGCGGATGCGGTCGTGCACCTCTCTCGGCCCGTCGAGGCTGATCGACAGAACATCGCTCTCCTCGAAGATGCTCCCCGTGCCGTTGGTCGTGTACCCGATGACGTAGTACCCGATGCGCCGCCCCTCGGCGATGAGGTCCCGGAGGCCCTTGTCACCGTCCTTCCAGATGGTGGGCTCTCCTCCCTCGAAGAAAAGGATCCTGGCCCCCTTGTCGTACTCCGCCTGCATCTCCCTCGTGGCGGCCGCGAAGCTCATCGAGCTGCCCTCCTCCGGGAGCTTGTCCGAGTTGGCGGCGATGGAGCAATGCTGGCAGCGAAGGTTGCACGCGTAATGGATGATCATGGTGTTGACCAGAGGGTGCTTCATCCCGAGCTTGGATTTCAAGAACCAGCTTGCATAATAGGTGTACTGGCGGAACGTGCTCGCCGGGGGCATGAGCGAATGAACACCCCTGCCGTATTTATGCTTAGCGAGCGGTCACAGGACCGGTCTGGTCCTCCCCAGACGGTGCGTGAGAAGGCCGCCGGGCATGAGCGCGGCGGCGATGGCGATGACCGGCCCGACGATCCATCCGGCCCACAGCAGGAGGCCGAGGCCCCCGACCGCAATCAGTATGATCCTAGTGCTCGGGCGGACCTTGTTCAGCGGCCTCTCGCAGTGGGCGACCCTCAGTGCCGCCAGGCCGAGCGCCAGGGCGGAGGCCGCGAACAGAACGGTCACCGCAAGGGTGGCCTCCGCTCCGGTCTGGGAAAGCGACCATAGCATCTGGTAGATCAGCGAGGCGGCCGAGGCCAATACTAGCAGGCCGGCCCCGGTGGCCAGGACCCATAAGGCATCGGTCGGCTGGAGCCGCCGGCGGGAGGCGCCGAGCATGAGGGCAAGCCCGGCCAGGAATGTTATGACCGGCGGGGCGAGGACGGTCAGCAGGTTCTGCCCCTCCCAGAGGTAGATCGCCACCGAGCTTAGGGGCACCAGGAGCCACTCGTCGACGGTGAAGCTCTCCCGCTGGCCGATCGCCAGGCCGTAGTTGCCCCCGGTCGCCTGGTCGAACACTGCGATATAGTAATCGCCGTCCTGGGGCGCCTCGACGGAGATCTCTCCCAGCTCAAAGAACGCGCTGGGGGAGAAAGGCTCATACTCAGGGCTTTCGGGAAGGCTGCCGGTGATGACCATCGCCCCCGAGCCCTCAGGGACCTGGACGTATGACGGGAGCGTTCCGTTGTCCTCTATCCCCGGGCCCATGAGGGCCATCGAGGGCAGGAATCCCTGGTCCGTGTAGTGCTGCGGCACGGTCAGCGACACGAAGATCCTCTCGCCCTGCTTCATGCTCAGAACATAATAATCCGCCGTTCCTTCGGAGCGGAGGTCGGAGTAGAACACCCATGATTTGGTGGGGTCATCGACGCGCGTGGCATCCTCCAGGCTTTCGCTGCCCTCAGGGAACATCGGCACATGGGCCTCGACGGAGACGGTCAAGGCGGCCAGAAGCATCAACAGGACGACCGCGACGGCCGGACCGCGTGTCATGCTTGAACAGATTCAAGCTTCCCGCTGAAGTACCTTTGGTAACCGAGCATCGACCATGCTGCCGATCGTCCCGCCGATCTCATATCCAGTCGGTATCGCCCAGGACCAGGTGGCACCTCTGCACGCCCTTCAGCGCCTGGGCCAGCTGATCGGAACCCTCGACGGGGCGGTACAGCAATTTCATCATCCTCTCCTCGGGCCCGGTCGGCTTGGACCAGAAGCCCGCCCGGCCGAGGTCCGGCAGGAACGGATGGTCGGTGGGAAGCCAGATCTGGATCAGGCTCGCTCCTTCCTCGCGACACACCTTCGCGGCCTCCCGCACCAAGGCGCCGATGGTCGCTCCGTCCCCGGCCTCGGCCACGATGTCGGCGATGTCCATGTATGCCCTGCCCTCGATGGTGTACGGCCGGAGGACCATGAAGCCCGCGGTCGCCCCGCCCCGCCGGGCGAAGAGCAACCGGAAGTGGCCCCCCCTCGGCTCAGCGTACCTCCACCTGAGGTAGCTCAGATCCCGGCGGAGGAGGAAGTCGAACGCCTTCTGGAAGCGAGCGACCAGGGCCTCGGTGTCCTCCGGAAAGCTCCTGCTCTCGAACACCTCCAGGGAAGGATCCTCCTTGACCTTGTTCCCCTTCAGTACCCGAATGCCCGAGTAGGCCATCCTCTTGATCCCGCCCAGCTTGACGTTGCCGAAGAACCTCTCGGGGTCGGCGATCAGCTCGTACTGCCCCATCTTCACCGGTAGGTCGACGAACCCCGCCTTGCGCACGACCTTCTCTCCAGCCACCGAGGGAAAGGCGAACTCGACCTCCACTCCCCTGGCGCGGTTCAGCTCCCGCAGCTTGGGGACCGCGCTCTCCATGACCCCCCTGCCGCGGACGTCCTCCCGGGTAAGGAGATCGGAGTACTGTGTCCCGCGGTGCACCGCTCCGCCGACCACCAGGTCGGTGGGGAGGCTCGCGGCGTGGGCGCACACCTTGCCGTCGCAGAGAGCGACGACCTCCGTGGTGAAGCCTCGGGGGTTGGAGCCGTACCTCCACTCCCAGAACTCCATCTTGCTGCCGTGGTGAAGGAAGCCCGGCCACTCCATGGCCCCGGTCATGAGGTCGATTATGCCCCGGGCATCGTCCCGGTCCGCCTTCCGTACGGTCATCTCGGTCATTAAGCCCACCAGCCCTCGCGGGCCTTACCTATACGGCGACCCATGCCCTATAAGCTGATTGCCTCCGTTCGCCTGCCCCGTTCTGCTAGCATAGAACGGGAGGAACGCATCGTCCTCCTCATGCTCCAGATATCTTGGTACAACGAGGAAAGGTCTGGGCGGTCATGGCCTCACAAGGTACCATAGCTGATGCCCATTACGATACCATTATACCCCCCACCAGTGTTTTAATGTGAAAACGGGGATTCACATCATGCCGGACATACGTCAGAGAGTCAGTGAGGACCAGGGCATACTGAAGAAGATCCAGATGTTCGTCCCGGGCTTCCGGGGCTACCGCCAGAGGGAGGACCTGAGGGATGCCGACCGCATGCTCAGGGACCAGCTGGCAAAGAAGCTCTCGCTCCAGCGCAAGCAGGTGGAGGGAGCCCGCAGGCTGGTGAAGAACGCTTACAACTCGAGGGAGCTCGAGCTCATGGGCGGGGTGATCTCTGGTTACAAGAAGGTCGAAGGGCTCGTTTCCCACTCCTCGCCTGGCTACTCCGGCATCTCCGCGGACATCCAGTTCAAGCAGGACGAGATCTCCCGCCTTTACGATTACGATGCATCGATGATCGACGGCCTGGCATCCATGCAGCAGGCCATCGACCAACTGAAGGCCGCCCTGACGGCAGGGGATGGCCAGGGGGCGGAGGCCGAGGTCGATCAGCTCCGCGCGCTCATCGATAATTTCGAGGAGCAGTTCAAGCGCCGAATCAACGTCATACAGGGCACGGAGGTCTAAAGATGGCAAAAGTAACGGATCCCAGCAGGGGCGGGGCGCTGAAGGACAGCCTCATCGGCTCGGCAACCTTCAGCTGGGACGATAACGAGAAGCGCAGCAACATCATGTTCCGCGTACCGCGGCTGATCAGGTTCAACGACAACATCGTGGTGAGGGAGGACGAGATCGCGGTGTTCTACCGTGACGGCAAGGCCCTCACCTACTTCGACCGTCCTGACCGATACGCCCTCACTGACATCAACGCTCCCATCGTGGGCACCATCGTCAAGGCCCTGACCGGAGTGGTCCAGCAGGCCGAGGTCATTTACCTGCAGAAGCGTGCCTTCGACGGCAAGTTCGGTTCCAAGCAGCCGTACCAGTTCCGGGACAAGGACTTCGGCGTGGTGAACCTCAGGGTCTTCGGCGAGTTCCGGTACAAGATCGGGCAGCCGGAGAACTTCGTCAACCAGTTCATCGGCACCCTGAACTTCGCCACCTCCGCTGAGGTGGAAGAGAGGATCAAGGAGCAGATGGTCATCCTCATCTACAACGTGGTGGGCGAGCTCAAGAACCAGGGGATGGGCGTCGCGGACCTCGCCTCCAGCCTGATGAACATCGAGCAGGGGGTGCTGGAGAAGGCCAAGGACCACTTCGACCTCTATGGCATCCTGATCGACAAGATCTCCGGGCTGTACATCTCCCTGCCGGAGGAGGTCCAGAAGGCGGTGGACACCCGCGCCTCCATGCAGGTGCTGGGCACCAACTACATTGGCTACCAGAGCGGGCAGGCCATGCGTGAGGCGGCCCAGAACCCATCGGGCGGGGCCGCCGGGGTCGGCGTGGGCATCGGGGCCGGAGTGGGCCTGGGCTACACCATGATCGACCAGATGAGGCAGCAACCGGCCTCCGGCCCGCAGCAACAGCAGGGCGGAGGGGCGGTGCCGTTCGGCAATACGGTGAAGTGCCCCAAGTGCGGCACGATGAACCCGCCGACCAACAAGTTCTGCTCGGAGTGCGGCACAAAGTTCGAGGCCGACAAGAAGTGCCCCAAGTGCGGGGCGAACGTGCCGGGCGGCTCGAAGTTCTGCCCCGAGTGCGGCAATCCCATGGGCAACAAGAAATGCGCGAACTGCGGGGCGGAGGTTCCGGCGGGCACCAAGTTCTGCCCCGAGTGCGGCAAGCCGATGCAGTGAGGTTCCTAGATGGCCCAGGTTAATTGTCCGAGGTGCGCGGCACCCATTGAGCTGGACTCAGGCAACAAGTTCGCCAAGTGCAGCTACTGCGGCTCCATGATCTTCTTCGACCGGACCGGCGCGGGGTTCTACTACGCGATCCCCTTCAAGCTCAGCCAGAACGATGCGGTAGGCACGTTCCGCCGCTGGGCCGGGGGGTCCACCAAGGCCAAGGACCTCGACCGCCTGGCCAGCATCACCTCGGTCAAGAAGAAGTACTTCCCGGTCTACCTCTTCCGAAGGGACGTCAACGGCAGGGAGGAGGTCTACGTGAAGCCGGCCGGCTCCACCATCCTTCCCGGCCTGCACCAGCTCAAGGTCCCCGGAGGCGATCTCAAGATCTTCGACGGCAATTTCGACACCAACGGGGCGGAATTGGTCAAGCCGGACATCGAGATGACGCACTACCTGGACAATCTGCCGGGCAAGGGGAAGGAGCAGGCGCTGGTCTACTTCCCCATCTGGACCATAGACTACACCTTCAACGGAGCGAGCTACCAGGTGGTGGTGGACGCCTCCTCCTCGGAAGTGTTCGCGACCTCCTTCCCCACCCGGAGCTCGGCCGCCTACCTCCTGGTCGCGGTGGCCGGGTTCTTCGCCTTCCTGGTCCTCGGCTTCGTCGCCACCGTGTACCTCGTTCCGGCGCTGATACTGATGGCCCTGACCGTGGTGGCGGTGTTCTTCATCTCCCTTACCGTCGCCAGGAGGCTGTGACATGGGCGACATAACCGTCGGCCTGAACTGCCCCGCCTGCGGCGGTGCCATCACCATCGCCGAGGGGGAGAGCGTCGTCAACTGCCAGTACTGCGGCTCGACCCTCTACGCCGAGGGGGACAAGGGCGTTCAGACCATCGCGTTCAAGAACAAGCTCGATGAGCGGACGGCCATCGGCGCCGCCCAGGCGTGGTGGGGGAAGGGCTTCAAGGCCAGGGACCTGAAGAGGACGGGAGCGGTCACCGAGTGCTACCCGATCTACATCCCGTTCTGGGACATCCGGACGAGGGTGGCCGGATGGGTGTGTGGCTACGAGGAGAGGACCCGGTCCGACAGCAAGGGCAACACCAAAACCGAGCGGATCTACAAGGAAGAGATGGTCCTGATGGACCTGGCGTACTCGGAGATTGCGTGCGACCCCGGCGACCTCGGCCTGCGATCCCTCCGCAACTTCTCCGGGGAGTCGACCTTCGAAGACCTGGACATGATCCCGACCTTCGAGTCGACCACCAGCCGCGACGACGCTGACGCCCATGCCCGGTCCGATGCCATAGCGCGGGGAAGGAGCTCTGCCCACGTTCCGCACATCACCTTCGAAAACCTGCACGCCCTGGTCAAGAGGACCTCGATGATCTACTACCCGATATGGGTGGTGCGCTACACCTACCAGGACCGGATGTACCTGCTGACCGTGGACGGGGTGACCGGACAGGTGCTCTCGGGCCGGGCGCCCGGGGACCCCCTGTTCCAGAGCCTCGCGGTGACCGCGGGGACCTCGATCGGGGGCCTGGCGGCCGCCGGCGGCGTCCTGTTCACCATCAACACCGGCTCCGAGTTCGGCATCGCCGGGGTCATCCTGGGCTTCATCATACTCGGCGCTACTTACGTGTTCTTCCGCCACGGGTCGGAGATCATCCAGGGTGACTTCGCCGACCGCAAGAAGGGCCCGGACATGCGGCAGCTGGGCAACATCGGGAAGATGATAGGAGGTGCGTACCGGTGAAGATCATCCAGGTCAAGTGTCCGAACTGCGGGCAAGCGATCTACCAGAAGACCAAGGACGAGATGTTCCTCTGCCAGAACTGCGGGACCATCCACTACCGGGACGACAAGGGGCCGCACAGAGTGCCCTTCGAGGTCGCTCCCCCGAACCCCAACTCGGGCGGCCAGCGATTCTACATGCCGTTCTGGCGCCTCAGGTGCGACTTCCATATCCGCTCCCGCGATGTCCAGGGAGGGCTGCTCCACAAGCTCGCCACCACGCTGAGGGGCGGGGACAACGGCGGCAACCTGTACATTTTCGTGCCCGCAGCGGAGCTCGACACCACCACCTTCAGGCGGCTGGCCGTGGCGCTGACCACCTCGCCTCCTCAATACCCCGTGAGGCAGGACTTCGGCGGCATCGAGCGGGTGCCGACAGCGATCGGGCAGGATGAGGCGATCGAGATGGCCGACTTCGTGGCGGTGACGCTCGAGGCGGAGAAGCCGGGGACCCTGCAGTACCTCGACTACGAGCTGAAGGTGTTGGAGGCCAAGCTCATCTACCTGCCGATGGTGAGCACCCCCAGCGGCCCCTGGCTGGCCATCTAGGGTGTCCCCAGGCAGGCAAACATCGTACTATTAGGAAAAGAGAGCGGCCCATTTGCCTGGGTGGGGTGACCCACCGGGCATACCTTTTAGTTGCCGCTCGTTATTTTATTTTATATGACCGTAACCGGAGCGGACCTAGGGCTCATTTTCATCATCATCGGAGTGATAATGCTGTTGGCCGAGGCGGTGACCCCAGGGGCGTTTCTGGTGGTGCCTGCAACGGTCCTGATCGTTCTGGGAACCATAGGCGTGCTCGCCCCGGACCTGCTGCTAAGCATATGGTCGCCGATAATCGCTGTGCTCATCGGCGTGCCGGTGTTCATGCTGACGGTGAAAGCCTATCAGAAGCTGTCCCCGCCGATGCCTCCCACTACGACCGTCGGGACGTCCCTGATCGGGATGGAGGGCGTGGTCGTCACGGACATCTGCCCGAACAACATCAGGGGAAAGGTCAAGATCCAGAGCGATGTCTGGAGCGCCACCTCGACCCGCCCCATCAAGGCGGGCTACCGCGTAAGGGTGGTCAATAGCGAGGGAGTGCATGTCAAGGTCGAGCCTATCGGGGAGGTCCCGGAGGCCGAGTGCAACTAAGGAGGAGTGAAAATGGTCGATGTTGTTACAGTTGGACTTTTGGTCCTGGCGATAGTCGCCGCGGTATTGATCCTGATCACCGGGATACGCATCGTGAAGCCGTACGAGCAGGCGATCTACATCCTGCTCGGTACGTACAAGCGTACGTTGAATCCAGGTTTCAACTATGTGTTCCCCTTGATCAGCGAGGTAGTGAAGCTCGATCTCCGTACCCAGGTGCTGGACGTTCCCAGCCAGGAGGTCATCACCAAGGATAACTCGCCGACCAACGTGGATGCCATCATCTACATCAAGGTCATCGATCCCAAGAAGGCGTTCTTCGAGGTGACGAACTACCGCGCTGCGACGGTGTATCTCGCGCAGACCACCCTCCGTGCCATCATCGGCGACATGGAGCTGGACGAGATCCTGTCCTCGAGGGAGAAGATCAACCTCAGGCTCCGGGACATCCTGGACGATTCCACCGACAAGTGGGGCATCAAGGTCGAGGCCGTGGAAATCAGGGAGGTCGACCCCGCTCCCAAGGTGAAGCAGGCCATGGAGGAGCAGACCTCTGCGGAGCGTATGAGGAGGGCGGCTATCCTGAGGGCCGACGGCGAGAAGCGCGCGGCCATCCTGAGCGCCGAGGGTTCCAAGAGGTCGCGCATCCTGCAGGCCGAGGGTGTCCGCCAGTCCAAGGTCCTGGAGGCCGAGGGTGAGAGGCTGGCCATCATCCTGCAGAGCCAGGGTGAGGCCCAGAAGCTGCGCATCCTGTCGGTCGGAGCGAGCCCGCTGGACTCCAAGGCGCTGGCCGTGCTCTCGATGCAGACCATGCAGAGCCTGGGGGCCTCGCAGTCGACCAAGTGGATCCTGCCGTTCGAGGTCACCAAGGTGCTGGAGGGCATGTCCGAGTTCCTGGGCGTCTCCCGCCAGACCCCGGCCCGGGACGTGTCCGACCAGGCCGCCATCGAGAAGGCGGTCGGGAGGCCGGAGGACATCCTCGGGCCGATCCCCTCACCGGAGGAGCTCCGCTCCGAGCTGAAGTCTCTAGAGGCCGCCATGGCCAAGGAGCAGGCCGAGGCCGAGGCCCTCGGGGCGCTGGGCCAGGGTAAGCCGGACAAGGAAATGCTGAAGTAAAGCGCCAAACCCCTTCCTTTCATTTTTCTATCGCCGCAAATTTATATCGACTCCCGATTTGTTCTGGCCCATTGGCAAGGCTCCTCGGCCATTAGATTCATTAGGTGCATGCGGTTACCGGGCCTGCTAGAGGAGAGGCGACCGATGCCGATCATACGCTGCGAGAACGTTACGAAGACATACATCACCGGAGACATCACCGTAGACGCCCTGAAGGGCATCGACCTGGAGATCGAGAAGGGCGAGATGGTGGCGGTCATGGGACCGTCCGGGTGCGGGAAGACCACCCTGCTGAACTGCCTCTCCGGGATCGATGACGTCACCTCCGGGAGGATCGTCATCGAGGACAACGACATCACCAAGATGGACGACAATGCCAAGACGAACTTCAGGGCGAAGCGCATGGGCTTCGTGTTCCAGTTCTACAACCTCGTGCCCAGCCTCACCGCACGCGAGAACGTCGCGCTCGTGACCGACATTGCGGACGATCCACTGACTCCCGAGCAGGCCCTCGACCTCGTCGGGCTCTCCAGCCGGCTCGACCACTACCCGGCGCAGCTTTCGGGCGGCGAGCAGCANNAGAACGTGGAGCTGCCGCTGCTGATCGCCGGCGCAAATCCTCAGGAATCCAAGAGGCGGGCGTTGGAGCTGCTCGACCAGGTCGGACTGTCCAAGCGTGCATCGCTTCGCCCCAACGCGCTATCCGGCGGAGAGAGGCAGCGGGTGACCATCGCCCGGGCGCTGAGCAACACTCCGGCCATCGTTTGGGCCGATGAGCCCACCGGCGATCTGGACGTCAGGACCTCGGAGGAGGTCGTCGCGCTCATGCGCCGCCTGAACAAGGAGAACGGGCAGACCTTCGTCATCGTCACCCACGNNCCCGAGGTCGGGGCGAAGTGCGACCGCATCATCCACATGCGGGACGGACAGATCGTCTCGACCAACGGCAACGTCAGCCACATCTCCGATGAGATCAAGCAGCTGGGGTGATGACCTGAACCTGAAGGCGGTCCTTCTCTCGGCGGTCATGCTATCTCTCATGATCGCATCGGCCCTCCTGCTGCCCCTGACCCTGGCCATACTGTCGATCATCGGCCTGGTCGTCCTGCTCATCCTCCTGGACGCGCTCGGCAATCGCGTCCTGTTCAAGATGTCCCTCCGCAACGTGGTGCGCCGTCCGTCCACCACCGCCCTGGTGCTGGGCGGCCTGATGGTCGGCACGGCGATCATCTCCGCATCGCTGGTCGTGGGCGACACCCTCGATAACATGATCGTCGGCGAGACGACGAAGGCATACGGGGAGGTCGACTTCGCAGTGAGCGCCGACAGCGGTGGCTTCTTCTCGCTCGCCAACGTATCAGCGGTGCGCGAGGCGATTCTGGAGCTTGACAACGTGAACGGGGCGGAATGGGTGATAGGAACCCAGTCGAGCATCAAATCGCTGCGGTCGAACCTCACTCAGCCATCGGTAGGCATGCTCGGCCTCACCGATGGCGCGGTGACCACCTTCGGCGGCTTCATCGCCGAGGACGGCACGGCCATAACCTACCTGCCGGCCTCCGGACATGCGTACATCAACGAGAACCTCGCCGGCCGCTTGGATATCACTGACGGCAGCGAGGTGCTCCTGGCCAATGGCCAGGATCACGTGGTCATGCTCACAGCGGTGATCGTGCGGGATGAGAGGATGGCAGCATCCGGGCCGAGCATTTTCGTCGACATCGCCACGGCCCAGCAGCTCAGCGGTTTCGACGATGTGGCGAACATGCTGTTCATAACCATGGACGCTCAGGGGCGGGAGCAGGCCAACGCCTCGAGGGAGGCAGTGAACTCAACATTGGCCAGCTTCCCCGAGCTTGGGCTGGAGATCACCAGCGACCGCGCCCAGGCCATCGAGGACGGGCGTGCCGGCATGTCCATGTTCACCTCCCTGTTCTTCGTGTTCGGCTCCTTCTCCATCATCGCCGGGATCGCCCTGATCATCAACATCTTCACCATGCTGGGCGAGGAGCGGAAGGGCGAGATGGGGGTCGCGCGCGCGGTGGGCATGAAGAGGGAGCACCTGCGCAAGCTCTTCACCTACGAGGGCCTGATGTACGCGGCGGTGGCCGCGGCCATCGGGACCGCGGTCGGCCTCGTCCTCGCCTACGCACTGATCATCGCCGCCGGGGCGGTCATCTCCACCGGAGGGGTCGACATCAGCCGGTACTTCGCGTTCACCCCCTTCTCGCTGGCGGCCGCCTACCTGGCCGGCTTCCTGCTCACCCTGGTGACCATATACCTGGTGACGTTCAGGATATCCAAGATGAACATCGTCAGGGCGGTCAGGAACATCCCTGAGCCCCTGAGGTCGAGGGACGACAAGGGCCTGTTCCGCCTCGGGCTCCTGGTCCTCGCCGCTGGGGTGGCGATGATTTTCCTCGGAGTGGCACAGGAGAGCCTTGCCCTGGCCTCCAGCGGCCTCTCGCTCGCCACCCTGTCCGTCGGGCTCCTGCTGCGCCGGTTCACCGGCGACCGGCCCGCCTGGAGCGTCGCCGGCCTGGCCACCCTGTTCGTGTGGGTACCCAAGCCGTTCGAGATCTTCCCGTACCCTGGCGATATCGAGATGTTCGTCATCTCCGGGGTGTTCATGGTCACCTCCCTGCTCATCGTGGTCATGTTCAACTCCGACAGCATAGTCCGCTTCTTCACCATGGTGCTGCGGGTGAACGGCGGGTACAAGGCGGTCGTCAAGACCGCCATCTCCTACCCTCTCAGGGCGAAGATGCGCACCGCCCTGAGCATCTTCATATTCGGGCTGGTGATCTTCACCGCGACCACCCTGTCCATGATGTCGGGGATGCTGTCGGTCGGGATCCCCCAGATGGTCGAGGAGACCTCCGGCGGGTTCGACATCGTGGCCTTCTCCTCCACCCCGGTCGACATGTGGGGATCGATAAGCGAACCCGGTAGCCTGGTGGACCGCGAGAACATCAGCAGCGTGGTCCAGCTCAACCAGGGCTTCGCCACGGTCACCCTTGACCGCACCGACCCGGCCACCAACGTCACCGGCGAGGTCTCGTTCGGCTACCAGGTGGTGGGCATCGACGAGGGCGGCCGCCTGTACACCGAAGGCACCTATCCTCTGAAGGCGTTCGATACTTCGAGGTTCGGGAGCGAGCGGGAGGTCTGGGACGCCGTGAAGGACGACCCATCCATGGTGATACTCGATGGCTCGGCCGGCGAGGTCATGGGCAACTTCGGCGTGTACATGGGCAGCAGCGGGTTCACCGGGACCATGGTCGGCGACTCCCTCCGACTGACCGACCTGGATGGAAACATCTCCACGGTGACGGTCGTCGGGATCACCGAGCAGAGCTCCTTCTCCGCCGTGTTCATGAACCGCGGGTACGTGAGCGACGCCCTGAAGGCGAACGGCACGAACCTGTTCCTCATCAAGCTGGCCGAGGACGCCGACGCCGAT
>DAVH01000028.1 GCA_002508545.1 Methanomassiliicoccus sp. UBA6
CGAATCCCTCCGTCTCCGCCAAAAAAACCCGATAGCCAGCTATCGGGTTTTGCTTTTTTGTTCGGATCATCTCACCGCACAACTCTTTGGAATACTCCATGACGGCACAAATTCTCGACGGCAACGCGCTCGGACAAAAGCTGCGCGCGGGGTTCAAACAAAGGGCGGAAGAACTTGCACTCCAAGGCATGCGCCCCGGGCTCGCAGTCATTCTGGTCGGCGAGGATCCGGCATCACAGGTCTATGTACGCAACAAGGTCAATGCCTGCGCCCAGGCCGGTTTCCATTCCGAGAAACATGCTTACCCGGCTGACATCGAACCGAGTGCAGTGTTCGACAAGATCGCGGAACTCAATGCCGACCCGAAAATCCACGGCATCCTCGTTCAGCTTCCGTTGCCCAGGAATTTCGATACCGAAGCCTTACTCGACGCGATCGCCCCGGAAAAGGACGTCGACGGTTTTCGCGCCGAAAACGTCGGCGCCCTGGTACAAGGCCAGCCCTGCTTCATCCCCTGCACGCCCTACGGCGCAATGAAATTCTTCGAAGAAGCGGGGATCAGTCTCAAGGGCAAGGAGGCCGTCGTCGTCGGTCGGTCGAACATCGTCGGCAAACCGATGGCTATGCTGCTGATGCATGCCGGCGCCACGGTCACCGTCTGTCACTCGCAAACACGTGACTTGAAGGCCCATTGCCTGCGTGCCGACATTCTGGTCGCCGCCATCGGCAGACCAAAAATGATTACCGGCGACATGATCAAACCGGGAGCCGTGGTCATCGACGTCGGCATCAATCGCCTGCCCGGCGACGACGGCAAGAGCAAGCTCGTCGGCGATGTCGCCTATGGCGAGGCGCTCGGCGTCGCGGGCGCGATCACGCCGGTGCCGGGCGGCGTCGGCCCGATGACCATCACCATGCTGATGAAGAACACCGTGACCGCGGCCTGCCGCGCCGCGGGCATCGAGTATTGAGGCAAAGAGGCATCGAGCGGACTACACGATGCGGAACAGGCAGGCCCTCTCCGGCCCGCTTCCCGGAGAGCAGCCCTTGTCCACGAGCAGCCTCCAGGCCTGAAGGAGGAACTCGTACTGCTCGTCGCCCGGCCCCAGGACCTCGATGGTCCCGTCGACCTGCCGCCCCCGCAGCTCCGGGGGCCCGCCCATGATGGCCAGCGAACCGCGCACCGCTCTCTCCCTGACTCCGCCTCCCGAAGGCACCAGCCCGCCCATCGCGGCGGTGTCGAAGTTGCGGGGGTTGGAGTAGAACCACAGGGCGGACTCGGCCATGACCTCGGGGTCCTTCCTCCGGCAGGCATCACGGAAGAGATCTGTGAACTCCCCGATGACGTCCTCGCGGGGCAGCGGCCCCATGTTCATCGATACCGTGCCCTCGGGGAGGATGGGCAATGAGTCCGGCAGCATCACCGGGACGCTCCCTGAGCACCTGGCACGGTCGGAGGAGCGCTCACCCCGGAAGATGCGGGTCACCGTGGTCCGGTCCATCGACATCCATCTGATCAGCTGGGGAGGGAGTGCTGGCTCCCGCCCGGCGGCGTTCTCCGCGTTGCGCGCCGAGGCGCCCGCCCCGGCGGTCCCGGTCCCGAACATGCTACCTGCTTTGCAGCGACGCCCGTAAATAAGTTTCGATATATTTTGGTTATCATTTATAATATTATCAATAGATTAATCACTGCCCTATGTGGCCTCAGGGCTCCGCGTCCATGGAAAACTATTAAGAATTCGCGTTCATACCCCATGCAGATGCTGAGAGAGTGCACCGAACACGGATACTTCCGGGGTGAGAAGTGCCCGGTATGCGGCGAGGAGGGCAGGTTCCTGATGAGCGACGAAGAGCTGGAGCGCATCGGAAGGACCATGGCCGGGGCTCTCCGCCATTTCCCTGACAAGTTCAACCTCAAGATGGACGAGCAGGGCTTCGTCTCCCTTCGCGATTTCATCAACGCGGTCAAGAAGAACAACCCTCGCTATCACTGGCTCAGGCCGCATCACATCATCGCGCTCATCGAGACCGACCCCAAAGGAAGGTATCAGGTGAGCAACGACCTGATCCGGGCGACCTACGGGCACTCCCTGAACCTCGATCTCAGGCTGCCGACCGACAACATCCCCGCGTCGCTGTTCTATCCCACCACGCCGGAGGAGGCAGACATCATCCTGGAGACGGGACTTAAGCCGTCCGACCGCAAGATGGTCCACCTCTCCAAGACCTACGCCGACGCGCTGAAGGCCGGGAAGGTCCGCACCGACGAGCCGATCATCCTCGAGATCGATGCCGACGCCCTCATCGCCTCCGGGGTGGAGGTCCAGCGGGCCGCCCGCACCGTCTACCTGGTCCGGGAGGTCCCCGCCGAGTTCCTCCGGAGGGCCGAAGAGGAAGAAGAGGTCGTCGAGGAAGAGGCGGAGTGAGCACCGCAAGGCTGATAACCGCACCCGCCCACTCTTGAAGCATGGTCGGGCGTGCCGAGGACCGGAGCAGCGAGCGTTCCCTGGACAAGCACGTCCTGTCGTTCCACTGGGACGACTTCGACCCCCATCTTTTGATCTACGACCGCACCGCGAGGAAGGTCGACGAGCTCCCGCTCGACCGGCTCGCCCTCGAGGTCGGCAGCGAGCGCTCATGCGTCGGGAGGTTCGATGACCAGGGGTACCGCCCCTGCCCGTCCGGACGGGCGGTCGGGAGGTTCGAGACCTGCCAGGCGTGCGCCGCGCCCTGGATCCCGGTCCTGAGCTGCGTCTTCGAGCCCCAGTGCGACGGCGGCCTCTGCGACCACCCCGAGTTCTGCCGCCGGAAGCATGTGGTCTACCTCGCCTCCTTCGGCAACCTCATCAAGGTGGGGATGACCAGCGCCTCTAGGCTCCGGGAGCGGGCGATCGAGCAGGGGGCGGACGCGGTGCGGCCATTGTTCGAGTGCCGGGACCGCCGGGAGGCGAGGTCCCTGGAAAAGGAGACGTCCAGGAGGTTCAAGATCCCCCAGGAGATCCGGATATCCAGGATCGCCCGGACGTGGACCTCGAGCCCCTCCAAGGAGTCGATGGCCAACGTGCACGAGCACTACCTTAACCGCATCGCCCGGTGGCGGCGGCCGGTGGAGGCGGATATCATGTTCCTCGACCGGTACCCCATGGGAGCGCGGCCCATGACCGCGCCGGAGGCCGTACGCGTGGAAGGGGTCCACCGCGGCGAGGTCCTCGGGATCAAGGGAAGGTTCATGATGTTCCGGGACGAGCGGGGGCGGTCCCGCCTGCTCGATCTCAGCGACCTCCCGGCCAGGTGCGTCGCGGTGCTCGATTGACCACTTGCCCTGGCCAGAGCGGCAGGGGAGGCGGTGAGGTCCACGGAAAGTCTTTTTACGGATATCCGTATTAACGGCCGCTACCCTCTGGAGGGCATGTCCATATGTCCGTCGTATTGACCCCAGACCAGATAACCGCCAAGTACGGGAGAATGTTCTGCAAGGGCATCTACACCCTGGTGGACGAGAAGAACGGCGTAGCCACGATCATCGAGGAGTGCATCGCCAAGGGCCCGGTGGAGTGGGACGCGGCGAACCGCCGGAGGGCGGGCGGGGTTCTCNNCCTCATCATGGACGCGGTCATCGGCGAGAGGGAGGTCAACTTCGGCCCGGCGTCCAAGGATGTCGGTGGCCAGGGGCTGAAGGCGCTGCGGGTGGACGGCGACCGGGTCATCACCACCTGGGTCGGCCTGGCCGGTGCCAGCGTGGGCATCGGGGCGTGCATGCCCCAGGGGCCGGGTACCATCGAGGCGGTGTACCCCGACGACGTCAAGATCGGGGGAGCGCACCGCGTGGAGGTCAGCGTGGTGACCCCGAGGCTCGTCAGGGTCATCTACGCCGTGGACGACACCGACACCAAGGAGAAGGGAGCGTCGTGGGTGCTGATGCTGCAGATGGCCCGGGAGATGAAGCTGGGGCACTACCTCGAGCACAAGATCGTGCAGCTGAACCCCAACGTGCCGGAGAAGACCACCAACTGCGTCGCGGTCGGCGTGTCCTTCGCCGTCGCAGAGAAGGACGTCCCGGCGCTCACCGAGCAGGTGATTAAGTTCATCAAGGACCATACCTACAGCGAGAACACCACCCTCGCGATCTTCCAGGGCCTCAAGGTGCCCGACGAGGTCGTCGACTACGGAAGAAGGGCCAAGCGGGAGATCTTCAAGATCGAGGACGCGAGACAGGTGGCGGAGCGCAACGGGGTCCAGCTGGTGAATGTCACCGGAAAGAGGGGCACGATCGGGGCGGTAGCCGGCATAGGCTGCTTCGACCTTGGGCTGGAAGCGGCCGGGTTGCCCGAGGACAAGCTGCGGTAACGGAAATCCCATGTCCGAGGAAAACGGCGAGGAGAGCAAGGCGATCAAGAACGAGATATCCAGGGTCATCGCCAGCACCGCCTATAACACCTACGAGAAGCGCCTGATGAAGGAGGTCCGGGACAGCCCGATGCCCCGCCACGTGGCGATCATCATGGACGGCAACCGCCGGTTCGCCAAGGAGTTCGGGCTCACCACCGAGGAGGGCCACGTCAAGGGCAAGGATAAGCTGGAGGAGCTCCTGGACTGGTGTATGGAGCTCGGGATCAAGGTCCTCACGGTGTACGCGTTCTCCACCGAGAACCTGAAGCGGGACATCGACGAGGTCGAGAGCCTGATGAAGCTGTTCGAGGAGAACTTCTACCGTCTGGGGGACGACGACCGCGTCCACCGCCACAAGATCAAGGTCACCGTGCTGGGCCAGAAGGACCTGCTGCCCGACAACGTCAAGAAGGCCATCGAATACGCCGAGAAGCGGACCTCCGGGTACTCGAACTACTTCTACAACATCGCCACCGCCTACGGCTCCCGCCAGGAGATCATCCAGGCGATCAAGCAGATCGCCCAGAAGGTCAAGGACGGCCAGCTGGAGGTCGATGACATCGACGAGCGTACCTTCTCCAACTACCTGTACACCGCCGATTTCCCCGACCCCGACCTCATACTTCGGACTTCGGGCGAGGAGCGCATCTCCAACTTCCTGCTGTGGCAGCTGGCATACGCCGAGCTGTACTTCACCGACGTCTACTGGCCGGGGTTCAGGAAGATCGACTTCCTGCGGGCGATACGCTCCTACCAGCTTCGCCAGCGGAGATTTGGGAAATAACAACCTATTTGTATCGACCTACCTTAGCCCGACCAAGAGGCGGCCCAATGCACAGGGAAGACATCATCTTTTTGCACGCGCCAAGCGTCTACGACTTCAGGAAGCGCTCCATCTTCTATGGTCCGGTCAGCGACCTGGTGCCGTCCACGCCGGTCTTCGAGATGTACCCCTTCGGCTTCACCACCATGGCCAACCGGCTGGACCGGGACGGGTACCGGGTGCGCATCATCAACCTCGCCAGCATGATGCTCAACGACCGCAAGCTGGACGTGGAGGCGCTCATCGGGAAGCTGCGCTCCAGCGTCTTCGGCATCGATCTTCATTGGCTTCCGCACGCCCACGGCTCGCTGGCCATCGCCGAGATCGTCAAGCGGCTGCACCCCGACTCTAAGGTGCTGTTCGGCGGCTTCTCCTCCTCCTACTTCCACGAGGAGCTGATCCGTTATCCGCAGGTGGACCTGGTGCTGCGCGGCGACTCCACCGAGGAGCCGCTGGCCGCCCTCATGGCCGCGCTGGAGAGGAACGATGACCTGTCCAAGGTCCCGAACCTCACCTGGAAGCAGGACAGCCAAGTGAAAGTGAACCCCTTGACCCAGGTGCCGGAGGACCTCGACCACCTGGACATCGACTACAGCTGGATCATCCGGTCGGTCATCAGGCACCGGGACCTCGAGGGGGCCAAGCCGTTCAAGGACTGGGACCGCTACCCCCTGACCGCGGTGTTCACCGTCCGGGGATGCAGCCAGTGCTGCGCCGTATGCGGGGGCAGCTGCGGGGCCATGCGCCGGGTGCTCGGACGCACCCGTCCGGCCTTCCGCAGCCCGGAGAAGGTCGCCCAGGACATCGCCGACGTGCAGGCGTACATCGACGCCCCGGTGTTCGTGGTCGGCGACGTCCGGCAGAACGGGGACCACTACGCGGAGAGGTTCTTCCGCCGGTGCCGCGAGCTGGGAGTGGACGGCAACGTCGTCCTCGAGCTCTTCACTCCCGCGCCCGCCTCGTACTTCGAGGAGGCGAAGAGCACCTTCGACCGGTACTCGATCCAGTTCTCTCCTGATTCGCACGAGGAGAAGGTCCGCTACGCCCTCGGCCGCCGGTTCGACAACGCGTCGATGGAAAAGAGCATCACCAGCGCTCTAGCGAACGACTGCCAGCGGTTCGACATGTTCTTCATGATCGGCCTGCCGGAGCAAACCCCGGCCTCGGCCATCGAGTCCGCGGAGTACACCCGCAGGCTGTACGCGCAGAACAACAACGACCACCGCCTGCTGGTCTACACCTCCCCGCTGGCGCCGTTCCTCGATCCCGGCAGCTTCGCCTTCGAGAACCCCGAGAAGTTCGGCTACCGCCTGTTCGCCCGTACCCTGGAGGAGCACCGCGCCCGCCTCGAGAGCCCCAACTGGAGGGACGTGCTGTCCTACGAGACGGTGAACCTCGACCGCGACCAGATCGTGCAGGCGTCCTACGACGCCGCCGACCGCCTGAACGACGTCAGGGTGGAGGTCGGCCTGATGACCGCCGAGGAGCTGAAGATCAGGGAAGCGAGGTCGAGGGACGCCCGCCAGCTCATGAAGGAGGTCGACGCGGCGATGAAGATAAAGGACCTCAAGGAGAGGGAGGTAATTCTCTCCAGGCTGAAGCAGAGGGGCGAGGACCTCATGGAGTCGACCATCTGCCAGAAGCGGGACCTGGAGTGGGACTCCCCCAGCGTGTTCCGCAGCATCCCCAAGGCGATGTGCGCCCTGGTGTTCCGGAGAAGGACGCGGACCGGTTAGCTCTTTCCCAGCTCCGTCGACCGCTTGGCGGCGGCGTCCACCGCGTCGATGAGCGCTCCGCGGACCCCCGCTTCCTCCAAGACCCTCATGCCCTCGATGGTCGTGCCGGCAGGGGAGGTCACCATGTCCTTGAACTGCGCCGGGTGGCCCTTGACCTCGAGCACGGTCTTGGCCGCGCCGAACACGGTCTGCGCCGCCAGGGTCTGCGCCACGTCCCGGGGCAGGCCGGCCAGCACCCCGCCGTCGGCCAGGGCCTCGATCACCAGGTAGATGTACGCCGGGCCGCTGCCGCTGAGGCCGGTCACCGCGTCCAGCAGCTTCTCGTCGAGAGCGAAGGCCACGCCCACCGAGTCCAGGATCCTCTGCACGGTGTCCTTGTCCTCCTTCTTGGCCGACTTTCCCAGGGCGAAGGCCGATGCCGAAGCGCCCACAAGGCAGGGCTGGTTGGGCATGACCCGGACGACACGGACCCCCCAGTTCAAGTGGGCCTCGATGAACGATATCTTGACGCCGGCGGCGATCGAGATCACCAGGTGGTCAGAGCCCAGCATGGGCTTCAGCTCGTCGAGCACCGGCGCGACGATGTTGGGCTTGACCGCGAGCACGATGGTGCTGGCCTCCCTGACCACCTCCACGTTGTCTGCGGTGACCGAGACCCCCAGGGTGCGGGCGATGTAGTCCCGGCGCTCCGGCACCACCTCGCTGGCGATGAGCTCACCTGGGGCGCATACTCCGGAAGATATCATGCCTTTCATCATCGCCTCGGCCATGTTGCCGGCACCAATGAACCCGTACTTCTTGCTCATCTTATCACCATGTATGTGACGCCCTGAGGCGTGTTGACGGTGCGCTAATGGTCCCAGACGATTTAACTATATGCGAGCGGAAGGTCCCCCGGCGGAAGCGAGGGATGAGAGCGAGCGAAGGCTTGCGTACCATGCATATCACCGTTCCATGGGATCGGAACCACCCGAGGGCACGCCCGGCCGATATCTTGCAAGGCATCTGCAGGAGCCGGGCATGCGAGAGCGAGGGTTCAAGCCCATCACCCGCTCAGCGGCCGCTCGCCGACACCGCGGTCATGCGCTGCGCCTGGGCCTCCCGTCCGGAGCCGAGATGGCGGATGATCTCGGACATGAACGCCGGGAGGTCGTCGGGCTTGCGGGAGGTTATGATGTTCCCGTCGACGACGACCTCCTGGTCGATGTACCGCGCGCCGGCGTTCATCATGTCGTCCTTGAGGGACGGCCAGCAGGTGACCTTGCGGCCGCTCAGGATGCCCGCCGAGGCCAGGACCCACGGCCCATGGCACAGCGAGGCCACCAGCTTGCCCTCCTCGTGCATGAGGCGCACGAACTGAGCGAACTCGGGATGCAGGCGCATCTTGTCGGGCGCATACCCGCCCGGGACCACCACCGCGTCGAAGTCCGAGGGTCGGGCATCGGCGATGGACATGTCCACATGATTGGGTATACCGTGCTTGCCGTGGAAGCTGTCCTTGCGCCCGGAGCCGATCACCACTGGCCGGTGCCCCGCCTCCTTGAGACGGTAGTAAGGGTACCAGAACTCGATGTCCTCGTACAGGTCCTCGGTGAATATCGCTATCTTCATTCCATCCTCTCCTTGTCGGTAGGGATTGTTTGAAGGCGGAGGACTTAAACCTTCCACAGGCCTGCCGGCGCAGGAGGGGCGCCCAATGGGCGCGATTATCATATTTCGTTTTTTGATAATACATGATTAATTTTTTTCCCTCGAACGGGCGTCACCAGGCACTATTATTGACCCATCCAGATTGGCCAGCAGACTTAACGCCGGATAACGTATTTATAGAGGCTTACTATTCTCGCATCAATGCTCTTGGACACCTATTTGCCAATAGCAATCTTTGCAGTTATAGCTCTAGGAGTCCCTGCATTCGCGTTCTGGATGACCAAGTTCTTCCGGCCTACCAGGATGACGGCTCTCAAGCGGGAGACCTATGAGTGCGGTGAGGTGCCGATCGGAGTGGCACGGGTCCAGTTCCATTTTCAGTTCTATATGTTCGCGATCATTTTCGTGGTGTTCGACATAGTTACTGTTTTTTTCATGATCTGGGCCTTGAACTTCGTCAACCTTTCCTTTGACGCAAAGATGCTGATGCTTGCCTTCTTTGGATTGCTCCTGGTCGGGGTGTTCTATGCCCTGAGGAAGGAGGAGAGATTATGGATTTGAGCGCGTTCCCGAATGCAATCGCAATGAGCGCCAAGGAGTTCATGGAGTGGTCCACGAACGTCATGGATGACATCGTCCGCGCCACCGGCGTGAAGAGAGCGCTCGACAAGACGATGGACCCCCTCCTCAACTGGGGCGTCCGCAACTCGATGTACCCTCTGCACTTCGGTATCGCCTGCTGCGCCCTTGAGATGGCCGCCTGCTCCGGTCCCCGGTTCGACAACGAGAGACTGGGACTGGTGTTCCGTTCGTCCCCCAGGCAGTGCGATGTTCTCCTGGTCAACGGCTGGGTCACCGTGAAGCTGCGCCCGGCCCTGAGGCGCCTGTACGAGGAGATGCCCGAGCCCAAGTGGGTCATCGCCATGGGCGAGTGCGCGATCTCCGGCGGCCCGTGGTACGATTCCTACAACGTCGTCCAGGGTGTGGACACCTTCATCCCCGTGGACATCTACATCCCCGGCTGCCCCCCGCGTCCAGAGGCCCTGATAGACGGGTTCCTGAAGCTGCACCAGAAGATCAAGAAGTCGAAGATCGGCACGTTCATGGATGACTGAGGTGGGAGCATGGAAGAGAACGTTACCTATACTGTAGAGCAGGTGAGGAGCAAGATCTCCGAGGCGTTCCCCACCGCGGTTAAGTTCGAGAGCAAGTCAAAGCCGCGGCGCCTGTTCATGACCGCCGACAAGGGCTCCCTGTTCAACTTGTGCAAGATGATGAAGGACCAGCTGGGGTTCGACCAGTGCAGCCTGGTGACCGGCGTCGACCGCTGCGACCGCATGCAGGTCGTCTATCACATCACCTCGTATTCCAGCAACATCACCGCCGAGATCGTGGTGGACATCCCCCGCGACAAGCCGGAGATAGACTCGATCACCCCGCTGTGGGGAGGTGCGAACTGGCACGAGAGGGAGGCCTACGACATGTTCGGCATAATATTCAATGGCCACCCCAAGCTGGAGAGGCTCCTGCTTCCGGCGGACTACACCTTCTTCCCCATGAGGAAGGACTGCGAGACCGGGAGGCGTTAAGATGGCAGAGATGTGGATTAACATGGGTCCTCAGCACCCCATGACCCATGGGCTGTGGAACCTGAGGATCAAGGTCGACGGTGAGACGATCACCGACGCTGAGCCGGTCATCGGCTACCTGCATCGCGGCTGGGAGAAGATGGTGGAGGACCGCCGCTACCCCCAGATCATCCCCATGGCCGACCGGCTGTGCTACGGCTCCTCCTTCACCTGGAGCCACGTGTACTGCATGGCCGCCGAGGACCTGATGGGCGTGGAGGTTCCCGAGAGGGCGAAGTGGATCCGGGCGATGTCCGACGAGCTGCAGAGGATCGGTAACCACCTCATGTGGCTGGCCGCCATCGGACCGGACCTGGGAAACCTGACCATCTTCCTGTACGCCATACGTGAGAGGGAGGCCTTCCTGGACCTGTTCCAGAGCCTCTGCGGCGCCAGGATGACCTACAACTATTGCCGTATCGGCGGCGTGAGGAACGCCGCTCCCCCCAACTGGGAGCGCGACGTCCTCAGGACGCTCGATTACTTCGAGAAGCGGCTGGACGAGTACGAGGACCTGGTCGACCGCAACAAGGTCTTCCGCATGAGGATGGAGGACCTCGCTCCCCTGCCCGCGAAGGAAGCGATAAACCTCGGCTTCACCGGTCCCACGCTCAGGGCCAGCGGAGTGAAGTACGACATACGGCACAACGACCCCTACGAGATCTACGATCAGGTGGACTGGCACATGTGCACCGCCGATGAGGGCGACACCTATGCCCGTTACCGGGTGCGCATGGACGAGATGAGGATGTCCGTCCAGATCGTCAGGGACATCCTGAAGAAGATGCCCAAGGACGGCCCCATAAGGGTCAAGCCGCCCCGCACCGCGCCGGCCGGCACCGGGTTCGCCAGGATGGAGGACCCGAGAGGAGAGAGCCTGATCTACATAGCGAGCGACGGCACCGACAAGCCGTTCCGGGTGAAGGTCAGGAGCCCGCTGTTCGTGATCCTTTCCGGCGCCAAGGTGCTGCTGAAGGGCTACAAGGTCGCCGACGTACCCTCGATCATGGGTATGGTCGATGTCTGCATGGGCGAGACGGATAGGTGATCTCGATGTATCTGGATATTTGGCAGTTTTTAGGCGGTCTCGTCCACTGGCTCCTGGTCGACATAATCGGAGCGTTCGTCGGATGGCTGGGCTTCCACGGCCTCGAAGGCTGGCTGGGCAGCCCCGGCGTCCTGAACTTCGTGACCATCTTGCTAGTGGCGCTGATCGTGTTCGTAGTAGGCATGCTGATATCAATCACCCTGATCTGGCAGGAGAGGAAGACCCTCGGGCGTCTGATGGACCGGCGCGGTACTCAGGTCGGCCCCATCGGGCTGTTCCAGAACTTCGCCGACGGCCTGAAGGTGCTGGTGAAGGAGCACATCGTTCCTGAGGCGGCCGACAGCCTGGTGTACAACGCGGCACCGGTGATCATCATCGGCACCTCGCTGGCGATGTTCGTCACCCTTCCCTACAGCCCGGGATTCTACGTCTCGAACTCCGAGCTGGGCGTTCTGCTCACCCTCGCGCTGTTCGGCATCGTTCCGTTCGCCGTTTTACTGGGCGGATGGGCGTCGAACAACAAGTACACCCTCATCGGTGGCATGCGTGCGGCAGCCCAGATCATCGCTTATGAGGTGCCGCTGCTGTTGTCCGTGGTCGGGGTCATCATCCTCACCGGCAGCCTGAACTTTTTCGAGATAGTACAGTGGCAGCAAGAGAACATCTGGCTCATCGCCCCGATGATCATCGGTGCCATAGTGTTCACGATATCCATGGTGGCCGAGCTGGAAAGGGCGCCGTTCGATCTGCCCGAGGCCGAGGCCGAACTGGTCGAGGGCTGGGGCACGGAGTACGGCGGAATGAGGTTCGGACTGATCATGATGTCCGAGTATGCCAGGGGATTCGTGGGTTCCTCTATAATCACCCTCCTGTTCCTGGGCGGCTGGGACATGCCCGACTTCCTGAACTTCATCCCTGTCGGCCTGTGGTTCCTGCTGAAGATGTTCATGGTGTTTGGCATTATCATCTGGATCAGGGGCGCCCTGCCAAGGTTCAGGACCGATCAGCTCCTGCATCTGGGCTGGAGGCGGCTGCTACCCCTGGCCGCGATCAACATCGCCATCGCCATCGTGTTCAAGACCATGGGGTGGTTCTGATGGCGGAGAAGAAGTCTAGAAGAGAGAAGGAGTTCGGCCTGACCGCTTACATCCTTAGGCCAATGATGGTGACGGCGAAGCAGACCATCAAGTCCAGCATTCACCGGCCCAACACCGTCCAGTACCCCTGGGAGAAGGTCGTCCTTCCGGACGTCTTCCGCGGCAGGCCTGGCCTCATATTCGAGAGGTGCATCGGATGCGGCATCTGCATGCGCATATGCCCGACCAGGTGCATCGAGCTCATCGAGGTCGAGGACCTGAAGTCCGAGGAGGGCAAGCCCCCGGCCAAGGTAAAGCGGCCGAGGGTCAACGTCGGCAGGTGCATGATGTGCGGCTACTGCGCCGAGTACTGCCCCACCGATGCAATGATCGTCACCCCGGAGTACGAGCTGGCCTCGTACACCCGGGAGGAGATGATCTACGATCCATACAAGCTCCAGTACCCGGGGGTGCCCGGCAACGAGGTGCACATCGAAGAGGTGCTACCCTCCGAGCTGAAGAAGGGCGTATCTCCCCGGCCCCATGTCGAGCACGTCGACCTGCCCGTGCTGGAGGACAAGAAGTGCATCAGCTGCTCCCGGTGCGCCAAGGAGTGCCCGGTGGAGGCCGTTAAGATGGTTGAGGTCGGAGTGAACGAGAAGGGCAGGCCCATCAAGAGGCCGGTCTTCGACAAGGAGAAGTGCGTCTCGTGCGAGACCTGCGTCGAGGTCTGTCCCAAGGACGCCCTGAAGATGGGGGAGGTGCTGTAATGCCTCTTCCGTGGGATATGATCATATTCCTGTTCATCGCCGCTGTGACCATCATCGCGGCCCTGGCAGTGCTGTGGTCGAAGGAGATCGTGCGCAGCGTGATGTGGCTGACCCTCAGCTTCCTGGGAGTGGCGTTCACCTACATCTTCCTGAACGCCGAGTATCTGGCGATCATCCAGATCACGATCTACGTCGGCGCGGTGTCGGTCCTGATGCTGTTCGGTATCATGCTGACCAAGCGTCGTCTGCTGGGAGGTAACCGTGATGAATAAGCGCAATGTCTATGTCGGGATCACCTTAGCGGCGTTCCTGGTCCTCGTGGTGGGGACGCTCCTTACCGCCCAGTGGCCGGCAGGGTCCTTGACCATGACCAACAATGACGAGCTGAGCAGCATGCTCTTCAACGAGTACGGCCTCGCCGTGCTGATCGTAGGCATCGTGCTGTTTGTATCCATGCTGGGAGGAGTGTACATCGCCCAGGAGGAGAACGAATGATACCGATCGAGTACTTCATCGGCCTTTCGGCCATCCTGTTCGTCATCGGCGCGGTCGGCGTCCTCACCAAGAAGAACGCCATCGTCGTGCTGATGTGCATCGAGATGATGCTCAACGCCGCGAACATCAACTTCGTGGCGTTCTCGGCGTTCTCGGGCGACCTGAACGGCATGATCTTCGCGCTGGTTTCCATAGCGATCGCCGCCGCGGAGGTAGCGGTCGGTCTGGCAATAGTGCTGAACCTGTACAAGACCAGGGACACCATCGGTCTTGACGAAGTCAACCTGCTGAGGTGGTAAAGATGTACTGGAGCGAGCTAGCCTGGTTGATCCCCATCCTCCCGCTGGTGTCTTTCATCGTGGTCGGGTTCCTGGGGAACAAGGTATTGAAGAGGGCCGAGAACGGCGGCTACTTCGCCATCCTGATGGCGGGGTCGGCCTGCTTCCTCGCCCTCATGGTAGCGTACGAGATATTGAGCGGGGGCTACCCCGGAGGGACGTTCAACCAATCCATCGAGTGGATGATCGTCCAGGGTTCGGGCGATAACCTCGGCTTCACCTTCAACATGGGCATATACATCGACACGCTGACCGCGCTGATGCTGATCGTGGTGTCCTTCGTGGCCACCCTGGTCGTCATCTACTCCGTCGGCTACATGCACGAGGAGGGCGTGAAGAAGCGCCGCTACTACGCGGAGATCTCCCTCTTCATATGCGCCATGCTCGGACTGGTCCTGTCTTCCAACTATCTGCAGATGTTCATCTTCTGGGAGATAGTCGGTCTATGTTCCTACCTGCTCATCGGCTTCTGGAACACCAAGCCCTCTGCCGCCTCGGCGGCCAAGAAGGCGTTCCTGGTGACCAGGATCGGGGACATCATGTTCATGCTGGGCCTGTTCATCTTCTTCGTCGGGTTCCAGGGCAACCTGGACTTCAACTATATCTTCAACAACGTGGACGCCTTCGTCGGAGGGAACGACCTGCTCACCCTGGGCACGTTCTTCATCTTCGGCGGCGCGATCGGCAAGTCCGCGCAGTTCCCGCTGCACGACTGGCTGCCCGACGCCATGGAGGGCCCGACCACCGTGTCGGCCCTTATCCATGCGGCGACCATGGTCAAGGCCGGTGTGTACCTCGTGGCGAGGTCCTACCCAGTGATGGTGGAGACCCCCAACACGATGCTCATCATCGCCATCATCGGCGGCATCACCGCCCTGTTCGCGGCGACCATGGCCTTGAACAACCCCAACATAAAGCGGGTGCTCGCCTACTCCACCATCAGCCAGNNCAGCTGGGCTACATGTTCCTGGCTCTGGGAACGGGCGGATACCTGTTCTTCTACACCCAGGAGGCCAACATCGGCTACACCGCCGGTATGTTCCACCTGATGAACCACGCGTTCTTCAAGGCCCTGCTCTTCCTGAGCGCCGGCGCGGTCATCCACGCCGTGCACACCGAGGACATGAGGCTGATGGGCGGGTTGGGCAAGAAGCTGAAGATAACCAAATGGGTCATGCTCATGGGTTGCATATCGATCGCGGGCATACCCCTGTGGAGCGGCTTCTTCTCCAAGGACGAGATCCTGGCGGTTACGTTCGAGACCGGAGCGGAGAACCCGCTGTTCTACCTGCTCTACATAATGGGCACCCTGACCGCGTTCATGACCGCGTTCTACATGTTCCGCCTGTGGTTCATGACCTTTACAGGTGAGCCGCGCGACCACCACGCGTACGACCACGCGCACGAGTCGCCCAAGGTCATGTGGGTCCCCCTGGCCATCCTGGCCGTCCTGGCAGTCGTGTCCGGGCTGGTAGGGATCTTCCTGGGCTTCGAGAGCCTGATAGTGCCGACGATGTTCCATCCCCACGAGGCGACCGCGATCGATGTGATCATCCACACGTTCCAGGAGCCGTTGACCTATGTGTCGATAGCCGTGGCCGTGCTGGGCATCGGCCTGGCGTACCTGATGTACATGAAGCGGTCCATAAACCCCGACGCCTTCGTGGCCACCCCGGCCCGGCGGAAGGTCTACGACCTCCTCCTGGCCAGGTACGGCTTTACTGCCGGCTACGACTGGGTCGGCCTGAAGGTCGTCTACGGCGTCGCCAGGGTAGTGGACTGGCTGGATAGAAAGGTCATCGATGGAATTGTCAACGGGATCGCCACCGTGACCGTCAAGCTGGGCAATGTCCTCCGCAGGGGACAGACCGGCTTCGTGCAGTCGTACGCGGCCCTCGTTGTAGCGGGGGTGTCGATCATCGTCATCCTCCTCTTCCTGTTCGGAGGCGTGATCTAAGATGTTCGAAAACATTCCGATACTTCCCCTGCTGCTGGTCGTCCCGCTCGTAGGAGCACTGCTGACCTTCGCGCTGGGTAAGAACCCCAAGGCCGCCAAGTACCTGGCCTTGGTCTTCTCCGGGATAACCCTGGTGCTCGCGACCCTCCTTACCATGGAATTCTCGCTCAGCGCCCCGCTGGGCACCGAGTTCCAGTTCGAGGTAAGGTACGATTGGGTCTCCATGCTGGGGATATCCTTCCACCTGGGAGTCGATGGCATCAGCATACTGATGGTCTTCCTGTCGGCCCTGCTGGTCTTCCTCGCCATCCTGTTCTCATGGGACGTCGAGGAGCGGACCGGGACCTACATGGGCCTCATGCTGCTGCTGGACCTGGGAGTGCTGGGCGTGTTCATGGCCCTGGACTACTTCCTCTTCTACATCTTCTGGGAGGTCGTGCTGATCCCGATGTTCTTCCTCATAGCGATATGGGGAGGACCGAACCGGGCCTACGCGTCGATAAAGTTCTTCATATACACCCACGTGGCCTCGCTGGTCATGCTGCTGGGCATATTCGCCCTGGTCTTCACTGCCCAGGGTCCGCTGGGCGGCATAAGCTTCGACATCGCGGACATCGCCACGGTGTCCGGTGACTTCGGTCACGCCATCCAGGTGCTCATCTACGCGGCGCTGTTCTTCGGCTTCATAGTCAAGATGCCGATGGTGCCGTTCCACACCTGGCTGCCGGACGCGCACGTGCAGGCCCCGACCGCCGGGTCGGTCCTGCTGGCCGGCCTGCTGCTAAAGATGGGTTCCTACGGGATCATCAGGATCTGCGTCTGGACCTTCCCCAACATCACGCTGGAGGCGCAGGTGCTCATCGCGATCATCGGCGTAGTGTCCATGATCTACGGTGCGTTCGCCTGCCTGGCGCAGACCGACCTGAAGAAGATGGTCGCTTACTCCTCGATCAGCCACATGGGCATCGTGCTCCTGGGCATAGCCACCATGACCGACCTGGGCATGGCCGCGGCGGTGTTCCAGATGTTCGCCCACGGTCTGATCACGGCCGTCCTCTTCATGACCTGCGGCATGTTCCAGCATAAGGCGGGTACCAGAGAGATACCCCTGCTGGGCGGCCTAGCCCCCAAGATACCGATCGTGTCCACGGTCATGATGATGGGGTTCATGGCCTCCCTCGGGCTTCCCGGCCTGGTAGGGTTCATGGCCGAGTTCTCGGTCCTCACCGCCACCTACAACGTGTGGGAGCTGTGGGTCCTGATACCGATCGCCAGCGTGGCCCTTACCGCGGCATACTACCTGTGGGCCATGCAGAGGTCGATATTCGGCAACCTGACGACCAAGATCGACACCGAGCACATCCACGATGCGTACTGGTTCGAGACCGTCCCGCTGGCGGTCCTGATCGGTCTCATCGCCCTGTTCGGCATCTATCCCCGGCTGATCATGGACATCATCGTGCCGTCGATTCCCCGCATATTGACCGGGGTGATCTAATATGGCTCTAGACTACAGTGCGTTATATCCCGTGCTGATCATGGTGGCCTTCGCCGCGGTACTGCCCGCGGTGCACCTGGTCGCCAAGTCCAGCCGGGCAATGGCCGGGGTCTCCGCGGTGGGCATCATCGCCTCCATGGGCCTCGTGATCTACTACGTGATCAATGGATACCCGGCGCCCATGGGCGGTGAGAACACTCCCCTCCTGCAGCTGGACGTGTTCGCCGCCCTGTTCGCCCTGGTGTTCCAGTCCGTAGCCCTCTATGTCGTCCTGGCCTCGGCCAGGTACGTGGAGAAGAACCGCCACCTGTCGGAGTACTACTCCCTCATCATGCTGGCCACGTCCGGCATGATGCTGGTGGCCATGGCCGTCGACCTGATCACCCTGTACGTCGGACTGGAGGTCGCCTCGATCTCCACCTTCGCCCTGGTCGCCTTCCGCAAGAAGGACAAGCGGGGCGCCGAGGCGTCCGTGAAGTACCTGGTCATCGGCGGGATGTCGTCCGCGCTGTCCCTGTACGGCATATCCCTGCTGTACGGGATCACCGGGACCACCAACCTGCTGGGCATCAACGACGCCCTGGGAACCATGGCCTCGGGACTGGACCCCGCCGCCTGGATGGCCATCGCCCTCCTGATCGCCGGGTTCGGCTTCAAGGTCGCCATCGTGCCCTTCCACATGTGGGCCCCTGACGTGTACGAGGGAGCGCCCACGCCCATCTCCGGCCTGCTCGCCGCGAGCTCGAAGAAGATGGGCATGGTGCTGCTGTTCAAGGTGTTCCTGGTCGGGCTGATCGCCCTGAAGGCTGACTGGCAGATGCTGGCCGCCATCATCGCCATCCTGACCATGACCGTCGGTAACGTCGTGGCGCTGCAGCAGACCAACATGAAGCGCATGCTGGCCTACTCGTCCATCGGGCAGGCGGGATACTTCATCATCGCCATCGCCGTGGCCACCCAGTTCGCAGTGGAGGGCAGCATCTTCCACATCATAACCCACGCCTTCATGAAGGGCGGGGCGTTCGTGGTCGTGGCCGCGCTGGCCTACGTGGCTCTGGGCGAGTCCCTCTCCGACTACAAGGGACTGGCCCGCAGGGCGCCGCTCGTCGCGCTGTCCATGGGCATCTTCCTGTTCGCGCTGGCGGGCATACCGCCGCTGTCCGGGTTCTGGTCCAAGGTCATCCTGTTCTCCTCGGCCATCGATGCTTCCCAGATCGCTGACCAGGGATGGATGGTGTGGCTGGCGATAGCCGGTATCCTGAACAGCGCCCTGTCCCTGTACTATTACGCCCGCGTGGTGAAGTACATGTTCGTGGACGAGGGAGCCAGCAAGGAGAAGCTGAAGATACCCCTGTCGATGGCCGCCGCGATCGCCATCTGCGTGGTGGCGACCGTCGCCATCGGTATCTGGCCCGACCCGGTGGTCGACCTGTGCGAACAGGCCGCCAGGACGCTGTTCCCGGCGCTCTGAGCTCAAACCCCTTTCTTCCAACCTTTTAGCGCGTCGAGGACGGAGATCGTCCCGACCACCTCGTCTTTTTCATTCACCACCACGATCTGGTTCGCCGTCCACGAGTCCATGACCCGCAGCGCGTTGATCGCCGTGTCGTCCTCGCGGATCTGCACGCAGGGCTGGTTGCCAGTGAGAATGCAGGCGGTCACGAAGTCGCGGACCAGCGCCCTCTTCAGGTCCACCCCCTTGACGATCAGGCGGGCGATGTCCGCATCGCCTATCATCCCCGCCAGCCGGCCCCCGTCCATGACCAGCACACTGCTGCGGTCCCGTTCGACCATCGATGAAAGGGCGTCGTCCATCGTCCCCTCGTAAGGCACGGTGGCGGGGTCGGGCACCATGAGGTCCCCGACCCGCGTTCCCGCGACCTGCTCGGTACTCTCCATCATGCGATAGATTTCGGAACTGGACGGTCATAAAGGTTGCCGAGGGAAGCCGGCGATGGCGGCGCGAGCCTGCTGGACCGGCCGATCGAGTTTGCGGGCCGGACGGCCGGTCGTTGGAGGTACCAGATAAGCGTTAAGTAATCCCTCACTATTATCACGCCCCATGGTAGTACGCTGGGACGCTTCTATTGTGGATGACCTCCGCCTTGTGGAGGCGGAGATCACGAAAAGCGTCCGATCCCGACAGCCCCTTCTGACCGAGATAGCCACGCACGTGATCAACGCAGGGGGCAAGAGGATGAGGCCGGGAATAGCCCTCCTCTCATTCCACAGCGTGGGAGGAAAGGATAAGGAGAAGATCATCCAGCTGGCCGCTGCCTTCGAGCTCATCCACTCGGCCACCCTGGTCCACGATGACATCAACGACGGGGCGGACACCCGGAGGGGGACCATCGCAGCGTACCGCAAGTATGGGCTTCAGAGAGCGCTGATCGCCGGCGACTTCCTCTTCGTCCAGGGGTTCCGCCTGGGCGGGGCGATGGAAGCACAGGAGGTCGTGGAGATGGTGGCCGAGTCCTGCACGGCCATGGCCGAGAGCGAGATCCTGCAGATCGAGGTGGAGCGCCGGTCCGCGACCCCTCTGGACACTTACATGAGCATCATAGGGGGCAAGACCGCCCGCCCGATCGAGGCCAGCGCCCGGGTCGGCGCCTACATCGGCGGGGGCTCGACGGACGAGATCGAGGCGCTGGGGCGCTTCGGCCTGAACATCGGGTACGCGTTCCAGATCATGGACGACATCCTGGACCTGACCGGGGACCGCAAGACCCTGGGCAAGCCGCTGGGAATGGACATCCTGGATAGCAAGGCCAACCTCCCGCTGATGATCGCCATGCAGGGCCACTACCCCGGCTCGGACCGCATCGCCGAGGTGTTCGAGAAGGACCGCAAGACCAACGAGGAGATCAACGAGACCCTGGATCTGGTGCAGGCGACCGACGCCCTGGACATCGCGAGATCGCAGGCCAAGGACCTTAGGGACGCCGCGCTGGACGCGTTGAAGGCCATCTCTCCCTCGAAGTACAAGGACTCCCTCATCGCCCTGGCCGGCACGGTCCTGGAGAGGACCTACTGATGAACACCGATTACGATGTCATCGTCGTCGGCTCGGGCCCGGCGGGCTCGAGCACCGCGGAGCACGCCGCCCTCGGCGGGGCCCGCGTCCTGGTGCTGGAGCGCAAGAAGGCCGTCGGCGAGCCGGTGGCGTGCGGAGAATTCTTGCCAATCCTCGACGAGATAAAGGCCACCTTCCCGGACGCGGAGGACCTCGAGCCGGTGTTCGACATCCCCGCCTCGCTCATCTCCCGGGAGATCGACCTCATCCGGATCCTCTCCCCCCGGTCCCGCGGCTTCGACATACCTTTCCTGGGATACACCACCGACCGGGACCGTTTCGACAAGCACCTCGCCTCCAAGGCGGAGAAGGCCGGGGCGGTCATCCGGACCTCGAGCATGGTCACCTCGGTCAAGGAGGGCGAGGTCCACACCCGTGACGAGGTGTACAGCGCCAAGGTGGTGGTCGGTGCCGACGGCCCGATATCCAAGGTGGCGATGGGGCTCGGCCTCCAGCGCAACGGCGACCTGTACCCGGCGGTCACCTCGCAGGCCACGGGGGCGTTCGATTCCACGATGGAGATGTACTTCGGCGGCCTGGCCCCCGGAGCATATGCGTGGGTGCTGCCCAAGAGGAACGGCGCCAACGTCGGCGTCGGCGTCGCCCCCAAGTTCTCCGACGGGAGGGTGGGCGACTACTTCCAGGAGTTCATCAGGATGAGGAAGCTGGAGGTGACCGGGCGGCCGATCGGCAAGTATGTGCCGTCCAACGGTCCGGTGCCGAGGACCTTCACCTCCTCGGGCCTCCTGGTAGGCGATGCCGCGGGACACGTGATGGCCGTCAACGGCGGGGGCATCCCCATCGCCATGATCTGCGGGCGCATCGCCGGGAGGACCATCGCCGACCACCTGAGGAACGGCACTCCCCTGTCGAGCTACGAGGAGAGCTGGAGGCGGCAGGTCTACAAGCCCCTCCGAACCGCGGTGCGCACCAAGATGCTGGCGTCCCTGTTCTTCGGCGGCCCCCGAAGGCTCGAGTTCTCCATGCGGTTCCTCGGCCCTAGGCGGATGGGCAACATCCTGCGCTGCCGGCCGTCATTTCCTTGAGCGGGAGGAGCGCAGGGGACTCCCGCAGATCGGGCAGTCCGGGTAGTTCTCGTCCCACTCCTTGCGGCAGCCGGTGCAGCGGTACTTCCAGCGCACCACCTCCTTGATCTCCTTCATCCCGACGCCGCGGTACCTCACGCCCATGACCCGGGCGAGGTTCTGGATCGAGTAGTCGTCGGTGAGCAGCTCGGCCTTCAGGTCGATGGCGAGGGCGAGCACCTCCATATCGGTGGGGGACAGCCGGGCATCGTCGCCGGTGCGGGACGCCGCCTTCCTCACCTTGTCCAGCGAGGCGGGGGATGGGGACGAGACGTGGAGCATGTCCTCCCAGAACCTCAGCCGGGGGTCCTCGTACTTCCTCAGCTCGGCGATGACCCCGGCGGTCACGAACACCTCGCCGGGGGGCAGGTCCTGCATCGCGAACAGCGCGGACGTGTCCAGGACGTATCTCACGCTCAGGTCATGACGGGATGGTAGGAAATAACTTCGCAAGCACTAAATACGGAAGCCCTAATGCTACCCCATGCAGAGCATCGCTGTTGATCAGGAGGTCATAGATTTCATCATCAAGAACAAGCGGGACTACCGTGTCTCCACCTCCTGCTCCGGACCAGTCATCGTACCGATCACGGTGAAGGCGCCGAAGGAGACCGACCTCAAGGTGAAGATCGGGAACCATATTCTCTATATCTCCAGGGTGCAGGCGCGCTACATCAACCGGGTAACGCCGGAAATGCTGGACGAGTCTAGGCTCGAGAGCTGCTCGGCCTTCTGACCACGAACGCCTCGTCCGCCGCGTGCTGGGCGATCATCTCGATGTCCAGCCGCTTCTCCTGGGCGGCCATGAGCTCGGGCGTGGCCATGGTCGCCGGCCGGTGCGGAACGATCGTGCACGGCGTGCCCTTCTGGATCGATATCTCGTAGGTCCCGATGCGCTTGGCCACGGCCTCGATCTCCAGCTTGTCCAGGCCGATCAGGGGGCGGAGCACCGGGAAGTCCAGGCCGGTCTGCTCGGACACGATGTTGTACAAGGTTTGCGATGCCACCTGCCCCAGCGATTCTCCGGTGACCACCGCGTCCGCGCCGATGCGGCGGGCCAGGTTCCTGGCCACCCTGAGCATGGTGCGCTTGCACAGCACGCACTGCAGGTTGTGCTGGCACCGCTCGTGGATCAGGAGCTGGCTGGGCCCGTGCGGCGCCACGTACAGCTCCAGCGGCCGGCCGAGCGCGTCCTCGATCTTCGACGCCAGGCTGATGGCCTTCTCGATGGCCGAGCAGTCAGCGTACGGCCGGTTGTCCATGTGCAGCAGCGCTATGTCCGCCCCGTTGCGGCCCACGGCGTAAGCGGCCACCGGGGAGTCGATGCCTCCTGACAGCAGGCACACTGCCTTCATCCGCGCTCACCGGCCCTCATGAAAAGATGCTCCTTCGCGGGCTTAGTTGTTGAACCTGGGGATGTCTTGAACGAAGGTCGGGTACTCGGCCTCGTCATCCTCTCCTTCGTCCGCCTCGACGACCAAGGAGAACAACACGTTCAGGACCTCTCTCATCTGCTTCATCTCGTTCCTGAGCTCGTTGATCTCTCGTATGAGGTCCTCGTTGCTCTTGGTCATGGTTCAACCCGATTTTCGTCTAACAACTACATGCGATATAAGGTATTCCATGGACGGATGACGGCGTGGAGCATGGGCCAGACAGAGCGGGCCAGGCCGTCATAGGCAGGCCGCCGCATGTCCGATCCGCCTAGGGCCCTGCCCGCCCTTTGCGGTTCGCCAAGGCTCAGCGACTACTTCTTCAGCTTGGCGATCTCTTCCTCGACCTCTTGAGCGCCCTCGAGGTAGAATGCCTCCTCGTCCGGGGACAGCTCCTTGAGCAGCCTCAGGAACTCGCCGGCGTGGACCCTTTCCTCGTCCGCGATGTCTTTCAGGACCTCTATGGCCAGCTTGTTGTCCGTCGACTCGGCCAGCTGCATATACATCTGAACGGCCTCATATTCCGCGGCGATCATGAACCGTATCGCCCTTATCAGTTCGGCATCGGTCAGCTTGCGGTCCTTGGCAAGACCGGAGAACGGATGTCCAAATTCTGGCATGCTTCAAAACACCAGTCCGCGGATACCATGGAGCGGTATTATTGTTTTCCATTCCAACAGGACTGTCCGCTTCGAGGCGCGAGAATGAAAACGGTATGGCCGCCGGCGACCGGCGGCCTCAGAAGTTTATGTCGCCGTAGTCGTCGGCGATCTTGCGGCTTTCCACGCGCTCGCACGGCTCGCAGCGCAGGCCCTTGCCCTGCCGGACCAACGGGCTCCGGCACCTCCGGCACAGCGCCTTAACCACGCCGAAGTGCGCCTCCTGGGTGGACAGCTGTACCGACGGCTTGGTCTGTATGACCTTGGCCCGGATCAGGTCGCCGGGACGGTACTCCTTGCCGACGTCCTGCACGTACTCGGACGACAGCTTGGACACGTGGATCGTGGCCGACTTCTCTCCGGTGATCTCCCGCTCCTTGCCCTCCGCGGCAAAGATCTCGCAGATGGCCATGCTCGCCCTCACGTCGGTGATGCGGCAGAACACGCTGTCCCCGTTCTTCAGCGTCACCAGGGGGTTCTTGGGAGATACCTTGGCCACCTTCTCTTCCTGGTCGAGCTCGAGCTCTCCGGCCAGGCTGGACAGGATCTTTCCGTCCTGCTCGTAAGTGCCCTCCGCGGGCATGTACTCCTCAGCGACAGCAACCTCGTCGCCGGGTAAAACCGTCTTTCCGCTCATTTCGTCACATCCGATGAATCAATGCACAATAGTGCGACCTCTATCTCTTTTTTCCTCTTATCGTGGAACTCGAACATGTGAGGTATCTCGAATTTATAGCTTTTCTGGAGGAAGACCTCGCATCCCATCGCCGACACCATCTTCAGCAGGAAGTCTACGGTCCTGGCGTTATGGAGCGAGTACACTCGCTGCGCGGCGCGCACCGCCGCCTCCAGGAACGGCCGGTCCGCGTTCCGGCGCTGCGCCCCGAAGGGCGGGTTCATGATGACCGTGTCGGCCTTGAGAACGACCTCGCCAATGTCCGCCTGGAGGACCTCGATGCCCACGCCCGCTTGTTCCGCGTTCCTCCTGGCGTCCTCGACCGCCGCCGGGTCCACGTCGATCCCCGTGACCTTCGAGGCCCCGAGCAGCGCCGCCCCGATGGACAGTATGCCCGAGCCGCAGCCCAGGTCGAGCACCGTTCGGTCGGCGATGTCGCCGAACGAGTACGCGGTGAACAGCATGTCCGCCGCCACCGACGCCGGGGTGGAGTACTGCTCCAGGTCCGGCCGGGGACGGGAGTGCGGAGCGATCCTCTGGAGCTTCCTTTCCAGCTCGTTCTTCTTCATGGCGTCAGTGCAGCCCCAGGTCCAGGAAATCGGCGCTGGTGAGAATGCCGATGATCGTGCCCCGCCTGGTGATCAGCACCGCCTCCTCCCTCTGCAGGTGGAGGGACGCCAGCTCGATGGGCGTGTCCTCCGAGAGAATGGGGAACGGGGCTTCCATGATCGCCTCCACCCGGGTCTGCATGACCTCGTCGTAGGACATCCGCTGGTTCCTGGTCTGCTCGATGGTATAGTCCCGGATGCGGTCATCGGTGACCCCGCCGACGATGCGGTCGCCGACCATCACCGGCAGCTGGGTGAACCGGCCCTTCACCATCTTGTCCACCGCCTCGGCCAGCGTCGCCTCGGGGGATATGGACACCACCCCCCGGGTCGCGAGGTCGCCGACGGTGAACCGGGCGCCCATGTTCTTTCCCTCCAGCGCCCGCTTCTTGAGGATGCCCTCGAAGGCGCTGAAGATCTTGCGGACGTTGTCGTACGAGGGATCGATGCTGCCCTTCTCGATCTTGGCGATGAGCGACTGGGAGACCCCGGCCAGGGAAGCCAGCTCTCTCTGGGAAAGGTCCAGGCGCTTCCGCATCTGCCTGATCTCCTCCAGATCGGGGAGCTGGGGGATGAGCGTCAAACTGAGGGACGACATGCACGACGACCTGCATGCGATACTATGCGGATGTTGGGTATAAAGATTCTTATAATACCAATCAGGGCGGTGCGGACAGCTTCCTCCGGATTACGAATTCTGGAGCTGGCCTCGAAATGACCGCCGTAAGGCCCATTCCTCAATGACTCAAACGGAGCGAGCGCTCCCTCCGTTTCGGAATTGCCGGACCCCGGCCCGGATGAAAGGGAGCATCCTCCCGCCATCCTAAGGCTAGGACGCTTCCGATAAAACTCAATCTTACGGCATAATAGATAAATATCTATTTTGATTAACCGCTAGTAGATGTAACCCGAATACAAGGGTTGAATAATGTACGAATCTCGAACATTTTAAGTCGCAACGGAATCTGTTTAGCAACAACGGTTAATAGGCCGGAAGTTGTCGAATAATAGAACGGCGTCGAGGACGCGGAACGGACGGGCAAAGGGGCTGAGGGCATGAGGTGCGAGGAACGAGTCGAGGCAGACAATAGGAACGATCTACCGTTACTTCCGAGCTACGGGGCGGCGCGGCCGCCCGGGCTCCAGTACATCATGGGCGGCTGCGGCATCGCCGGCGCCATCGACGTGACCGGGGGGAAGATGTCCGGCGAGGTCATCTCCAGGATGCTGACCACCATGAGGGAGAGGGAGAACGGTCTGGGCTCTGGGTACTCGGCCTACGGCCTGTTCCCGGAGGACCTGAAGGAGCATTACTGCCTCCAGTTCTTCTTCGACGACGAGGAGGCGATGTGCCGGACGGAGGAATACCTCAAGGACCGCGGGGACATCATCAAGGACGAGAGGGTCCCCACCCGCAGCGTCGCCTCCATGAGGCCGCCGTACCCCATCGTCTGGAGGTACTTCTTCCAGCCGGACCCCCTGTCCACCAGCTACTTGGTCCGCGGTATGGGGCCGGACGAGTGCGTGGTCGACGTGGTCATGGGGATCAACGGCCGGATACCGAACGCCATGTGCGTCTCCAGCGGCAAGGACATGGCGGTGTTCAAGGGCAACGGCTACTCCTACGAGGTCGCCTCCTTCTACGACCTGGAGCGGTACTCGGCGCAGATGTGGCTGTCGCACTCCCGCTTCCCCACCAACACCCCGGGGTGGTGGGCCGGGGCGCACCCCATCGGCCTGCTGGACTGGTCCGTCTGCCACAACGGGGAGATCACCTCCTACGGCGTCAACAAGAAGCTGGTGGAGATGCACGGGTACAACTGCTCGCTGCTGACCGACACCGAGGTGGTCACCTACCTATGGGACCTGCTCGTTCGGAGGCACGGCCTCCCGCCGCAGGTGGCGGCGTTCGCCCTCGCCCCGCGCTACTACCGCGAGATCGAGCGGATGGATGCCAAGAGCAGGGCGCTGGCCGAGCAGCTCAGGGTCACCTACAAGGAGGCGTTCCTCAACGGGCCGTTCTCTATCCTCGTTGGTCGGGGGAAACCAGAGATCACCATGCTGGCGATGGCCGACCGCAAGAAGCTCCGCCCCCTGCTGTTCGGCCGCAGTCCCGACGACCGGAGGCTGTTCGCCGCCTCGGAGGAGTGCGCGGTGCGCATCGTGGAAGCGGACGCGGAGACCTGGGTCGGGGACCCGGGCAGCCCCATGATCGCCACCGTGGGCAAGGGGCTCGTTCGCCGGGGCACCGAAGCGCCGTTCAAGGGGGTGCTGTGATGAACTCCCCCGCGCACCATCTGGACGAGAGGGAGAGGGTCTTCGACCGCATCATCCCCGACAAGTTCCGCCCGGTCATCGACCGGGACGCCTGCCTGGGCTGCAAGCGCTGCGTGAAGGAGTGCAGCTTCGGCGTGCTGGAGTGGAAGGACGACCGCGCGGTCAGCAGGGGCGGCTGCGTCGCCTGCCAGCGCTGCGTGGCCATGTGCCCCGCCCGGTGCATCGAGATCGCCACCGTGCCGTCCGGCCTGCCGCCTCATGCCTCGTACACCGAGAGGGTCCGCCAGGGCATCAACGCCCAATCCTCCTCGGGCGGGGTCCTGCTGTGCTCCTGCGGCACCGACATGCCCTACGGCATGATCTTCGACGACCTGATACTGGACGCGGCGCAGGTCACCAATCCCTCGATCGACCCGCTGAGGGAGGAGGTGGAGACCCGCACCTACGTCGGCCGCCGGTCCTCGCGGGTCGCGCTTACCGGCGACGGCTTCGTGGCGGAGAGCGGGCGCTCCGGCCCGGTGGTGGCCATGGACATGCCCATCATGTTCGGCCACATCTCCCTGGGCGCGGTCAGCTACAACACCCAGAGGTCGCTGTTCCAGGCCGCCAAGGACCT
>DAVH01000053.1 GCA_002508545.1 Methanomassiliicoccus sp. UBA6
AATGCTTTAGCGAAGCGTGGAGATTACCTAAGAGGCATCGAAGCGGGGATGATCAGAGATGATCATAGAAGGAAAAACAAGGAAGGTGTGGGGGAGAATCCCCGATTCATATGCTAGGGCAAAACCGCCCTGAGCCAGTTAAGGAAGTGGGGGCACTGGGATTTGAACCCAGATCAGCGGGTTTCCACCGGACAGGGAGCGACCCTGTCGGAATCGTACGGGTCAACGCTCCAGTTACTCATCACTGGTCAGTAAACCCGTTCTCTTTCATTCCCGTATAACTGGAGCCCGCGAGGATACCGAACTACCCCATACCCCCACTGTTCAGTGTCATGCCTTGCGCATCTTCTGCGCGCGCTTGCGGCGCCTCATCTTCTTCTTGCGCCACTTCCATCTCTGCTTGCCTCGCTTTTTCCAAGCGCGTGAGCTTCTCTTCATTAGTAAACCTCAATTAGTTATGCTTATGCCCTGAATCATCAGGTCCATATGAAGGTTTGGATTGGGAAATGGCGGGCTCGTCGGGAATTTCGCCTTCTTGAGAAGGTTTCGAACCCGAGACCACTGACTTGCTTCCATGGCGAGCCACGGTAGAAGGCCAGTGCTATATCCAGGCTAAGCCACGAGCCCGCATTCCCTCGATAGGGCTTTTCCAATAAAAGGTTTAGCCTAATGGTCCAACTCTCCTCCACGAGGATATCGCGCCTCTGGCCTCGACATCCCTGCTCGGCCGCCGGCAATAACCATATTGGTTCAGAGAGTGTTATTCCTTCGAGACCAATGGACGTAAGAGAGGCTGTTCACCGCCGAAGGGCCCTCCGCGTGTTCGACCCCCGGCCGGTCGAGGAGGACAAGATCCGATCGCTTGTCGAGACCATGCGCCTGGCCCCCAGCTGCAACAACAACCAGCCGTGGAGGCTCGTCGTGTGCACCGGGAGCTCGCTCCACAAGGTCAAGGAGTGCCTCAGCCGGGGGAACGTGTGGGCGACCGCGGCGCCGCTGATCATGGTCCTCGCCGCCAAACCGTCGGAGGACTGCCGGCTGAGCGAGGGACGGGACTACTACCAGTTCGGATGCGGCATGGCGGTCGGGGAGATGCTGCTGCAGGCCACCGAGCTCGGGCTCGTCGCCCATCCCATCGCCGGCTTCGACCCGGTGATGGCCCGGGTCGTGCTCGGCATTCCGGCCGACTATGTGGTCATAACCTTCATCATCTGCGGGTACCCCGGAGCAGATGACAGCCTATTGTCCGATAGACATAAGGCCCAGCAGCTGACCCGGCCGGAGAGGAGGCCGATCGAGCACAACTTCTTCCGGGACACATGGGGAAACCCGCTGGAGTGAGCTTTACCTCTGAGTGCCAACCTGTTTGAAAGGAGGAAATGCACCTTCGTCCTCGGTCTCATGAGCGGCTTCGCCGGAGAGAGCGGTTTTGCTCGGTGTTCGATACCATCATGCGATCGACGGACCACTAGGTGCATCAACCAGGTGGTGGCCGCCAAGGGGTGCTACGAGCCACGCGGATCGGCCGCTGTTCGAATGGCGTGCCGATCGTCTCGATAAGAGGACATACCGCCTGCGCTCGTCATGATGGCCACCCCCGCCAGGATATGCTTATCTACTCAAGCCTTCCACAGCTACCTTAGTGGAGGCGATCCTACGGAAAGCGAAAAACCGACCACTCCGCGAAGCGCGGCAGAATCGAGGGTCCAGAGCACTGCGGTCCCTGGCGGTCAACTGAACATGACCTCGGAGATTGTCCCGAACAATTATCCCCGGGCGGCGTTCTCCCTGGCATCCTTGGCTGCCATATTCATGCTGATCGCTGGCCTGTTCGCCATATTCTTCGACTCGCTCTATCTCGCGATAGTGTGGAGCATATGGGCGGGGCTTACATCACTGATCATAGGTATCGGCCTGATCATCTGCTCCCTGGTCATCAGCGGGAGCGCGGCCAGCCTGAGGATGAGGCCGGAGCTTCACCGGTCCGCGGGAGCGACCATACTGCTCATCTCGCTGATCGCTCTCCTGCTGGGCTTCGGATGGATCTGGATCGTAGGGTCCGGGCTGGGCATCATCGCCGGCCTCCTGGCCATCTTCTGGAGGCCCAGGCGGGCATAGGGCGCTGAAGGAGGGGTACCATGGCGGAACCGGTCAGGCTTCGGGAGCTTAACTCCGAGATGCTGGGCCGCAAGAACTATCCCCGGGCTGCGTTCTGGCTATCGGCGGCCGGAGCGATCCTCATACTGATCCAGGGCATCACGTTCATCTTCGTGCTGTCGATCTGGTCAGCGCTCGAGNNGAGGCTGGCTTGGGCTGACCAACGTGATCCTCGGGATCATTATGATCGTCGTCGCCGTGATTCTCGGGTCCGCGGCCGCCTCCTTGGTGGCCAGACCGGAATACAACGTTGCCGAGGGGTCCACGATCGCCATCATCTCCTTCTTCGCCCTGTTCCTGGGCAGAGGCTTCGTCATCGGCTCGGTGCTCGGAATAATCGGAGGCCTCATGGCCATCGTGTGGCGGAACAGGGAGAGTTGAGACGGTCCTTGCAGGGCCATCGCCTCCTCGCCCCGGGTGCGGTCACTTGGCCCGGTAAGGTGCAGCGCGCCTACAGCCCCAGAAGCCGCTGCATGTTGCCGCCCAGCACCTTGGCCTTGACGTCCTCGTCGGCCCACGGCCGGTCCTTGACGAAGCTCAGCCACATCGACGATGCGTAGGAGAGGTCGAACAGCGGGAAGTCGGTGCCGAACGAGGCCCGGTCGGGCACCTTCTCCGCGACCTCCCTGAGGCGGGATAGGCAAGTGTCCGGGTCGGATGGCAGCCAGCCCTGGAGAGCGGAGATGTCGGTGTAGCAGTTGGCGTGCTTGGCACAGAGCTCGTAGGTCTCCTGCCGGTACTTGCCGCCGAGGTGGGCGATCATGACCTTGAGGTCGGGATAGCGCTGCAGGACATCGTCGTAGAACGACGGTCGGGTATATCTGTCGTCCAGCGGGCCCCATGCCGCCCCGGCGTGGGTGACCGCTATCAGCCCTAGGTCGTTGGCGCTGGTCCAGAACTTCCGTATCCGCTCCTCGTTGGGGTACCATCCGGTGGCCGGGTAGACCTTGACCCCAAGGGCGTCGTACCGCTTAACGAACCTCTCCATTATGCCGATGGCCCGGTCCCCTCGCTGGGGATCGACGCCCACGAACGGTATGACCTTGTCGCGGTATGCCGCCGCCTCCTCGAACACCCAGGCGTTGTAGTCCTCGATGTCGATCCTGGCCTTCTCCACTATGTTGTAGTCGATGGGCAGGACGACCGCCCGGTCCACCGGCCCCGCGGCCATCATCTCCAGCACCTTGCTCACGTCCACGCCGTAATCGGGCCACACGTTCTCGACGTCCAGCTCCATGTCGAAGAGGTCCTTCAGCGCCCTGAGCGGCTCGAGGTACGCCCGGACCATGGGGTCGGGCAGGTGGTCCCTCAGCCAGATGTGGACGTGGCTGTCGATGATCATCTCATGTAGAACCGCTGTGCGTTATTTCAGCATTGCCGGGGTCGCCGCTGGGTTCAAGTAACCCGCGCTGGGATATGGGAGCGAGTGATGCCATGAAGATGACGGTCTGCCTGACCTCCGACCTGCCTCCGGGGAACATGATCAACGCCGACATCCTCGGCCGGACCGTGCTGGTGGCCAACGTGGGCGGCGAGTACCACGCCATGGACGGCATCTGCTCCCACGGGTTCGCGGACCTGTCGCGGGGGCGGCTCGACGGCTTCCTGGTGGAGTGCCCCCGCCACTACGCCCGCTACGATGTCCGCACCGGCAAGGTCGTCCGGGGGCCGGTGAACGCGGAGGGTAGAGCGTTCGACCTGCGCTCCTATCCGGTCACCGTGGAGGAGGGCTGCGTCACGGTGGACCTGTAGTCTCGAAAACGGCTTATGGCCTGAACCCGTTACGCGGAGCATGTGGATCCGCGAGGTGCCCGCCCAGAAGGCTGCCGATGCTGATATCCTTGCATCCCTCCAGGGGCTCATCCCGGTGAGGTGCGGCGAAAGATTTCTCCTGCTTCCCCGGAAGCGGGTCATGGACCTGATCGAGGAGAGCCGGGAGGCGGGCCGTAACGAGGAGACCTCCCGCCTGCTGAAGGCGCTGGAGTTCAACGGCGAGGCGGCCTTCAGGAGGAGCTTCTCGCAGGTGACGTCGCGCAGCGTGGCCCTGCCCACCACCACCCTGTACCGCATGCTGGAGGTGATGTCGGAGACCGGGGAGAGCCGCGATGACATCATGCGCCGCCTGCTCGCGCCGGTCGTGTCGGAGATCCTCGACGAGGCATCGGAGGCGATGGACGAGGAGAAGGCGAGGCTGCTGAAGCTATCCTTCGAGGACTGGAAGGGAAAGAGGGCGGCAGAGGAGGAGGTGGAGTCCGATGACCTGGGAGGCGGTGCTGAGGGCACGGTCCCCGCGCCGGTGCTGCGCCTGAGGCTCCAGAAGGAAGAGCTCTCCGAGGACCTGAGGAAGTTCTCCCGGTACTTCCTGAAGAACATCTTCCGCCTCAACAACATCCACGGAAGGTACGAGTTCTACCACCCGCCGGAGGTCATCGAGGACTACTGGGAGGTGGTATCCCCGGAGCAGGGAGTGTTCCACATGGAGCTCTCGCCGTCCCAGCGGAGCCTGTCGGTGGGGCTGTACCGAACCACTAGGGCGTTCGGGCTGCTGAGGACCGAGAACTCTGACTACTACGATCTGGTGGAGCTCCTGGCCAGCGAGATGAGGGCGCCAAGCATCAAGGGCTGCAGGGTGGACGTCCACGGCGCAACTGCCGAGGACGAGGTCATCCTCCAGGAGGCGCTGAGCATCGAGTCGGTGCTCATGGAGGACCCCACCGTCAACGGCATGATCGCCGGGGTCCCCCGGCCCATGAGCCCGGAGGGCCTCTCGGCGTTCCGTTCCAGGCTGATGCAGCTGAGCGGCATAAGGTCGGAGGTCCGCTTCCCGGTGAACGTGCACGACCCGGAGTGCGGAGATCAGGACTACTCGGTGCTGGGGTTCGACCTTCACCTCGACGAGGACATCGGCCGGTTCGTGATGGACGGCGCGGTGGTATCGGAGCAGACCATGCACGACCTCGGCCTGGCCTTCGCCGGCAAGCTGCTCGCGCTCACCCGGCAGCTGTACCGCGACCCGGCGAACTTTCCCCAGCCGGACCTCGACGAGCTGGACGCCGAGGTCCACGCGCTGATCGCCCGGGCGGAGCGCGAGGAGCTCAGCGATGAGCTGGCCCGGGAGATCGTGGCCAAGATCACGGTCCTCGACTACTATGAATCGCTCGCCAAGTACAGCTACGCCCTCAGCGAGGAGCTGCTCCATCAGCTGGAGGGGACGCAGAGCGTGGCCTTCACCATCCCCCGCGTCCTCTTCGCCCTGCTGGACGCCGCCATGGGGGCGGAGGAGCTGAACGACCGCATCCTCCGCGCCCTGCGGGAGGGTGATGCCCGATGACCACCGTGGGCATCTACGTCGACGGACCGAACATGGAGCGGGGGCTGTACGCCTCGGGCGACCACGCCGTGCTCGAGAAGGTGGGCAGCCTGCTCATGGAGCATGCCCAGACCATCGGCGAGGTCACCGAGGCCAAGGTCTTCCTGGACGAGGCGACGATGTGGAGGTCGCAGAAGACCAGGGAGGACTACGAGCTCAACGGGTTCTACTTCCAGGAGAGCAAGTCGTTCAAGCGCGTGGACTCCAAGACCGGGGCGTTCTCCTTCGGCAAGAGCTTGACCGACCCGTCCATGCACTGCGCCCTGGTCGACCGGCTGCACGACCCGGACTGCCCCGACGTGATGGTCCTGGTGACCGGGGACAAGGACATCACCATCGTGCTGGACTATATTCACGATCATAACAAGAGGGCGGAGGTGGTCGGGGAAGCGAACTCGCTGTCGGCGTTCCTGGTCTCCAAGTGCGAGTCCTTCGGCTACGGCTGCCACGTCCTGCAGCTCCTGGCCCGCAGCAGCAAGCTGATGAACGGGCACCCCGCCCCCCAGGTGCGGGCCGGAAGCGACCACTGCACCGACCTCAGGGTGACCGATGAGACCGGGAAGCCGATGAGCACCCACAAGTACATGAAGTACCGCAACGACCGCTCGAACCAGAGGAACCCCAACAACATCGCCTACTGGCGCTCCCGAGGCTTCCGGGAGCGGCCGGCCGATTGGGAGGAGCGGTTGAAGCGGGAGAAGAAATAACCTTGCGATAGGACCGGCGACGTCTCAAATAGTCCCGCCTACCAAAGAGGTGCGAGGGATCGAAATGAGCACCGAAGGCAGCCTTTTCTCGTTGGCCGTCTGGGATGTCAAGAAGGGCATGGAAGACGAGTTCGTGGAGGCCTGGAGGTCGTTCGCGGAGTGGACGAGCAGGAACCGCCAGGGCGCGTTGGGCGTTCACCTCCTGAGGGAGCGCACCTTCCCCCAGCGCTTCGTCACCATCGGCCCGTGGGAGAGCGTGGAGAGCCTGAAGGCGTGGAGGGAGAGCGACGAGTTCCTCGAGTTCTTCGACCGCGCCAAGAGACTGTGCACCGACATCAGGCCGATGACCTTGGACACGGTGATCTCGATCAACAGGGTCAAGGTCCCGGCCGGCGAGTGACATGGCCGCTCACGGCGCCGTGACGCCACCCTCGGGATCCTCGGCGTCATCGGTCTCCGGGCCCCGGACCGGGAACGTTATCCCGGCCACCCCTTCACCGTCGACCGGCGACAGGACCATTCCCGTGGAGGAGTCCTCCAACCAGTATTGCGCCGCGGAGGGCGGATAGCTGCCGCCCTCCTCGCCAAGCTGGACCCGGAGGTGGAGGTCGTGAGCGCCACCATCGGAGGTCCAGGTGATGACATACTCCCCGAGGCTGTTAGGGGTCAGCAGGACCTCGCTGCCGTTCTCCACCAGCCACACGTTCGCCGCGTAAGGGAGCTTGAGGAACGAGCGGACCGTTCCCTGGTATCCATCGTAGCGGCAGGTGTCCCTGAAGGTGATGTTGTACACCGACCCGGGGACGAAGGGGTCCGCCATGTCGGTGGTCATCTCGGTGTCGAACATCCTGAGCTCGCTGGACGGGCCTCCCGAGCCGTAGACGGTGTAGCTGGTGACCACCACCTCGGAGATCCTCGCTCCGGTCCCGGCATCGTACGCGTACAGCCGAAGCTCGTGGGTCCCCAACTGATAGGTGGTCACCGCGATGGAGATGTTGTGGTACTCCGTCCCCACGCCCCCGTAGTGCCAGGTCCAATTGCTTCCGGTAGCGGACGGGTCGTGGACCAGCAGGCCGTAGCATCCGGAGACGCCGTCGCTCACCAGCTGCACCGGCACCGGGGCCCCGTCGGCGTACGACGCATTGACGCTGACCTTCTCGGCCCCCAGGCCGGGGAAGTAGATGTAGACCCCGACATCGGCGGGGTCTCCTTCCGATGATACCTGGGCGATCACCTGCCCGGACGCGGGCTCGCCGAAGAAGGGCGGGTTCCCCTCATAGTAGGCCGGCCTCAGCGGCATATCGTCGCTTAACGACACGGTGACCGCGGGCTCCGTCTTTGCCGGGGGCTCGGGAACGGTGGTGTTGTCCTGGGGCTGGGTCGGGGTGTTGTCATCGTCTGGCTCCTCGACCTGAGGAAGGTCGGGGAGAGGCAGGGCGGGCGGCACCACGGGCATCACCGCCCTGAGGTAGTGGCCGCCCCGTACCAGGTCGATGACGAAGATCTCGATGTCCCGCGGGACGTCGATGATGATGAGGAAGTGCGCGGTGGCACCCGGCGCCACCGAGTCGGGGCCATGGCAGGTCGCGTTCAGCTTGGACAGGTCGGTGAGGGTCACGACGATCTTCATGTCCTTGATGCTGACCGCCTCGTCGCGCTCGTTGGTCACGCTGACCGGGACGGCGTGACCGGTGGGGGTCCGCTCGGCATGGCCGGTGACTATCACCTGCACGTCGTCGATGGCCACCGCGTCCTGGGTGCGGGCGGTCGAGCCTGACGTCGTGCCCGGCGTTCCGCAGATTATCGCAGCGGCGAGCACGACAAGCAGTACGAGGCTGCTCGCCACCAGTGTCCTGACCTCATGCTTCCTGATCGTTCCCATCCCTCAGTGCCCGCACCCTTGCCGGACCCGGGCGGGATGAAATGCAGTACGGAATACAAATATCTAATGTGATAATGATAATGTTCAGAGAATAATTCATGCCGGGAGAGGATCACTCGGCCATTCTCTGCAGCCTCCTGCTCCACGACCGGATGACGATCGCCTTGTTCAGGGCGACATTGACCAGGTGGACCCCCGAGCCGGTCAGGAGGGCCATGACGACCGTGCCGACCCCCACTCCTGCGAGGTTCTCGAGGAGCGTTAACGAAGCGATCACGGAGAGCACGACGCAGGTGATGTCGAAGAGCGTCTTCATCCTCCTGAACGTCACCCGGAAGTGCTGCGTGAGGTCGTTGATGAACGTGTCCACGACCATCACCGGGACCTTGGACCCCACCATCATGGCGATGCCCACGCACATTATCAGGTAACTGGTCGCGAAGTACGAGAGCCTCGTCCATAGATCGTCCGGCAGCCCGGAAAGGAGGCCGGAGAAGGGGCCCGGGATGAGCCCGAAAGATGCTCATTCAATTATTTCCACCCGCGCCGGACATCCTTACTAGAAGGCAGCATGGCGGTCCGCACTGGGGCCGATGCGCGGGGTTGGGCATCGCCAGGGAAAGCCGTTATTAATAGCTTGGGAAAATGCTTGGACGAGATGCGGCCGCTGTCCGCCTCGCGCATCGATTAGCCCGATGGGCCGAGGAGGAGCGCTATGCTGGCGAGGAGAGGTGCTGACTATGGACAAGGAGCGTAAGATGGAGGAGATCCGGTCCCGGTTCTCCGACGGATCGGGCGAGTACGACGAGCGCATCCGGAAGATCATTCCCCGGTACGACGAGATGCTTGAGGCGCTGATATCCGGCGTGAGGCCCGTAGGGGGGCGCAGGCTGAAGGTCATCGACGTCGGGTGCGGCACCGGGGCGGCGTCGGCGCTCCTCCTGCGGACCTTCCCCGACGCCGAGCTTACCTGCCTGGACATGACCGAGCGCATGCTGGACCTCGCCCGGGAGCGGCTGAAGGGCCAGGGCGATGTCAGGTTCGTGCTCGCCGACATCTACGATTTCCAGTTCGACGGGCCCTACGATGCGGTGATCTCGTCGCTGGCCCTCCACCACCTCATTTATGATGAGGACAAGAAGGCGGTCTACCGGAAGATCTACGATGCTCTGAGGCCGGGAGGCTCGTTCTTCAACGCGGACGTCGTTCTCGGCTCGGACGACGACATCCAGGAGATGTACATGGCGA
>DAVH01000041.1 GCA_002508545.1 Methanomassiliicoccus sp. UBA6
ATGGTCCCCGATCTCCCTGCCCTCCGGAGAGAGGAGGGCAATGCGCTCGGCCATCCTGAGATCGACCATCTCCCTCGCCCGCTCGAGGTAATCCTGGAACGGCCCATGGCCCCCCGGTCCCAGCCTAACGATCACCTCTTGCATGGAGCGCACCTGCATCACCCTCCGGCCAGAAGCACGATGGAGAGGACGATCGAGAACGCCACCGAGGTGTAGAGCTGCCCCAGCCGGATGGGGGCCGATGTTCCCTCGGGATCCCCTATCTCTCCGTCCAGGTACTTGAACCGCAAGCTGTCGACCCGATGACCGAGGACGGCCAGTATAACGAACGTAAGGACGCACATCAGGACCGCCAGGGTCGCCGGCCACCCTCCCACGGAAGCGAGCGCGGGAACGGCGCCGATGGCTGCGGCCATGCCGAGCATGGGATACCCGGTGCAGTACCTCACCCGAGGCCAGCGGACCACCGTGGTGACCTTGCCGTTGGAGCGGTCGGTGGGATAGTCCATGCTCATCATGCTGACGAAGAACGCACTGGAGGCGAACCCGAAGATCACGCTCACCCCCACCGACAGCAGGGTGATCGCCCCGGAGCCGATGAACGAGATGACCAGCACCGAGAGCGCGTTGATCGGCGATCCCAGGTACAGCTCGGCGTACGGGCGGTAGGCCCACCTCAGCCGCGGATGGTTGTAGCCGAACAGCGCGATCATGCCGTAGGCCGCCGGAATGAGCAGCACGGGCTGCAGCAGGATCAGGTAGAGCATGATGAGAAGGATGGCGATGACTATGCCTGCGCTCAGGTAGTTGACCTCCCGGACGGTCGCCGTGCCGTCCACCAGGGGCTTGTGGCGCCCGGTCGGACCGATGGGCGACCTCCTGTCAAGCTCCAGGTCCATGACGTCGTTCATGGGGTGGGCGACGTACTGCATCAAGATAACACAGATGATCGCCAGGAGCATCGGCACCAGGTGAGGTATCGCGCCCTCGCCTAGAAGGAAGGCCAGCGATGCCCCGAGGATGGAAGCGCTCACGCTCCAGGCGGCCAGGGGCTTGAAGCGTGCGAAGTGTACCAGCGATATCGAGCGCATGTTCTCCCGACCCGCTTCTCCGGGTCCATCTCATACTGGTCTCGGATAGGTCATCAATGTTCCTGCCCCTAATCCCCCGGCCCGGTACACTTCAGGTCAGCTTCAGGCTCATCAGAATTTGGTCTGCGAGATCCTGGCGGCTCGTCGGTCTCCGCTCAGCCCCCTTCCTTGATCGACCTCTAGATGCAGGCCTTGAGCTCGGTCGGGAGATGGATGATCTTCTAGGCGGAACGCTATACGCCGCCCGCCTTGGTCAGCAGCTTGAGGGCCTGGACCGGGTTCATGGAGAACCCCGCCCGGCGGGAGTGCTCTACGAACACCTTGATGTCACCGGGGGTCGGACGCCGGCCGGCGAGCATCCGGGTCACCGCGGCCCTCTCCCTCCTCATCCAATCGAAGGTTCGGAGCACCTCCTCTTGATAGGTCTCGAGACCGTGCAGATTTTCGGACAGCATCTCCGCGCACTGCATGGCATAGAGGTTCCCGTCCCCTCCCAGCGGCCCCACCGTGCCGATGCTCTCCCCCACCCCGACGATGTTGCCCCTGACCAGGGGCATCGAGTGATATGGGGATGATAACCTGATCCTGCTCCGGCAGGTGCATTTGATCTTGGACCCGGCCACGGTCGCGTCGATGGTCTCGCTGCCCTCCCCGACGTGAGGAGGCAGGTTGCCGTAGCCGACATGATATTCGCCGTTCCCGAGAGGGAAGCACCACCCGTAGCCCGACCTCGAGGTCTGGAACCATGTCCCCAGGTCCCGATCGGAGGCGAGGCGGTACTGGCACAGCTCAGCGACCATATCGTCGGCGGCCACCGGCCCGAGGTAGGCGCGCTCGACCCCGGTGGCATCGACCACGAGGTCATACTCGCCGGGGTCCAGGCGATCGTACCTGACCGGCGCTCCCCCGATCATGTCCCGGATGAGCGCGGGCTTGTCCACCATGAGCAGGTCAGCGCCCATGCGAACGCCGTCGAAGAGGATCTGGTCGGACCGCTGCTTGATGTACCTCTCCGGATCGAGGAACCGGCCCACCAGGCGGCGGTACTCGCCGGCCGGGGCCACCCCCCAGGCGCACGGCCGCTGGCCGCAGCCGGTTCGTTCGACCACATCATAAAGCGCGATCTCCTCGCCGACCTCCTTCAGCAGCCGGTACAGGTAGGAGCCGGCCATGCCGGCCCCCGCTATGGCTATCCTCAACCTCTTGGCCTCCTTGGCGTCGCCCGGCCCGGCCGGGCACGCCTGATATTTCGCACCCGGCGGGATATAATCATGCGCCCGCGCCCATCGAACGCTCACGGCCTTCGTGATGAGCGGGGCGGCCATGCCGCTCGGTCCCCGAGGCCTAACGCCGTCGGCCGATCAACCGGCCCACGAGGTGATGTTGCACCAGCCGGCCTCGGCGTACTCCCCGCGCTTGATCATCCGCAAGTTAGCGCCTCTCAGGGAGTAGGAGCGGTCCAGCATGACCTTGTAGATGCGGGTGTCGACCGGAGAGAAGCGGGTCAGCAGCTTGGTCTTGCCCTCTTCGAGGGACCTCGTCTCGCACGCGCTCATCAGCTGGTCGAAGACCGATCGCGGCTCCGGGGTCCGGGGATCGACCAGGACGGCCTTGATCGAGGAGTAGGGAGCCTCCTCGCCCCGTTGATAGGTGTGGAGGAGGGCGCAGCCCAAGGGCCCTTCGCCGTCATCGATGACGAAGACGTTGCCGAGGGCCTTGCTCAGGATCGAGGCGGCCTCGGGGGCGTAGTCGAGCTGGGGGTTGACGGCATGGCTGAGCTTGGAGACGATCTCCATTCCCTCGTCCAGGTCCCTGCGGGTGATCTCCCTAACCCCCGTGGAATCGAGCGCCTCCCGGCGGATCACCTTCTCCATGATCAGGGTCGTGGGGCCGGGGCGGTACCCGGAGGAGAGGTAGAAGTGCAGGTTCTTGGCCAGATGGGACATCGTCTCCAGGCCTATGGTCGTGCACCCCCGCTCGGTCAGGTGCGTTTCGCAGACGTTCAACAGCATCCTGCCGATCCCATGGTCCTGGTAGGTCGGTAGGACCTCTAGGGGGCCGGTCCATCCCACCTTGCCCCAGACGTGGCAGAACGCCGAGCCGACGATCTTGCCGTTCATCTCGGCGACGATGCAGCCGCCGGGGTCGGTGGCGAGGTACGACTCGATTATCCTCTCCGAGCGCTTGGGATACCTGAACTTGCGCCCGATATCGTGCATGGCCAGGTCCGACCATGCGATCTGGCCGACCTCGCGGACCTCTTCCATGTCGTCCAAGGTCATGGCCCTGAGCCGGGTCTCCCTCTCCTTTCGTATCAGCATGCTCATCCGTTCACTTCCTCCAGGCCCTTCCCTTCAGCTGTTCAGGGTCCTTAGAGTTCAGCACCCTCTCCGGCTCCAACAGGGCCTTGCGGGCCATGGTAATCGCCCACCGCCAGTTATCGATCTCGTTGGGGTAGGCGGAATCGGTGCCTAGTGAATAAAGCGCTCCTGACTCATAAACCTTGAAAGCATCATTATCAGACAGGTCGAGCCGGTCGGGATAGGCGTTCATCTCCAGCGCCACCCTCCGCTCGGCCGCCCGCTCGGCCACCCGGGACAGGTCGATGCCTATCCCTTCCCGCAGCCCGATCACCCGGCTGGTGGGGTGTCCCAGCACGTCCATGTTGGGGTCCTCCATCGCCCTCATCACGCGGGCCTCCATCTCCCCCGGGGGCATGGTCAGCCGGGTGTTGACCGATGCCACCACGAGGTCCAGGTCGTCAAGGAGGTCCGAGGGGGCATCGAGCCTACCATCGGGCGTGATGTCCACCTCCGCGCCCTTGAGCAGAACGATCCCGTCCTTGCCCTGGACCTCGTCGATGAGCACGTTGCGGCGGTCGAGGGTATCGGCGTCCATGTTCCGCCCGATGCGGTCGCAGAAGCAGATGTAACGATGCCCCTGCCTGCTTGCCGCGGCGGCCATCTCCCCCACCCTGAGCTGTCCGTCGAAGGAGCTGCACCTCACATGCAGGTCCCCGAGGAGGCCCTCGGCGGAGACGACCGTTCCCTTCGCTGCCCTTCCTTCCCTCATCTCCGGAGGAACATAGCACAGGCCGAGGCGGGCATAGATCTCCTCCTCCGAGGCGGCATGCTTCATCGAGGGGGTGCTCATGCGGGTGCCGGCGGCCTTGGCCGCCTCGGCGAGCTCTCGGAGGTGAGCATCGGTGCCGGTGGTATGCAGGAGCTCCCAGGCAAACTGCTCGTCATTGACCTGGCGGACCATGCAGGCCGCGCCCGACCGGGTCTTGCCGATCGCCTGCTCCCTTTCCACCATGGTCAGCTCGGTGACCTCCGGCGACAGGCCGAACTGGGCGATCACGAGGTCCGGGGAGGGAGAGGTGAACAGCAGGGTGATGTTGGCCACCGAGGTGACCAGCCTCCTCGCCGGTCCGGCCAGCTCGATCCTCGTGACGTTCCCTCCGGCGGTCAGCTCGCCCATGATGTTGACCGCCGAGCGGAGCGCGTAGGGGGTCGGCACGTCCGCGGCCTCCTCCCGCCTCCAGCCCAACCACTCCAGCGTCCTCTGCTGCACCTCCTCGTCGAAGTCCGGGAGATCGGCGACCCTTCCCTCGTACAATGCCCGGAGCAGATCGTCGACGCTCCGGACCCCCAGTAGGCGGTCCAGGTCGGCGATCCGCCGGAAGCCGAGGGAGGGGATCTCCCTGAGGACGTCAAGGTCCTCCGGCAGCAGGTCCCTGACCGCTTCCAGCGCCTCGATCTTCCCTGTGGAGAGGAACTCCTCCAGCTTGGCCTCGATGCTCTCCCCCACGCCCTCGAGGGTCCGCAGCCCCTTCCGGTCCCGGATGGACCGAAGGGATTCGACCTGGGCCTCGATGCTTCGGGCCGCCTTCATGTACGAGTTGGCCCTCCACCTCTCCCCCTGGATCTCCATCGCCAGGGCGAGGTCGTAGAATTGCTCGGCCGCCTTCCGGTTGTCTGCCCTGCCAATCATCACCCGCATTGCCGTCCTGTCATTATTTGGAGCGTCGGCATCTTAAGCTTATAAGCCCGGCGGTCGCCCCCGCTCCGACGCCGTTGTCGATGTTGACCACCGCCAGCCCGGGGGAGCACGATTGCAGCATGGAGAGGAGCGCTCCCTGCCCCTCCCCGCCCGCCCC
>DAVH01000039.1:0-2867 GCA_002508545.1 Methanomassiliicoccus sp. UBA6
ACCCGCTCGGGCAAGATCATGCGCCGCGTGCTGAAGGCTAAGGAGCTCGGGCAGCCGCTGGGGGACCTGTCGACTCTGGAAGAGTGAGCGTCTCGGACCCTAAACCCCTTCCTTCTTTTCATTCGTTCATCATTTTTAATTCAAAAGGAGCAAGGCGCTTCCGCGCCCGCCTGGATAGGAAAAACAAAAGCGTCGAAGGGGTTTCAGAGAAGGTTCTTGGGGACCTTGGTGAACAGCTCCTTCCATGACACGAAGCCTATCATCTTCCCGCTCTTGTCCACCACCGGCAGCCGGCGGACGTTCTTGTCGTTCATGATCGCCAGAGCCTCGGAGACCTTCATGTCCTCGGGGACGGTCTGCACCGGGGAGCTCATTACCTCGGACACCTTGAGGTGGAGGAACTTGGACTGGTTCATCAGGTAATGCCGGAGGACATCCCTCTCGGTGAATATGCCGATGACCTTGTCCTTGTCATCTAGAACGATCACGCTTCCCTGGTCGTGGTCCACCATCAGCTCGATGGCGCTTAGGACAGAGTCCTCTGGAGACACCGTTTCCCTCTTCTGAATCATGTAGTCCCTGACAAGAGCGGCCATGTTCTTCCTCCTGTTACAATTTCAGAATATATCGGGCGATTGATAAACTAATGGGTCGAAATCCCTCGATTCTTGAGCTACGCCACAATTTTCTACGAATGGCGCAGTTATTTTCGTCAATAGCATCTGCCTCCGGCGCCAATACCCTCGGACATCATAGAGTCCGTCAGACTGGGCAGGAGCCGAGAAAGGTCCCGCATCCCAGGTCAGGGGCCTGAGCTGCCCCTGCGTGCTTTAGGCTCCAGGCCGAACCACTCCGCCTCGTCCATGGCCCTGTAGAAGGCGGGGTTGATCCTCACCGCCGCGACCGCCGCCAGCGCTCCGGGGAGGAGAAGAAGGGGCTCTTCGATAGCGTAGGCGGCGGCGCCCGAGACCGCGAGCATGGCGCCGGCCGCGGCGTACCTGCAGCGGTGGCCCTTGATCGCCCGCTCGTATTCGGCGGAGAAGCGCTCCTCGGCGTCCACGGGGCCAATGACCGACGCGAAGATCGCCGACGAGAACATGGTGGCGTCGTACATCGCTTTCCGGGGGTCCTTCCTCGGCCTGACCGCGGTGATGCAGTCGCGGACGAAGCGAGGGGAGCACTTTGCCATCTCTATGCCCTCGCGCACGGCCCTCCGGGGCGGGGCGATATCGGCGATGTCGCTCTCCCGAGCGTCGTGCTTCCAGCCACGGAAGCCGGTGTGGACGCACTTGTCCTGGACGTAATGGAGCCCGCGGCCGAGCGACTTGATCGCCCAGTAGTCGTTGCCCGCCAGGTACGCCTTACGGGCCCGCCAGGCGTAGGCCATGATCGTTCCCGTGGAGGGCATGTGATGAGGCGCCCTGCCGACGTAGGCTCTTCCTCCCTTGCTCACCCGGTAGGCCAGGTCGGGCCTCTTGTCCGGCTCGATCGAGCCGGCGCAGAACGCTCTCTCCAGCTCATCGGGAAGGTTCATCTCCGCCGCTATCGCGCGAGCTATGGCCGTATGGCTCTTCCACTTCATCCCATCCCTGGGCCGAGCAGGGTCCGAACTTGTATTTAAAAAAGGGAGGGGACCTGGCCGAAAGTGGCCGGCGACGCTACCCATCGCGAGCGCCCCTGCCAACGCTTATCCCCCATGCGTGGCATACGGTCATCCATGCCCCTGCAGCGCCTGTTCGTCCGCCGCGACTCGAGGATGTTCAACCAGCTCACGCCCGAGGATGCCGTCGCCTGGGTCGGGAGCTTCCTGGGCCAGGCCCAGTTCCATGTATACACCGTGAACCCTTACCAGCTTCACGCCGAGCAGTACTTCCAGAAGCTCGGGCTGCGCCGGGCGATGGATGTATGGGTGGCCAGGCAGGACGGGGCGGCGGTGGTCACCGCGGAGATATCGGCGACCCTCGGCGACAGCGAGGCGACCGTCGGCCTGATCGGGGCGATCATCTACCTCCCGCTCGCCGTGGCCGTGGGAGCGGTTTCCTACATCGACTACGAGCAGGACGCCAATGCCCTCCTCATGTCCCTGTGGAGCTACCTAGGGTCCGCGGGACCGCGGGGCGGCACCACGGTTCAGCAGCGCCGGTGCGGCAACTGCGGGCTGGAGCTGGACCCTGACGCGCGGTTCTGCAAGCGCTGCGGAGCGCAGGTAACTGAGCAGACTGGCTCAGCTCCTGTCTGACACTTGGCCGACAAGTTTTATAATCTAGAAGAGATATTCTACGGCTATGTCTCAGGATGGGAGAGCTAGCTCTATGTTGAGCGGACAGACCGCGGGTTTCATCACCATCGCGGTCGGCTTCGCGATACTCATTTCAAGTTATGTGACCGACAATCCCTGGCTGATCATACCGGTCGTTCTGATCGAGATCGGTTTCTACGGCCTGATCATCGGCGCCTTCGCCGGAATGAGGGGAGACCGGACTCCCATCGGAGGGTTCCGCTGGGGGAACGACCCCGCGTACACCATGTTCTGGGGAAGCCTGCTGGTACTGATAGGTGCGCTCTGGCTGGTCAACGATGTGTGGCCGGACAACATCCCCGCGCTGATATCGGTGTTCCTGATCTGGATCGGTATCGCCGTGATGCTCCTGACCCGGAGGGGCGCGGTGAAGACCAAGGTCTGGTAGGCGGAGAACGAACAACGGAGCGGGCCCCGGCGGCGATAGCCCCTGGGACTGTAAGGCGCCCGGCCCGCTCCTTCCCATTTTCTGATCCCAGGCCTGTCCATTCTCCCATCTCTCTCCCCGGTTCTACATCCGCGGTAAACCTTTTTATCGGCCCCTTCCAGTGTCTTCGTGGAGGGTGGC
>DAVH01000039.1:2882-3289 GCA_002508545.1 Methanomassiliicoccus sp. UBA6
GGTGATCGCCGCCGTGCTGCTGACGGCCACCAAGCTGACGGTGGGGTTCTACACCAACAGCCTGGGCGTCATTTCCGAAGCCCTCCATTCCGGCATCGACCTCATCGCCGCGGTCATGACCCTGTACGCGGTCAGGGCCGCCGCCAGGCCGCCTGACGCTGACCACATGTACGGCCACGAAAAGGTCGAATCGCTCTCCGCCCTGGGCGAGACCGCCCTCCTGTTCATCACCTGCGCCTGGATCGTATATGAGGCGATCAACCGGCTGTTCTTCCATGCCGTCGAGGTGAACCTGGGCATCGCCGCCCTGCTGGTCATGCTGCTGTCCATGGCGGTCGACTATACCCGGTCCCGGGCGCTGATCAGGACGGCCAGGAAGTACAAGAGCCAGGCCCTGGAGGCCGACG
>DAVH01000020.1:0-546 GCA_002508545.1 Methanomassiliicoccus sp. UBA6
CCCCTCCTTTGCCTGGTTGCGCGCCGTGGCACTGCAGACAGACGGTCTCCTCCTGTCCACGGGCACCTACCGCAAGGGTTGGATCAGCCTCAAGAACGGCGACATGAACATCAACGCCCTCATGAGCGTCGCCGTCACCGGGGCCATGGCCCTGGGGGAATGGCCCGAGGCGGCCATGGTGATGGTGCTGTTCGCCCTGGCCGAGCGCATCGAGGCGATGAGCCTGGACCGGGCCCGCAACGCCATCCACGGCCTCCTGCGGCTTTCCCCGGCCACCGCAACGGTCCTGGGCCCCGGCGGCTGGGTCCAGGTCGAAGCCAAGGCGGTGCGGGTGGGGGACCGGGTGCGGGTGGGGCCGGGGGAGGCCGTGCCCCTGGACGGGACCCTCGTCGCGGGGCGCTCCTCCGTGAACCAGGCGCCCATCACCGGGGAGAGCCTGCCGGTGGACAAGGGCGAGGGGGATCCGGTCTTCGCGGGCACCCTCAACCTGACGGGCTCGTTCGAGTTCGCCGTCACCGCCGAAGCCGGCGGCACCACCCTGGCCCG
>DAVH01000020.1:690-17566 GCA_002508545.1 Methanomassiliicoccus sp. UBA6
TGCCCCTGCGCCCTGGTGATCTCGACCCCCGTCACCATCGTCAGCGGCCTCGCCGCCGCAACCCGCCACGGGATCCTGGTCAAGGGCGGGCGATGGCTGGAGGAGGGAAGGGACCTGGCCTGCATCGCCTTCGACAAGACCGGCACCCTCACCCGGGGCGAGCCGGTGCTCACGGACTTCGCCCCCCTGGCCATGGATGGGGAGGCCGCCTGGCGCCTGGCCACGGGCCTGGCGTCCCGCTCGGACCACCCCGTTTCCCGGGCCCTGGTGAAGCCCGGGGCTCCCTCCGCGCACGTGGAGGGCTTCCGCGCCCTTCCCGGACAGGGGGTCCAGGGGACCATCGACGGCACCGTCTACAGCCTGGGCAACCACCACCTCATCGAGGAACTGGGGGTCTGCTCCCCGTCCCTGGAGGAGCGGCTGGAGGCCCTGGAGCGCGGTGGCAAGACCACCCTGCTGCTCACCGACGGCAAGGCCGTCCTGGCCCTGTTCGCCCTGGCCGACGAGGTGCGCCCCGGCAGCCGCGATGCCGTCGCCGCGCTCCACGCCCTGGGCATCCGCACCCTCATGCTCACGGGCGACAACACCCACACCGCAAAGTCCATCGCCGTCCAGGTGGGCATCGACGAGGCCCTGGGCGACCAGCTCCCCGAGGACAAGGCCCGGGCGATCCGTTCCCAGGCCGGGAAGGTGGGCATGGTGGGCGACGGCATCAACGACGGTCCCGCGCTGGCGGCGGCACACATCGGCTTCGCCATGGGCGCCGCGGGCTCCGACACCGCCATCGAGACCGCCGACGTGGCCCTCATGTCCGACGACCTCTCCAAGCTCTGGTACCTTCGCGAGCTGAGCGATAAGGCGGTCGCGATAATCAAGCAGAACATCTGGTTCTCCCTGATCAACATCACCTTCATGGTGGGAGCGGCCCTCCTGGGATATCTTGGGCTGGTCAGCGGCCTGTTGCTGAACGAGGCGAGTGCGGTCCTTGTGATCCTCAACGCCATCCGCCTGCTCAAGTGGAAAAGCAAGGCAGAGGGAGGAGCAGCCATGGACGGCGCGATGGGAATTCCTCCCGGGCAACCGGCCGGCCGGAGCGACCCTCGATAGAAAGGAAGCCAAGGAACGAGAGAAAGAGAACGAAAGGTTGGTGAAAAGATGGTTGACGAGAAGGCATCTGAGGACGGTGTGGAAACGGCGAGCTTCAAGATCAGCGGTCTATGCTCGTGCGAGTTCAAGATCATCGAGAAGAAGATGAAGAATCTCGAAGGGGTCAAGGAGTATAGCCTTAACCCAGTAACGAGCCAGCTGAAGGTGTCGTTCAACAAGTCCCTGCTGACGATCGAAGGCATCCAGAAGGCAGTGTCAAAGGCCGGTGGGAAAGCCTCCCTGATGAGGTCGAATCAGATCCTCTGATCCCTATGCCAAACGGCCGCAGCCCAGCGCATCCTTGCCCAGGTCGGTTATGGAGTATATCTTCCAGTTCTTCTTCGGATACGACGACAACAGGCCGGCGTCCTCCAGGGCGCTCAGATGATAGGAGAGTCGTGAATCGGAGATCTTCAAGAACTCCTTGAGTACGCATGGACACAGGTCACAGTACTTCACGGCCCAGAGGATCTTCAGTCGGGTCTTGTCGGACAAGGCATGATGGATGCTCAGCTGATGTTCAAGCTCCGCAGGTGAGGGTATGTGGGAGGCAAGCTCGCCCAATCCGCCGACCTCGGCGATGGCTTCTGTCACCTCGTCGGGTAGGTCCATGTCCGTCTGCTTTTTCCTGCCAGTCCTCGGGGAGCTGACCATGCCTTCGAATAATCATCCGGCATATTTAAATTGACATCTGGATGCTCTGGTATTCGCTCAAAAGAAGAGCGGGGTGCTCAACTCCTTGGAGATCAAGGGCCGTGGGCCCCCGGGCCAGGGACGCCGAGAGACCTGGGGTCACGAATATGAACGACGCTGAAGCTCGAACCCGATCATATACAACGATCCTGAAGCTGCTAGCATGACCGCGCCCCCTTCACCAAGGAAGTTCAAGCTGAGGAAGCTCTGTTCCTCGGTCGAGGAGTACGAGGCGATCGCCGGCGGTCCATTGGATCTCGACAGGCTCGCCCTGCGCCTGTCCGAACTGCCCGGAGTCGAAGTGTCGAATCAGGATACCATCCTCACGGCGCTGTTCGAGGACGAGGGCGTGGTGGTCAGGCTCTTCCCCGACGGCAGGGCGCTCGTGCAGGCCGGATTGAGGGAGAACGCCGAGCGGGTGTGCTTATTATTGTCTGAAGCATCAGCTGACGAGGAAGCTAGCGATTCGGCGGAAAGAATTTAATACGGAAATGTCTTCATGATTTCAAAATATATTGAAATAATGAGAACATGAGCGACCTACTTGTCGATCCACTGATGAGCGGCCTCAACAGTCTGATGGACTACATGTCCCAGCATGTCCTGACCTGTCTGATACCCGCCTTCTTCATCGCCGGGGCCATAGCGGCATTCGTCAAGAAGGACGCCATACTGAAGTACTTTGGACCAAGGACCAAGAGATATATCTCCTACCCTGTCGCTGCGGTCTCCGGCACGGTGCTGGCGGTGTGCAGCTGCACGATCCTGCCGCTGTTCGCCGGAATCTACAAGAAGGGGAGCGGGCTGGGACCGGCATCCGCTTTCCTGTTCTCGGGACCGGCCATCAATGTCCTGGCGATCGTGTACACGGCCCAGGTGCTGGGGTACGATCTGGGGCTGGCCAGGGCGGTGACCGCCATCCTGCTGTCCATCCTGATTGGCTTCCTTATGTCGGTGATCTTCCGCAAGGACGAGGAAAGGAGGGCGAACGAGGCCAAGGACATCAATGTCAGAGCTTCCTCTGCCAAAGAGACCAGGCCGAAATGGGTCGTTCCATCGTTCTTCATCCTTCTCGTCGCCATCCTGCTCATCGGGTCGTCCAAGCTGGATTGGGTGCCCAAGCTCGCCGCGGTGTACCTGCTGACCATCGCCGTCGCGGTCATTCTCATCTACTTCTTCAAGAAGGACGAGGTCACCGAATGGGGTTTGGAGACCTGGGACCTCACCAAGAAGATATTCCCGATATTGTTGATCGGGGCGTTCGCGGTTGGGGTGATCGCTTACTTCGTCCCGGCAGAGTACTTCCGCCCGTACCTGGGCGGCAACTCGCTGGGCTCGACGTTCCTAGCGTCGATCATCGGCGTGCTGCTGTACATGCCGACGCTGCTGGAGGTCCCCATCATAGGGACCACCTTCGGCTACTCGACCGGCGTCATGGGGAGCGGGCCGGCCCTGGCCTTGCTGCTGACCGGCCCGTCGCTGAGCCTGCCGTCGATGATCGTGCTCTACAGGATCATGGGTGCCAGGAGGACCGCTGTGTACATCCTGCTGGTCGTGGTGTTATCGACCGTTGTGGGGTTCGCTTACGGTTCGTTGCACGGGTGATAATATGGAAGAAGAGAAGCCATGCTGCGCCGCGGCCGCGGCGAGGAAGATCAGGAAGGTCATGATCGGCGGACAGGAGATCGGCGTGGCCCAGCTCGACGAGATCATCGCACGCATTTCGGGCATCGGCCTGGAGGACGGGATAGCGATCGAAAGGGCGCTCATGAAGGAAGTGAAGATCTACAACTACGTGCCAGTAAGCCGAGAGCGAGAGTACAGTTGCGCAATAATGCAGGAATACGTCAGGAGGAGTTCACATGGTAAGGAAGATTGAGGTCCTGGGGACAGGATGCGCCAAGTGCAAGAGATTGGAGAAGAACGTTCGCGAAGCGGTCGCAGAGCTGGGTGCAGATGTCGAGATCGTCAAGATCGATGACTTCGATGAGATCGTGAAGAGAGGCATCATGATCACCCCTGGCCTGGTGCTCGACGGAGAGATCGTCGCCGCCGGCAGGGTCCCCGGGATCGAGGAGATCAAGGGAATGATCACCAGGGAATAGGCCGTTCCACTTGAGCGAGCAAGTAAGGGACCGAGGCGCACAACGAAGCGGAACGGACGGACGCTTCGTTCCCAGCCGGCGTCCGGACCTGGATGGCCCTGTCACTCTTCCGATGATGCTTCGCGAGGCCACAGGGTCCTTTCGACGCTTAGGAGGTCCCGTCCAAAATCGGTGAGCATGTAGACGCGCCACCTCCTTTTCGGGGACGAGGTGATTATGCCCGCCACCTCCAGGATATTGAGGTGATAGGAAAGCTTCGAGTCGGAAAGCTCGGTGATCTCCTTCAGCAAGCATGGGCAGAGGTCCAATGTATTGAGGGCGCTCAGGATCTGAAGCCTTATGGGGTCGGAGAGAGCGTTCAGAACGCTTGATTCGGTGGCGAAGCTCTCCTTGCTCGGGATGATGCTCTTGATCTTCTCCATACCTCCGTGATGGCGAACGGCCGCTTCCATCTCCTCGGGCAGGTTCATGCTGCTTGTGCAGCACCCCTTCTTCTTCGCGCGCCCCGTGACCATTTTCTTCTCCTTACTTGTCAGGCAGGACGAGATTGTCGACTATCCATTTATTGATTCTATTCCTGCTCTTCCTGAACGCCAACAACCTTTCCTCTTCGCTGCCCTCCGCCTCCGATGGATCATCGAACGCGTGATGGATCTGCTCCTTTCCCCCTGGGAAGAAGGGGCAGGTCTCCGCCGCGTTGGAACAGACCATCACCACATAGTCGAACGTCTGCCCCTCGAACACATCGATGCCTTTGGAATACTGGTCCGAGATGTCGATGTCCAGCTCGGCCATCACCCGCACTGCCAGGGGATGTATTGCGCCAGGCTTCGTCCCTGCACTGCTCGCCGTGAGGACCTTCGAGTACAGCGCGTTCACCAGACCTTCGGCCATCTGCGATCTGGCAGAATTGTGGGTGCATATGAACAATACGCTCTTCATGCCAGCCTTCACCGTCTTGCCATTCAGCAAGTAACGATGGTTGGGAATCTTTTTATATCTATCAATCGTTTCAACAATTATTGAAATTAGTCATCGTTAAAACATAGGTGGGCAGGGGATGAGCGAAGTAGCCAGGGAGGGATGTCCTCCGCCGAGCGCGGCGCCAAAGAAGCTTTCTTTCTTGAACAAGTATCTGACGGTGTGGATATTTGCCGCGATGGGGCTGGGCATTGCCCTTGGCGTCATCATCCCGGGCTTCGCCGACTCGCTGAACTCGCTGAGCATCGGCACGACCTCGATCCCCATCGCCGTCGGCCTCATCCTGATGATGTACCCGCCCCTGGCCAGGGTGAGGTACGAGGAGCTGGGGAAGATAACGAAGCAGCCGGAGGCCAAGAGGATGTTCGGCACCTCCCTCCTGCTCAACTATGTGGTCGGGCCGATGCTCATGTTCGCCCTGGCCTGGATCTTCCTGCCGGACCAGCCTCTGTTCCGCATCGGCCTGATACTCACCGGCGTCGCCAGGTGCATCGCGATGGTTCTCATATGGAACACCCTGGCCGAGGGCGACTGCGAGTACGCCGCCATCCTGGTCGCTCTGAACTCGATCTTCCAGATCGCATTCTACGCGTTCTACGCCTACTTCCTCATCGCGGTCCTGTCGGACATTGTATCGCCCGGTTCAGGCGTGNNCCATCGTCTCGGTGGCGATCAGCGTCGTGATCTACCTGGGCATACCGTTCTTCGGAGGCATCGCGTCACGCTACTTCCTCAGGCCAAGGAAGGGCGCTGACTGGTACGACAACAGGTTCATGAGCGCGATGGGCAAGGTCTCGCTGCTCGCGCTATTGTTCACCATCGTGGTCATGTTCTCCCTGAGGGCGCAGACCATCGTGGACACCCCGCTCGACGTGGTCCGCATCGCGATACCTCTCCTGTTCTACTTCGCCATCATGTTCCTGCTGTCGTTCGGGCTGTCGATAAGGCTGAAGTTCGATTACCCGCACGCGGCGGCGCAGTCGTTCACCGCGGCGAGCAACAACTTCGAGCTCGCCATCGCCGTCGCGGTCGGGGTCTTCGGAATCGGCTCGGCGGTGGCATTCGCCACGGTCATCGGACCGCTGGTCGAGGTACCGGTGCTGATCTCGCTGGTCAATCTCGCGCTGTACTTCCGCAAGAGATACTTCGGTTCCGATGACAGGGTGAGGTCCAGGACCCAGGAGGCATGAGCATGGATGACCGAACCAAGGAGCTGGTGGCGATCGCGGCGTCCGTCGCTGGTCACTGCCAGCCGTGCTTCTATCATCGCCTGGCGAGAGCGGAGAATATCGGGGCGGACGGCGAGGAAGCAGGGGCGGCGATCGAGCTGGCCAAGCGCATCAGCAGCGTGGGGGACCAGCGGATGGCCGAGCTCATCGACAATGTTCTTAAGGAGAGAGCACAGGAGGAGAAGCAATGACGATCAAGGAGATAGACCTGTACTGGATGAAGGCGGAGGACCTGGCCAGGTACCTCCCGGAGGAGGGGTGCGGCGCGCAGAGCGCCAAGGAGCTCGCGCAGATGCTGATCGACAAGAAGCTGAAGGCGGCCGATTGCGACAAGATCGACGGGAAGATGGCCGAAGCGATCGACGGCGTGCTCAGCGTGGACATCCGCCTGCCGGAAAGCGACCCCATGCAGCAGAAGGTGCCCGAGAGGTTGTATGAGTACAACTCCCCGGACGCGGACTCGCCGATCATTGTTACCGGCAACTCCATCATCACCCACCAGATCCTGGGGCTGATCCTCAACGCTGCCAGGGTGAAGGCGTTCGTCATCCCCCTGGACACCATGGGCTTCACCTACGACAATGCGGTCGCCGGGAGGAACATCACCCCGATGCAGGTGATGAAGGGGCTGAACGACAGCGGCATCTCGAACAAGACGCCGTCGAAGAGGATGATCATCGGCGGTCTGGGCGAGAGTCTGAAGGGCAGCATCGAGCGCGTCACCCGATGGACGGTGGAGGTCGGCCCGGTCAGCGGGTACGAGCTGCCGCTTTACCTGCTCCGCAAGTGATGAGCATGGAACGGTGCATCGCAGAATAATGGAAGGTCCAATGAAGGTTACGATCATGGCAGTCATCATCAAAGGAACGTTGGCACCCTGGCTGAAGGGAGAGGTCAAGCGCCACTGCATACGCTGCGAGGCCGAGGTCGAGAGGCTGGCCCGGACCTGCCCGGTCTGCGGCCTGCAGCTCAGGAAGGAGTGCCCGGCATGCCACTACTGGGGCGAGATCGACCGCGGGTACTGTCTGGCATGTAGGCACAGCTTCCCGCTGCCCGCCCCGCCTCCGGCGACGGTCAAGATCTGGCATGAGCAGGACGTTCTCGTCGATGAGGCGGGCCGATGAGGATCGGCATACTGGGATGCGATGCGATCAAGGGCGAGCTCGAGATCGTGACGGCTGGAGACCCGGACGTCGTATACCGCGAGTACCTGGAGTTCGGCCTGCACCTCCACCCCGATGACCTCAAGAAGGTCATCATCGAGAAGCTGAGGTCGCTGCCCACGCCGGTGGACGTCGTGTTCCTCGGCTACGGCTACTGCCAGGTGCTGAAGGGGATCCAGATGGAGGTCGACGTGCCGGTGGTGATGCTCGAGTACGAGGACTGCATAGCCGCCATGCTCACCACCGACCGATATCATCGGGAGAAGAACAACGGGGGGATCACCTGGTTCTACCCCGCCGGGTGGGCGGTCAACGGGTTGCCGGGGCTGGTGCGGCTGTTCAACCTGGACAGCGCGGAGTCTGAAGGCTACCCGCCGGAGTACTTCCTGAAGCTGATGTTCGACGGGTTCTCGCGCTGCCTGTTCATCGACACCGGCATCGACTGCTCGGAGGAGTGCAGGAAGAACTCCGAGCGCTTCGCCGATTCCCTCGGGCTCAGGCACGAGTGCACCAGGGGCTCTCTCGACCTCATCCGGGAGGCTTGGGCCAATGCCAAGAAGGTAGCGGCCGGGACCGAGCGCTCTGCATAGGCGGCGGGAGCGTGAGGACGGGGGCCCGCGCCGGCTCGCCCCCGGCCGGACGCTCAATAATTAGCGGTCAAGACGCAGGGGTCCCACGTGGTTCTGATATCCATCTGGCTACATTTATTTATCATAATTTGCGTCGAGCCAGCGTCCGGTGGTAGCATTAGCCAGTTCAACGGGTCGAATTTCAAGAGGATCTCTCTGATCCTGACCGCTTTGGTCCTCGTCAGTATGGTGCTGATGGGGGCGTCCAGTACGTTTTCCTCGAACGCTGAACCGAACCACGGCCTACCCGCTGGCCAAGGACCTGGCACGGAAAGCAACGGGGTCGCCGATGCCGAGCATCTCTTCGCCGGCGGCAGCGCCATTGCCCAGCCCCTCGCCGCGCCGATGGACGGACCCTCGCAGCTGTTCGCGGACGCCTACCATGACCACGTGGTCATCACCTGGTCCATGAATACCACCTCGCTCCCCGGCCCCATCGATGGTTACCGCCTGTCGAGGGATTCCAGCGCGGGAGGCAGCTTCTCCGTCTATCTCAGCCCCGACGCGACCACGTACAACGACACCGGCGTCCAACCGTATACCGAGTACACTTACACCCTGGTGGCGTACGACGGCGAGGTCACCGGGGAAGCGGCGGTGATCGAGGTCCTGACCCCCGACCCGTACCCTCCGGTCGTAGCCATCGATCGGCCGTCGGAGGGCGAGGTGGTCAAGACCTCGGACATCGCGATCTCATGGCACGGTGACGACAACTGCTCAGGGATCGCCTCGTACTGGGTCAAGGTCAACGACGGAGTGTGGCGCAGCGCCGGCCTCGAGGAGAGCTTCGAGGTCCCGGGCCTGCCGGAGGGCAGGAGCGAGATCTTCGTGAAGGCGGTGGCCATGGCCGGGAACACCGCCATCGCCCAAGTCAATGTCACGGTCGACGCGCTACCGCCGTCGGTGACCATCGTCTCGCCCGCCAACGGCACGAGGACGTCCTCGCCGGTAGTGTCCTGGGAGGGCTTCGACAGCGTCACCGGAGCGTCCTATGAGGTGATATTGGACGACGGGGCGAGCACATTGACGACCTCGTCGAACGAGGTCCGGTTCGACGATCTCGACCAGGGCCGCCACACCGTCCAGGTGAGGGCGAGCGATGACGCGGGCAACCTCGCTACCGCGGAGGTCGAGTTCTTCCTCGACACGGTGTCCCCCACGCTCATCGACCGCGGCCCGACCGGCGAGAGCGTCGCCGCCGACACCACCATCTGGATGACATTCTCCGAGGAGATGAACACCAGCTCGGTGAGCGTGTTCCTGAGCGGTACCGCCGGCACCGGGAGCTGGTCGGGGAACACTCTGGCCCTCGTTCCCTTCGCGCCGCTGAGGGCCGGGGCCTCGTACACCGTCACGGTGAGCGGCGAGGACCTCGCCGGGAACCTGATCAGCGAGAGGTGGACCTTCACCGTGATCGCCCCCGCGACGCTGACCGGGCAGGTGCTGGACCCCGACGGCAGACCGCTGGAGGGCGTCGTGGTGACGCTGGGGGACGGCCGGACCGCGGTCACCGACCGCTACGGAGCGTTCAGCATCGAGGCAGGAGAGGGAAGGCACGACATAACGTTCACGATGCCCGGCTACCTGAGCACGACCTCCACGGTCATCCTGTCCCCCGGGCAGTCCGCGTTCCTGGGGGCCGTTGCTCTGGCCGCCGACACCTCGGGCGACCTCTACTGGGCGACCGTGGACGTACTGGTCGGAACGGTATTGCTGTCCATCCTCCTGTTCATCTGCCGCCGCCGGTGATCGAACCCTTTACCCGGCGGGCCTCCGTCGGGGCAAACCGTCTTTTATCCCCACCTCCAATATATCCACGTTCACATGGCCCTTGGCGTCTTCGAATTGGCGATCATTCTAGTCGTAGCCTTCGTCCCGGCGATCATCTACATGCTCTGGATCCGGTCAGCGGAGATACACGAGCGCGAACCGTTCCTTGCGATCGAGGGGGTGTTCATCTACGGCCTGGTGGTCGCCCTGGGCCTGGCGTTCATCCTGGAACTGGTGGCGATCGGCATCATCAATGCGCTCGCCGGCGAGACGCTTGCCCTGGGCGTGCAGAACATCATCCTGGCGCTCATCCTCGCGCCGATCATCGAGGAGTTCACCAAGCTCACCGGGGTGTTCGTGGTCAGCCGCCGGCTCACCGAGCCGGAGAACGGCCTGGTGTACGGGGCGGCCGTCGGGCTGGGGTTCGCCGCCGGGGAGAACGTGCTCTACTACACCGACTCGCTGGTCGCCGGGGTGGAGATATTCATCATCACCGTCATCGCCCGGACCATAACCTCGACGCTGCTGCACACCTCGGCCTCGGCCATCGCCGGCTTCGGGGTGTCGAGGTCCGTGTGCCTCCGCTCGTGGTACGGCACCCCCAAGAGCTGGCTGCCCTACTACCTGGCGGCGGTGCTGATCCACGCGGTGTTCAACTTCCTGGCCATCCTCGGCTCGGACATCCTGCCCGACGCCAGCGTGGAGCTGTCGTTCATCGCGCTGTTCTTCTCCATCATCCTGGTGTGGACCACGGTGCGCTACATCCGCAGGAAGATCATCGACCTCGACCGGATGAACGCCGAGGGAGGTCCGATACGCTGCGAGTGATCAGCGGAACCGGTTCAGCCGCAGCGCGTTGCCGATGACCGCCAGGGAGACGCCCAGGTCACCGATGAGGATGGCCATCCACAGTGTGACCAGCCCGGGGAAGGCCAGTATGGTCAGGGCGAGCTTGACGATCAGCGACACCGACACGTTCTGCCGGATGACCCGGGCCCCCCGCCTCGACAGCCGGATGCCGTAGAGCAGGGAGTGCAGGTCGTCGCTCATCAGCGCCACGTCCGCGGTCTCCAGCGCCACGTCGGTGCCGGCGACGCCCATGGCCACCCCGATCTCCGCCTTCGCCAGCGCCGGCGCGTCGTTGACGCCGTCCCCGACCATCAGCAGCGGGCCGTGCTTCGCCTGGAGCTCCTCCACCGCTTTTACCTTGTCCTGCGGCAGGAGCCGGGCGCGGTACTCCTCGATGCCCAGGTCCGCGGCCACTCCCTCGGCGACCTTGAGGTCGTCGCCGGTCAGCATGACCACCTTGATCCCCATGGCCTTCAGGCCGTCGACCACCTCCCTCGATTCCTTGCGCGGCAGGTCGCGCACCGTGATCATGCCCATCAGCCCGTCCTCCGGGCCGACCAGGATGACCGTCTTGCCTTGCGCGCTGAGCTCGGCGATGCGGTCCTCCACCGCTGACAGGTCCACTTTCAGCTCGCGGAAGAACTGCGGGCTGCCGGTGAACACTCGGCGCTCCTGGAAGATGATGGCGACGCCCTTCCCGTGCAGGGCGGTGAACCCCTTGGCCTCGACGATGTCCACCCTCTCCTCGCGGGCGCGCTCCATGATCGCCCGGGCGAGGTGATGCTCCGAGCGGTTCTCGGCCGAGGCGGCCACCTTGAGCACCTCCTGTACCGTGGCCCCGTTGAGGGGGATTACCTCCTCGACCTTCGGGCGACCCTGGGTCAGGGTGCCGGTCTTGTCGAACGCCACCACCTTGATGCGGCCCATGCGCTCCAGGTACAGCCCGCCCTTGAACAGCACGCCCCTCCGCGCGCCGCCGGAGATCGCCGACACCACCGACACCGGGGTGGAGATCACCAACGCACAGGGGCAGGAGATGACCAGGAGCACGAGGCCGCGGTAGAACCACTCCTCCAGCGGGGCGCCGAAGAGCAGCGTGGGCAGGAACATGGTGGCGAAGGCGATGAGCACCACCGCCGGGGTGTAGTAGCGGGAGAACCGGTCGATGAACCGCTCGGTGGGCGCCTTGGTCGCCTCGGCCTCCTCCACCAGCTGGACGATCTTGGCGATGACTGTGTCCTGGTACCGCTTGGCGACCATGATCTCCATCGCCCCCTGGCCGTTGAGCGTTCCGCTGAACACGGCGTCCCCGGGGCCGCGGGTGACCGGTATGCTCTCCCCGGTCACGGCGGACTCGTCCACCGACGATTCGCCCTTGATGACCTCCCCGTCCACGGGGATGCGCTCTCCCGGCCTCACCACCGCGATATCCCCGACCTGCACATCGGTGGCGTCGATGGTGACCTCCTCCTCGCCCCGGCGCACCAGCACCCTGCGGGGCATGAAGTCCATCAGCTCGGTGATGGAGCGGCGGGTCCTGGCGACGGAGTACGATTCAAGGACCTCCGCCAGGGAGAACAGGAAGACGATGGATGCCGCCTCCTCGTACGCCGCGATCAGCACCGCGCCGGCGACCGCGACCATCATCAGCACGTTCATGTCCAGGTAGCGCTCGTAGATCGAAGCGATACCCCGCCGGGCGATGTAGTAGCCGCCGGTCAGGATCGCCAGCGCGTATGCCGGGAGGTAGAGGATCGGCTCGTGGAGGAGGAACTCGCCGACCACGCCGGCGATGAAGAGGATGCCGCTGACGATGGTGATCACCAGACGACGGTTGCTCCAGGAGAAGAACGCCTCCAGCGCCGGCTCCTCGTCCGCGCGAATCTTGTAACCCAGGCGCTCCACCGCGCGCACCACGTCCTTGCGGTCCAATCGTCCCTTCTTCCCCTCGACGTTGAGCTTGCCCAGGGTGTACGATACCCTGACCCCGGTCACCCCGTCAAGGGCGAGCACCGCCTTCTCGAGCTTCTTGGCGCACTCGATGCAGTCCATCCCTTCGACCTGAAGGCTGAGGCGGGTAGTGTCGTCCACAAGATTAAGAGCCTGAGGCCAGTATTTGATGGATGTGCTAACAACCTGGCGAAAACTTCACAGCTAGGCGGCTTTACGCAAGCATTCTCATTATCAATTATTCTAAGAGATAATTATTAATTAAATATCAATAAAGTCGGTCCGCCCAGCATTCAATCCTTGAGTTCTTGAAGAGAAAGGGATCGACTATGCTGAAACGGAAATTGATATCATTGACCCTGTGCGCCATGATGCTCTTCTCGTCGTGCATCATTCTCACATCGAGCGCGCAGGCGTATGTACCGAGCGGATGGGGACAGCCCATCATGCTGGAGGAAGGCAAGGACGGGACCAATGCCTATGACCAGCAGGTAGCTATGAACAACCACGGCGACGCCATCGCGGTGTGGTGCTGGAACGGCGGCGATGTGCACGCGATATGTGCCAACATCCTGACCGCCGGGACCTGGAGCGGTCCGGAGGCCATCGCCGTTCTGGAGGATGAGGCCTTCACGCCACAGATCGCCATGAACGACGCCAATGAGGCCGTGGTGGTATGGAAGCAATATGATGGTTGGAACTACTACGTCATCAGGGCCATGACCTACTCCGAGGGAGTATGGAGCGCTCCGGTGACCCTGTCGGACCCTGGTTACGATGCCAACGAGGCGCAGGTCGCCATGAACCCGGCGGGCGATGCCATTGCGGTGTGGCAGCAAGAGGAGGCGGACGGGTTCCACAAGATCTATTCGTCCTTCTTCTCCGACGGCATGTGGAGCGAGAGCATAATAATATCATCGAATGGCCTCGGCCTGGACGCCACTATGCCGCGGGTCGCGATTACCACCGACGGCAGAGCGATGGCCGTATGGGGCGAGTATGTCAGCCTCATGAGTTCGCTCGTCACCCGGACCTGGGACGGGGTAGCGTGGGAGAACACCGCGCAAACTATCACCAGCGGCCTTGGCACCATCTTTCTACCGAGCATAGCGATGGACTCTTTTGGGAACGCGGTAATCGCGTGGACCCAGGTCACTGGTATGTCCCTCCACGAGGTGCGGGTCGCCACCTACATCTTCGGTGAATGGAGCGGAACTCAAAGCATTGCCAGCGGCTTCACGTCGACCTATGGGGCGAAAGTGGCAATGGGCGAGAACGGCAACATCGTCTTGGCATACGACGATGTGCTCGATCCTGGCGCCATTGTCCACGCCCTTGTGTTCGAAGAATGGGATTTCTCAGATCCGGATATCTTCTCCTCCGGCACATTCACCCTATCTCCTAATCAGGATGTGGCCATGGATGCCAACGGGAACGCGATGGTCGTCTGGGCCGACTACGACGAGACCGTTGGTGAGGGCTCCATCTCCGCGGTCTCATGGGCCGGCGATGGTTGGAACACTCCCGTAGAGCTCTACAATGACTATAATGAAGCTCAGCAACCGGCATTGGCGATGAGCGGTGACGGGGATGCTGTGGTCGCCTGGTGCGAGTACGGCACGGGCACGAAAGTTCTCGCCAAGACTTACTCGGAAGGCGTGTGGAGCGGCACGCAGGACCTGTCCACGGACGTGTCCTCCAATGGAGTGCCCCAGGTGGCCATGAACCAGGACGGCGATGCCGTGGTGGTGTGGCAGCACATCGACAACGAGGCCATCATCATCAGGGCCATGACCTACTCCGAGGGAGTGTGGGGCAGCATGACCACACTGTCCGAAGCAACCGCCCACGCCGGCAAACCAGTGGTCGCCATCAACTCCCAGGGGGACGCGGTGGTGGCATGGGTGCAGGTTGCCGGATCGCAGTTGGCGATCATGGCCGCGTTCCTTGATGACGGCATATGGGCCGATCCGGAGGTCATCCACACCAGCAGCTACGTCTCCATAACGCCCTTGATAGCCATGGGCGGGGACGAAGCGGTGATCGCATGGTACGAGCCCAACGGCGAAGAGACGGACATCGTGGCCGCGATCTTTGCCGACGGCGACTGGAGCCTGTCGACCATCGTGGAGGATACCGCCGAAACCGGCGTCCTCGACCTGGCGATGAGCGCCAACGGCGACATCATTGCGGTGTGGCAGGAGAGCGGCACGGGAGTCATCCATGCCGCAATGTTCACCGATGGCAGCTGGTCCAACTCGGCCATCTCCTCTCCCACCGAGGATATATTCGAGCCACAGGTGGCGATGGATGCTGATGGCAACGCCATCGTGACGTGGATCCGGTACGATGGGATGGCATACCTCGTCGAGGCCGTCCTGTTCTCCGACGGCACATGGGGAAGCCCAACGGCCCTCTCCGGCGGTGCCGATTTCGCCAACGACGTGACGGTGGCCATGAACTCCCGTGGCGATGCCATCGTGGGATGGAAGAACTCCTCCACTGATGTCGTCGAGGCGGCGATCCTCTCCGACGGAGCGTGGAGCGAGGCCGAGGTCATCAGCGACCCATCGGACAACATGCCCGTCCTGCGGGTGTGCATGAGCGACAACGGCATGGCGATGGCCCTGTGGATCGCGGTGGATGGCGGATCGAAGGCGCCTGGAATGTACGGGAAGTCCGGAGGCAGCTATGTGATACAGTCCAACGTGCATTCCTACAGGGCATGGGGCGGCGTGGAGACGATCTTCTCCGACGGCCGCATCGATAACGTCGATGTCGCCATGGACGGCAGCGGGCGCGCCCTGGCAACGTGGGACATGCAGCCCCTGAACAAGGACTACTCGAGCGTCTACGCCGCAGTGTACTCTCCGGACAACGAGCCGTCGGTGACCATCACCGCCCCGTCCGATGGATACCTCAACGACACTGGCAGCGTGGTCATCGAGTGGACCGGAGCCAACGTCGATCACTATACGGTGAGCGTTGACGACCTGGTCGCAGTGGACGTCGGCGTGATCAACCGCATGACCATCGACGACCTCGCGGATGGCGAGCACAAGGTGAACGTGACCGCCTACAACAACATGGGCGAGAGCACGTACTCCCTGGTGAACTTCGTCGTGGACACCGTCTGGCCCACGATCAACATCACCCACCCGGCCATCGGCGCCTGGTACAACACCTCGTCGATGAACGTCACCTGGACCGTGAGCGACGCTGGCAGCGGCCTCGCCAACGTGTCGGTGTCCATGGACAACGGCGCCTGGATCGATGTGACGACGGACTACCACGTGTTCGACTCCCTGGCCGACGGCCATCACAACGTGTCCGTGCGCGCCTACGACCACGCCGGCAACTATCGCATCGTGTACAGGCTGTTCAACATCGAGACCAGGTTGCCGGTGCTGGACATCACCGACCCAGAGAACGACGCGCTGATCAACTCCAGCAGCGTCGAGCTGGTATGGGAAGGTGTCTCCTCGGCGCCCATCGGACGGTACTGGCTGAGCGTTGACGGCGGCGAGTTCTTCGATGTCGGGCTGAACACCTCCTACGTGCTCAGCGGGTTAGAGCAGGGAGCGCACACTGTCACCCTGAGGGCTCGCGACTTCGCCGGGAACTACAACACCACCTCGGTCCAGTTCACCGTCGACTCCATCGCCCCGGTGGTCGACATCACCGCTCCGGCCGACGGGATTCACACCAAGGAGAGGAACATCACCGTGGAGTGGACCGTCACCGAGTCCGGCACCGGCCTGAGCTCGGTGGAGATCAGCGTCGATGGCGGCGAATGGACCGCTGTCACCGAGAGCAGCTACGAGCTGCTGAACCTCACTGACGGCACCCACACCGTGGCGATACGCGTCACCGACAACTCCGGCAACGTGGGCGAGGCGAGCGTCAGCTTCGTGGTCGACAATGAAGGCCCCACGGCCACCATCTCGCCGAGCGGCGATGATGTCTCCATAGGCACCGTCATCACCGTGACCTTCTCCGAGGCGATGAACGAGACCTCGGTCATCATCGCGGTCAGCGGGGTCGAGGGCACTGTCTCGTGGAACGGTAATATCGCTAGGTTCACGCCGTCCTCGGCGCTGGCGTACGACACCACGTACACGGTGACCGTCAGCGGTGAGGACCTCGCTGGCAACAACGTGACCGCTGAGTCGTCGTTCACCACGCTGAAGAACGAGTGCAAGATATTCGGCACGGTGAAGGACGCGGACGGCAACGCGGTCGCCAACGCCACGGTGACGCTGAGCAACGGCATGACCACGACCACCAACGTCGCCGGCTACTTCGAGTTCCTCGGCGTGCCGTCCGGAAGCTACACGCTGAACGTCACCAAGGACGGCTTC
>DAVH01000020.1:17607-60009 GCA_002508545.1 Methanomassiliicoccus sp. UBA6
CCTGTGGATCGTGGGCATCGTCGGCGTGGTGGTGGTCGCCGTCCTCGGCCTGGCGTTCGTGCTCTACCGCAAGAAGAAGTGAGCGGCAAAGAGGCCGGGAGGCCTCCCCTTCCAAACCCTATCTTTTTTCCTTCTGATAGCTGATAGAAAGATCCCGCGGCCCCCTGGCTACGCCGCAGGGTGATGCCGGGAGGCCTAGAACACGCTGATCGTGACCCGCACGTCCTTCTGCGCGGAGAGCTCGGTAAGGAGCTTGCGGACCTCTGCCGACGGGCCGTCCAGCACGACCTGCTCCACGCACCGGTGGTCGATATGGGTGTGCATGGACGAGTGGACGATGTCCGCGTACTCGTGGATGATGTCGTGCACGTGATGCTTCTTCCTATCAGCGTAGATCACCGAGAGCACGCAGCTGACCTTTCCCTCAAGATCGTTGATCCAGTTGTTGCCGGACACGAACCGGTGCAATGCATCTCTGACCGCATCGGAGCGCGAGGAGTAGCCGGTCTGCTTGGCCATGTCCTCGAAGTCCTTCAGCTCCTTGGCCGAGATCGAAACGCTGATCACCACCATCTTGAACGCCGATGACCGCATGAACAACTAGGCTAAAAGCGGTTTCGCTCCCCGGCCTCGGCTGCCAGCCTCGCGCCGAGCTGCCGGGCCTGCGCGAGCGCGTCGGGGTGGTCCTCGATCGAGCCCGCTTCCTCGAAGCCGGCGAAGGTCAGGGTGTGGCAGGGCATCGCGTCCAGGGTGTAAAACAGCGCCCGGGCGGTCGCCTCCAGGCCATCGAACTCGGTGCGCACCCTCGCCCCGACGGAGATGAACGCGCTCCCGCGGGCCCTGCCCGGGACCTTCAGCACGTACTTGCGGAACCAGAACAGCTGGCAGCGGTCGATGAACGCCTTGGCCTGCGCGGACACCGCGTCGAAGTAGACCGGAGACGCCAGGACGATGACGTCCGCGACCTCGACCTTCCCGTACAGCGGGCCCATGTCGTCGTCGAGGATGCAACGCACCCCGTCCCGGCAGCCCTCGCAGGCGGTGCACGGCCGGATGGTTAGCTGGTCGAGAACCACCTTCTCGACCTCCGCTCCCGCCTCCGCCGCGCCCCTCAGCGTTTCGTCCAGCAGGAGGTCGGTGTTCCCCCCTTGACGAGGACTGCCGAGCACCCCCAGCACCCTGACCATCGCGCTCACGTCCGGTAATTGGCTCCTCGGGGATATATCGCTGCCTAGGGCCGGTGGGCCTCGATGTTCTCCAGCAGCCTCTCCCGAAGCATGGAGTAGTAGCGGAACTTCTTGACGATGTAGTCGCTCGCCCCCGCCTTCATGGCCTTCATGCTGAGGTCGGGGTCGTCGATGGCGGAGACCAGGACGATCGGGACCTTGTGGCCCTTTCCCCTGATCTTGATCAGGAGGTCCAGGCCGGACATGCCGGGGAGGCGGTAGTCGAGCACGACGATGTCGTAGCTGCTCAGCTGCAGCTTGCCCAAGGCGTCCGCGGGAGTGGTCGCCACGTCGAGGTAGAACTCGTCCGCCGGGAGAGTCTCCCGGCACAGCTCTAGGTGCTCGATATTGTCGTCCACCATGAGCACCCGGTTCCGGCCATGCATCGCTTCCATCTCATCCCTCCCCTCGCTCGGTAATGGCCTTCGGCAGCAGAACGATGAACGCTGATCCCTTGCTTGGATCTCCGGGCACGCGGTCCTCGGCCCAGACCTTCCCGCCGTAGCGTTCGCACAGCGCCCCCACCACCGAAAGTCCCAGTCCGTGGCCGTCGGAGCCGTGCGCGGTGTCCAGCTTGTCGTAGCGCTTGAACAGCCCGGCCTTCCGCTCGTCGGGAATGCCCTTCCCTTCGTCACGGATCATGATCTTCCACCACTCCTTGCCGTCCTGGGCATGCTCGCCGACCTCGATCTCCACCGGCGCGCCCCGCCCGTACTTGCAGGCGTTGGACAGCAGGTTGTTGAACAGGTCCTTGAGGAAGCCGTCGGCCATGGTCACCGCGCTCCCCACGGTGGAGACGAAGCGGGTCTCGACGTCCTCGTACACCGCGTTGGAAAAGATGTCCTCCTTGGCCTCGAGGATCACGGGGATCATGTCGACGGGCTCGAGGGGCACCTCGTCCCCCTTGGCCCTGAGCCTCGACAGCTCCCGGATGTCGGTGATGAGCTCGGAGATGTTGTCCGACTGGACCAGGGCGGAGCGCACGTACCGCCGCTGCCTCTCGTCCAGCTTGGGGTCCTTCAGGAGGATCTCCAGGAACCCGTGGATCGGCACGTTGAAGTTGGCGACATCGTGGGTCAGCAGGACGTTGTACATCTGGGTGTTGGCCGCCGCGGTGCGTATCTTGTCGTACTGCGACGCACGGTGGATGGCCATGGACGCCTGGAGGGAGAACAGCTCGATGAGCTCGTACTCCTTGGGGGTGAACGACACCCCTGGCCGCTTCTCCAGGGTCATGGCGCCGAGCATGTCGTCGGAGAAGCGCAGGGGCACGCATATGATCGAGCTGGGCTCGTCGTCCGGCGTCCCGGGCACGGTGACCGCCCGGGAGTCCAGGTCCGCCCTCTCCACCAGGAGGCCCTTTCCGGTCTTCACCACGTGCCCGGTGATCCCCTCGCCCACCTTCAGCTCGATCTCCTCGGGCAGGTGGGCCTCGGTGATCTTCGATATGGGCTTCAGCGTCCCGGTGCGGGGATCGAGCTTGAAGATGAAGCTGTTGTCCGCCTTCACCAGGTCCCGGGCCGTCTGTAGTATGATGTGCAGCAGCTCGTCCAGCTCCAGCATGGAGGACATCGCCTGCGTCGTCTCGTAGAGGCCGCGGAGCTCCTCGTTGCGGTGCACCAGCTCGTGCCGCAGCGCGGCGTTGCGCAGGGATATGCCCACCTGGTTGCAGAAGACCTTGAGGATGGGGTGGTGCATCCTGACCGACACCCCCGGCCGGCGGGTGCCGAAGACCGCGCAGCCGTAGGCCTTGTTGGTCCAGTGGATGGTCAGGGCGGCGAGGGAGCGGACCTTGGGGACGTTGCGCAGGGTCGCGGTGACCTCGGAGATGTCGTCCAGGATCAGTTCCCGCCCCTTGCACACGCTCACGTACATCGGCGTGCCGTCGAGCATCGAGGACTCCAGGACCTCCCTCGCCTCCTTGTAGTCGATGCCGTGGCACAGCATCAGGGGCCTCTCGTCCGGCGTCAGGATGCGGAAGATCGCGAAATCCAGGCCCAGCGAGCTGACCAGGCGGGCGGTCTCGGCCTCGATTATCTCCTTGAGGTCTGCGTTCTCCAGCAGGTCCGAGGACGTTTTCGCCAGAACCCGGATCGGCTCGTTGGGGCGGCCCTCGCTGGGGACATGCTCCTTCGAGCGCTCCTCGCGCAGGATCACCACCGTCCCGTCCACCATCCCCTGGGCGTCGGTGGAGGGAATGAGCGTGCACCGGTATTCAGGATTGCCCAGGGGGGTGGAGAAGGTCAGGGCGGCCCGCGCCGGCTCCCCCTCGAAGCTCTTCTTCAGCGCGTTGGAGTACACCTCGAGCTGGGACGGGGACCCCCCTTTGGCCAGTAGCTCCTCGAAAAGGAGGCCGATGATCTCCTTGGAGCCCCGCCCCATCACCACCTTGGCCCGCTCGTCGACGTGGACGATCCGCCCGGAAACGTCCAGGACGATGATGGGCAGGGGGATGGAGGTGAGGACGTGGGCAAGGCTCAGTGAGGATCCCTTCGACGACATATCTTCCTCCTGAGACGCCCAGCTTCCCTGCTCCTCAAGCATTGAAAAACAAATCGCTCTTGCGTATTAAAAGGGGACAGGCGCCGTTATCATGGTACATAGAACTAGAACGCATGCTCGACCTCTATCAGGGCGGTTAGGACGGCAGAACGGGAACACCTGCATCGAAATTGCTGCATTCGGACGATGCTTTTAAATAGGATTTCACTGTACGGGTCTTAAAGAGTCCGGGAGAAGAATACCCCTCATAATTTCTCCTCCTGTAAGTTCAACCGTGTTCCGCCTGAACACTTCTCCCGGCTCTTTTTACCCCCTTCTGTCCGTCAGCCGTGGCCAATCACCCGCGATGGTCGGGAGGCGCGTTCGTCCAGGCGCTCGGGACAGGCCGTGGTGACCGGTAAAAGAAGGTACTAATATGCGGCTATGGTTAGGGTGCTCCAATGGATGAGGGCGATTTCACCAAGGCCCGCTCGATCGTTTTCCCAAGGAACGTAGTGCTCGGGCACGGTGTGCTGGATAAGGTGCCGAACGTCTGCAACGAGTTCGGGCTATCGGGCACCGCCCTGATCGTTACCGGTTCCAAGACCAGGGATGTCGCTGCCGGCATCGTGGAGTCCAACCTGCGGGACGGGGGCTTCGAGGTCCAGACCGTCACCGTGGGCGAGGCGACCCAGGACAACCTCTCCAAGGTAGAGCAGATCGCCCGGGAGGTCGAGGCCGATTTCCTGCTGGGGGTCGGCGGGGGCAGCAAGATAGACCTGGCCAAGATGGCCTCCAAGGACCTGAACCTGCAGTTCATATCCATTCCAACCTCCGCGTCGCACGACGGCATCGCGTCGGGGAGGGCGTCGATCAAGAACGAGTCCGGGCCGCTCTCGCTGGACGCCCGCGTTCCGCTGGGCGTGATCGCCGATACCGCCATCATCGTGCAGGCACCCTACCGCCTGCTGGCCGCCGGGTGCGCGGACGTAATCTCCAACATCACCGCGGTGAAGGACTGGGAGTACGCCAAGAGACTGAGGGGAGAGGAGTTCTCGCGCTCGGCGTACGCTCTCGCCCTGTACACCGCAGAGACGATCATCGACAACGCCGACCTGATCAAGCCCAACCTCGAGGAGAGCGTCTGGGTGGCCATCAGGCCCATCATCATCTCCGGGGTCTCGATGTCCGTGGCCGGCTCGTCCCGGCCGACCAGCGGCTCGGAGCACATGTTCTCCCACGCCCTGGACATGATCGCGCCGGGGAAGGCCCTGCACGGTGAGCAGTGCGGGGTGGGGGCGATCATGATGATGTACCTGCACGGCGGGGACTGGGCCCGCCTCAGGGAGGCGCTTGCCAAGATAGGGGCGCCGACCTCGGCCAAGGAGCTGGGCATCACCCCGGACCAGGTGATAGAGGCGCTGGTCAACGCGCACAAGGTGCGCGACAGGTTCACGATACTCGGCCACGTCGGCCTCACCTACGAGGCGGCCGAACGGCTGGCCACGCTCACGAAGGTAATCTGAAGGAGGCTAAGCTAATGGTAGTCATCACGTTGATCGGAGAGCACCTGGCCAAGGAGGGCGAGGAGTTCGTCTACAGGGGTCCGCTGACCGAATGCAGGGATTGCAAGCTAAAGGGAGTGTGCTTCAACCTGGACCCCGGCGGGCTGTACCGCATCAAGTCGGTGCGCTCCGTGCACCACGAGTGCCGCATCCACGAGGAAGGGGTGCGGGTGGTCGAGGTCGTCAAGGTCCCGCAGAAGTGCGTGGTGCCCCACAAGTACGCCCTGGAAGGCTCGACGATCACCTACGACGTGGTCCGCTGCAAGACCCTGGGCTGCGCGAACTACCAGATCTGCCACCCCAAGGGGCTGGAGAAGAACATGAGGTTCCGGGTGGCCAAGATCGACCGCGAGCTGAAGTGCCCCGAGGGACAGCGGCTGGTGGCCATCGTCATCGAGTGATCTTCCCCGGGAGGGGCGATCCTCTTTGTTCCTAGCCCGCCCGCCGTCCGGCAGGGCGCCGATAGCCATGCATGTATGGGAAGAAGAAGCGGCCGGGGATGCCCCCGGGCCATAATGGTTTCTTAACGGAGCCTACCGGAAGCTCTCGCCGGTCAGCCGCTCGAACATCTCGATGTACAGGTCGCTGACCTTCTTGATCTCGGCGGCCGGGAGGGGCGGGATGGCCGGCTCGGGAAGGCCGTTCTTCCTCGCCTCCATCAGCTGGTCGTAGTAGCCGGAGGTGCGGTAGTACTGCCGCACCGCCTCCTTGGACAGCTCGACGAACTTGCCCGACTCGTAGGCGTCGATGTCCCACCAGCGGTCCTCGTCCGCCGTGCCGAAGGTATCGATGAGCATGAGCCGGCGGTGCTCGTCGAAGGCGAACTCCTTCTTGCCGTCGACATGGATGAGCATGCGCTCCTCGACCTCCTCCTCGATGATGTCGTCGATCTTCTCCACGACCTCGAAGATGTTGTCCAGCTCCACCTCGGTGAGGCCCGATATCTTGAGGGCCTCCTCCCTGGACAGCAGCCGGTCGACCTTCTCCAGCTTGGTGGTGGTCTCGTAGAACGGGCGGGGGAGCTTCTCCCCGTACTTGACCTCGTGATCCTGGGAGAAACCGAGGTCGCGCACGTTGATCTCGTGGTTCTTGATGCGGTCGTAGAGCGAACCGGCCACGTACCTCCGGGAGATGATCTCCAGCGGGATCATGTAGTTGGTGGTCGAACTGTCGATCTTGGAGTAGTCGGTGATTACGTTGACCCTCTTGACCCGCATCCGGTTCGGAGGCACCAGCTCGGTGAAGTGCGTCTTGATCCCGGCCTTACGGCAGACCTGGAACCAGAACGCGGCGGAGCGGCAGAGCGTCTCCCCCTTGTAAGGCACCTTGGAAGGGATTATCTTGTCGAACACGGAGATGTTATCGGTGAAGAGGAACTCCAGCGTATTGTCGTCGACCTCGTATACTTGTTTGACCTTTCCGGTTCTGACCAATTTCATCTGGTCTCACTCTCGTTCCGAAGTAACAGGAAGGGGGGTCTTATCACTTTTGGTCGGACAGCGCCTCCAGCTACGATATGGGCGGGTTAACGGCCCTTGCCATCATGTATTGTGCCCCGCCCCTTATTGAGATCTGTTGGACCCGGCGTCCGGTCATTGACATAAGTTTCTAACCGGATTTTCGAACGCATAGCATTAAATTATTACCTCCTTATGGCGAAATCCGATGGGGGCAGACATCGAGGAGGTGCGGTCCATCGGTCGGCTGAACCGCCTGGCCTCTGAATGGGAAGAGGTCCTGAGGGGCAGCGGGGCAGACCCCATCTTTCTGAGCCTTCCGTGGCTGCGGTCCTGGTGGAGCATCTTCGGCGAGGGCCGGGAGCTCATGGTCCTCCACGCCACCGAGGGCGGCCGCTCGGTGGGCTTCGCACCGTTCATGGTCAGCGCGCGGGGCAGGCTTTCCTGCTGGAGGAAGATGGAGTTCATCGGATCCGGCCCCTCCGACCGCCTGGCCATCATCTCCCAGGACGGCCGCCTGGACGTCCACCGTGCGTTCTGGGACCACGTCAAGCAGAGGGACGACTGGGACGTGGTGGAGCTCAGGGAAATGGCCGCCGGGGGGCCGACGGAAACGGTGGTGCGGGAGTGCTATCCCACCGCCGACTTCGTGCGCGTCCTGTCCCCCCACATCATCCTCGGCGGCAGCTACCAGAAATACCTGAGCGGGCTGTCGAAGAACATGCGCTACAACCTCGGGCGCAACCGCAGGAAGCTCGAGGACGCCGGTGCGGAGTTCCGGACCTTGCGCACCCCTAAAGAGGTGGCCGAGGGCGTGCACTACCTCCGGAAGCTGAGCGAGGCCCGGTGGGACATCGCCAGCGTGCTGAGGACACCACACATGGTCGAGTTCATCGAGCTCGCGGCGAGCGCGCTGGCCCAGCAGGAGCAGGTCGTCTTCCACACCCTCGAGCTGGGCGGGGAGCCCATCGCCATCACCATGGGGTTCGAGACCGACCACCGGTACATGTATTACCTGTCAGGCTTCGACCCCGAGCACTCCAAGACCTCTCCGGGCTCGGTCCTCCTTTCCAAGATTATCGAGGACTGCTGCGAGCGGAACATGGCCGAGGTGGACCTGCTGCGGGGCACCGAGCCGTACAAGTACCGCTTCAACGCCGTGGACCGCGTGCTGTATCACTTCCGGGCGCTGAACCGGGGGCTGTGGCGCTCGGCCCGGTGCATCATCAGGGAAGCGCCCCTCAACTAGCGGTAGAAGGTCCGGAGCAGGCTGGACGACGGAAGGTGCAGGAACGCCTCGGCGTAGCCGTCGATGGCCATGGTGGCCGCGCGGTAGCTGTTGAGCCCCTGCATCGCCCTCACGTAATCGATCTCCCTTACCTGGGTCATGTGGTCCCGGATCGCGGTGCTCTTCTGCTCCCACACGCTGGTTATCGGTATCAGGAGGTTGGGCATCAGCGGCCCCCACACCTCGTACATGATCGCATCCGGCGGGTTCCCGCATTCCTCGACCGCCCCCAGGTAGGACTCGAAGGTGCGGATGTGCTCGTTGTGGTTCTCGAACGGCGACGGGACGAACACGGCGTCCGGACGGAAGGACGCGATCTCCTCGGAGATCGTGGCCGCCGCTTCCTTGGCCGGCGGGAACACCGCCGACTCGCGCATCCGGACGTCCTTCACCCCCAGGTGCGACAGGGCCGCCTGGATCTCCTTCCTCCGCTCGTCGGCGGTGAAGTTGCCCTCCTGCATCGAGAAGTAGACCACCCTCACCGCCTTGCCGGCCCCCAGCAGCTTGATGATCGTTCCCCCGCAGCCGACCGCGTCGTCGTCTGGATGGGGGGACAGCACCAGGAACCGCTCTCCCGGCGGAAGGTCCATTACCTTGGGGCTCCACGCCGTTCCCTCCAACCTCTCAGGGACGGTGAAACGGTTCTTCATTTTCTCGGCGATGAACTTCAGCTCTAGCCTCGCTTCTCGGATTGCCACGAGGAATATTATGTAATGATAGCTAGATTAATGTTGACGGCAAGCGGATGAAGGTCGCTCTACTATCCTTCTACAGCTTCGATCAGGTCAAGGGCGGGACCGAACTGTTCTCCGAGCATCTGAAGAGGGCATTCCCTGGCCTGGAGATCATCACCTACCGGGACATGCCCCACTCCGGCCTGCCCAACCTCGATCGCATCAACCTGCAGCAGCCAAGGATGGGGTTCTCGCTCAGCAGGTGCTTCTACCGCCGCCTGGAGCGAGAGAGCTTCGACCTCGTCATCTGCAACTCCACCGCCGGGTGGTGGCTCTCGGTGCGGCCGCCCAGCGTGCCGATGATGAACGTGTTCCACTACACCTCCATCGGGCTGTCCGAGGGGACGCTGCGCGGCACCCCTGGATACCTGCCGTCGAGGTTCCTGAACCCGGTGTTCGAGAAGGCCGCGGCCATGCGCAAGGAGAACATCGCGGTGAGCGCCAAGGTCCACCGGGAGCTGACCCAGAACTACCACATTCACCCGAAGGTCATCGAGAACGGGGTGGACCTGGACCGGTTCAAGCCTTACCGGCGGGACGAGTGCCGGGAGATGCTGGGCATCGATCACGAGGGCCCGCTGGCGATCTTCGTGGGCCGGGCGGACCACACCAAGGGGTTCGAGCTGGTGAAGGAGATCGCCTGCCGAAGGAAGGACCTGAAGGTGCTGTGCGTCACCTCCAGCGACGTTCAGGGGAAGAACCTCATCGTCCGTAGGAACGTGGCCAACGAGCTCATGCCCATCCATTACTGCGCGGCCGATTTTCTGCTGTTCCCCTCCCGCTACGAGTCCTTCGGCTTCGCTCCCCTGGAGGCAATGGCCTGCGACGTCCCGGTGGTGGCGTCATGCACCGGGCTCATGGAGGACATCAACGACCCGCGGGCCGGGGAGGTCGTCCCCGGGTTCGAGGCGCCGGACTACATGGGGGCGATCGACCGGGTGCTGGACGCCCGCCCTCATCCCCGGCCGCTGGTGGGAGAGCGTTTCTCCCTCGAGAGATTTGCCCGCCAATACCGCGAGGCAGCAGAAAAAATTCTATAAACCTGCGGATATTCGTGGCCGAGGCGGCGATTACCGCCCGTCCGCCTCCGAGCTTCGAGCCACATTATCATTATCAGTAGAGATTCCCAATCATGGGAACATAATTAATTTATAGTCCATAACCCAAGCGGGGGGCGGGCGCAAGGAAACCTCACTTTGAGGAAACCTTGCATCCAAAGACCGGGCAAAGGTCCGGTCGCCTGTCGCGGGAGATCATCCCTCTGGCAGGTGGGGCGCCCCCAAGTTGCGCCCAAGGGCGAAGGGGCGTTCAAACCCAAGCAATGGAGGAAAGGTATGGAGAAAGACAAGCACTGCACCTGCGGAGAGAATGACCTCTCTACCGCAACAGGGCAGAAGTTGCCAGGGGCGGACACCTTCCGCTGCCTGGCGAGGTGGGTATGAGCATCGCTCCAGGGACCGGGGGGCCGGTCGGGGTGATCGGGTCGGGGATAAAGCGAGCCGGCAGGAAGCTGAGGAGGACCAATGTCGTCCTGCTCATCATGATCCTGACGATCAGCTCTCTGGTTCCCCTGGCCCTAGATGGGAACGGAAGCAGGATGTCGGGCGCGGTCATCAACAGCGACAACACCCTCCCGACCGCGCCCGATGGACCGGACGCCCCGTCTTCCGACCCGGAGACATCCGACGACCAGACCTCGGAACCGAGCGATCCGACCTCGACACCTGATTCCAACTCTCCGTCAAGCGGCAGTACCGAAGAGACCGATCCGCCAGAGGCAGAGGATCCCTCGGTGCCGAACCTGAGCGGAGATGGGAGCATCGCGCCCGGAGCGGCATCGTCCAACCTGACCGTGCAGGATAACGGCGGTTCCTATGCGGTGTGCTCCGAGAAGTACAAGATCGTGATAGCTCAATCCGGGAATTCGGTGTCCTATGTCATCAGCCCGTATTTTACCAGTGATGTCATCAAGTACGGCCGGCTGAACCCGCTCACCGGCAACGAGGGAACGGTCGACGAGTACGGCAACGAGCTGAACCACGTCACCACCAGCATCACCTCCTGGGGACAGGACGGCAACGTGATCTGGTTCGTCGAGGGCTGCCCTCAATACAGCCTGCGCCACGAGTTCACCATCTACCGTGACTACTTCGAGCTGGACGTGACCTACACTCCCGGCTCGTCGAAGGTGATCACCACCTATGCCATCAGCCTGAACTCGGCCGGAGGAAGCTACTACGACATGTTCAGCGACGGCAGGGACCACCGGTACATCCCCGGCACCCCGCTGGACACGCCGAAATCCAACGGCATCGGCGGCTGGTACCCCTGCTACGAGGTGTTCGCCCCGGCCTTCGACATGAGGGTCCCGGGAAGAACGCTCGGAGTGGAGTGGGGATTCTCCGACGAGAAGGCGTACATCTGGTCCCCAACATGGGTGGCCGGCAGCCCGGTCGACGGGGCCTCGGTGTTCAGCGTCAAGTACACCTCCACCGCCGGCGTGCTGCCCGATCCCGCGCTGGGAACCTCGCAGACCTTCCACATGTTCGTGAGGCCCTACGAGTACACCGACGGGGAGGCCAGGGGCTACTGCTCCGGGTACGCGGACTGGATCGGCCCGCAGATCGCCTCCGAGTGGACGACCGTGAGCACTCCGCAGTTCCCCCTGTCGTTCTACGACTTCGGCGGCAACGACGGCCAGTGGGACAGCGCCTTCCGGAGCTTCATCGAGAGCTCGCCCATACTGCTGGCGCAGCTGTCCAACAACCCGGACCAGGTGAACTGGCACTACAAGTCGTCCCAGCGGCTGGATGAAGGCGATAGCAGGGTCATGCCTGAAGAGTGGCGGCTGTACGACTCGCCCGGTCACTCCTACGTCCTGTCGGACGGGGACATCTTGGGCACCACATCGAGCGCGGCCTTCCGCCACTACCTCATCTACGAGGACATGAGCAACGACTGGTGGTGGAGCAGCACGGGCGTCTTCTGGGACGAGACCAACAGCTGGTTCGGGGAGAACAACCTGCCCCGCAGCGACTACAACCACCGGAACGGCGACTTCATCCTGGAAGGGCACATGAAGCTGGTGGAGGAGACCCGTGCCTCGGGCAAGTTCTCCTTCATCATCACCAACCCCTACACCCCGTCGATACACCTGTCCATGGTGAGCGACCTGTGCCTGTTCGAGGGCTACGAGCCGGTGTCCTACTACGGCGACAACCTCGTGGGCACCGTGCAGTCGACGATGCTGTTCGTCAACCAGATGCCGGCCCAGTACCGGCCGCACCTGGTGGCGTACCAGAACTACAACGCCGACCTCGCCAGCGACCAGGCCGCGGTGTACTCCGCGCTGTTCGGCTCCGCCCGCTACGGGTTCAATCTCGACCTGCTCTCCTACCAGAGCTACTCGTCGCAGATGCACAACCTGAACATGGCCATCTCGATGTACACGGCCATGGGCGCCAGCCGCCACCAGGACGTCACGAACTGGCCCGCGACCATCGACCTCCGCTCTGAGGGCAGCAGCCTCGAGACCGACCGCCAGATGGTCGTGGCCACCGGGGCCGGCACGCTGTCGGTGACCTTCACCCATGCGTACGACAGCTACACCGTGAGCAACATCTGGGGTTCGCCGCTGAACGTCCACCTGACCCTGCCGGACGGCAGGACCATCTCGGGGACCGTGCCGGCAGAAGGCACCGCCAGCTTCAAGTGAGCGGGCGCGGCCCGGAAGGGCCGAGAAACATCTTCCCTATTTTCCTTATTTCACTGCTCTTGTGACCGCCGAGCCTTGGCTCCGTCCCGCCAGCCCCGGAAGATCCCGGAGAACTCCGAGAACATGCCCATGGCCACGAAGAAGCGGGGCATCGGCTCCTCGTCCTTGGCGTCGTCCGTCGCCGGTGCGCCCTGGGGAGCACGGCGCTGCACGAAGCCGTTGACCTGCGCACCCAGGTAGCCGGAGAGGCCCACCTGTTCGCTGAAGTGCTTCCTCACCATGTAGGCGGTGTTCCTCCCCCACATGTACCTGAGCTTCAGGTACCACTTGATGCGGTCCTTGCGGTACGAGCCCTCGCACCACTCGTGCCATACGACCGCGCCCTCGTGGTACAGGATGCGGTACCCGGCGTGGAGGACGCCCAGGCAGGCATCGCTCTCGTCCTGATGATACCGGAAGTAGGGGTCGAAGCCGCCGATGGAGAGCAGCGCCTCCCGCCGGAAGGACATGTTGCAGCCGACCATGACCTGCGAGAGGCCGTCGGTGCTCTCCCCCCGGGACTCGTCGAACCACCGGCCGTCCGGCGCCACCGCGTTCTTGCCCATCGTCAGCTTCCCGGCCATGTCCATGACCGGCCCGCCGACGCCCCCGACCTTCGGATCGGAGTACATAGAGAGGATAGAAGCGAGCCATCCGGGCTGGGCCACGGCATCATCGTCGATGTAGCACACCACCTCGCCCCTGGCCTCCTTCAGCCCCATGTTCCTGGCGGCGGAGATGCCGTCCAGCCTGGCCTGGCGGACCAGGGTGATCCGGCCCTCGGCCTCCAGCTTCTCCAGCATCTCCCTCGTCCCGTCGGTCGACGGGCCGTCCACGACCATTATCTCGTCCGGGCGGACGTCCTGCTGCTCGAGCGAGCGCAGGCACCTCTTCAGCCACTCGATCCGGTTGAAGGTGCACACGATGACCGTGACCGTCGGCATCGGGGCCGCAACGCTGGGCTCGTTGTGTTCGCTCATCTTTACACGCACATCCTATGGTCGAAGTGTTTTATTGAGCACTACATATTATATTATTGCTATCCCCAACACGATGGACGCGATGACCATCCAGGTGTCGGTGAGCGCGTGAACGGTGCCCACGTACATAATGCTACGCGACCGCAGATATATCCACCCCATCAGCAGGCCGAGGAAGAACGAGAATATGGCGAAGGGCAGGGAGCCCCACAGCAGCATGAACGATGCGTACAGGAAGGACGAGAGCACGAGCGCCCCGCTCCCGCCCAGGAGCGGCACCGACGAGCGGAGCAGGATGTCCCGGAAGAGGCCTTCCTCGATGAACCCCCAGGCCGCGATCATCGGCACCAGGTACATCGTGGACGGTCCGACGTGGTAGCTCTCCCAGAACCGGAGCCCCAGGGCCAGTGCCTGCACCACCGCCAGGCCGATGGGCAGCAGGAACACCACCATCACCGAGCTCTCCCTGAGCCGCGGGTGGCCGATGAACGGCATCTCGGCCCTCTTCAGGTACACCAAGGCCGCTCCCCCTGCCGCGGCGACCATCACCGCGGCGTCGAGGTGCACGAGGCTGGTGCCCGGGAGGAGGACGATGAGAAAGGAGACGGACAGCACGAGGGCCACCGCCGAGGCGGGCGAGGCGATCTCCTCGCGGCGGTGGAACAGCAGCATGGTGGTTCCCGCCAGCAGGCCGATCACCAGGAACGCCAGGGACAGCGCCAGTGCCGTGCCGGAGGCGGACAGGCGGTAGAGGTACAGGGAAAAGCAGCCCAGTGCCAAAGGCGCTGTCAGCATCGCCAGGGCCGGCCACCGGAGCTCGCGCTGGACGCTCTGAACGCTCGCTCTCTGGTAGATCAGGACAGGACGTTCCATATCGCCAGCGCCCACAGGATGATGGTCAGCGACAGCAGGCATAGCCCCACCGGGGCCATCCTCCTCGCGTTGCCGCGGGAGATGACCCCCAGCATGAGCACCCCGAAGAGGCAGGCCAGGCTGATGGCCAGCGCGGGGGTGATGAAGGATGGGCCGAGGCCCAGGGGCGGTATGATGGCCAGCGCGCCTAGGTGATGGTCAGGGGAAGCCATAGGGTCTTCACCTCCCTGCCGTCGTCCAGGACAAGATAGAGGGTCCTCTCCCCGCTGGCCGGGATGACGAAGGAGATGGTCGATTCCCATCTCTCCCCGTCGTCCAGATCGAAGGTGTACGATCTGGGCGCGCCGGGCGCCACCGAGACCTGCTGGGACGGGTCGAAGCTCGTTCCCGCGCTCGGCGATTGCTCCAGCGCCATGGTCAGCTGGTACCTGTTAGTGTCCCCGGAGTGGGAGACGACGGTGACCTTGATGAACCCCGCCTGGTTGGTCGCCAGCACCTTGGGCAGGTGCGTGACGTCCCCGTCCGCGCCGGTCACCCCGAACTCGGAGTACGGATCGGGGGTGGGCTTGGCGTTGAGGCCGTTGACCAGCACCACCGATAACACCATGATCGCGGCGATGATGACCACCGCCACGCCCATCTCCGCCGCGCTGTACGGCATCTTCCTCTTGATGCGGGTGGTGATGGCGAACTGATCGCCCCTCGGCAGGCTGGAGCGGCGCACGATGGCGATGATCGAGGACACGAAGGTGATGAGCACCGTCTCCGCTCCCACCACCGTGTCGTTGAAGTCGAGGATCCCCCTGGTCACGATGGTCCCGGCCAGCGCCATGATGGCGGCGGACAGCCCGACGCCCAGCACGAGGCGCTCCAGGAACCCGATGTCCAGCAGGTGCTCCTCCCGGCGCACGATGGTGGTCTGGGAGAGCAGCGCCTTCCGGCCGGGGAACAGCGCGGAGACGATGGCGTAGCCCGGGCACAGGAACACCGCCAGGAACGCGACGGCCCACCGCACCGGGCCCTCCGTCTCCATGATCGCCAGCAGCAGCGCCGCTACCACGATCAAGCAGATGATGATCAGGTCGAAGGGCCTTCCCGGCCCTATGATGGTCTTCCCTGCCTTCATCATGTTCGGAAAATCACCGTCCTTCAGCCATTGATACGTTCATGCTATGAACTTGTCGGTCATCCGCCAGCTCTTTCACGAGATCCCTGAGGCGAGGGGCCACGACCTCCCACGAGTAAGCGGATTCCACCAGCTCGCGGCCTTTCCTTCCCAGACGCTCTGCCATCGCGGGGTCCTCCAGCAGCGCGACCACCTGCCGGGAGAAGTCCTCGCGGTCCTTGCCCACCAGGCAGTTGGCGCCGTGCTCCAGCTCCGGGATGCCCTCGAGCGCCAGAGGGCTCACGACGGTGGCCCGGCCGGCCGAGAGCATGTCGATCACCTTGGTGAGTATGCCCACCCCCTTCCACATGGGGGCGATGCACACGTCCGCGGCGGACAGCCACAGGTACAGGTCGGGCACGAAGCCCAGCATCCTGACCCCGGCCGGAGGGTCCTCGCCGAGCTTGCCGCTGCCGGCGATGAACACCTCCACTTCCGGCACCTCGGCCGAGACCTGAGGATACATCTCCCGGGCGATGTACAGCGCGGCGTCCAGGTTGGGCATGTACTTCAGCGTGCCGAAGAACAGCACCACCTTGGTGCCGTCCAGGATGCCTAGCTCCCGGCGGGCGTCCTCCCTATTCCGCAGCCTGGTATCGACCAGCCCCATGTCCGCGCAGGTGGGCAGCACCTCGAACTTCGAGGTGTCGAAGCCCAGGGACCGGTAGGCCTCCACCTCCCGGCCGGACACCACCAGCACCTTGCTGGCCATCCGGACCAGCAGGCGCTCCAGCATGAGGTTCCCCCGCAGGAAGAACCCGCTCTTGCCCAAGGTGGTGGCGAAGTCCTTGATGTTGCCGTGGTTGTCCCATATCAGGGGCACGTCCAGCACCCTGGCCGCCAGCCCTCCGGCCAGCGAGTAGTAAGTCCCCTCGGCGAAGACCGCCGAGATCCCCTCCTTCCGGCCCTGGCGGAGAGTGGTCCAAGCGATCGACAGCTCGTTGAGGACGAACATCACGTAGCGGGAGAAGCGGTTCCCCGATTGATCGAAGACCTTCTTGTCCAGCGCGCCGGTCGGCACGGGCAGCACATCGAACCACTGCGATAGGAGGTAGAGAAGCTTGGGCGTTCGCTCGGAGTTGGCCGGGTCGACCGCCACCTTCGGTATGAACGCTATCTTCATTCCATTCCCCCGGAGTATATGCTCACCAACCGGTCGGCGCCCACGTCGTAGCTGAAGTCCTTGAGCGCCAGCTCCCGGGCCTTGGAGCCCATGATGTCCAGGCGGACGGGGTCCTCGAGAAGGCACAGGATGTCGGTGGCCATCCTCTGGGGCTCGGACGATATCATCGCCCCCGCGCCCTGGTCCACGATATCGCTCTTCAGCCCGCGGGCGAAGGAGGTCGCCACAGGCACCCCGCAGGCGATGGCCTCGATGGCGGTGAACGGGAACAGGTCGGTGCGCGACGACACCGTCAGCAGGTCCGCACAGTTGTACAGCTTGGCCATGTCCCCCTGGTCCAGCCGGTCGGTCATGATGATGACGTTCTCCCCCAGGTCCAGGTCCCTCACCAGGGAGCGGAGCTCCCTCTCCTGCGGCCCGGTGCCCTTGAGCACCAGCAGGCACTCGGGGTCGCTGGCCCGCACCCGGGTCATCGCCCGCACCAGGAGGTCCATGCCCTTGTTCTGGTGCATCCGTCCGATCGACAGCAGCACGTTGCGGTCCTCGTCGATGCCGAAGCGCTCCCGGGAGTCGCCCTTGTGCAGCGGGCGGTAGATGCTCGTGTCCACCCCGGAGTGCACCACCGGGGCGATCTGGGCCGCGGGCACCCCGGCCTGCTGCAGGTGCTGGGCGGCCGACCGGGAACGAGGGATCAATTTCCGGCATCCCCGCGCCACCGCCCGGCCCATGGTGCGGTAGAACTGCTTCTGGGCCCAGCCCAGCGGACCCTGCATGTAGATGTCCAGCTCCTGCCAGATGAACATGTCCGGGCCGCCCCGGGAGGCCTGCCAGGTGAGCAGGGTGCCTGGCTGGAAGACCTCGCCCGACTGCACCACGTCCAGTTTCATCCGCCGGACCTCCTTGAGCAGCGCCGGGGTCAGGGGCGCGAGGGAGGGCGGGAACACCTGGGGCAGGCGGGTCGGCAGGTACTCGATCTTCACCCCTCCCAGGTCCCCGCTCCCCTCCGGGCGGTAGGCGTCGGCCACGAAGATGGTGACCTCATGACCGCGCTTCACCAGCCTCCTCCCGGTCTCCACGATGTTCAGGTCGGCGTCCGTCGCCGGGCGGAGACCGTGGGTGCGCATCACCGACGCGTCCGCTTGGACGTCGGCGGTCTTGGTTATGAGATTGACCAGTCCTATCCTCATCCGCTTACCTCGCCACGTACATGGCCCAATACATGCCGTTGTCGTACACCTTATAGTGTTCCGGTGCGGCCGACGAGTAGTAGTTGTAAACTTGCTGAATGCCCCATTGACGGTACCACAGCTCGGTGGTATCATCGAAGAGGAACACGCCGCTCCCCATCCATGACACGATGAGCTCGGGGCTCTGGTTCCACAGCGAGACCATCCTGACCCGGTTGTAGCTTTCCCCTTCCTCGCTCCACACGTCGATGGGATAGAACCCTCCCGCCACCCACGCGGGGTCCAGCTGGGACATGGAGTCGGTGGCGGATATCCCCCGGTCGTTCGTCACGTACAGCGCCTCCTGGTAGAACATCGTCGATGCGCCGGCGACCACCACCAGGGCGACGAACGCCCCCAGGAGAGGGCGGGCGTACCGGTTCTTCTTCCCCATGAGCAGGGGGACGAACACGATCGGCGCCACCAGCACGATGTACATGATGCCCCGGTCGTACAGCTGACCGTTGAAGAAGACGATGTCCAGGGGGATGATCGCCAGGGCTATGAGGAACAGCGCCAGGATGTTACTGGGCATGCTGACCGGCCCCTTCCGGCGCTGTATGAGGAAGACCAGCAGCGCTAGGAGGGTCAGGGCGGCGAAGATCGCCATCATCCCGGTGCGGAGCTGAGGGTACAGGGTCCCAAGGATGTTCTCGGGGGTCGTCCTCATGGCGATCTGCTGCGAGATGCCCTCGTTGATGTTCATCAGCGCGCTCAGACGGGTGGAGATGAACTCCACGAGGTTCAGGGAGAACGATGACGCCCCGGTGAAGAACCACCCCAGCCATATGAGGATGAACACCCCCACCGGCCAGGGCCGGCCCCATTTTATCGGATGCCGGCGGGCCACCGTGGCGCGGATGAGGCGGGCCACGATCTCCTTGAGGGCGATGGCCCCGAGAACGAANNACGAAGATAAGGGTGGTGGGGTGCGAGATGACGACGAAGGCGAACAGGAACATCGCGGCGTACAGCCATTCCTTCCCCTCACGTTCCAAGCACACGAATATGAGCAGTCCGGCCACCAGGCCCATGGACTGCGGCGAGTAGTTGAACTGCAGCCAGACATTGGCGAAGGCCGAGAACAGGAACGCCAGCCGGTAATCGAGCTTCGGCACGTAGGTGCGGGCGAACAGGTACAGCGCGGCCATGGTCATGATCGCCGCGAACACCGGGTAAAGCCTCAGGAACAGGAGCGCGTCCGGGCTGCCGAGCAGCACGTACGACGCCCCGAGCACGAAGAACCCGGGGTAGTTGAACGCATAGGAGTTGGCGTCATCGGTCGGGAGCATCCCGTTGCGCACCAGCTGCAGCGAGGAATCGTAATGCACGTACGAGTCCCAGACCGTGGGGTACGTCGAGAACATGGCGGGGGCTCCCCACAGCGCCACGAACAGCAGCACGGCCTGGACGAAGAACACCGTCTCCGAGCCCGAGCGCAGCCCGATGGCCAGGGACACTGTCATGAACAGTATGCCCACCCAGTAGGAGAACGGCAGCAGGCCGAAGTAGCCGAACGGGGTTCCCAAGGGGACCGCCTCGATCTGGTACCCCAGGGACGACAGCAAGCAGATGGCCATGCCTAGGAAGCTCAACACATAGAGGAACGACGGTCGGACCCTTCCCTCATCCTTGCTCATCTAACTTCCTCATCCGGCGATTGCCGGCACTATCCAAACATGGCTCATATATAACTACCTTCTTCGAGAAGTGGAAAAAACGGCCACTTTTCTATCCCCTTCGTCCAAAAGCGGGGAAAAGGTTGAAATGCGGGAGCGGACCATTGACCACCCGGCCGGGTCGGGCGGCCAAGGCGCGTGAGATAATGTGGTTACCTGGCCATGTGGCTTTCTCTTTGCTCATCTGTCTCCCATTCATCATATACCTGAAGCGGGAGAGGGCGCTCGCCCTCTCCTACCTCATGTTCTTCGCCCTCCTGCCGGACTTCCTGCACCTGGGCCCCCTGAGGTACCTGTCCCACTCGCTCATCGGCCTGGGAGTGATGCTGCTGATGCTGCTCGTTCCCCTGTTCATTCTCAGCCGCCCGCGGCCCGCCCTTATCGGGCTGGCGGCGGTCGCCTCGGGCACCCACCTTCTGGGGGACGGCTACATCGGGTCCATTGCCCCGTTCTACCCGTGGTCGCTGGAATGGTTCCAGATCAACGAGTTCAACAGCGCGTTCGACATCCGCATGGAGGTGGTGTTCTTCGCCCTGGCCACGCTGACGGTGGTGATCGCCATGAGGCCGTGGACGGCCCTGCGCGATATATCACACTATACTAAGAGGGAGAGGAAGGGCCTGTTCCTGACCGCCTTTCCGGTCATGGCCATCTCCGGTCTCGAGGGAGTGTACTTCATCATCGTGTCGCAGGGACCGGGGCTGATCGGCTTCCGCGCCATCCTGCTAGCGTGCTTCGGGGCGATCTTCCTGCTCTCCTCGATCTACACCGTGACAAGCGTCAGACGATATGGCCATCGTGTGTCGGACAATCTCGTTATTCAAAATGAGATGACTTAATCTAGACATGGCCTGGCCGGCAAAAAACAAACATTTATATATGGCCTATGACAAATAAATCCTCCGCGCGAATAATAACCGTTGGGGCTACTGGCATAGTAGCATATGGGGCTATAGTAACACAGAGAGTGAGTAGTATCGAAACCGATAAAACCAAGACTATTAGAGCTAGCACTGTGTATACGGGGATGAAATTGTGACCGCGAGTAAAATAGTGGTGATGATCCCAGCGCTTAACGAGGAGCGCAGCATCGGGAAAGTTATCGACGATATTCCACGCAAGGAGCTCATGAACAGGGGGTATGAGGTCCGCGTTGTCGTGGTTGATGGCCAGTCGACCGACAGGACCCTTGCCATCGCCCGCGAGAAGGGGGCCTACGTCCTGGTCCAGAAGGGCAGAGGCAAGGGGCTGGGCGTACGCCAGGCGATCGCGCTGTGCGACCCTCGTGAGGTCGTGCCGAAGGTTCTCGCCCTCACCGGCGGCCTGTGCGCGAAGTTCTCCGACCTCGCGTCGATGCTGGACGCCAAGTACATGATAATGATCGATGCCGACGGGACCTACCCGCCGCGCTACATACCCGACGTGATCTCGGCGCTCGAGGCCGGGGCGGACGTGGTCATGGGCTCCCGCTTCAAGGGCAACATCGCCGAGGGCGCCATGACCCCGCTGAACCACTTCGGGAACATCGTGCTGAGCGACATCGCCACGCTCCTTTACCAGCATCCCTGCACCGACCTGTGCACGGGCATGTGGGGCTTCAACTCCCACGCCCTCCGCACCCTGGAGCTGGACTCCAAGCACTTCGAGCTCGAGGCGGAGATGTTCGCCGAGACGGTGAAGAAGGGGCTTCGCCTGGAAGAGATACCGATCAACTACCTGCCCAGGGCCGGCGAGACCAAGCTCGTTCCGCTCAAGGCGGGCGTCACCATCATGACCAAGCTGCTGGAGAGGCGCTTCTGGAGCGCGGCCGGCGAGTTCGACATGAAGGTGGCCAAGCGGACCGAGAGCCCCACTCCGAAGTTGTCCGCCCACCATATCTAGAGGCCAACAGATGCGAGTGGCCATGGTCACCCCTGAGTTCCTCAGCTGGGGCGGCATAGGCAGCTATGCGGTCCAGCTGGCAAAGAACCTCTCGCCGGACCATGAGGTCCACGTCATCTGCCTGGGCAAGGAGGGCCATGCTCCGAGGGCGGACAACATCACCCTGCACACGCTGGGCACCGCCAAGGACACCTTCATGTACAACAACCAGTTCCAGATCTCCTTGTGGCGCTCCTTCGCCCAGCTCAACGACGCCTACCATTTCGACCTCCTGCACGCCAACCACGCGCAGATGGCCGATATCATGTTCAAGGTCCTGGGGGAGAAGGTGCCCTCGGTGACCACGGTGCACAGCACCATAGGCTCGCAGCGCATGGGGACCCGGGAGGCCGCTCTCCCGCTCAGCAAGCTGGAGAACTCCGAGCGGATGACCCTCCTTCTGCTTCCGCTGCTGAAGACCCTCGAGCGGGTCTACATGAGCCGCTGCAACTCGCTGATATACGTATCTGACTTCATCCGCGAGTGGTGCCAGGACAAGCTGGGCGCGAGCTGCCCGTCCAGGGTCATCCACAACGGGATCGATACCACGATGTTCTCGCCCAAGAGCGTGGAGGAGTGCCTGGAGCGCTTCCCCTCCCTGAGAGGGGTGGACAACATCGTCCTGTTCTCCGGCCGCATGATCGCGCTCAAGGGCATCCCCACGGCGCTGAAGGCGGCGACCATGGTGGACCCCGCGCTCAAGCCGACCTTCGTGTTCGCCGGGAACGGGAACTCGGAGCAGTGGAAGGCGATGGCCTCCGACCTCGGGCTCCCGCCGGAGAGGTGCCGCTTCATCGGCCCGGTGGCCTACCACCAGATGCCGTACCTGTACCCCCTGGCCTCGGCGTTCATGCTTCCCTCTTACTCCGAGAGCTTTCCCCTGACCCTGCTGGAATCGATGGCCTGCGGGACGCCGGTGGTGGCGTCCAACGTCGGAGGGGTGCCGGAGATGATCGAGCATGGCTCGACCGGATTGCTGGTACCCCCCAAGGATGCTGAGACTCTAGCAGAAAGTCTTAATACCGTCCTTGCCGACCACCGACTGGCAAGGTCGCTGTGCATGCGGGCCCGGGACCGGGTGCTGGAGGAGTTCAGCGCCCAGGTCATGGCCCAGCGCACTGCTGAAGTTTACAAAGAGACGGTGGATGGATGGCACTAAAGGTCCTGCTTATCAACCCTCCCAGGTTCGAGGGTATATCGGTCATTCGCGAAGAGCGATGCGAGATCACGGAACGCTACTCGGTGCTGGAACCGTACTCCCTGCTTCAGACCGCGGCCCTGCTGCGCAAGGCCGGACACCAGGTGGGCCTGGTGGACCTCAACGGCAGGGAGCTCGGGTACGATGCCCTGGAGGACGAGGTCCAGAGGTTCCGCCCGGACGCGGTGGTGTACCGGTTCACCCCGACCACCTTCGACTGGGACCAGAGGACCGCCTCCACGGTGAAGGGCGTGGACAGGAGCATCACCACCGCGGGGATCTGCTGGACCTTGCACACCATGCCCAAGCAGGTGCTGGGCGAGGCCCCCGACCAGGACTTCTATGTCCGCCAGGACTACGAGACGGTCACGCCGGCGCTCATCGACGCGCTGGCGAACGGCAGTCCCCTGGGCAACGTGGCCGGGATCGCCTACCGCGAGGGCTCCGAGATCAAAGTGACCGGCCCATCGGTGCCGCTGAAGAACTATGACTCACTGCCCCTCCCGGCCTACGATCTCCTGCCGGACCTCAAGCCCTACTACGTCACCGCGCCGGCGGGAAGGCCGTTCACCATCCTCTACACGAGCAAGGGCTGCCCGTACAAGTGCTCCTTCTGCACCGTCGCCGGCACGCCGTGGAAGATGAGGACCGCTCCCCACATCCTCGAGGAGCTGAGATATCTCAAGGAGCACTTCGGGCTGCGGACCGCGTCGTTCTTCGACGAGACCTTCACCTTCAACCGCAAGCGGGTGGAGGAGATCTGCCGCAGCCTCATCGACGAGGACCTGAGGATCAAGTGGTACTGCAACACCAGGGCCCACCTGGTCGACGGCGAGCTGCTCGGCCTCATGCGCAAGGCGGGGTGCCGGGGCATCTCCTTCGGCATCGAGTCCGGAAGCCAGCGCATCCTAGACACGGTGGAGAAGCATGTCACCGTGCAGCAGGCCAAGGACGCTGTGCTCGCGGCCAAGGCGCACCGGCTCAAGGTCCTGTGCTCGTTCATCTTCGGCCTGCCGGGGGAGGACTGGGAGAGCGTCGAGGAAACGCTGAAGTTCGTCCGCGAGACCTTGCCCACCTCGGCGCAGTTCAACGTCGCCGTCCCGTACCCGGGCACCAGGCTGCACGAGCAGATCTACGGCGTGAGCGGCCTGGAGGAGCCCGATTTCCGCAAGATGTACCAGCACGCCTCCGTGGTCGGCACGGAGAAGCTCACGCCCGAGGACCTGGACAAGGCGAGGAAGATGGCGTACAAGACGCTGTACTCCTCCGGCCGGTGGTGGGCATCGAACATCAAGCACCTGGTCCGCGAGCCCTCGGACCTATACCTTGCGACCAGGTACGCGCTGAAGATCACCAACAACTACGTGTTCCACGGCATGAAGGACGCGCACTAGGTAGACCATGGAAACCGAACGCATCGTGATGACCTCGACCTTCTACCCGCCCTATCACCTTGGCGGGGACGCGGTGCACGTTAGGTACCTGGCCGAGGAGCTTGTGAGGCGGGGCCACGAGGTGCACGTCCTGCACAGCCGGGACGCCTTCGACCTCAAGGCCAAGGGCAAGGATCCATCGCCGGCCCCGTCCGAGGTCATCGTTCACCCCATCAGCACCTCCCTGGGCGGAGCGTCGGCCCAGCTGACCTACATCACCGGGAGGAGCAGGGCGGCAGAGCGCGAGCTTCGGAAGGTGGTGAGCGAGGTCCGCCCGTCGTGGGTGCACCATCACAACATCTCCCTGCTGGGGCAGGGTATGCTGAGCGTCCAGGGCGTTCCTCAGCTGTACACCGTTCACGATCACTGGCCGGTGTGCCCCCGGAGCGACCTGGAGTACCTGGGACGGGTGACGTGCACCGAGAACCGCTGCGTGTCGTGCTCGCTCCGCACCGGCCGGCCTCCCCAGCTGTGGCGGGGAAGCGGCTTCAGGAAGAGGCTCGAGAGGATCGACCGGATCATAGCTCCCTCGGAGTACATGTCCAGGTTCCTGAGGGAGCGGGCCTCGCTGCCCTCGACGGTGCTGCCGAACTTCGTGCCCCCGCCCGGAGCGGTGGAGAGGAAGAGCACGACCCCTCACTTCGTGTTCGTCGGGGTGCTGGAGAGGCACAAGGGCCTGGATGTCCTGCTGCGCGGCTACGAGGAGCGGGGAGTGGAGGCGGAATTGCACGTCCTGGGCAGCGGCAGCCTGGAGAACGAGCTGAGGACGGCCGGCGAACGCACCGGGGGCCGGGTCCGGGCGCTGGGGTTCCTCTCCCGGAAGGAGGTCCTGGAGGAGGTGGCCACGGCCATCGCGCTCGTGGCGCCGTCGATCTGCCAGGAGAACTCGCCCCTGTCGTGCATCGAGGCCCTGTCGGTCGGCACCCCGCTCATCGTCTCCGGCAACGGCGGCCTGCCGGACCTGGTGGCCGGAGGCTGCGGGCTGGTGGTCGACACTACTCCCGAGGGCATCGGGGAGGGCATGCGCCGCCTGGAAAAGGGAGCGGAGGAGCGGAGCGAGGCATCGCGCCGGGCGCTGGAGCGGTACGAGAGGTTCCACAGCCCGGAGAGCTACATGCGCTCCTACCTGGAACTGGGGAGGGGGTCGGCATGACCGTCGTGGTCTCACCGCGGCCCTCCGTTACCGGGGTAACGGGCGAGGGGAACGGGCTAATAGAGGGACCGTGCATATGGGCGAGAGAGGCGAGCGAGGTGTCCGGGACGTTCGACACGTATCTACGTTCGATGCGCGCGGCGGGCCAGTTCGCAGGGAGGACGAGGGATGCTTAGGACGTGGAGGCTGGACCACACCGTCGACCTGCTGTCCATGCAGGCGGAGTGGGAAGCGGTGAGGAAGCAGACCGGAGGTTCGATCTTCACCTCCTTCGACTGGGCCATCGAGTGGCTCCGCCACTTCGACAAGGTCGCCTCGCCACGGGTGGTGTTCGTGGAGGAATACGGCGTGATCATCGCCATCGCGCCGTTCGTTCTTATCGAGCAGAAGTCGATGGGGCTCAAGCTGAAGAAGCTGTCCCTCATCGGCAACGGCTCCGGGGTGGCCGAGCTGTACGAGCTCGGTCTGCTGGTCGACCCCGAGCGGGAGGACGTCCTGGACCGCATCGTCGAGGAGATGGACAAGATCGACTGGAACGTCCTGCATCTCAACGAGATGACCGACGGCCCGGTGTCCCAGTCCCTGTACCGGAAGGTGGCCGAGCGGTGGGAGACCGACGAGCCGGTCCGCATCCCCTGCCCCGCGACGGACATCCCGCGGGAGGGCGACGTGATGGAGGTCATCTCCTCCCGCACCCGGCGCACCCTGCGCAAGATCACCAGCGCGCTGGAGGCGGAGAGCCGGGTCCGGTACCGCTGCGTCGACCTGCCCAAGGAGGCCGGCGAGGCCGCCTCGATGTACGCCCTGCAGCACCTGGAGCGGTGGGAGGACAAGGGCGGCAGCATATTCTCCAGCGAGAACCTCTCCAGCTTCCTCAAGAAGGTCATGATGGCCACGGTGACCGAGGGGCGGGGGATGATCTACGAGGTGTGGATCGACGGCTCCCTGGCCTCCCAGATGCTGTGCCTCGAGGACGGGGACGTCATGCGCGCTTACCGCGTGGGGATGAACAACCGCTACGCCGAGTTCTCACCGGGCAACCTGGTCGCGCTCTACGCGATGACCGAGGCGCAGAAGGCCGGGTTCACGCGGTTCGACTTCGGTGCCGGGCCGGAGGAGTTCAAGTACCGCCTGGGGGCGCGGGACCGCCCGCTGATGAGGATCCAGGCCAAGCGCGGTACGGTGCGGGCGATGGCCAAGATCTCCTCGCTGCCGGTGGTGAGGCAGCTCGTGGACCGCTCCGGCGCTAAGGACCAGGCGCTCAGGGCCATGCACGAGTGATCACCGGACGCGATAGGTCAGCTGCACCATGCCATCTGGGAAACTATTTGTATCGGTCAGCTCCAGCGGCCGCTCGGGCCCCTCGCCGAAGAGGGCGATGCCCTCCCCCAGGAGGCGGGGGACGATGGTGAGGACGATGACGTCGACCGCCTTCGCGCGCAGGAAGTCCTGCGCCAGCCGAGCGCCTCCCATCAGCCATATGTCCTTTCCCGGTGCCGAGCGCAGGCCGTCGGCGAACCTCCCGACGTCGCCGTTGACGAACTCCATGTTCTCGTCCCGGCCGCTGCGGCGGGTGCTGAAGACGTAGCCCTTCATCCCGCGGTAGGGATAGGGGCCGAAGGTCAGGACCTGCTCGTAGGTCGTCCGTCCCATGAGCACGGTGTCGACCGTGCCGAGGAACTCAGCGTAGCCGTAGTCCTCGGGGCCCAGCGCTGGCAGCCAGTCGACCCTACCGTCCCGGCGGGCGATGAAGCCGTCAAGGCTGGCCGCAAGGTACAGCACGATGCGGCGCTCGGTCATTATCCGTTATTTCGAGCGCATCGCACTTCGTTCTTTGCCCATCTCAACGTCGGACGGTGGTTACGCCTAGAACGCGTCGGCCGCGGCGTGGACCTCGATGCCCCTGCTGGTGATGGCGTACGGTTTGACCCGGCGGGAGTGCGCAATGCGGCGCATCTTCATGACCCGTACGGTCAGCTGGATCTCCCCGCGCTCCTTGTTCTCCTCGTACCTCAGGGCGATGACGCCGTCCACGGCGTACTCCACCAGGCCGTCCCGGGAGGCGTTGGGGTTGCTGTCGTTGACCTCGGCGGTCATCAGGCAGGTCGCCCCGGTCCTCTTTATCATCTGGATCAGGTTGAACAGGTTGGACCGCTTCTCGTGGTCCGCCTCAAATAGAAGGTTGAGCAGCGAGACCGAATCGAGGACGATGCGCGACGCCCCGAAGCTCTTGATGAAGTCGGGCAGCTCGCTCCTGATGCGGGTGATCGTGGTCTTGGCGTCGGTCGGCTCTAGCTTCACGATGGCCAGCTTCTTCTGCTCGATGAACGGCGCCAGGTCCCACTGGAACGCCCGGGCGGCAGCGAGTATCGACTCCTGGTCCTCCTCGAGGCTGATGAATATTCCCTTCTCCCCCTGCCTCAGCCCCTGCTGGATGAACTGCAGACCGAAGGTGGTCTTCCCCGTACCGAAGGACCCCATTACCGCAACCGCCTGCGATCTCGGAAGGCCCCCCTCCAGCATTTCGTCGAGCCCGTCGATTCCAGTCTTAACGCGATCCATATCCATCATCCGATCCTTTCAGTGTCGATAACCACCAGCCCGCTCTGCGCCGTCACCACGGTCGCGAACCTGGCGATCCTCTCCTTGTCCAGGTGCGGGAGCAGGGAGATGAACTTCTCCACGTACATGTAGCGCTGCCGCTTGGACGAGTTCAGGTAGCGGCTCCACTCGAACACCAGGGAACCGTCCACGGAGTCCATGAGCATCCTCTGCTTCTTCTCGTCCAGGACGTTGTTGGTGAGCACCAGGTAGATGATCCCGCCCCACCTCTTCGCCACCCTCTGCATGCCGCGCATCACCGCCACCAGGTCGGCGATCTCGATGTTGGAGCTCACCACCAGGTCGGTCAGGGAGTCGATGATGATCATCGAGCCCGGGGCCTTCTCGTCCAGGTAGTTCACCAGCCCCTCGAGGACGTTCTCGCTGGAGCTGTTGGACGAGAAGAGGGAGGTCGTCTCCCCGGTCCAGGAGCGGGGGACCATGGTCTTGCGGAAGTACGCCGAGGAGAAGTCCTTGAACTCCACCGTCCGCTCGAATGCGGCGTGGAAGTCGGGGTTGAACGCCGCCTCCACCTCCGCCAGCACCTCCTCCTTGGACCGGGAGAAGGTGATGTAGCAGATCTTGTCCGGCAGGCGTGAATCCTTCCCGGCCCCCAGGATGAAGGGCGCGGACTGCGGCCTCCCCTTGACCATGGAGAGCTTGGCCGCGGAGGTCAGGGCGAACTCGGTCTGACCGGCGCCCAGGTCCCCGACCAACAGTATGACCGAGCCAGCGGGGAACCCGCCCTTGATAATTGAGTCAAAATCGGCCACTCCCGTAGGTATCATCTTCGCTGGCTCTCGCATCCCATTCACCCGACGACGGAGTATCGGGCGGAGGCATAAAGAAGGTTTGCCCCTAGGACGGCCTTGGCATGGCGGTGATCCCGATGCAGTCGTAGCTGAGGACCTTGGGAGCCCTGGACCCCAGGGTCTTATACAGCCTCTCCCGAACCTCCAGGTAGAGCTCCTCGGGAACGATGATCACCGCCGTCAGCCCCTGGTCCAGCGTTTCCTCGTACACCTTCATCCGCTCGGGGCGGAACGAGGATGACTCCGACTCCACGTACTCGAAGCCGATGAGCTTCCTGCCCTCGCTTATGGTGAGCACGCCCCAGTCGCTGTTGATGATCGCCCATTCCACATCCAGCTCGGGGTTGCTCATCGCCAGCATCGCGACGCGATTGACGATCACGTTCTCCAGCCGGTCCACGGTCACGGTCCTNNTCCTGCGTCCTTATGCGATATGAACCTTGGCAGTGTCCCTCCCTTTATCTCGATGGGGCGCCAATGATGCGAACGCATGACCGAACTGAAGCGGGGGCTGGGGCTCTGGGGAGCGACGGACGTCGGGGTCGGAGCGATCATCGGGGCGGGCATCTTCGTCCTCAGCGGGGTCGCTGCCGGCCTGGCCGGCCCGTCGGTCATCCTTTCCTTCCTGCTCGCCGGCCTCACCGCCTTCCTGACCGCCCTCAGCTCGGCGGAGCTGTCCTCGTTCATCACCGAGGCCGGAGGCTCGTTCATCTACACCGAGAAGGCCTTCGGGCCCCGGTGGGGCTTCCTGGTCGGCTGGACGAAATCGTTCGACTACATCGTGGGCGCGGCCGCGGTGGCCATCGGCTTCGCCGCGTACCTCGGACCGCTGGTGGAGTTCACCGATCCCCTGTTCATCACCGCCGTGGCCGCCGGCCTGCCCATCGCGTTCCTGCTGCTGAACCTCCGGGGGGTCAAGGAGGCCTCGGGGGCCAACAACATCCTGGTGGGCCTGAAGGTCCTCGCGCTCATAGTGTTCATCGCCGTGGGCGCCTCCTTCCTCCTGGGCAGTCGCGACTACTCGAACTACCAGCCTTTCTTTCCCCTAGGGGTCGGGGGCACGGTGAGCGCGGCCGCGGTGATCTTCTTCGCTTTCGTGGGCTTCAACACCATCACCGTGATGTCCGAGGAGGTCAAGGACCCCCAGCGCAATATCCCGCGGGCCATCATCCTGGCGTTCCTCATCAGCACCCTTCTCTACGTCGGCGTGTCCGCGGTGGAGGTCGGGCTGGTCAACTGGCAAGCGATCTCCACCAGCGCGGCCCCCCTGGACACCGCGCTCCGGGCGGCCACCTCGAACGATCTCATACTAGACTTCGTGTCCATTTCCGCGCTCTTCGCCACCGCCTCGGTGGTGATGTCCTCTCTGCTCGGCGCCTCCCGGGCGCTGTTCGCCATGGGCCGCAAGGGCGTGCTGCCCTCGCGCCTGGCCCGCCTCTCCAAGAGGGGAGTGCCGGCATCCACGGTCATCATCGCCGGGGTGGCCATGGCCGCGGTGGTCATCGTCTCCGGCGGCAACCTCGAGACCCTGGCCTCGGTGTTCAACTTCGGGACCCTGCTGACCTTCCTGTTCATCAACCTGTCCATGTTCCGGCTGCGCAGGAAGATGCCCGACGCCAAGCGCACGTTCACCGTCCCCCTCTATCCCATCCCTCCGATCCTGGGCGTCCTTTCCTGCATTGGCCTGATGGCCTTCCTCAACATCGAGGCGCTGATCATAGCGGCGATATGGATCTCCATCGGATACCTCATCTACCGCCGCTCCCGGCGGTCCAGGGAAGCCCGGGGGAAAGTGTCAGGAAGTACGGACCGCTGAGGCCCCCGCCGGCCTGTGGGACAGCAGGCCACCGGTCTTCGCTTCCCTTCATCCGACCCTGAAGTGTCTTCGGGTCGAGGGCATGATCAAGGACACAAGGATGCAGAGGCCCAAGGCGATGGTCATGTAGGTGGCCGGATAGTCCAGCCCGATGAGGAGGTTCTCCACGAACAGCCATACCGCGAGGATGACAAGGAGTGCGGCCGCGCCTTGCCAGGACCAGTGGATCCCGCCCGCCCGGCTGATCTCCTTGAAGAATATCTCCTTTTTCGTCCAGGCGCCGTAAGCGAGGGACAATGGATACAGCCCGTAGATGACGAACAGGAACAGGCCGACGAGGAAGAAGTTCTGGAAGGGGATCCTCTCGGCCACGGACTCGGGGAACCCGATCAGGGAACCGCTGGGGTCGGCCATCAGGAGCAGGCCGCTGATGATGCCCAGCGCGCCGAACACCACTTCCAGGGCGATGAGGGCCTTTACGGCCAGAGGACGGGATGTGCTCGCTCCGTTCAATTTTATACCCAGGACGAAATCGTCGGCGCCCTAATAAATGATGGGGCGGCGAGAGCGCGGCCGGTAAGGGAGCTCACCCCAGCCGGGCGAGCAGCATCTCCAGCGCGTGCCTTGCCGCGAGAGCCTTTACGGCAAGCCTGTCGCCCTGGAAGATGACCTTGTCCGCCGTGACCTCGCCCCGCACGTCCAGGGCGAAGTGGACCAGGCCCACGGGCTTGACCGGCGTGGCGCCGCCGGGCCCGGCGATCCCGGTCGCTGAGAGGCCCACGTCCGCCCCGGTGGCCCTGCGAGCGCCGGAGGCCATCTCCCTCGCGGTCGCCTCGCTCACCGCCCCGTTAGCTTTCAACGTGTCCTCACGCACGCCCAGCAGCGAGACCTTGGCCCTGTCGTCATAGGTGACCAAGGAGGCGAGGAAGTACTCCGAGGAGCCGGGGACATCGGTGATCATCGAGGCGATCAGCCCGCCGGTGCACGATTCGGCGAGGGCGAGGGTGAGCTTGCTGCGCCGCAGCGCCTCCCCGACGCGGGCTTCCAGGTTCATATGGTGGCCTCGGGCGAGTGGTCCCGCATGATGTCCTGCAGCCGCTCGTCCCCCTTCACCTCGTGTATCGTCTCCGCCACCCCGCGGGGCACCAGCTCCTCCCATGGCTCGCCCTGCACGATGCGGCGGCGGACCTCGGTGCCGGAGTACACCTCGCGGTTGAACACCGGGGCGCTCCTGACATCGTAACCGGCCTCGAGGAACAGCCTCCGGGTCAGGGGGTTGTTGGTGTACACCGAGTCGAACGGCGGCACCAGGGACGCGACGTGGGCGACCCAGATGGAGTACCGGTTGATGTCCATGATGGGCACCAGGAAGAAGTTGTCCAGCCCCTCGTCGTGGAACGCCCGGGAGATCATCAGGTGCCTCTCGCCGGCGGTGAAGGGGTTCTCGAAGGTGTGCGAGAGCTGTGCGCTTCCGATGCCCACGATGAGCCGGTCGCACTCCTTGGCGATCGACTTGACCACCTCGAGGTGGCCGTTGTGGAACGGTTGGAACCTGCCGATAAGGAGCGCGCTGACCTCTCTCTTCCGCATGTGTTGCCTCGTGCCGGAGAGGCCGCCCTAGCTAATCAAAATTGCGCAGAAGGAAAAATGGAAAGGGGAAAGGGGTTTACTGTGGAGCGGCGGTCGTCCGGCTGGCCGGGTAGATGGCGGGCTTGCCCCCCTTCTCCACCAGCGCGGAGAGCTTCCGGAGGAGGCTCTCCTTCTTGGTACCGCCGACCAGCGCCTTCTCCAGCACCTCGCCGAGGGTCTCCACCGGCACGACCTCGATCTTGCCGATGTAGCGTTCCTCGAGCACCACGTCGTTCATGTTGGCCTTGGGGATGAGGACCTTCTTCAGTCCTGCCTCACAGGCCGCCTCGATCTTCGCGGTGACGCCGCCGACCGGGAGCACCTGCCCGCGAACGGACAGGGAGCCGGTCATGGCCAGGGTCTGGTCCACGGGGACATCCTCGAACGCCGAGATGACCGCGGTGGCGACGCTGATGGACGCGGAGTCTCCCTCCACGCCCTCATAGGTGCCGATGAACTGCACGTGGACATCGTGGTTGGAGATGTCCTCACCGGTGTACTTCTTTACCAGCGCGGAGACGTTCTGGACCGCCTCCTTGGCGATCTCTCCCAGCTTGCCGGTGGCGATGATGCGCCCGCCGGACTTGGTCTGCGCCGGGGTGACCTCGGCCACGATCGGGAGCACGATGCCGGAGAACTCGGACATCGAGCTCTCGGTGTTGAGGGCCGCGAGCCCGTTGACGATGCCGACCTCGTCGCCCTCGGTCACGAAGGTCTTGTACTCCTTGCGCGACTCCAGGTACCGGTCGGCGATCTGCTGCTCCAGGCTGCGGGCGATGCGCTTGGCCTCCACCACCATCTCGGCTGTGACGAGGGGACGCTGCTTCTCCCGGGCGATGTCCCCGGCGACGCGGACCAGGCCGCCCAGCTCCCTCAGGCGGAGGGTGAGGCGTCCGTGGCGGCCGCCGCGCCTCTGGGCCTCCTTGATTATCTCCCCCACTGCCTTGCGGTCGAAGTGGGGGATCTTCTTGTCCTTGGAGACCTCCTGGGCGACGAAGCGGATGAGCTTCATGCGGTTCTCCGGGGTGTCAGGCATGGTCGAGCGCATGAACACCTCATAGCCGTAGCCGCGGATACGCGACCTGAGCGCAGGGTGCATGCCTTGGATGGCGTCCAGGTTGCCGGCGCACACCAGGATGAAGTCGCAGGGCACGGCCTCGGACTTCACCATCGCTCCGGAGGAGCGCTCGCTCTGTCCGGTGATGGAGAACTTGCCCTCCTGGAGGGCGGTCAGCAGGCTCTGCTGGCTCTCTACCCGGAGCATGTTGATCTCGTCGATGAACAGCACGCCCTTGGACGCCTTGTGGATGGCACCGACCTCCAGCCTCTCGTGGGCCGGGGTCTCCAGCCCGCCGGACTGGAACGGGTCGTGCTTGACATCGCCCAGCAGGGCGCCGGCGTGGGCGCCGGTGGCGTCGATGAACGGCGGCTGGTCCCCATCCTCATGGGTCACCAGTAGCTTCGGGACCAGGTAGTTCTCCTGCTTATTGCCGGAGTACCGGGTCGCGAAGAACAGTATGGCCACGACGATGAAGCCGAGCAGGAGGATGTTGAAGTCCTGCTGCACGGTGAAGAAGATGGCGAACGTTACCAGCAGGACCATGAAGATGATGAACGTGATCATCGTGCCCTTCTGCTGCTTCTTTACCATAGCCTCCTTCTTCTGAGCGGAGACGATCTCCTTGCCCTTGCCGGCAGGCACGATCCGGATCTTGGGCTCGTTGGGGTCCTCGGCGTTGTGGTACGCGATAACGTCCTGGAGCTCTCCCTTGGGCAGGTACTCGGTCATGGACTTGGCCAGCATCGACTTCCCAGTGCCCGGCTCACCGATGAGCATGACGTGGCGCTTCTGCTCCGCGGCCTTCTTGATGACCTCCACGGCAGCATCTTGGCCGATGACCTGGTCGGCGAGCTTGTCAGGAATCTTTATATCCGCAGTGGTCTGAAATCCTTGACCCTCGATCCAATCATCGACGTCAAGAACAGAGCTTGCGGCAGATGGGTCATTACTCATATTACACCTGCACTCTTTGCTAAGTTCATACCATAACCGTGCCACTAATTAAGGGTTTCCCCGAGCTTAAATAATCTGGTATTGAGCCAGCATACCTTTCGGCAATTGATGCTACCCGCCCGAAGCGGCCGGTCCCCCGCTGGCAGCAGGGAACCGGCAGGGCGGGGAGCGGAGGCCGGGGACCTCTGCCGGCAGAGCGGCGCATCCCCTCCGCCCGCTCGCCGGCCGGGCCGGACGTGCGCTCGGTGGAAACCTCTAAATTGCAGCACATTTTAGCGAGCGGGCAGGAGCACGGAGCATGAAGATCAGCGAGCTAGATCTGCCGGAAGGGGTCGCCGAGGTCCTCGCGGAGGAGGGCATCACCGAGCTTTACCCCCCGCAGGCCAAGGCCGCGCCGCTGGCCATCGACGGCCGCAACCTCATGCTGGCGATCCCCACCGCCTCGGGCAAGAGCCTCATCGCCTACCTCGCGGCGCTGAAGCACGTGCTGGAGCGGGGGGGCAAAGTGCTGTACATCGTGCCGCTGCGTGCCCTGGCGACCGAGAAGTACGAGGACCTCAAGAAGTTCGAGAAGCTGGGGGTCAAGGTCGACATGTCCTCCGGGGACCTGGACTCCCCGGACCCGCAACTGGAGAACTTCGACATTATCGTCGCCACGTCGGAGAAGGCCGATTCGCTGCTGAGGCACCAGAGCAACTGGCTGAGCCACATCTCCCTGGTCGTCGCGGACGAGGTCCACCTCCTCCACGACCCCGGGCGGGGGCCGACGCTGGAAGTGACGCTGGCCAAGTTCCGCAAGTTCAACCCCGAGCTCCAGATCATCGCGCTGTCCGCCACCATCAAGAACTCCAAGGAGGTCGCCGACTGGCTGAACGCCGAGCATGTCTCCTCAACCTGGCGGCCGACCCCGCTGAAGGAGGGCGTGTTCCTCGACGGCACCGTATACTTCACTGACAACTCCAAGCGGCCGATCCCCAAGGAGAAGGACGTGATCTGGGGGCTGGTGAAGGATTCCATACTCGAGGGCGGGCAGTGCCTGGTGTTCGTCAACACTCGCAAGTCCACGGAGACGCTAGCTACGAAGCTCGCCCCCCTGATGAAGGAGGTGATGCCTGAGGGCGCGGTCGAGGGCGCGGACCGCATCATCGAGGACCAGGGGGAGCCCACGACCGTCGGCAAGCGGCTCAGCGCCTGCGTGAAGAGGGGCGTCGCCTTCCACAACGCCGGGCTGAGCAACGAGCAGCGGAGGTTCGTGGAGACGAACTTCAAGAAGGGCACCATCAAGTGCATCGTCGCCACCCCCACCCTGGCCGCGGGGATCAACCTCCCGGCGAGGAGGGTGGTCATCAGGGACGTGCACCGCTACGAGAACGGCGGGAACGTGTCGATACCGGTGCTGGAGATCAAGCAGATGTGCGGCCGGGCCGGGCGGCCTCGCTACGACCCGTACGGGGAAGCGATCCTGCTGGCGAGGGAAGAGGAGGAGAAGTTCTTCCTAATGGACAACTACCTGCTCAGCGAGCCCGAGGAGATCTACTCCAAGCTCGGAAGCGAGCCGGTGCTCCGCTCGCACGTCCTCGCGACCATCGCCACCGGGACCGCGTCCTCCCGAGACTCGCTGATGGACTTCATGAATTCCACCTTCTTCGCGCACCAGACCACCATGGTCGGGCTGGAGGACGCCACCGACAACGTGCTCGAGTTCCTGGAGAAGGAGGGCATGATACGCACCGAGGAGCACCGCATCCAGGCGACCTTCTTCGGGCGGAGGGTCTCGGACCTGTACATCGATCCGCTGACCGCGGTGAAGCTCCGGGACGCGCTGCGCGAGTTCAGGCCCGGCTCCTCGTACTTCGGTCTCCTGCACGCGGTGTGCTCGTCCCCGGACATGATGACCATGTACCTGAAGCGCTCCGATTATGAGTGGGTGGAGCAGGTGCTGGTCACCAGGGAGGAGGACCTGCTGCTCAAGCCCCCAGAGGACCTCGACCAGTACGAGTTCTACCTCGCCGAGCTGAAGACCGCGTGCTCGCTGGACGACTGGGTCCAGGAAATGGAGGAGGACGAGCTACTGAAGAAGTTCGGCCTGGGGCCGGGGGACCTGCGCAACAAGGTGGAGGTCGGGGAGTGGCTCGTCTACTCCATGCGGGAGCTGGCCAACATCTTCAACAAGGACGCGTATCCCGTGCTCACCGAGCTGATGATCCGCATCCGCTACGGCGTCAGGCCGGACCTGCTGGACCTCGTCCGGCTGCGCGGCGTCGGCCGCGCCCGGGCCCGCTCGCTGCACAACCATGGCGTTCGCGGGGTCGAGGCGCTGCGGGACATCGACCTCACGCGCCTGGCCCGCATCCCCAAGATCGGTGACTCGCTGGCCAAGAACCTCAAGGAGCAGGTGACCTCCGGGAAGCTGGCCAGGAAGGGCGAGACGCCGGCGGAGAGCGTGGTCGTCGAGGTCAGCAGGGAGATCAAGGCAGAGGGGCCGAAGGACCGCAAACAGAAGAGCCTACTGGACTTCTGACCACATGCCCGCCAGCGCCACTTGCCTGGAGCCCATCGTCGATGACCGGACCGTGGTCCTGATCCTCGGGTCCATGCCAGGCCGGGGTTCCTGGACGCCGGGCAGTACTATGCGAATCCCCACAATTCCTTCTGGAGGATCGTTCATCAACTCTTCGATGAGGCCCCGCTTCCAAGCTACGAGCGCCGCATTTCGTTCCTCAGGGAGAAGGGCATCGGACTGTGGGACGTACTCCGCACATGCTCCCGCGACGGCAGCCTGGACTCGAACATCCGAGATGCTGTGCCCAACGACCTGGACGCCATGCTCGCCTCTCACCCGGGCATACGGTGCGTGTTCTTCAACGGGTCAAAGGCGATGGACGTCTTCGAATCTTCCTTGCACATCGACCCTCGGCGGCGGGCGGATATCAGGTTCGAGCTGCTGCCGTCGACCTCGCCCGCGAACACCAGCCTCAGGTACGAGCTGAAACTGGAGAGATGGCGGGCGGTGAGGCGTTGCCTCGGTCCCAACGGCGGTCGGGAGTGAACCTACGGGAGATCAGGCGATGACCCGGCGGACGTCCTCCACCGTCGGCTTGGCCTTCAGGATCTCGGCGCAGGATCTCATCACCGTGTCGGGGTCCTTGAGCACGTTGCCGGTGCAGATGCACACCACCCTCTCGTCCTTGGCCACCACGCCCTCATCCACCAGCTTGATCAGGCCGGCGATCGAGGCCGCCGACGCCGGCTCCACGCCCACGCCCTCCATCCGGCCGAGCATCTTCTGCGCGTCGAGTATCTGCTCGTCCGTCACGTCCGTCGCGTACCCGCCGGTGTCGTATATCGCTTTCAGCGCCTTCCTCCCGCTGACCGGGTTGCCGATGCGGATGGCCGTCGCCACGGTCTCCGGGCTGGCCTCAGGTATGAAGCCCCGGGAGCCGGCGCGGAACGCCTTCACGAGGGGGGCGCTCCCGGCGGCCTGTATGCCGGTGAGCTTCGGTATGCGGTCGATCCATCCCAGCGACTTCCACTCCTCGAACGCCTTGTGCACCGCGCTGATGTTGCCCGCGTTCCCGACCGGCAGGATGATGCGGTCCGGGACCTCGAAGTCCAGCTGGTCCACGATCTCGAAGGCCACCGTCTTCTGTCCCTCCGGGCGGAAGGGGTTGATGGAGTTCAGGAGGTACAGCACGCCCTCGCGGGCGAGCTGGCGGGTCACGCGCAGCGCGTCGTCGAAGTTGCCGTCGACCATGACCACCTTGGCCCCGTAGAACATCGCCTGCGCCAGCTTCCCGGCCGCGACCTTGCCCGAGGGCAGCAGCACGATACACGTCCTCCCGGCTTTGGCGGCGTAGGCGGACAGCGAGGCCGAGGTGTTCCCGGTGGACGCGCAGCCGACGGTCCCGCATCCAAGCTCCACCGCCCGCGTCACGCCGACTGTCATGCCCCGGTCCTTGAACGAGCCGGTGGGGTTGGCCCCCTCGTACTTGACGTGGACGCTCTTGATGCCGATCCTCGAGCGCAGGTTCTGGCAGTCGTACAGCGGGGTGCCGCCTTCCAGCAGCGATACCGCCTTCGACGCGTCCACCGGGAGGAAGGGTGCGTACCGCCACACTCCCAGCGGCCTCTTCCGCAGGTCGTACGGCCTCAGCCCCGATGCCTCGTCCAGGTCCATCTCGATCGTCAGCAGCCCGCCGCACTTGGGGCAGGAGTCGACGAACGGATCGTCGACCTCGCTGCCGCACTCGAAGCACTTTACCTTGTACATCTCAGAGCCTCCTGCAGCCCTCGCCCCAGGTGGTCACCCAGGTATCGCTCTTGATCCCGTTGCGTGAATATACTTCGCGCACCGCCTCGGCGATCGCTTCCCCGTCGGCCTTCTTCCGGTCGTAGACGGCGATGACGCAGGGNNCCGCCGCTCCAGCCTCCATGGCCGCGGCCTCCGCCTCCTTGAGGTGGGGGTTCAGCGGCGCGCGGGCCGGCTCCACCACCTTGTCGGCCATGCTGCGGCCGATCATCTCGACGTCCCCGCGGCACATGCCGAGCACCAGGGACGCGGCGTTCCCGACCTCGAAGATCATGCTCTTCAGCGGGACGCTGGACGGCAGGACCTTCCTCGCCTCCTTGGTGTTCACCAGGAAATCGGGCATCGTGACCACCGCCCCCAGGTTCGCCGGGGGCTCCATGCGGTGGATCTCGAACGGCTCGTAGGCGCGGATGACGGTGAAGCCTCCCAGCACCGCGGGGCCGACGTTGTCGGCGTGGAAGCTGCCGGAGGTCCCCCGCTCGGCCTGGGCGGCGCAAAGGACCAGTTCCTCGGAGCGCAGCGGCTTGTCGAGGATGAGGTTGGCGGCGAACGCGCCGCCGGCCGCGGACGCGCCGGAGGAGCCTATGCCCGAGCATGGCCGTATGCCCTTCTTAATGCGGAGGGCGATGCCGTGGTCCGAGCCAGACTTCTCCAGGACGGCCTTGGCGGCGATCCCGGCGGAGTTCCTGGCCGCATCGGTGGTGATGCTGGAGCACCCGGGGCCGTCGATGCCCTCGATGATGACCTTGCGCTCAGCTATCCGCCTCGCCTCCACCACGTCGTACGGCTCCCTCAGCGCCAGGCCGAACACGTCGAAGCCGGAGCCGAGGTTCGATAGGGTCGCCGGGGACCTGACCGTCACCTTTTCCATGACCATTCCATCCGCGCGGCGCCCTCTGGACGCCGCATCCCGCGCCATCGGGACCGCGATATTAGAACATTTCTGACCGGACGGTCCCTTGACGTCACCGGAGCGCGGGAGGGCGCAAACATCATATGCCCAGTCCGGAATCCCAGCCGGGATGGTCAAGGTCGACGTCGTGGGCGCTAGGGGCAGGGTGGAAGATCCGGCAGCGCTGATCGAGACGCTGCGCTCGGTCAACGGGGGCGAGGGCGCCGCCCTGGACGCGGACATGGTGTGCGGCCGGGACCACCTGTGCTCGGCGGCCATGCACGCGCTGCGGGCGTTCGGCCGCGGTGACAACGTCTCCTCGACGCTCGCGGTCGAGACGGTCCTCTTCGCCTCGGGGGAGCGGCAGATCGCCAAGGCGCTCAAGAAGGTCTGCCTCCGGGCCGGGGCGGAGCGGGTGGCCCTCGTCCTCTTCGACGTCGAGGACGTCAACGCCGTGCTGAAGGCGTTAGACCTGGAGCGGGACGATGAGGTGCTGGCGCCATCGAGGGAGAAGGCCAAGCGGTTCGGCATCACCGACGCGGAGCTGGAGGCGGTGCCTCCCGACCGGTACCAGGAGCTGGTGCTGGAGCGGGTGGCCTTCGCCGGCCTGCCTAAATGACCCAGACCGATTCTCACGACCAAACGCTTAAGAGTCTTCCGGAGGATGGCAACGGGGGCGCGTCCGACACGTCCGCCATGATCGGGGAGAGGCAGTGACCAGCGAATACCTCAAGCAGCTGCAGCTCACCAAGCAGCTGGAGCAGAAGGCCAAGGAGGCCGCCAAGAACCGCAAGCTAGCGGAGGACAGGCTGGCCGAGGCGGAGAAGGAGGTCGCCCTGGCGCGGAAGCTGGGGGCCGACGTCGCCGCCCTGGAGAAGGAGCTGTCCGAGGGGCGGAGCGCGTTCGGAAGGCGGGAGTTCGTGCCCGCGACGGCCTCGGCCGACAAGACCATCGCCGCGGCCGCCAAGCTCCAGTCCGCCCTGGTCGAGGAGGTGCTGGCCTCCGCCCTCGGGGTGGTGGCGATGATCGACGACGGGGGCGAGGACCACCGGGCCATCGAGTCCCTCCTGGACCGGTCACGGCAGCTGCTCCGGGAAGGGAAGAGGGAGGAGGCGATGGCCGCGGCCCACGATTCCCGGGCCGCCGCCGAGCAGTACGCCGACCGCCGGATGTCGGAGATGTTCGTCCAGCTCGGTCACCTCATCGAGGTCGGGGAGCAGCAGAAGATCGCAGTGGCCGCCCGCCGGCAGATGCTGGCCAAGGCGATCAAGCTTCACGAGGAGGGCGACCGGGCGGGCTCGCTGGCTAAAACCGTCGCGTGCTTCAAGGGCCTCCAGGAGTCGTTCTCCCGGCTCGCGGAAACGCGGGCGTCCTCGATCATGGAGCTGGCCGAGAGCGCCGCCCCGGGAGCGGACATATCCCCCGTCATCGCCCTCGTCGACAAGGGCCGGGAGGCGATGGAGCGCGGCCGCATCGAGGAGTCGCTGCACATCCTGGACGACGCCCAGGCGGCCATCCGGCCCCTCCTCTCCAAGGCGGTGGAGGCCATCGTGGCCGCCCAGCGGGAGAGGGACGCGTGGCTCCGCGACCACGGGGTCAGCGCCACCCGGTTCGAGCCGGCGATCAAGAAGGCCTCCGAGGCCTACGAGGGAGGGGACAGCGAAGAGGCCCTGGAGCTCCTCCGCCGCTCGGAGAAGGCGCTCCGCGAGGGCGAGATGGAGGTGGTCCTCGCCCACATCGAGACCCTCCGCCCCCGCATGGTGCTGGCCAAGCGGGCGAACCTCAACCTGGACCGGGCGATCTCCCGCCTCGAGGAGGCGAGGGCGGCGACGGTGTACGGGCGGGCGAGGGAGGCGATGGACATCGTGGACGAGGTGTCGGCCGAGCTGGACGACATACTCGCCCCCTTCCGCCGGGTGGAGAGGGAGCTGGAGGCGACCCGGAAGGCCTTCCTGCAGGCCCGCCGCATGCGCATCGTGTCCTCGGAAGCGAGCAGGCTGGTAGGAAAAGCTCGAGAGGACGCCCTGGCCGGGAGGCTGGGGGATAGCTACGATACCCTGGCCAAGGCCAGGGCGGTGCTCACCCGCATAATCCAGGAGCGCTGCGCCCGCCAGGTCTTCAACGGCCACCTCATGGTCGCCGCGGGCATCTCCATCGGCGCGGACGTCGATGACAAGGCCGAGGACCTGGAGGACCTGGTGGAGGACCTCCGCGAGGGGGTGCTCGACGGCATCTCCTCCCGCCTGGCGACCCTCAACCTGGAGCTGGAGGCGGCCCTGATCGCCGGGACCTGGGACGAGCTACGAAAGGCCGCCCAGGCCCTCGACCCGGTGCCGGAGGGCACCGACCTCACCAAGGCGCTGGACATGAAGCGCCGGGCCCAGGAGCTGCTGGAGAAGAAGGACTGGTACGGCGCCCACTCTCTCGCCCAGGAAGTGGTGGAGGAGGTCAGGAGGGCCAGGTCCGAGGCCATGGCCGCGCGCAAGGCCCGCGCCCGGGCCCTCATGGACATCTGCCGCAAGGTGGGCATCGAGTCCCAGACCCTCGACGAGAAGCTGGCGGAGATGGAGGCCGATCGCGGGACCGAGGAGGGGTCGTTCCGCAAGGCCGACGAGGTCATCATGTACGCCAGGTCCCTGGCCAGGGACGAGGTCTCCCGCTCCCTGTCCCAGGTGGTGCGCACCTCCGCCGCGGCCCGGAAGAAGGGCGTGTCTACCGTACACGTGGACCGCCTTACCGAGGAGGCCTCCCGGGCCCTGATGGACGATGACCTCGAGAGGGGCTTCACCGCATTCGAGGGCGCGAGGGCCGAGCTGGAGAAGACCACCGCGCTGCACAGCGAGGTGTACGACCTCATCGTCCTCCTGACCCGGCTGTCCTCCGAGCTGCACCTGCCGGCCGACGGCAAGGTCGCCCAGCAGCTGCAGGAAACGAAGCGGCTGTACGAGGCGGGGCTGTACGACGGGGCGCGGACCTCGGCCCGCGCCTGCTACCGGGAGGCGGAGGCGGTCGGGGCGGTCATCCTCGCCCCCCGCTCTCTGAAGGACGCCCGGGCCCTGCTGCCGGTAATGAAG
>DAVH01000017.1 GCA_002508545.1 Methanomassiliicoccus sp. UBA6
GCAGGTGCGTGATGCGGATCGCAGAGGACGTCTTGTTGACGTGCTGACCGCCCGCGCCACCCGAACGCATCGTATCGACGCGGACATCGGACTCGTTGATCTCGATCTTGATCGAGTCGTCGACCACCGGATAAACCGCCACGCTCGAAAACGAGGTGTGCCGCCGCGCGTTGGAGTCGAACGGCGAGATGCGCACCAGCCGGTGCACGCCGATCTCCGATTGCAGCAGGCCGTACGCGTTCTCCCCGTTGACCTCGAACGTCGCCGATGAGCCGTCCGAAGATCGGCGGAGGATCTGGAACCGCATCTGGTCCGAGCCTACATCGATGTTCGCGGTGCTGTTCTCCCGTTCCTGGTCCGGCAGCGGGAGGAAGCCGTTGTCCTCCAGGACCTTCTGCCCGTGCAGGGGATCGAGGATGAAGGCCGCCCACACCGCCTCCGCCCCCGTTATGGGGCCGTCGGTGTACAGGCGGAAGTACCGCGAGAGGGCGTATGAGCCGTTGTACGCGGCCGCGGTGTCATTGCCCAGGAACGCCTTCGAGTCCGTCGTGCGTTTGATGCCCAGGCACTCCACCCCGGCCGTCGAGTTGACGAACCCTGCCCGGGCGAAGCCCACCGCCCCGCTGGTGTTGGCCACCATACCCACCAGCGCCCGCCCGTCGTCGACGGTGGTCGCCGAGGCCGCGAACGGGGTCTCGGCCATCACCGTCTTGCTGATGAACAGATAGGGGCTCCCCCTTGCCGGAGGCACGAGGACCTTGACCGCCAGGTCATTGCCCCCCACCTCCTTCCAGTTGGCGATGGACCCGTTGAGCAGCCCCTTCAGCTCCTCAAAGGAAAGCTCGGCGACCCCGGCATCGGGATCGGCGATCACCGCCACGCTCTCCACCCCGACCTTGGTCTCGGTCACGTTGATGCCCTTCGTCTCGGCCTCCTGCCGCTCCTGGGCGGTGATGGCCCGGGACGCCTGGTTGACGTCCGAGGTTCCGTTGATCCAGTGATCGAAGCCGATGTCATTGCCTCCTCCCCGCAGCACCACTGTGGTGTTCGGGTAGAGGGCGGTGAAGTTCTGGTAGACATAGCTCATGGATACGTTCGTGGAGTCGCAGCCCGTCTGGTCGATCACCGCCGGCGGCCCCTCAGGAGGAAGCCAGCTGACGACAACCTTGCCCTCCATCTCCTGACCGCTGACCGCCACCGGGCCTCCGGAGCCCGCGGCGGCGGGTGCTGCGGCCACGATCACAAGCATGACCACGCCCAATGCTGCTAGGGCGGCAGCCGATCGTTTCCAGGTGAACACAGCCTCACCGGGACGGAACTATTCCAACCGGCCGTATATGAATGGAATGGCGGGGAGCGAGCTTATCCGCCGCTCTGGGAACGGGAGAGTGGGCGGTGAAAAAAAGAAGGGCGGACGCTTCCGTCCGCCCTGGGCGGCGTTCTGCTCACAGATCGTAGTACAGCTTGAACTCGGCGGGATGGGGCACATAGTTGACCATGCCCGCCTCCTTCCGCTTCTTCTGGATCCAGTGCATCAGGAGCTCCTTGGGGAACACCCCGCCCTTGGTCAGGTAGTCGTGGTCCTTCTCCAGGGCGTCCAGGGCCTCGTCCAGCGACCTCGGCAGGGACTCGATCCTCTTCTGGTCCTCCTTGCTGAGGTTGTACAGGTTGAAGTCGAACGGTCCCCAGTAGTGGTCGGCCGGGTCGATCTTGTTCTCGATGCCATCGATGCCTGCCATCAGGATGGCGGCGTAGGCGTAGTAGGGGTTGCAGGTGGCATCGGGGTTCCTCAGCTCGAAGCGCTTCGACTCGGGCGACTTGGCGTAGGCCGGGATCCTGATGACCGCGCTCCTGTTGGCGGTGGCGTAGCCGATGGTGACCGGCGCCTCGAAGCCCGGGATCAGCCTCTTGTATGAGTTGGTGGACGGGTTGGTCAGCGCGCAGAGCGAAGCGATGTGCTTCAGCAGGCCGCCGATGAAGTAGTGGGCGGTCTTGCTCAGGCAGGAGTAGCCGTCCGGGTCGTAGAACAGCGGCTTGCCGTCCTTCATCAGCAGCATGTGGACGTGCATACCGTTACCCGCCTCGTGGTAGATGGGCTTGGGCATGAAGGTCGCGGTCTTCCCCTCGGCCGCGGCGCAGTTCTTCACGATGTACTTGACCATCATGGTGCGGTCGGCCATTGTGCTCATCTTCCCCAGCTCGACCTCGATCTCGACCTGGCCGGACCCGCTTACCTCGCGGTGATGGTACTTCACCGGCACGTCGCACTTGTTCAGGAGCATGCACATCCTGCTCCGCAGGTCGTAGGTGATGTCCTTGGGTATGTCGATGTGGTAGCCGCCCTTCTGGCCGATCTGATAGCCGTTGTTGTCCGCTGCGCCGGTGTTCCATTCCGCTTCCTGGGTGTCCATCCTGCAGCTCACGCACCTGGACCCTACCTCGTAGGACACGGTGTCGAACAGGTGGAACTCGAACTCCGGGCCGATGATCATCTCGTCGGCGATCCCGCTCCCCTTCATGTACTCCTCGGCCCGCTTGGCCACGTTGCGGGGGTACTGGTTGAAGGGCTCGTTCCTCTTGCCGATGGACATTACGTCCCCGATCATGGTGGCCGTCGGCACCTCGGTGAACGGATCGACGGACATCGTGCTGATGTCCGGTATGAACACCATGTCGCTCTTCTCGACCGGAGCGTAGCCATAGTTGGAGCCGTCAAAGCCTATGCCGTACTCGAGTATCGACTTGGTGAAGTTGATGGCAGGTATCGTCAGATGGCGCCATCTTCCGTCCAGGTCGATCATCTTGAAGTCGACCATCTCGATATTATTGGCCTTAAAGAATTCCTGCGCTTCCTCTATTGTCCCGTTCATGAAATCCACTTACGGATTCCGGTATCTCGCTCGCATACTAAAGATTTTCATAGCCATTTGATGGTAGAAGATAGCTCACGCAGGAAAAGTGTTAAAAGATTCCCTAAAATGGCCAACGAACGCACGATTGGCGACCGCAGATCTCCGGGCCGCGTCACGGCGCGAGGAGCGGAACGAAAAAGAGCGCGGGGTCGCCGGAACGGGATGCGAGGCTTCGATGCCCCGTCCCCGCGGACCCCGTGAAAGGATTATGGTCCAGGCGTTAGGAAAGCTCAGAGCTGGCTCAGGTACCTCTGGACCTCCCAGTCCGTGACGTAGGTGCGGTACTCGTCCCACTCGTCCCCCTTGATCTTGAGGTAGTGGTTGAAGATGTGATCGCCCAGCGTCCTCCTGACCAGCTCGCTCTCGGACATGACCTCCAGGGCCTGCCCGAGGTTCTCCGGCAGGGAGTCCACCTTGTTGCGGAGGCGCTCCTCCTTGCTCATGTGGTAGATGTCCTTCTCGATCGGCTCGGGCGGGTGTATGCCCTTCTCGATGCCGTCC
>DAVH01000045.1 GCA_002508545.1 Methanomassiliicoccus sp. UBA6
ATGAACCCCATGTCCAGCATGCGGTCTGCCTCGTCCAGCACCAGGAACCTGACCTCCTTGAGGACAAGGGTCCCCCGGTGGATGTGGTCGATCACCCGTCCCGGGGTCCCGACGACGATGTCGACGCCCTTGCTCAAGGCCTCCAGCTGCGGCTCCATTCCTGCGCCGCCATAGACCGCTAGGACCTCCAGGTCGAGGTTGGCGCTCAGGCGCTTGATCTCCTCGGACACCTGCACCGCCAGCTCCCTGGTCGGGCAGAGGATCAGCGCCGCCGGATACTTGCCGGGCTCGATGCTCTGGATGATGGGGATCCCGAAAGCGGCGGTCTTGCCGGTCCCGGTCTGGGCCTGGGCGATTACGTCGTTGCCTTCGAGCAGCAGGGGGATCGTTCCCTCCTGGACCGGGGTCGGTTCGTCCCATCCCATCTTCCGAATCGCTTTTAGAACGGGCTCGGTGACTTGGAGATCTTCAAAACTTGATGTCATGTTGCTTCACTTTCACAGTGTACTGCTTATCGGTCTCTCGATTTCGCTTCCCCCATATTCCCTTTCGCACTTAATCATTCCTGCGAGTCGGCGTCCCGACCCAGGGGTCGACCCGCCGGAGGCTCAGCCGTCGCGGGCCGAGGCTATCTCCTTGGCCCGCCTGATGCCCTCGGCGAGGCGGTCCACGCTCCCCATGCGGCTGTAGTGAGGGACCTTGATCTGGGCAGCGAACTCCCGGGAGCAGGCCTCGCACCTCTCGCGGTCACCGACGCCGGTATCGATGTACAGGCATCGTTGATAGGAAGCGAAGATGATGTCCACGAAGTACATGGGATCGTATCCCTGGTCCACCATGCTGTCCAGGTGGAGCTCCTTGATCACCGCGGCCATTCCCTGCTCCGCCCACCCGGGGGAGGAGAACCAGGTGCCCGTGCACGCTCCCTTCTCACGGGCGTACTCCACCGGACCGATGAACACCGAGATGCAGTCATCGCCGTCCAGCATGACCGCCGGGACGTTGACCTCACTGGGAAGGCCGCTCAGCTTCTGGCATGTCGCATAGCCGATGAAGACCGCGTCCACCTTGCCCGCCAGGGCGTTGACCTTCTCGATGACGGTCCGCCGCATCTCCTCGGGGTAGACATGCAGGGCGAACTCCAGGTACTCCTTGTGAACGATATCCTCGTCGCCCTCGGTCAGGGCATCGATCTCCTGCTTGAAGATATCGCACGCCACAATGCCGATCCTCATCTCAGGCACCCGGCCACCTGAGCGCGATCGAGATTAATAGCATCTCGCATCGCTGCCCCGGCCTGGAGATGGAGGGCCCGGCAGGCGCTTCCCGGCACCTCGTCACTTCTTCTCGTTGTCCTCGGCGATGGAGATGAAGAAATCGTGGTGCTCCTCTTCCTCTTCAAGGATCTTTTCGAAGATGTGCTTGGTGGTGATATCCCCCTCCTCTTCGGCCAGCTTGACGATGTCCTTGTACAGCTTGATGCCGCCTTCCTCCGNNGCCTGAGTGTCCAGGTCTATCATCTCCCACAGGTTATCCCCGACCGTTACCGGCGCCGGCTTGGTGGTGGGCGTGCCCCCCAGGTACCACAGCCGCTCAGCGATCTTCTCGGCGTGCTTCATCTCCTGAATGGCGATGTCCTCGAGCTTATCAGATACCGCGTAGTGCTTCACCCCTCCCCATTGGACATGCTGCCACATGTACTGTATCGATACCTGGATCTCCCTCGAGATGGCGTCGTTCAGCATTTCCTTCAATTTTTCAGATGCCATATTATCTCTCCAGATTCCTGCATTATGGAATTGTGTTTTCTTTTGAATCCAGAGAGTAAATACTTTTTCACCTGCCGACCGACCGGGCTAGCGAGCGTGCCTTCCACCAGCATGCTCTCCCGGCGGGACGTACTCGTCGGCCCTGGTGGGCAGGAATATCTTGTGGCTGACCCACCACCACGCGATGACCGTCGACGCCAGGGTGGAGAGGATGATCAGGACGAGGAAAGCGTCCATGGTCGGACCGTCCTTCGACATCATGCCGCCGATGGTGGCGAGGGTGTTGGGCACCAGGACGGCCGTTCCCAGGATGGTCAGCCAGGTCATCGCCAGCGCCATGCGGTTGTTGAGAACCTGGAGCTGATTGTTGTAAATGGACTGCAGGACCTCGAGACCGGAGGCCAGCACCTCCGACATGTGCTCGCTCAGCGAGATCTGCTGAGTGACGTCCACGACCAGCATGTTGATCTTGGCCAGCACCTTGGGATTATCGCTGATGACGTCGGCGTCCCCGTACCTCAGGTTGTTCAGCACGTCCAGGGTGCTCCATAGGGTGTTCAGGTAGGTGATCAGGGTGTGCTTCATCTCGTAGATGCTCTTCCCCAGAAGGTTCCTCTCGGCCTTGGGGTCGAGGAGGCTTTCCGATAGCCAGTCGGCCTGGTCCTCGATCTCCCGAAGCTGCTCGAAGTTACGGTTGTTGTTCTCATCGATGATGCGACAGAGCATCAGGGTCACCTTGTCCTCGGGTAGCTTGTTCTCGGGAAGCTTTCTGACGAAGGACTCGGCGTATCGCGAGAAGTTCACCAGCCGGGTGACGTCCTCGGAGTGGATGGTCAGGATGAGGTTCTTCTTGACCAGGACGATAAGCGGGTGCCAGGAGAAGTCGACCTTCTTGACCCGGACCGCCGGGAGGAGTATCCCCAGTTCCACGTCCCGGTCGTCGAAGTTGGCGAAATAGCCCTTGAGGAGAGCGGGCACAAGACCCTCGCTGAAGCCGAAGGCGGTGGCGATTTCCGCGCCCTCCCTCTCCACATCCTTCACCGTGAAGTTGAGCCAGGTCAGGGCGGAGGTCTGCGCGCACCCCTGGAATTCCTGAAGGGCGTCCCCGGCGAGCCGCAGCGGCTTGGACCCGGGGGGCAGGGTGACCCCTACGATCCGTTTCCTGAGATCGCCGTTGCCTTCCATCGGTCTCGCGTCCGGCAGGGGCATCTTGGCCCCGTTGGTATCCCTGTTGATGGACTGGTCCACCATTGAGCGCCTCTTTTCCTGAGGGGGTAACCTGGGCCTGGATGTAAAGCTGATTGTCCGGGTACCAATGGCCGGGAAGAAGGTGAGGAGATGCCCGGCGCTCTCCCGGCGCTCAACCCTTCAGGGGCCGGGGCTTCGGCAAAGGCATGGGCCAAAGGCGTATTGCTGAGCAGAGGCGAGGGCGGGACCATTCATGGTCCAAGGCTTTCCTCCCACGATCCCATCGAGAGACGTCACTGGTTTCGTTCCTCGCTGATCTATGTATGGTGGGGAGCCGGGCAAGGGAACGCCCTTCTGCTTCGTGATGCCCGCATGAGCCGCGGTCTCTGTGCGAAGAGGGCGTCCGTTCCTTTCCCGTTCAAGGTAAATGGCGGTGCCGCGGGGCCGGAAATGAACCGGGCAAGCAAAATAAAAATCGTTCAAGCTCAGTACCGGTTCCGTGAACACCAAGTTCCTCTCCCCCCGGCTGGGGGCCATGTGCGGCATCATCGGCTCGATCGCCTTCGCGGCGCTGTGGACCGGCGCGGTGTACCTGGACGGCAACTGGGTCCTGGGGGAGATGACCTTGAGCGAGCTGGGTGACCGTTCCCGGCCCGGCTCGCCTCTGTTCAACGGCGGAGCGATCTTCGCCGGGATCATGTCCCTGGTATTTTCCGTTGGCCTTTACCGAGTCCTGTCCGCCAGCGTCCTCGGGCGGCTGGGCACCGCCATCCTGGGTCTCGCGTCGATCTTCCTGATCGGCGTGGGGGTGTTCCCCATCGATACCGGGATGCCGCACACCATCGTCTCCGTCGCGTTCTTCACCCTGGGGGCGATCGCCCTGGCCCTGCTTGTCGTTCCGGCGTGGAAGAGCCACGTGCTGCACCGCGGGGGCGGGCTGGTGACGCTTGTTCTCCTGCTGATCTCCCTCATCGGGCTGGCGACCCTTGCCCTGCCGGCGGCGGAGGCCCTGTCAGTGGGATGCTTGCTGCTGTGGACGGTGCTGATCAGCATCAGGATGCTGTGGCATCATCCGGCGTGATCACATCTTTCCGCGATAGCGGAAGGCGATGTTGCAGCCTCCCTCCCGGGAGACCATGCACGGACCCATGGGATACTTTGGGGTGCAGGCCTTGCCGAACGCGGGGCACTCGTGCGATTCGATCAGACCCCTGAGCATCTCCCCGCACCGGCAGCCCCTGTTCTCCTCCCGGACCGAGGGACGGGCCTTCAGGACGTCCTCGTGGACCTTCCGGGCGTTGTGAGCGTCGTACTCGTCCCTCAGGTCGTAGGCGCTCTGAGGTATCATGGGGAACCCTCTCCAGGCGCGGTCGACCGGCTTGAACACCTGCTCCAGGAGCCTGATCGCCCGCTGGTTCCCCTCCTTCTTGACCAGCCTGCCGTACTCGTTCTCCACGTCCGCCCGGCCTTCCTTGATCTGCTTGACCAGCATGTGGGCGGCCATCAGCAGGTCCAGCGGCTCGAAGCCGGCGACCACCTGGGGCACCTTGTACTTCGTGGAGAACACGCGGTACGGTTCCACGCCGATGATCGCGCTGACATGGCCGGGCTCGATGAGGCCGTCGATCTTGAACTCGCCCATGTTGATGATGGCGTGCAGCGCCGGAGGGAGCAGGCGATGGCACGAGTACACCGAGAAGTTCTCGGGGAGCTTTTCCACCATGACCGCAGCGGTCGTGGGGCTGGTGGTCTCGAAGCCGATGCCCATGAACACCATGTCCTTGACCTCGGGGGCCATGCGCACCGCGTCCTCCACCGAGTAGACCACGCGGACGTCGCAGCCCCTGGCCTTGGCGTCCCCGAGCGAACCGATGGGGGTGGGCACCTTCAGCATGTCGCCGAA
>DAVH01000060.1:0-235 GCA_002508545.1 Methanomassiliicoccus sp. UBA6
GGCCATCCTGGCCGAGTACGACTCCAAGATCATGGCCATGAGCGAGATGAAGCGGCTGCTCGAGGAGACCAGGAAGGTGGTCCTCTCGGAGGACCCGGTGGAGCCCTGAGGTCCCATGGTCGAGGCCGACGGGGTGCGCTGGCGCAAGCTGGTGAACAACGACTCGGTGCGGCTCGCCACCGGCAGGCCGAGGGATATCCCCCGGAAGAAGAGGGAGGAGATCGCCGCCATCCTG
>DAVH01000060.1:300-11258 GCA_002508545.1 Methanomassiliicoccus sp. UBA6
TGAAGGACACCGAGGAGTGGAGTGCGTTCAGGGAGCTGGCGGCCAAGAGCGACATCATCGCCGCGCTCTCCCTGAGGCACACGGCCATCGTCGTTCTGGACATCCTTGACCGGACCACTCCCCTGGCCTCGGCCAGCGTGGCGGAGCAGAGCCTTAACGGCCTGATCGCCCTGACCCAGACCCTGTGGCGGAGGAGGTCATCGGCCGGCATCGACGAGCTCGCGAGGGCGGTGGAGGAGTTCGACGCATCGGACGAGAGGGGCGAGGCCCGGGACGCCCTGCGCCTGGCCCTGCGCGGCCGCCTCGGCGGTGCGGTGGAGCAGATGCGGCAGTACATGGAGATGCTGACCATGATGAAGCGGATGCTCCCTTCCGGCGACGACGAGACGTTCATCGAGGAGGTGTTCCTCGAGTACATGCGGGACGTCGAGCGGATGAGGGACCTGCTGAGGAAGAGCGAGGACATCCAGCACATCATCGATCTGATGGGGAAGCTTGACGTGGAGTACGGCGCCAACCAGGACAGGGTGAAGAGCTTCGCTCCCTCCGAGGCCTACGACCTCGGGCTGTCCAGCGACTTCCGCCACGTGCTTCCCGTGGAGCTGCTGAAGCTGAAGGTACCGATCCTCAGGGTGCTGTTCTTCTCCCAGCTGCTGGAGGGAGGCCTGCTCACCTACCAGCTCCGGGGCCTGAACTGGCTCGACGCCCCGGAGAAGAAGAGGAAGGGGCCGATCATCGCCCTGATCGACGCCTCCGGCTCCATGCGCGGCCATCCTGAGATGATCGCCAAGGCCTTCATCCTCATGCTGGCGAAGCGCATGGAGCGCGAGGGCAGGGACATCAAGGTTATCCTCTTCGCGGCCTCGGACTGGAAGCTGGAGATCAACCTGGCGGACAAGATGAAGGTGGCCAAGAGCCTGCTGGACGCCATGTGCCTCACCTTCGAGGGAGGCACCGACTTCAACTCCGCCCTCCAGGCCGGCCTGGACGCGGTGAAGGGCGAGGGGTGGGAAGGAGCCGACGTCCTCTTCTTCACCGACGGCGAGTCCAAGGTGTCCGAGGAGGACCTCGTCAAGGAGTGGAACGACTTCAAGCGCCGCACCCGCTCCCGGATCTTCACCCTCATCGTGAACAACGCCAAGGCCGGCGGGCTGGAGAAGGTGTCGGATAAGCTGTGGACGCTCCCCACCGGGACCTGGGATGTCGCCGGCAGCCCGTCCAACATCATCAAGCTAGTGGCCCGAGGCTGAGCCGCCCGGGCGAGGCTTTCTGTACGCCGGGGTCGTCGATCTCGGGAAAGCAGCACCAATCGATGGAGCCGTTGTTCCCGATCAGCGCCACGGTCCTCAGGTCCCCGATGGCGCCGTACGCGGATATGGGAAGATATCCGGGCGATGCCATGATCTCACCCTCTGAGGATGGGCGGGAGCACCCGCCGGCCGAAGTCCTCAATGAACTCGTCCTGGTCCCGCGCCACGTTGTGCAGGAAGATCCTCTCGAAGCCCAGCTCGATGTCCCTCTCGATCTGCCGGACGTGCTCCTCGAGGTCCGATGAGATCCTCACCTGGTCCCTCATATCGTCCGGGGTCACGAACGACGCGGCATCGTCGAACTCCTCCGGCGACCTCAGCTCGGTGCTCACGGTGTGGGGCATCACCGCGGGCCTCCACTGCTCCCACGCGCCCCTGACCGCGGCCTCCTCGTCCCGGGCGTAGGAGACCTGGGCCTTCAGGAACATCGGCTTGCCCTCCCCGCCCCCTCTCCGGAACGCGGCGATGATGTCCTTCAGCGCCTCCCTGGAGCTGGCGGTGGTGATCAGGCCGTCCGCCCATTCGCCGACCAGCTCGGCGGTGGCCGGGGAAAGGGCCGCGCCGACCATGAGCGGCGGCTCGGTCGGCAGATCATAGAGGCGGGCCTCTTTCACCGTCACCCACCCGTCGTGGGTGACCTTCCTTCCGGACCACAGCTCCCTCATGACCCCGGCGGCCTCCCTCAGCCGGAGGTTCCTCTCCTCCCTGGTCGGCCACCTCTCGCCGGTGATACCCTCGTTCAGGAGCTGCCCGCTGCCCACCGCGATCCAGAAGCGCCCGGGGAACATCTCGGCGAGGGTAGCCGCGCCCTGAGCGACGATCGCCGGGCTGTACCTCTGCACCGGCGCGGAGACCACCCCGAACGGAAGCCTGGTGGCCTGCATCGCCGCCCCCAGCCATGACCATGCCAGGCCGCTGTGCCCCTGCTCCTTCCCCCAGGGGTGGAAGTGATCGGAGGACAGGATCCCGTTGAAGCCCGCCTTCTCAGCGCGCTTCACCAGCTCGATCAGACGGCTCGGCGGGAACTGCTCATGGGACGCGTGATATCCGATGATCATCTTCGCTCACCTGGACCGCCCGGCCCCCGCGGTGGAAGGGTTGCGGCCGGACCGCGGTCGTGTGACCCTTCGCTCGGAACATATAAAACGATGATTTGTCGGCCGGTCGCCCTCTGGACCCTTTCACCGCAATAATCCACTGCCGCGGGGGCATCAGGTGTAGATCAGGAAGATGACGAACCCCGCCGCGACCGCGGCGATCTCCGCGGCGATGCACAGGATGGTGATTACCAGCTTGCTCATGTCGCACCTCCGCTCATGGGCACACATACCTTCGTTTCTCCTGCTATCTATTCCTTTCTGATGATGCTCCGCCCCGCAAGAGCCTTTGAAATAGGGGCGCTCCCTTATCGAAGCTAGGATGGAACCCATGGGCCGCCGGGGCGTATCATTCCGTTCGTCGTTCCGCCTCAGCCCCAGCTTTGTTTTTTGACGGCCTGCGCGTAGGCACGCGGCAGGCCCGATCGTTCCACCCTGTGACCACGAGGTGACAGAGATGAGCTATACTGGAAAGGCAGTGAGAATGGAGAGGATAATCAACAGGGAGACCGGCAGGACGGTCATCGTCCCCATGGACCACGGCATGAGCATGGGCCCGATCAGCGGCCTGGTGAACATGTCCGAGACGGTGGACAAGGCCGCCGAGGGAGGCGCCAACGCCGTGCTCGGGCACATCGGGCTCGCCCTGCACGGCCACCGGCGGCACGGCAAGGACATAGGGCTGATCATGCACCTATCGGCTTCGACCTCGCTCTCCCCAGACCCCAACGACAAGGTGCTGGTGACCACGGTGGAGGAGGCGCTGAAGATGGGCGCGGACGGCGTGTCGGTGCACATCAACATCGGGGCGGAGACCGAGGGCGACATGCTGCGCGCGCTCGGGACGACGTCGATGAAGTGCCGGGAGTGGGGCATGCCCCTGATCGCGATGATGTATCCCCGCGGGAGGAAGATCACTTCGGAGAACTCGGCCGTCCACGTGAAGGTAGCGGCCCGGGCGGCGGCCGAGCTGGGCGCGGACATCGTCAAGACCTCGTACACTGGAAGCGTGGAGACCTTCCGCGAGGTCACCAGGGGATGCCCGGTGCCCGTGGTGGTGGCCGGCGGCCCGAGGATGGAGACCACCGAGCAGATCCTGGAGATGGTGCACGATTCCATCGAGGCGGGGGGAGCGGGGGTGGCCATCGGCAGGAACATCTTCCAGGCCAGCGACCCGGTGAAAATGCTCAGGGCGGTGGCCTCGATCGTTCACGAGAACGCGACGGTGGCGGAGGCGATGAGGCTGGTCCGGTGAGGGACCGAGATCACCTCTCCCTCCACCTGGCCTTCCTGATGCCGATGTAGAGGAACACCGCGGACAGCGCCAGCACCACCCCGGCGTCCAGGAGCATGGTCTCCACCGGAACCTCCACGAAGCCGGCGAGGGCCTGCACCAGCCGGGCGGTGTAGGTCGTAGGCGACAGGTAGGCCAGCAGCTGGAACGGCTGGGGGATGAGCTCCAGGGGGTAGTACACCGGGGCCAGGGTGGAGAAGAGGGTGGTGATCAGCCGGGAGAACCCGAAGCTCTGCACGATGTCCGAGGATATGGTCGCCAGGGCGAAGCCCAGCGAGACCGAGGTCAGGAACATCAGCAGCAGGACGACGGTGATGGCCAGCGCCCCGAAAAAGGTGATCGGTACGAACAGGCCGAAGAGCACCACAAGGATGAGGAGCGCCGGCGAGCTGTAGATCAGCTCGGACATCGCCATCCCCGCGACGTACGTCCCCGGCCCGGTGGGCGAGGCCACCACCATCTCCTGGAGCCGGAAGTCGTTCTTCAGGTGGGACAGGTCGGCCTGGAGGAACATCCCGCTCTGGAACATGGTCATGATCATGCCCCCGAGGATCGCCACCCCGAGGAGCTCGCCGCGGCTTACGAAGAAGATCAGGACGAGGAAGGAGAGCGGCGAGATCAGGGTGTTGATCAGGATGACCGGGTAGTTCTTCATCTCGTAGATCGCGTTCACCAGGATGGACGCGAGGATCTGGCTGGACAGCCTGCTCAATCCCCGCCCTCCCCGTTACCGATGTCCGTTCCCACCTTCCGGTAGAAGATGTCCTCCAGGGTGACCGGGTTCATGGAGAACCGTGCCCCCCTGGCGATCAGCGTGCTGGACAGGGAGCGCGCCACCTCCTCGGTGGTCATGACCTGGGCCATGCCGTCCCGGCCCACCACGATGTCGCCGTCGAGGGCCGGCAGGTCGATGCCTGCCGGGAACCGGAGGACGTACTGCTCGCCCATACTGGCCCTCAGCTCGTCCATCGCCCCCAGGGCTAACAGCCTGCCGTTGTCCAGGATGCCGATGCGGTCGGCGATGGCCTCCGCCTCCTCCAGGTAGTGGGTGGTCATGAACAGGAAGCGGTCTCGGCTGATCCCGGTCAGCAGGTCCCACAGCCCCTTCCTGGAGATGGGGTCGAGCCCGGTGCTCGGCTCGTCCAGGAAGATCAGGTCGGCCTCCGAGGCGATGACCATGGCCACCAGCGACTTGCGCTTCATGCCCCCGGACAGCGTCCGGTTCAGCCGGTCGGCGTGCTCCTGGAGCCCGACGGTGGCCACGGCGTCGCGCGCCCTCCTCCTCGCCTCCCGGTAGCCGGCCCCCCGCCACAGCAGGTACGAGGTGATCATCTGCACCGGCGACATCCAGGGGATCACCCTGCCCTCCTGCGGGACCACCGCCATCCGGTCACGCAGCTCGCCGGCGTCGGCCATGACGTCCAGGCCGTTGATGGTCGCCCTTCCGGAGCTGGGCTCCAGAAGGGTGGAGAGTATCCTGGTCAGGGTGGTCTTCCCCGCCCCGTTGCGCCCGATGAGGGCGAAGATGCCCCGGGTGGGGGTGGAGAAGCTTATCGCGGAGAGGGCCTCCTTCCCGTTGTCATAAACCTTCGCGACGTCCTCGCAGACGATCTCATTGACCATGGGCCCCTCTCCATCCACCCCTGGGGTAGATGGTCTTTACGGTTCCCGCGGCGGCGGGACCTAGATCGCCGAGTGGATGCCGGCCCTCGACGGCGGCCGATGATGCCGCCTCCCGCGGAGCCGCATGCATCTGGATGGATAGCAAATGAGCGGGAGGCCCCATTTCATCCCGGGGATATATTTATTAACCCTCGGATAAAGTATATTATCTCGGAGGATAACGGTGCTCGCGGTGCAGGTCACCAGGCATCCGGACGGCCAATGCCCGGCCAGCGAGGAGGAACGCTGCGGCACCGCAGCCGACTGGTACGAGAACATAAGGAGCATCGCCGGCAAGTTCGGGGTGAAGCTCATGGGCTCATGGGACGACCCCTCGGCCCAAAAGATCTATGCGCTCTATGAGGCCCCCAGCATGGACAACCTGGCGGTCATGATGATGGACCCGGCGGCTTCTGGTCCGCCGGCGCTCTGCACCGGGAAGGTGTTCCCTGTGCTCGACCACCAGACCATAATGAAGACGATCAAACGGTGAACAGTTCGTCCCCGGCGGCGTAGCCCCCGCCGCCGCCCTTTTTTTCTCCCAGCCACTGGAGCGGAGAAAGGCATTTATCGGCGCCAGGCGTTGATAGGCGAAAAAGCGTGGATATCATGACCACTAGGATAGCCATCCTGGGAGGCTTCCTCGGCGCGGGGAAGACCACCCTTATGATCAAGCTCGCGACCGAACTCGCCGATTCCGGCAGCACGGTCGGCCTAATCACCAACGACCAGGGCGAGGCGCTGGTCGACACCCAATACTCGCGCTCCAAGGGATTCAACGTGGCCGAGGTGCTCAGGGGATGCTTCTGCTGCAAGTTCAACGACCTGCTGATGTCCGCTCGCGGCCTGGTCGCCGACCACAAGCCCGACTTCATCATCGCCGAGCCGGTCGGGAGCTGCACCGATCTGCAGGCCACCGTGGTGGCGCCCCTGAGAATGATCTACGGCGATGAGTTCGAGGTCGCCCCGCTGATCGTCCTGATGGACGCCGGCTCGCTGAAGGAGGCGGCCCCGGACCCGGAGACCCTGAGCGGATACCTGCGCAAGCACCAGGTCGAGGAGGCCGAAGTGCTGGTGCTGTCCAAGAGCGACACCGTGGACGCGGGGGACATCCCCGCCCTGAGGGACGTCCTGAGGAGATACAACCCCTCGGCCGAGATCATCACCTACTCCGCGGTCAGCGGGGAGGGGGCCAAGGCGGTCCTGGACATCGTCCGCTCGGCGAGAAGGTCCGGCCGTTCCCCGGTGGACATCGATTACGACCGCTACGCCGCCGCGGAAGCGGAGCTGGGGTGGTACAACGGCACCTTCAGGTTCACCCTCCCGGCCAAGACCGATACCTACGACGTCGCGCTCAAGCTGATGGGATACGTCTCTTCGCAGTACGGGGACGCTGACCTCGCCCACGTGAAGCTCATCCTGAGGTCGGAGAAGAACGCGCTGAAAATGAACCTCGTGAACGGCAGCGTCAACGTCGACGGGGTGCAGGGGTCCCGCTACGGCGAGGGAGCGAGCTCCCTCAACCTTAACGCCCGCGTGGTGTCCTCCCCGGAAAAGCTGGCGGAGGTCGTGCGGGAAGCGGTCAAGCTGGCCCTGGACGCTCCACGGGTGGAGGTGGAGAGCTACGACGACACCTGCTTCTCCCCGTCCCGGCCGAACCCCACCCACCGTATGAGCGGATAGGCAAGCTGGCCGCGGGGCGGCCGGCCTACCTTTCAAATATTTGACTCGCGTTACAAATATTATGGCCGGCTGCCGGATCGAGATCGCCTACATCGACCCCGAGGTGTACACTTCCATCGTCAACCACGAGCTGAGGCGCTCCATCCTGCGCAACCTTTACGCGATGGCCCTGGACCGCCCGGTGACCAAGCAGGAGCTGGCCGACAGGGTCAAAATGGGCTACCACCAGCTCAACTACCAGCTCGGCCACCAGCTGCGGGAGTTCTGGACGGTGGTGGACGAGAGGAAGGTGCGCGGCACCAGGCAGGAGTACCTGGCGCCGACCGCTCCCAACACGATATTCATCACCATCGGCCGGGAGGGCAAGGTGTTCTTGGTCGATCCCCTGGCCAACCTGTTCGGTCCGCTGTCCAAGGTCGGCACGCGGTGCGACGGCTGCTCCCCGGAGGATATGGAGCGCTGCCTCAGCTACGTCCGCAAGGGCTGCTGCTTCACCGCCGACCCCGCCCCCGAGGAGCGGGCGACGCTGCAGGCCAACGGCCGCGAGGGCAACATCCGCCCGGTGGACCTGGCCATCCTGTGCTCGATGAAGGGAGTGGCCAGCGGCAGGTCGTGCTCGGTCAGCATCCCCTGCGAGAGCTGCCCGTTCATGCGCCGGGCCATCCGCATCGATGGCCTTGACGATTGATGGTGGAAAATCCATTTATCCCACGACGTCATGGCCGGCAGGATGACTGCGAGGACGCGCTTTGCCGTGATCGGAGGCTATCTCGGAGCGGGGAAGACCACGCTCCTGGTCGGCCTCGCCCGCTATCTTAAGGAGAAGCACGGTAAGAACGTGGCGATCATTACCAACGATCAGGGCCATGTTCTCGTGGACACGAAGTACGCTTCCGAGGCCGGGTTCGACGTCCGGGAGGTGGTGGGCGGATGCTTCTGCTCCACCTTCCCCGAGTTCGTCAAGAACGCCCGCTCCATCGTGCAGGCCAGCAGGCCGGACGTGATCCTCGCGGAGCCGATCGGCACCTCGACCAACATCCTCTCATCGGTGGTCGAGCCCCTGCGCGCCCAGTACCCGGAGGAGTTCGACGTCGCTCCGTTCCTCGTGGTGGTCGACGCCACCCGGGCGGCCGGGCTGGACAGATCGAAGCGGCTCATCCCCTCCCACCAGGTGAAGGAAGCGGAGATCGTGCTGCTGTCCAAGATGGACCGCCTGGATGCCGCCGGGGCGGAGAGGGCGGTGCAGGCGGTGAAGGCCCTCGCCCCCGACGCCAAGGTGATGCCCTACTCCGCCCGGAGCGGCCAGGGGGTCGGGGACATCGCCTCCCTGGTGCTCTCCGCCGAGCGCAGCGTGAAGATGCGCCAGAGCGAGGACCACCGGCGGTTCGCGGCGGAGAAGTCAGCGATGTCCTGGTACTCCAGCACCAGCCGCCTGGTGCCGTCGGACCGGGTCGACCTCTATGACCTGGCTGCCTCGGTGCTGCGGGCGGCGGCCGACTCGTTCCCTCCGGACGACCTCGCGCACGTGAAGGTCATGATAACCTCTCCCAAGGTGGGGGCGAAGATGTCCCTGGTGGCCGACTCGGTGCAGACCGACGGGGTCCGGGGGTCCAGGTACCTCGGGGAGGAGGCGAGGCTCGTGGTCAACGCCCGGGTGATGGCGACCCCTAAGCGGCTGGGTGAGGTCATGATGGCGGCGGTGGAGTCCCTGCCCTCCAGGTTCACACTCGCCGTGGACGACATGACGGAATCCTGCTACTCCCCCCGGCCGGAGACCCCGATGTTCATCTCCGGGCTCTAGGCCGGCGCTCTTTCAGCCGGGCCGCCAGCACGGCGGTCCGGGGCTTCGGGCCTCCTGAGGACACGTTGACAGCGCTTTTTTCTTTGCCACGTCGATGCAAGGGCGTAGATGCCGGCGAAAAACGCCTCCAGGGTCAAAAGGTATAAATCGCTGGCTGTTCAATGGAACGGTGGAGTGCGAGCAATGGTCGCTGTAGACGATATGAACCATCGCATCCTGAAGCTCCTCATGATGGACGGCAAGATGACCTACCGGGAGATAGCCTCCAAGCTCCGCCGGTCGCCGTCCACCGTGAGAGACCGCATCAGGCGGATGGAGGACTACAAGGTCGTTCTGGGGTATGCGGCCATCGTCAACAACGAGCTCATGGGCATGCGGTCCGACGCCATCGTCCTGGCGAACGTCGGGGACGGGGTGAGCATCAAGGACCTCCGCAAGCTCCACGAGGTCGACGGGGTCATGGAGGTGCTGCTGGTGAGCGGGGGAAAGAGCGTGATGATCCGCCTGCACGCGCCGGACAATCACACCCTGGACAACACCATCGCCACGTCCATCATGCCGCTGGGGCTGAAGGACCTGGAGGTCCGCATCGTCCTCGAGTCGGTGATGCGGTTCCCCGGGGTCTAGGGCCACACCATGGTGGGATCGAACCGCCCCCGGAACGGCCGGGACGACCGCGGCGCGATCTTCGCGTACGCGCCCCAGTCCCGTTCGGCGGTGATGCCGAAAGAGCGCTCGAAATCGGACAGCAGGTCCTCGATCGCCTCGCGGTCCTTTTCCTCCAGGGGACAGAGCTGCGCGCAGGTGCCCAGCTGATGCTCGTCCACCCGGCCGCGGACGTAGATGGTACCGCCGTGCATCCCCGCTCCGATGAAGGTGCCCACCGGGGACTCGTCCTCCGGCACCCCGTTGCCCAGCACGAGGACCGTTCCCCCGGCCATGTACTCCCCGAGGTAGTCGCCGGCGCGGCCGCCGATGACCACCGACGGCGAGGATTGCCCGAACGCCTTCATGTGGATGCCCACGCGGTACCCCGAGGACCCCTTGACTAAGATGCGGCCGCCCCTCGCCGCCAGCCCCGTGACGTCCCAGGCGTTGCCGTGGATGACGATGCGGCCCGACGACATGGTGTTGCCGGTCATGTCCTGGGCGTTGCCGAACACCTCGATGGTCGGCCCGTCCATGAACGCCCCCAGGTCGTTCCCCGGGGTGCCCTTGATGCCGATGTACAGCTTGGAGCTCGCGGCCGAGGCGATGTACCTCTGCCCCATCACCCCCTCGAGGATGATGCGCTCCGCGCCCTCGCGGACCGCCCGCCGTATCCCTTCGTTGAGCGTGCGCTGGTCGATGGGCCGCCCCCATTCGTCGCGGCCCGAGGCGTCGATCGTGACCTCCCCACCGTTGCCGGCGGCCGTCCTTATCGCTGGTTCGCAGTTCATGTCCTCACCCCCACCCCTCGCCGACGTGCTTCACGCCCATGACCTCGGCGATCTTCTGGTTCGGCCCGAAGTACCTCAGCCGGTCCCGGTTGCCGACCAGCGACTCGATGGAATCGATGCCCATGGCCCCCATGACCTCCTTCAGCTCCTCGTTCCAGGCGCTGAACAGCCTCGTGACCCTCCTCGCCCCCACCTCCGGGTCCAGCCTCGAGGTCAGCTCCGGCCTCTGGGTGGCTATGCCCCAGGCGCACAGCCCGCGGTGGCAGGACTGGCAGACCTGGCATCCCATGGCGATGAGCGCGGAGGTGCACACCATGGCCACGTCCGCGCCCAGGGCGATGACCTTGATCATATCCGCCGAGCTGCGGATGGACCCCCCGGCGCAGACGGTGACCCGGTTCCTGAGGCCCTCGTCGCTCAGCCGCCGGTCCACCACCGCGGTGGCCACCTCTATCGGCAGGCCGGCGTGGTCCCTGATGACCCTGGGAGTGGAGCCGGTGCCGCCGCGGAACCCGTCGATGGTGATGAAGTCTGCGCCGGCGCGGACCACGCCGGAGGCGATCGCCCCGACGTTGTGCACCGCGGCGATCTTGACGCCGACCGGCACCTGATGCTCGGTGCTCTCCTTGAGGGCGGCGATGAGCTGCTGCAGGTCCTCGATCGAGTAGATGT
>DAVH01000060.1:11322-11508 GCA_002508545.1 Methanomassiliicoccus sp. UBA6
CCGGGCTTCGCGCCCTGGCCGACCTTGATCTCCACCGCCGCGGTGCGCCTCAGGTACTCGGGCGTAACGCCGAACCGGCCGGAGGCGACCTCGCTGTTGATGTGGTCCGCGAACGGCAGGAAGTCGGCGTGCAGGCCGCCCTCCCCCGAGCCGGCCAGGATGTTCAGGTCCTTGGCGGCCTGGAAC
>DAVH01000063.1:0-24506 GCA_002508545.1 Methanomassiliicoccus sp. UBA6
CAAACGCCTTCCCTTCTTGTTCATCTTCTTGATGCATTCAGAATCTCGCCCGAGTTTGAATGAGCTTCTCTATTTAGCACGGCATAGATGTCCCCGGACTCCCGCCCCCACCGGCCCTCGACGGCCTCCAGGCGGGATATCGTTCTCTCCCGGTCGGCGTACGTGGGCATCGACATCGCCATGGATTCGCCCGCAGATATGTTGAACAAGTACGGTCCGAGCCGGGCGATCGCATCCAGGCAATCATATGCCGCCTTGATATCCTCGGGAGTGTACTCGAACGAGAGCGCTGGGACGGGCGTGCTCAGCCCCTTGAGCACCTGCAGCTCGTATCCCTCGACGTCGATCTTGGTGAACGCTGGCACGCCATAACGGGCGATANNCGATGAGGTCGTCCATGGTCGTGACCGTCACATCGATCTCTTCGCACCACCGGGAATCCTCGAACCGCCCGCCGGACCTTGCCCGCTCGATCCACCTAGGGCTCATGGACGAAACGAGGTCATTGTCGGAAAGTCTCAGCCTTGCCTTCCCCGGCCTATCGCCCAGCGCCGCCTCCAGGATGTCGATACGGGGCTCGGAAGCGAACCTGTCCTTCATGATCTCCACGCACCGGGGCTGGGGCTCCACCGCCACCACCCTGGCCCCCATTTCCAGGAACAGCTCGGAGCGGTCGCCGTGGTTGGCACCGACATCCAGCACCAGGTCGCCTGCTCGGACGAACCTTGAGTACAGGGACAGCATCCGCGGCCGCCGCCTTCGCTGCTCCTCGGGAGAGGCCCTCACGATACCACCTTGACATTCGCAGGTAATTGGAACCTTCCCGCTCCAACCTCCCCCGGCCGAAGGGACCTCTGCGGGAATAGCAGTGACGAAGCGTCTAACGGTCCGTCGACACGTTCCAGCGCTCCCGCCCCGGTTCCATTTTCGACCCCCTGTCCCAAACGTTCTTGAACGTTAGAACGTAGGCCGAAGCGTGTATGTCGAACATCCCCTCATAAAGCCGTATTCCATCTTCGAACGGGAGTACCAATCCGACCTGGCCAATTCATGTTATTACTACTCTACGCTGGTGGTCCTGCCCACCGGGCTGGGAAAGACGGTCATCGCGCTCAGGGTGATGGCCGAAGTGCTCCACCGCGACGGCGGCAAGGTCCTCGTGCTGGCGCCGACGAAGCCGCTGGTGGAGCAGCACGCTTCGTTCCTCAGGCAGCACCTGGTAGGAAGAACGGTGGTGCAGATGACCGGGGAGGTCCTCCCCGAAGAGAGAAGGGAGGAATGGCATCGCCACGACGTGATCGTGTCCACTCCTCAGGTGGTGATCAACGACCTGAGGAAGAGGAGGATAGACCTGAGCGGGGTGAAGCTCATGGTCCTGGACGAGGCCCACCGCGCCATCGGCCGGTACGCGTACGTTCCCATCGCCCAGGCCTTCGGCGTCACCGGGGGAAGGGTGCTGGGCATCACCGCTTCTCCTGGTGGCACCAAAGCTCGGATCAAGGCGGTGTGCGACAACCTCAACATCCGCAACATCGAGTCCCGCTCGGAGGACGACCCCGACATCAGGGACCACATCCACGACATTCGCATCGAGAAGGTGGACGTCGAGCTGCCGGAGAGCATCTCCGAGATCTCCAGGATACTCGAGGATATGTACGCAGGGTACGTGTCGGAGCTCAACCGCATGGGGTTCCTGAAGACCGAGGGCGTGCCAAACGTCCGCTATGTCATCGAGATGAACAAGTCCCTGCGGGCAAGGATGTTCGGCCGCAAACCCAACGGATATATGTTCAAGGCCCTCAGCCTGCAGGCCATGGCCATCAAGGTGGGGCACGCGCTCGAGCTCGCGGAGACCCAGGGCCTCGCCGCCCTCTCGAGCTACATGGACAAGATTCGCTCGGAGTCTCGGGGAAAGAGAGGCTCCAAGGCGTCCCAGAGGATCGTCGGCTCCCCCGCGTTCAGCCGGCTGGACGAGCTTTTGGCAGGGGCGGAAGAGACTCATCCGAAGATCCCCCTGGTAAAGGAGCTGGTGAGCTCCCAGCTGAGCGCCAAGGCCGACTCCAGGGTCATGGTGTTCACCAACTACCGGGACTCCTGCGAGACGGTGTCCCGATGCCTCTCCGAGATCGAGACCGCAAGGGTCAGCAAGCTGATCGGGCAGTCCACGCGCGCCCACGACAAGGGGCAGCGGCAGAAGGAGCAGGTGGAGGTCCTGTCGAAGCTCCGGTCGGGGGAGATCAACACGGTGGTGGCGACCTGCGTCGGCGAGGAAGGTTTGGACGTGGCGAACACCGACCNNTGATCTTCTACGAGCCGGTGCCATCGGAGATACGCTCGATCCAGCGTCGCGGCCGGACCGGCCGCTCCCGGCCCGGGAGGGTTGTCGTCCTGGTCACCCGGGGAACGAGCGACGAGCCGTCCCTGGCCGCGAGCACCCGCAAGGAGAGCGCCATGAGGAGGAACCTCCTGAAGGTCAAGCAGGAGTGGGCCGCCCGGCCGGAGGAGAGGGCCGCCGAAATGAGCTAGCTCACCACTTGCCGTAGGTGCCGTGGTCCTTGGCCGCCTGGACCAGGGCGTGCATGTTGCCCGGCAGCGTGTATGGCGGGGTCTCGCAGGCCGTGCCCAGGATGAAGCCGTTAGGGCTGTCCCGCCCCCCGATGATCTGCCTGCTCGCCTCCTCGTACACCGCCCGGGGATCGGGGTCGATCATCTTGCGGGTGTCCACCGAGCCCATGATCGTGGCGAGCTTGCCGAACTCCTCCACCGCCTCGCCGGTGGGGAACACCTCCCGCCCCTTGTAACCGAGCTGGACTATGGTGAAGGGGGACCACATGACCACATCCTTGAACACCTTGTAATCGGTCTCGTGGTTCCCGCACATGTGGTAGAACACCTGGGGGCCCGCGCCCCTCCTGAACCCCCCGTCCACCAGCTTCCTCAGGTACTTGGCGGAGAAGTCCAGCACCGCCTGGTCGCTGAATATGTCATTGTTCCCCAGGACCGAGCCGGTGGAGATCATGGCCATCCCGTACCGGTCGGCGATCGCTCCCGTCCCTTCGATCGCGGTCTCGGTATACTTGGCGATCAGCTTGTGCGCGAGCTCCGGGTCGCTGAGCGTCCACATGATGAGGTTCTCGACCCCGCACAGCTGGGCTGCCGAGCCGGGCAGGTCGGACACCGAGGCCATGGGCACGAACATATCGGGCAGGTCCTTCTGGATGTAGTCGTTGGCCCGCACCATCTGCTGGTAGGTCCATCCCTTCTGGATCTCCTCTGCGCCGGGGACCTCGATGCGGTCCACGTCCTCGGGCTCCTCCACCCGGGCGTTGGAGACGATCGGCGGCAGGACGTCCGAGTACTGGATCTCCGCCCCCAGCTCGCTCACCCATGGCAGGGAGAAGTACCAGTGGGTGACCGGCAGCAGATCGTAGAGCTGAGAGGCATGGGCCACGCAGGCGGCGCCAAGCTCCGGGTTCTTGTAGAAATCGCCGATTGTGTAGCCGCAGACGATCGCAGCGTGCGAGAGCATCATCGGGTCTACCGATATGCGGTCGTACTTGGTGCCTATGAACGGACTGGCGAACCTCTTGCGGGCATGCTCCAGCCAGGCCTTGTCGATGGCCGGGAACAGAGCGCTGACATCCTGGGGCTGCATGACCGTTCCGATGCCGCCTCAAGATAAATACCCTGTCCCTTTTTCCTCCGCCCTTTGAGCAATGTTCTCGCCTATGACGGCCATCGTGCCGCCGGGCGGGCCTGGTCAACTGTCATATAGCCAAAAGGCCGATTCAAGTTCATGGCAAAGCTCACTCCTGACATGGAAGAACTGCTCAAGGGCACCAAGTACTTCCCGCTGGCCACGGCCTCCAAGAGCGGGGAACCGAACGTCGTGCCGGTAGGGTCGGTGTTCCTGATCGATCCCGAGACCATCTGGATAGGGAACCAGTTCATGGACGCGACGGTGAAGAACCTCAAAGAGAACCCCCGGGCCTCGCTATACGTCTGGACCCAAGGGGTCAAGGGATGCCTGAAGATCAAGGCGGACGTGCAGGTCGTGGAGAGCGGCCCCGAGTACGAGAAGATGAAGGAGATGGTCAGCGCGAGGAAGGCCGAGCTGAAGTGCCGCTCGCTGCTGGTGCTGAAGATCACCGACGTGTTCGACTGCTCCTCGGGCCCCAACGCAGGGAAGAAGCTGCTATAATCGATCGCGATCCTGGGTCGGCCACCGCGACCGGTGTCGATGCCCGGTCACGGGGGAATACCGCTCCCCAGGATAATCTTTATATTCAGGGCCAGTATAAGGTGGCTCACAAGCAGGGGTAGCCAAGCTTGGCCAACGGCGCAAGGTTGAGGGCCTTGTCCTTAGTGGTTCCTGTGTTCAAATCGCAGCCCCTGCACCACCTAGTCCTTTTCCGTTCTTGATCTAGGGCTCCGTAGTAGGGCCCATATCGTCAGCGGGCCGTTCTGGACATCTAGCCGCTGCACGATCGCGAAGCCATAGTGCTTGTATATGTCCACGTTCGAGGCCTTGACGGTCTCGGTGTATACCGGCAGGGAGAGCGCGTCCGCCTTTGCCAATAAGTACCTTATCAGCCTGGAAGCGAATCCCTGTCCCCGGGCCTCGGCGGCGACCCCGATCGAGCTCAGGTAATAGTGCGGGCCCGGAGCATGGCGCCTCTGGAGCCGGTCGAGCGCCGAGAAGAGCGCAATGGCGTTCGAAGAGGAAGCGAGCAGCGGGTCGGAAAGCATCCTCAGATATGCTAGTTCGCTGGGCCGTGCGGCCCAGTCGTCCCCTTGCAAGGCGGCCACCCAGACGGCCACCCCCTGCAGCGGCCTCCCGATGCCGTATGCCTCCCCGCTCTCGATCACCCGCCGGATGAAGGATCGGTAGAACCGGCGCAGCAGTTCCCTCCTTCGGTCCTCGTCAGGAACGAGATATGCCCACATCGGGTCGTCAACGAACGCCTGGACCATGATCTCCGATGCCGCGTCGAGGTCGTCCATGCCTAATGGCCTGGGCAGCGGCGATTCCATGTGTCATCAAAGAGAACCCATTGCCCATAAACCGCTGTTGGTCCTTAGATCTGTTCTCAGGGCCCCATCGTATCGATTACAGGCCCTGCGACATTGCTCTCTCCGATTCGATCCACGTCCAAACGGGCCTTTTATAAACATTAGTTAAGCGATAATATCGCCCATAGGCATGAGACATCAGAAATTGGTTTTATAGGAGGATGGACAACGGGGTCGAATGTGGGAAACAAACCCCGTTGCTCCACCCTCCCTGCCAATCGATTGGCTGGGATGCTAGTCCCACGGGTATTATTATTCATGCCGTTATTTATTAATTACTTATTAATTCTTCATCATCATAATAATCGATGATAGACAAAACGCAGCCCCTATACCACACTTCCTCATGCGGCCCTCAATGCCATGGCGCGCTCTTTGGTTTCTTCCCCGGAAACTTATTGCGCACCGGCCTGACTAGAAGAGCTCCTTTCCCTTGACGAAAAGCTCCAGGCTGACCAGCTCCCCGACCAGGCGATTATCGTCGTCCACCACCGGCAGGGCGTCCCACTGGTTCTTGATCATCAGGTTCAGGGCGTCCACGATCTTGGTCTCTCGCCTGACCGGGGTGATGCTTTGACGGACCAAGGCCACATTGTCGCCCAGGGCATCACGCATGAACCTGTGAAAGGTTAGAGCGCTCATGCCCCTGACCCCGACCTTGTAGCCCAGGAGGTTGAGGAGGGTGCCGGTGGTGACGACCCCTTTGAGGCGACCCTCGTTGTCCACGACGTACACGCGGTGGGTCATCGGGTTGCGCAGCATCTCGTCGATCGCCTCTCTTATCCCCATCCCGTCCTTTACCACCGAGGGCTTCGCGATTATGATGTCGTAGACGTCCCCTACAAGAGTATCGCGAAAGCTCTTCCCAAGCTCCATGGTCCTGATTACATATCTGCGGAGCAATAAAGCCCACGATTTTGATCGTGGGATGTTTTGATAAGTGCTTCCGGCCACCTCTCTGAAAGACATGTACACCGTCGGATGTAACGCCATCTCGGCCATCGTACCTATGCGCCCCGTGCATCTCTGGCGCGATGCTGGAACCGTATGCGTCCCCGGAGGCGTGCCCACTGTGGTGTCGTCCCTGATCATGAAGGGCGAGATCGGCGTGGGGTGCCCGGTGTGCGGGACCGTCATGATGGCCCGGCAGATGGAGGACCTCAACCTCGGGCTGAGGGAGCACGCTCAGCGCGACCTACCGCGATCTCTCGACACACCTCTGTGCTCCTGATGTTCGTCCCTAGGGGGCGCAGGACGATGAGGGCCGCTCTAGCTTGTTCCCTCCCCCTCCGAGGCGGGCCTGCGGAAGGCCCGGACGAGCAGCGGGGGCGCGATGAGCGTGGTGGCGATGGACATGAAAACGACCACCGCGTACAGCGACTCGGTCAGCACGCCCACGTTCAGGCCGATGCTCGCCACGATGATGCCGACCTCGCCGCGGGGGCTCATGCCGATGCCGATGATCGACGCCGACCTCCGCCCGAGCGACCGGGCTCCCAGGCCGCAGCCCACGTACTTGGTCAAGATCGCTACCGCGGTAATGCCCAGGGCGAAGGCCAGCAGCCACAGGTCGGTGAACGCGGCCAGGCTAACCTGGATGCCGACGAACACGAAGAAGAACGGCGTCATCAGCTCGTTGATCGACTCGAAGCTCTCCTCGCACGGCCACCGCTCCTTGTACTCGGCGAAGACCATCCCTGCAAGGAACGCTCCGATTATCGCGGCGAGGCCGAACACCGACGCCATCGCCGAGAGGCCGAAGCAGACGATGATGGCGAGGGCGAGCGGGCTCACGCCTCTCCTTCGATGCTCGGTGCTGCACACTGCAGCGTCGGCCGGTTGGGGCTTGATGGTCAGGGGGAGCACCTTGGTGCTGATCAGGATGATCGCCAGGACGAAGGACAGGGCCATGCCGGCAACGATGATGATATCGAGAATGTTCAGCCCGCCTCCCTCTGCGACCCCGCTCACGATGGCGAGGACGATCAGCCCGAGGATGTCGTCGATCACCGCGGCACCGATGATCACTTTGGCCTCGGTGGTATCGGTCAGCCTGAGGTCCCTGATCACCCGGGCGGTTATTCCCACGCTGGTGGCAACGAGCGCCGCACCGATGAACATCGCCTCGGCCGGCGGGTTGTCCAGGGAGACCATGATGAGATAGCCTGAAGCAAAAGGGATTATCACGCCGAGCACGGCGACGTATATGGCCGTGCGGCCGACCCGGCTAAGGTCACTGAACCGGGTTTCCAGCCCTACCGCGAACAACAGGAAGATCACCCCGAGCTCGGCCAGCAGCTCGAGGAACAGGAAGTTGGCCTCGACGTGAAGGACCTCGTACAACAGAGTGTTGCCGATTATCACCCCGGCGATGATCTCTCCCACCACGGTAGGGAGCTTGATCCGATCGAACACGATAGCCAATGCTCTGGCGAAGAGAACGACTACGAAGAGGAGAAGCAGTATCTGCCCGATATCGAACTGCCCTTCCACGGCATGGGCGGCTAGGTCCATGTTCTTCAGAGACGAGGGGGGCGGTCATTAGTTTTGCGATGCTATGACGCGTGGCAGGGCATCACGCTACGAATATCATCGTTCGCGCGTGTTTTACCGAACTCATCAAACCGAGTGCTCATCCCGGCGTAGGCACCTCATTTCCGAAGGTCGACCAGGAACCGCTGATGGCCTCTGACATTAAGGGCATCGGCCCCCTGGGCAAGGGCTCGGAAAAGGGGACCGCGTCCTAGCTGGGCGTGGTCACCGCCGGGAAGAGCGCTGATCTCTCCGAGTTCATCTCGAAGTTCGCCGAGGCCATCGTCCAACACAACCACTGGGGCAGGGAGGAGAAGGAGAGGGTGCCGGCCTGAGCCGGTCCTTCTCCCAGGTCTCAGAGCTTGATCACCGCCTTGGTCACGTCGTCCCGCTTGTCGAACTCCTTGTAGGCCTGAGGGACCTCGGAGATGGGGACGCGGTCGCTGATGATGAACGACGGCTTGGCCTTGCCGTTGGTGATCATGTCCCTTAGGTAGGCCTGGTAGTTCTTGGCCGGCGCCTGCCCGGTGCCGATGGAGATGCCCTTCATCCACATCATCCCGAACGGTATGGCTAGGATGCCGTTCTTCTCCAGCTCGTTCCTCGCCTTGGGATCCTCCTTCACGTAAACCCCGATAACCCCCAGATGGCCGGCCGGGTTGATCAGCCTGGCCAGGTCGCTCAGCACCTGGTTGGGGTTGAACTGGGCGGGGTCCTGGCGATCATAGGCCTGATAACCGACAGCGTCGATGCCGCACTCCACTCCCATGAGCTTCTCCTCTGGGTGCAGGGACTCGTTCACCACCGCGGTCTCCTGCCGGAGCTCCATGATCTGCTTCACCGGGTCCCCTTCGGTGAAATTGATGGGGATGGCCCCGATGGACTTCGCCAGCTCCAGCCTCTTCTCAGACTTGTCGACGACGTAGACCTCGCTCGCCCCTCTGAGGATCGAGCAGTACGCGCTCAGCAGGCCCACCGGCCCCGCGCCGAAGATGCCGACGGTCTTTCCCGCGGACACGTTGGCCAGCTCAGTGGCATGGTAGGCGGTGGGGAATATGTCGGCCAGGAGCACGTAGTCGTCTTCCTTGTCATCCCCGGGCTTGCCAGGGAGCTGAAGGCATGCCCAGTCCGCCTGGGGCACCCTCATCTGCTCGGCCTGGCAGCCGGGGTAGGGCCCCATCTCCACGTACCCGTACGCCGCTCCGGCGCTGGCAGGGTTCATGGTCAGGCAGGCGCTGCTGTACCCCTTGAGGCAGTTGAGGCAGGTCCCGCAGGCGACGTTGAAAGGCATCACCACCCTGTCACCTTCCTTGATGATGTTCACGCCCTCGCCGACCTCCTCCACCACTCCCATGGGCTCGTGGCCCAATATCATGCCGCCCTTGGCCGGGGTGTGGCCGTCGTACATGTGCAGATCGCTTCCGCATATCGCGCTCGTGGTCAACCTGACGATGGCGTCATTGGGCTTCTCAATCTTCGGGTCCGGCACTTCCTTCACATTGATCGAACGCGGTCCTTCGTAGACAACAGCTTTCATGGTTCATCGGTCCTCCCCTGGGGGGACTCACGTTCCCATCGCTTGGTATATTCGCTTTCTCTGACATTGGAGCGATGCCATCGAGGGGTCGGCGATGGTCCGGCGGCAAGGCCGCCGATGCAGCGATGGACGATGCCGATCGGCCGTTCCGCCTTCCGGGCGTATATGTCCAAATAATCAGTGATGCCAACCAGTAGCCGATGAGCTACCTGAGGGAGTACGAGCGGTTCCGACGGAGCGGTGATCTGACCGGGGTCCGGGGCGAGGTGCTCCGGCCGGGCATGCTCGGGTACGACCAGGCGAGGAGGCTGTACAACGGCATGATCGACCGCAGGCCGGCCGTCATCGTCAGGTGCGCCGGGCCCGTGGACGTGGTCAGATGCGTCGACTACGCGCGCGAGAACCAGGTCCAGATCTCCGTTCGCGCCGGGGGCCACGGGGTCGCCGGCAACGCTCTCAATGACGGGGGCATCGTCGCTGACCTCACTCCCATGAGGTATGTGCGCATCGACCCGGGCAGGAGCAGGGCGGTGGTCGGAGGGGGCGCCAGGTGGATAGACCTCGACCCGGTGGCACAGGAATACGGCCTGGCGACCACCGGGGGCAGGGTATCCTCCACCGGCATCGCCGGGTTCACCCTGGGAGGCGGCGCCGGGTGGCTGATGAGCCGCTTCGGCCTGGCCTGCGACAACCTGCGGTCCTGCGAGATCGTCACCGCGGACGGCGACCTGACGGTGGTGAGCGATGACGACGAGCCGGACCTGATGTGGGCCCTCCGCGGAGGCGGGGGCAATTTCGGAGCCGTGACCTCCCTCGAGTTCGACCTCCATCCGGTCGTCGACACTCTTTCCGGCCTCCTCCAGTGGCCCCGCTCCATGGCTCCTGAGGTCCTGCGTGCGTTCCGGGACCTGGCCTTGGACGCCCCGGACGAGCTGGGGCTGGTGTTCGCCTGCATCACCGATCGGAGCGGGCGGCCGGGGGTGACGGTGACAGTATGCTGGACCGGGGACATCGATGAAGGTGAACGCATCCTCGCTCCCCTGAGATCCCTGGGGCCTCCGGTGGTGGACGACGTCCGGAAGATGAGGTATGAGCATGTCCAGACGATGCTCGATTACACCGGGGTGTGGGGCTCTCGGAACTACTGGAAATCAGGCTACATCCCAGAGCTGAGCGAGGCCGCGATGGACACCATTCTCAGTAACACCGACCGCATGCCCTCTCCGCTGTCCGCCATCCACCTGTGGACCCATCACGGGGCCGCGAACAGGGTGCCGGAGGGCGCGACCGCCTTCCCCAACCGCAGCTATCCGTTCAACCTGCACATCATAGGGGCGTGGACCGACCCGCAGTCCGATGCCGAGGGGATCGCATGGTCAAGGAGATTCTACGAGGAGATGCACCCGTACTTCTCCGACCGCTCTTATGTGAACTTCGATGACCTGAAGGAGCAGAGCAGGGTGGAGAGCGCCTACGGGGACAACTACCGAAGGCTGGTAGAGGTCAAGACCCGATACGATCCGGACAACATGTTCCGCTCCAACCAGAACATTCGGCCGGGTCGGGCCGCCATACCCGATGTCCTCTCCATGAGATAACCGACCGCGCAAGAGCGTGAATGTGAGGGCAGGCAAGCCTTTTGTGCATCTCAGCCCGGGGGCGACCGGTCCGCCATGCCGAGGAGCGTAGGGCATCGGTCCGCTCGCAGGCAGCTGTAAAAACATCAAGGGATGAGCTCGCTGCCTGTGATGCCGAAGCGATTTACTATCATCCCGACCATATTATTAATGATTATAAAAATATATTATATCATATACAAGAACGAGGACTATGTCCGACATAATAATTCTATTTATTGCGAATTTGTCCGACATTTGTCTGTCATACGCTCGCGCAGCGGATAATATTGCATATTAACCAATAATATTGACCGAGTCTTGGCATTGCCAATGTTATTATATCACCTTGGCTTAGGAAATAGGCGTCAGGAGAGGGAGGGCGGCCGACGGTAGGGTCAACACCCAGCTGAGGAAGGTCCCCCCTCCACGAGAAAGGTGGGCCGCGCGAGCGGCCTGGTGAGAGCCAGGGCAAGGGCGCAGAAACGACACAGCCATGGCCGAGGATGATCTGCTCGGCGGTGACGTTGGCCATGGATCTGGTGAAACGGCGACTCCCCACCGGAGCAAGCCCAAACAGTCGGAATGACGGCTCAGGACCGACGGGTAGGGTGCTTAGTTGAATGCTGCCTGAAACAGAAGGGGGCCTACTACCCTCACCTGACACAATTTTTCCGTCCATTTTTTCTTGGGGTCCATTGTACTACATATATCCAGCAGTTCGAGCGAAGTTGACATATTATCATTATCAATAAGATTACTAAGCCTTACATGCGTCCACTACAGCTCGCTTGCCAGCATCTCATAGCACATCAAATTACGGTAAAATTACGCTTTTTCTGCGGCGTTATTATCACTTTTTGATAATTACCAACGGGCAATGGCCTAATATTCACACGCGTTCATGGAATTAGCTCGGATCTAGGAGGGAAAAAATGAAGCTATCCAAGGGGAAGTTCTATCTGTTCGAAGAGCGCGTGCCGTTGAGAACCCATCAGGTCCTGAGGAAGGAACTGGACAAGGGCCGCAGAGCGTTATACATTTCCAAGAACCCGCCCCGGCTGCTCAGGAGCCAGCTGGACTTTGACGAGCACATGCTGGAGACCATGTGGCTCAGCACCAGGCCCAACCCGGAGTGCATTCCGCCCATGAACCTTCAGGCCTTCGAGAAGTACATCAATGCGTTCCTATCCGACAACAAGGAGGGGATCATCGTGCTGAACGGCCTTGACGTGCTCGAGATGTGGAACGGGTTCCGCCCCGTGCTCGATGTGCTCGCCAGGGCCACTGGCAAGGTGAACGAGGACGGGAGCAACCTGATCATCAGCCTGGACCCCCGCAACCACTACCCCCAGAAGCTCGAGAAGCTGGAGAACATCTCGGACGAGGTCGTATCCAGCTACGCGTGATCGAAAAACCCCTTCCAACCTAACCATTTCTTCCTTCTCTTCATTTCATCAACGATTAGCGGTCACTGTCCTGGATGGCGATGTAGCCAACAATTATATGTCGATGTAAATATACAGTAGCCATGGACCCCCGCCTTTCTGAGATAGCGGAGACCTTGGCAGGAGACGCTGCCTCTGGCGCGTCGGAGATGTACGCCTCGATACTCAACAGCCTCCTGGCGATCCCCGATCAGGACCTTTCTGCCATACCTACCTCGGACTGGGAGGACTTTTCCGTCGCCATCCATCGCGCCAAGCCCAGCATCGCGCCGGTGTTCAACATCGCCAACGCCATCCTGCTGATGATGGAGCAGGGGACCAAGAACGGAGGAACGCTCCGCCGTACCCTGATGGAGATGGTGGAGGGGGACAGGAAGAGCGGTGCCCGGATCGCCGAGCACGCGGCCAAGCTCATCAAGGGGCGGTGGTTCATGACCACTTCCTACTCCGCCACGGTGGCTCAGGTCCTCAAGGCCATGGCAAGGAGCAGGAGGCTGAAGGTGACAGTGGCCGAGTCCTCCCCGGGGGGAGAAGGGCGGCAGTTCGCCAAGCTCCTCGCCGACCAGGGGATCGAGGTCGAGATCATCTACGATTCCACGGTCTTCGCCAGGATGGAGCACCTCGACGGCGCCATCGTGGGGGCGGATTCGGTGACCGCATCCGGCCTGGTCAATAAGGTGGGGACCCGGGCGCTGGCCGAAGCGGCACGGGCTCACGATCTCGACGCGTACGCTGTCTGCAGCTGGAGCAAGATCTGTCCGGTCGTCCTGTCCGATCTGGCGGTCTCGACGACCAATGTGGGGAACCGGCTCACCGAGCACGTCCAGATCTTCGAGAGCACCCCCCTGGAGCTTTTCTCGCACATCATTACTGACCAGGGCAACCTGTCCTCCGCGGACCTGCGGATGGAGCTGAAGGTGAGAAAAGTGGCCCGGGCGTGGTACTCCCGGGGCGTGCTGCAGAGAACGGATTGATCAGCAGGACGAATGCGTTATGGCCTGGCGGGGGCAGGCGTCCACGCACTGGCAGCATTCGATGCACTCGTCTATCCTTACCGGTACAGCCTTCCCCTCCACGAGCTCGTAAACGTTGGTCGGGCAGACGTTGACGCAGTCTTCCTGAGCATCGCACAGCTCCTGGTCCACCTCGATGGTGTAACTGTTGTCCGAGTTGGTGTACTTCTTTACCGCCATCGGCTTTCCTCCTGCCGCATGATACTGCAGACCGTTGTATAATAGCGTATTGATTTATTCCTGAGCGGGTACGGGGCCGGACCAGGGAAGGGATATAGCCTTCGACCATCCTTCTCTAGCTCATGCCCCGGCCGACAGCGTTCTCCCCCAACGCCCTGCAGGTCCTGGAAAGGAGATATCTCCGGAAGGATGAGAACGGGCGGGTGCAGGAGACCCCTGACCAGATGTTCAGGAGGGTGGCCGCCAACGTGGCCTCGGTCAACGAGAGATACGGCGACCGGAGGGGCGAGGAAGAAGAGTTCTTCGAGGCCATGAGCTCGCTGGAGTTCCTTCCCAACTCCCCGACCCTGATGAACGCGGGGACGAACATCCAGCAGCTGTCGGCGTGCTTCGTCATTCCGGTGGAGGACTCCATCGAGAGCATATACGACGCGATAAAGTACGGGGCGATCGTCCAGCAGACCGGGGGAGGCACCGGCTTCTCGTTCTCCCGCCTCCGGCCGGAGGGGGACGTCGTCCGCTCCACCGGAGGGATCGCTTCCGGCCCTGTCTCGTTCATGAGGGTCTTCGACGCGGCCACCAATGCCATCAAGCAGGGCGGCCGGCGGCGGGGGGCCAACATGGGCGTGCTGAAAGTGGACCACCCGGACATCGAGCGGTTCATCTCGGCGAAGGACGACCCTGCATCGCTCCCGAACTTCAACCTCTCGGTCGCGGTGACCGATGAGTTCATGGAACGGGCGGTGAGGGATGAGGATTATGACCTGGTCAACCCCCGCAGCGGCGCGAAGGTCCGGTCCATCTCGGCGTCGTACATCCTCGAACGCCTCGCGACCTCCGCCTGGCGGGGAGGCGACCCCGGAGTGCTGTACATCGACGCGGTCAACCGGGGCAACCCCACTCCTGCCCTGGGCCCGATCGAGGCGACCAATCCCTGCGGGGAGGTGCCCCTGCTGCCCTTCGAGGCGTGCAACCTCGGATCGGTGAACTTGGGCCGCATGATCGAAGACGACGGCCTGAACTGGGACAAGCTGGCCAGGACCGTCGACCTCGGGGTCAGGTTCCTGGACAATGTCATCGACGCCAACCGCTACCCGCTTCCCCAGACCGCCGAGGTGGTGACCGGCAACCGCAAGATCGGCCTGGGGATCATGGGCTTCGCCGACCTCCTGGTCCGGATGGGGCTGCGGTACGGGAGCTCCGGGTCCATCGATCTCGCCGAACGGATCATCAGCTTCATCCGACGTGCGGCGGAGGCCGCCTCCCTGTCCATCGCCGAGTCCCGGGGAAGCTTTCCCAACATAGAGGGATCGACGATCGAAGGGCCCCGCAGGAACGCCACTCTCCTGTCCATCGCCCCCACGGGAACGATCAGCCTGATAGCCGGCTGCTCCTCTGGCATCGAGCCGTACTACGCGGTCTCGTACTCGCGGAGGATGATGGAAGGGCAGCACTTCGAAGAGGTCCTGCCGCTGTTCATGGCCGTGGGCAGGGAAAGGGGCTTCCTCACCCCCGAGCTGCTGCGGGACATGTCCGGCACGCAGTCGATCCAGCACCTGGAATCGGTGCCCCGTGACGTCCGCGAGGTCTTCGTCACCGCCCACGACGTGCCGCCGGAGGAGCAGGTGGACATGCAGGCGACCTTCCAGCGCCACGTGGACAACGCGGTATCTAAGACCATCAACCTGCCTCCCCAGGTCGCCTGGACGGATGTCCGCGACATCTTCGTCCTGGCGCATCGCCGGGGGTGCAAGGGCATCACCGTGTACCGGGAGGGCTCCAAGCCCGGCCAGGTCCTGACCGCGGCGAGGAACGCTCGCTGCTGTCCGGCCTGCGGCCGGTTCATCCACGGCGAGGAAGGGGCTATGCAGTGCGATACATGCGGATAACGATGAACAAATATATGCATTGATACGCATAATTGTTATATACTCGCCTGACTCTTCCCTCGCTCATGGCTATACACGCTGATGACAAGGTCATGCTCAACGTCGATGACATTCCCCGCAAGTGGTACAACATCGCCGCCGATCTCCCGGTGCCCATCCCCCCGCCCCTGAACCCCCAGACCAAGGAGCCGGCGAAGCCCCAGGACCTGGAGGCCATCTTCCCCAAGGCGGCGATCGCCCAGGAGATGTCCACCGAGCGCTACATCGACATACCCGAGGAGGTCAGGGACGCCTACCTCGTGCTAGGACGGCCCTCCCCCTTGCAGAGGGCCAGGAGGCTCGAGGCCTTCCTGAAGACTCCGGCCAAGATATTCTTCAAGCGGGAGGACCTGTCCCCCGCGGGCTCGCACAAGCCCAACTCGGCCATCCCCCAGGCCTACTACAACATGAAGGAAGGGGTGGAGAACCTGACCACCGAGACCGGGGCCGGCCAGTGGGGCACCGCGCTCGCCCTGTCCTGCGCGCACTTCGACATGAACTGCACGGTGTTCATGGTCCGGGTGTCGTACGACCAGAAGCCGTTCAGGCGGCTGATCATGGAGACCTACGGCTCCAAGGTGCATGCCTCGCCCAGCAGCGAGACCGAGTACGGCAGGCAGGTCCTGAAGGAGCGCCCCGACCACCCCGGCACCCTGGGCATCGCCATCTCCGAGGCCATCGAGCTGTGCGTGAAGCAGCCCAACACCAAGTACTCCCTGGGCAGCGTTCTCAACCACGTCATGCTCCACCAGACGGTCATCGGCCAGGAGGTCGTACAGCAGCTCGAGCAGATCGACGTCACCCCGGACTACATGGTCGCCTGCGTCGGCGGCGGAAGCAACTTCGCCGGGTTCACCTTCCCGATGATCGGGCAGAAGATCAAGGGGAAGATCGACACCGAGTTCATCGCCGTTGAGCCCTGCTCGGTCCCCTCGATGACCAAGGGCGAGAACCGCTACGACTACGGCGACACCGCCGGGATGACCCCGTTGCTGAAGATGTTCACCCTGGGCCACGACTTCGTGCCCTCATCCATCCACGCCGGCGGGCTCAGGTACCATGGGATGGCCCCCGCGGTCTCGGCCGTGGCGGCCCAGGGCTACCTGAAGGCGATCTGCTATGAGCAGACCCAGACCTTCGAGGCGGCGGTTACCTTCGCCAAGACCGAGGGCATCGTGCCCGCTCCGGAGTCCTCCCACGCCATCCGGGCGGCGATGGACCTGGCGCTCGAGGCCAAGAAGAAGAACGAGGAGAAGACCATCGTGTTCAACCTCTCTGGCCACGGCCTCCTGGACATGGGCGGCTACGGGAAGTACCTCAGCGGGGAGATGAACAACGCCCACTGAGGCGAAACCCTTTCCTCTTTCTTCACCAGGGCGGCCGTCCCCCTGACCGCCCTCAATGTTCTCGTGATTGGTTTTTTATATAACCAAGAATATCTTCATCGTAACCCAGACCTGTCTCTGGTCATGTGGAAGGGAATTTGCCCGTGCCGATCCCCCAAAGAGGCTGTACAAGCGTCACTCCCCTGGGCCTCAATTCAGGGGAGCAGGAGTTCCTGTTCGATCCCGGCAGGATATACTTCGTCTGCGAGAAGCGCATGGAGCGCACGCTCCGCATTCTCCAGGAGTTCTACTACTCCGGCTCCAAGGCCCTATGCGTCACCAGGCTTCATCCCGATCTGCTGCAGGAGAGGATGCCGGGGATATCCGCTGAGTGCACCTGGCTCAGCGAGAGGTGCGGACCGAACAACATTCCTCCGAACCAGCTGCACAGGATATCGCAGCGGATCAGCGGATTCCTTTTGGGCAAGAAGAACGCGGTGGTGCTCCTCGAGGGCATCGAGTACCTCGCTCTGTTCAACGATTTCACTAGAGTGCAGATGTTCCTGGAGCAGGTCAACGATCAGATCATGATTTCCAGGGCCATCATGCTCGTGCCCCTGGACCCGGACTCCATGGACGTGAGGTCCATCGCCAAGCTCAGGCGGTTCTGCGAGGTCATCGCCCCCCAGAACGACGGCATCTGATCCGGTCCGACTTCAACGCTTTTGAGAATTCTAGCAGACCACGGACTTGCCGTGCCCGATGCCACTATGCTAACTTGTGCTGATGAGAAAAATGGGAAAGGAGGGGGGTGAGCCCTATTCACACTCTCAGGCTGGCCTTCTGAGGGGCGGAGATGCCTCTTGTCGACGCCACCGCCGGCCCCTGGACCGAGAACCTGGCCGCTAGCTCCTCGCTGGAGTAGTGGGGGAAGGCGGCCCACAGCGTATCCAGGTCCTTCCGTTCGAAGGTAAGGGGGTCCACCGATATGATCAGCTCGACCTTGGCCTCCTTGAGGAGGGAATCTATTTGCTCAAGGATGCCGAGGACCTTGCCCATATCGTTGAACAGTAGAAGGTACTCCAGCCCATCGAGGAATATCGCACCGCCGGACCTTCCCCTGAGCTCGGTGCGAACGACCTTCAGCAGGTGATTGAGGGACTTGGGGGCTATGACGTCCTCGCCGCTCTGCCCGCTCAGCCAGTATCTCCTGGACATGTCCAGGCCATACTTCTGGGCTACATAGTCCGGGTGTAGGCGGGATATGCACAGGCCGCTGGTGGAGCGCCCAACGATCTTGGAATAGAACTGGTAGCCGTTCCGGGGGTAATCCTCAAGGAGCAGTGATATCTTTGAGTTGTCCTTCAACCTGATCACCTTGTTCTTGCACACCTGTCTTTGCCTTGTGCATATTTAAAACAATTTTGAGCATGCTCCTTTTTGCCTAGAAAAATATTATTCCTCCTATCATCATCCAGGCCTGGTGAACCGTTCCTCCAGGAAGGCCCTGCTAACTGTCCGGGAAAGGGTCATACTGCATCTTCTGGCATATCAAAGGTACCTGCAGGATTCGGACGCTCCCGCGGCCATCACCCAGGAAGGGATAGCCGATGCCGTCGAGGTCGGGCGCAACAACGTGTCCAAGATCGTAAACACGATGCACGATGAGGGCATCATCGAGGTGCAGACCAAGCATGTCAAGGGGTTCGCCAGCGTCAAGAAGGTCTACTTCCTCACCCCTTCCGGGTACCAGGACGCCCTGAACCTCAAGGTGGAGATAGAGCGCACCCGCATCAACATCATCGACTTCGACGGCAAGGTCCACGAGGACGAGATGGGGAAGCTGTCCCTCTACCTCCCGAAGAGATACGCCTTCCTGGACCTCGCACTGGGGGTGAGCCGGGGGTCCTTCGATTGTTCCTCGTTCCACGAGGGCAAGGTGAAGGAAGAGCGCAGGTTCGTCGACTACACCGACCGCAAGCCGACCGTCCGCACCTTCTACGGGCGGCAGAAGGAGCTGCAGGAGCTGAACGAGTTCCTCGAGTCCAACACGGCCCGCATCATGGTCGTGTGCGGCATCCCGGGGATCGGCAAGACCACCCTCCTCGCCAAGTTCGTCCAGGACATCAGGGAGCAGAGGCACGTGTACTGGTATCGGGTCCACGAGTGGGTGAACCTCAAGATCCTGCTGACCCCCATCGCGGAGTTCCTCTCCCAGCTGGGCAAGAAGGGCCTGGAGCGATACCTGTCGAGGACCGAGGGGCCGTCCGTCGGGGAGGTCTGCGCCATCCTCGAGATGGACCTCCGCGAGCTTCCCACGGTGTTCATCATCGACGACGTCCAGAAGGGGGACAGGACCGTCCAGGAGTTCCTGGCCGCGATGGTCAGCGTCCTGGAGTCGATCAACCATGTCACCCTCATCTGCACCAGCCGGGAGATACCGTCGTTCTACTCCCGCGCCGCGGTGTTCAAGGGGCTGGTACGGGAATTGATGCTCGAGGGACTGGACGTCGAGAGCTCCTTCCGCTTGATGCGAAGCCGGGAGCTGCCGGAGAACGAGCTGATGGACATCTACCGCGCCACCCGCGGCCATCCCCTCTTCCTGGAGCTGGTCGACGGCCCGCGAAGCGCGCTGGGGAAGAACGTCCGGATGTTCATCGAGCAGGAGGTGTACTCCAAATTGGACATCACCGAGCGGAGGATCATGGACATCGCCTCGGTGTTCCGCTACCCCGTCCTGGTGGACGCGTTCTTCACCATGGAGGAGGAGATCGCCAAGGACCTGGGAGTGGTCCAGAAGGAGATGGAGTACAAGGACTACCTGGTGGATTACGACACCATCGACTCCCTGCTCTCCAAGTCGCTGCTGCTCGAGTCGCTGGGCCGGATGATCGGGATGCATGATCTCCTGCGCGACTTCTTCTACTCCCGGCTCTCCCCCAGGCAGCGCATCACCTACCACAAGGCGGCGTCCCGGTACTATCTGCAGGACACCTCGGCCCCCGCGCACGTGGAAGCGCTGTACCATTGCCTGATGGCGAAGGAGTACAGCACCGCGGTGCGCATCGCCGCCAGCAACGGAAGGGAGATCATCTCCAAGGGGTACAGCCTGCCGTTCGCTCCCCTGCTGACCTCGCTGCGCACGCAGTGCGACAACATCGAGCGCAGCGAGAAGATGGAGCTGCTGCTGCTGGAGGGAGACATCCTGGAGGTCCGGGGAGAGTGGGACCAGGCCATCTCCCGGTTCGAGGAGATCATCGGGCTGTCCGACAAGGACAAGGACCGGCGGCTGCTGGCCGAGGTCAACCGCCGGCTCGGCGTCATCTACCTGAGAAGGTCGGACTTCGACAAGGCCGAGGACTACCTGGTCCGCAGCCTAGGCCTGGCCGAGGACATCAAGGACCCCCACGCCCTCGTGGAAACGTACTACGACCTCGGGGGCGTTCTCCAGAACCGCGGACGGCACCAGGATGCCATGGCCGCCTTCCGCCGCTCCATGGAGCTGGCCCAGCAGACCGTGGACGACATTGGGCTGGGGATGGCGCTCTATGGCATAGGTCGAGTATACTCGTCCCTGATCGACCACCAGCAGGCCATCAAGTACAAGAAGGAGGCGCTGGAGGTCATCGAGCGCACCGGGGACGTGGACAACATCGCCAGGATCTGCATCGGTCTCGGCACCAGCCTGGCAGAGGTCCACAACTACTCCGAGGCGGTGAAGTACCACGAGAGAGCGGTGGAGATGGGGCGCACCTCCGGCAACCTCGAGCTGCAGGGCTACGCCCTCAGGAACGCCGTGGTCGTCTACGTGGAGATGGACGAGCTCGAGCAGGCGCAAGAGTACATCAATCAGGCGAGCAAGATATTCGAGAAGCTGGGCAACCATGTCCTCATGGCCGACATGCACCTGATGCGCGGGTACATCTACAACAAGAAGATGGAGTGGGAGTGGGCGAAGGTGGAGTTCGCCGATGCCCTGGAGACCATCAGGAGGCAGGACGCTCCCCTGCTGCTCGGCCGGTGGCTGTACGAGATCGCCCAGCAGTTCATCAAGAACGGGGACAAGGAAGGCGCTTCCGGACTTCTCCGCGAGGCTCTAGAGCTGACCACCCACGGCTCGGCCGAGAACCTGAAGAAAGAGGTTGAGCAGGCCCTGGCCAGCATAGCGTGATCAATTAAATTTTATAAAACAAGGACCACTGCCCCGGAAGGGGCAGTGAGAGCGGTTTTTAGTGCGGGTCGATGCCCGGGATTATATGGGGGTCGATCCCGGGGATGATATGGGGATCAATTCCAGGTATGATGTGAGGGTCAATGCCAGGGATGATGTGCGGGTCGATGCCAGGGATGATATGAGGATCTATGCCCGGGATTATCAGGTTCACTGACGCCAGGTCGGCAGCGATCACGATCATACCGAAAGCCGCTACAAAGAGAGCAGCGAATCCGATCAGGGTTAAGGTCCTAACTTTCATCTGTCCTCACCGATTATACGTTGTGTGAACACCGTGTGGTTTTGTGAATATAAAAGAGGTCGTTGAGCATGCTCCTGATATATTTAAATATCATAACTGGTAATAATGATGTTCCGCGGAGCCTCTGGCTACGTGTTATTTCGAATGATAATGACCTAAAGTGAATTTTTCTAAATATCCGAACTCGGATGAGGGCGGCGTTATGGCTCCTGCGTTGTCCGGTAGACCCCTCCGAGGGGTCGTTCTCGACCTCGACGGGACCTTGGTCAACACCACAGTAGACTTCGGCCTCATGAAGAGGCGCGTGGTGGCCTCGCTCATCGCCCAGGGAATACCTTCATCGGTGCTGGACGTCAGCAGGACCACGGNNCAGACAACCTTGACCGGGCGACCTCCTACCTCGCGGCCCGGGGCATGGCTCCCGAGGCCGACGAGATCTGCCGGGTCGTAAGAGAGGAGATGAACCGGACCGAGCTCGAGCGGGTCTCGGAGACCACCGCGGTTGCCGGTGCCAAGGAATGCCTCGCCGAGCTGAGGAGCGCCGGCCTGCGCGTCGGCNNGGCTCCAGGAGGTACGCGTTGGCCGCACTGCACCATGCCGGCCTCGGGTTCAGGTTCGACGCGACGATCTGCCGGGACGATTTTTCCGAGGACGAGGCCAAGCCCAACGGCAAGGCGATGGTCAGGATGGCGGGGATGCTCCGCCTTCGGCCGGAGGACTGCGTCCTGGTCGGCGATCACGCCATGGACCTGAGCTGCGCGCGCTCCTCCTCCGCCGGCTTCATCGGCGTCCTCAGCGGCACCTTCAGGAGGGATGACTGGTCCCGTCACGGGTGCGAGGTCGTGATCGAGAGCGTGGAAGCGCTTCCCCGCCTACTCCTCGAGCAGAAGTCCTAAGAACGGACGCGACGATGACGGGGCATGAGGAAGGTCATAGCCACCGAGCACGCTCCGCGGGCGATCGGTCCGTACTCCCAGGCGATCGAGGCCGGGGACCTGGTGTTCTGCTCCGGCCAGATAGGCATCGACCCCCAGAGCGGCCAGCTCGCCGGTCCGAGCGCGGGGGAGCAGGCGGCGCGGTGCATCGAGAACCTGAAGGCGGTCCTGGAAGCAGCCGGCTTGGGTCTGGGGGACGTGGTCAAGACCACGGTGTTCCTCACCGACATGGCCGACTTCTCAGCGGTCAACGAGGCGTATGCCGCCCGGTTCACCGGCGATCCGCCGGCCCGCAGCGCCGTCGCGGTAGCATCGCTGCCCAAGGGAGCGAAGGTGGAGATCGAGGCCATCGCCGTCCGCCGCTCATAGGTCGCGCCCGGAGGCCGAGCGGAGGGCGCTCAGGCAGGCGGTCGAGCAGACGAAGCGGTTCTCGCCTCCCTCCCTCGTTCGCAGCGGCTCCTCACGTACCTCCTTACCGCAATTGCTGCAGATGACCACCGGGCTCACTCCCGGGGAGACGACCGCGCGGTCCAGCTCCTTGGCCACGCCGATCACGTTGGCGATGTCATACTCCAGCACCTGGGGTATCGACGCCAGCTTGGAGGCGAAATCGTTGATCATGTGCGCGCTGACAAAGGTGCAGATCAGGAGGAGCCGCCCGCTGGACAGGAAGAACATCTGCCGGACCCGCTCGTCGGCGTTGAAGCTACCGGCCACCGTGGACAGCTCGGACGGCCTAGCCTTGACCGTCACCATCGCGCTGAGCTCGCCCATCCGCTCCGGGTCAAGCTCGGCGCGGTAACCCCTTATCACCCCCATGCGTTCGAGGTTGCCGATCTTGCTGCTCACCGTGGGGACGGAGACCCTCACCTTCTCCGATATCTGGCGGAAGGATAGCCTGCCGTTCTCCTGCAGGACATTGAGGATATTCACGTCGTTCTCGTCCAATCCCATCGCCATCTATTTGGGAGCGTTGTATTAATATGATTTTTCCAAGGCCGGAAAATTACCACCCTTCACCTTCCGTTCGTTCGCCAGCCGGGCCGTGGCTTTGCTTTTCGGGCAAAGATACTAGAGGTCATCAGAGGAATTACCTCCCGTGAACGAGCCGTGCGATGAGAACGTATGCCCGATGCCGCCTCCTAAGCCCGCTCCGGGCTCGACCAGGACCGTCATCTTCGGGGTCACCGGCATGACCTGCGCGTCCTGCGCCGGGATCGTCGAGGAGACCATAAGGAAGCTGCCCGGGGTCATTGAGGCCGCGGTCAACCTGGCGACCGAGAAGGCCAGGGTGGTGTACGATCCCTCGGTCATCGGCCCCGAGAGCATCCGGAAGGCGGTGGAGGAGGCGGGATACGGTCTCGCCATCGATCAGGTCACCTTCGGCATCAAGGGCATGATGTGCGCGTCCTGCGCCGGCATCATCGAGGAGGCGCTGCTCGCGATCGACGGGGTCCTCTCGGCCAATGTGAACCTGGCGACGGAGAAGGCCACCGTCAGGTACAATCCCGGACAGGTGACCGTCGAAGCCCTGAAGGCCGCCATCGTAGGTGCCGGCTACGAGGTCCTGGAGGCCGAAACGCTCGACACCGAGATGGCGGAGAGGGAGCGGGAGCAGCGCCGCCAGCTCATCCTGCTGATCTTCTCCCTCGCTCTCAGCATACCAATCATGGTCCTGATGCTCGGCTTCGACTTCCTCGGATGGGCGGAGGTGCTGGGCATCGCCGGCCTGGAGGGCCTGCGCATCGCCGCGCGCTACGACGTGGAGGGCCTTTCCGAAGCGCATCTGGAGGCCGCGCGCTGGACGGTCTTCGCCGAGCCCCCGGTGGACGCGGTGTTCGACGAGGATCTGCCCCTGGGCCCCGGCGAGACCGCCCTGGCGGTGGAGTACCTGCCGGGGCAGTACGACCAGCGCGCCGACAGCGCCGCCCAGTGCCTCCAGCTCTTGTCCCACGGCGCCCGGCCCGCGGTGGCCGGGGCCCGGGTCTTCGTCTTCCGGGGAACCCTGGCGCCCGGGGAGCTCGACCGCATNNGCGCTTCGCCGCCACCCCCCGGGCCCGGGCGCTGAAGCTTTCCCCGAAGCACTTCTCCGCGGCCTCCCCGGGCGGGCGCTGCGAGGCCTGCGAGGGCAGGGGCGCCATCACCGTGCCCATGGACCTGCTCCCGGACGTGACGGTGGGGTGCGAGGCCTGCGGGGGCGCCGGCTTCGGGCCCGCGGTCCTGGAGTGCCTCCTGGAGGGGCGGTCCATCGCGCAGGTCATGGCCGCCACCGTGGACGAGGCCCGGGGGCTCTTCGGGTCCGACGCCGCCCTGGCGGGGCCCCTGGACGCCCTGGCCCGGGCGGGCCTGGGCTACCTGCGCCTGGGCCAGCCCGGTCCGGGCCTTTCCGGCGGAGAATGGCAGCGGGTGCGCCTGGCCTCCATCCTGGCCGCGCCCCCGGAGGG
>DAVH01000063.1:24547-24978 GCA_002508545.1 Methanomassiliicoccus sp. UBA6
ACGAACCGGCCCGGGGCCTGGGGACCGCGGACGTGGAGCGCCTTGCGGCTTCGCTGCGCCGCCTGGCTGAAGGCGGCAACCTCGTGGTGGCGGTGGAGCACGACCTGGACTTTGTGCGCGGCGCGGATTGGGTCGTGGACCTGGGGCCCGGGGGCGGGCCCCGGGGCGGGACGGTGGTGGCGGCCGGCACCCCCGCCGATGTCCGCGCCTGCGCGGCCTCCGCCACGGGCGAGGCCTTGAACCATTAATACGACATTCTTGCTATATTTGAGGTGACACATGGCCGCATCCGGGCGGCCGTTCTGTTTTGACAGGGAACCCCCATGCCCGCCATCCGCCGCCTTTTCGTGGAGAAGAAGCCCGAGTTCGCCGTGGAGGCGGAAAAGCTTCGCCACGACCTGCGCGAGCAGCTGGGCATCGCCGGCCTGGAG
>DAVH01000063.1:25059-34141 GCA_002508545.1 Methanomassiliicoccus sp. UBA6
CCCGGCGAGACCGCCCTGGCGGTGGAGTACCTGCCGGGGCAGTACGACCAGCGCGCCGACAGCGCCGCCCAGTGCCTCCAGCTCCTGTCCCACGGCGCCCGGCCCGCGGTGGCCGGGGCCCGGGTCTTCGTCTTCCGGGGAACCCTGACGCCCGGGGAGCTCGACCGCATCCGCGGCTTCCTCGTCAACCCCGTGGACAGCCGGGAGGCCGCCTGGGCCAAGCCCGCCACCCTCACCCCCGTCCTGCCCGAGCCCGCCGCGGTGGCCGTGGTGGAGGGCTTTAACGAAGGCGGACGGGCCTTCCTGGAGGACCTCCACGCCCGCATGGGCCTGGCCATGACCCTGGCGGACCTGGAGCACACCCGCACCTACTTCCGCGCCGAAGGCCGGAACCCCACCGAGACCGAGCTGCGCCTCCTGGACACCTACTGGTCCGATCACTGCCGCCACACCACCTTCCTCACCCAGGTCACGGACGTGTCGGTGGAGGACGGCCCCATGGCCCGGCCCATCCGCCGCGCCTACGGGGCCTATCGCGACCTGCGGGCCCAGGTCTTCGGGGAGGACCTGGCCCAGCGGCCGGAGTGCCTCATGGACATCGCCCTGCTTCCCGCCCGCGCCCTGCGAAGGGCCGGCAAGCTCGACGACCAGGAGCTCACCAGCGAGATCAACGCGTGTTCGGTGGTGGTGGACGTGGACAACACCGCGGCCCCCGGCGGGCGCGAGCCGTGGCTGCTGATGTTCAAGAACGAGACCCACAACCACCCCACCGAGATCGAGCCCTTCGGCGGCGCCGCCACCTGCCTGGGCGGGGCCATCCGCGACCCGCTCAGCGGCCGCGCCTACGTGTACCAGTCCATGCGCGTCACCGGCTCGGGCGATCCCCGGACGCCCATGGACGCCACCCTCCCCGGCAAGCTGCCCCAGCGCAAGATCACCCAGGAGGCCGCCCAGGGCTTCGCCTCCTACGGCAACCAGATCGGCCTGTGCACGGGCCAGGTGACCGAGTACTACGACGAGGGCTTCGTGGCCAAGCGCATGGAGATCGGCGCCGTGGTCGGCGCCGTGCCCCAGGCCCAGGTGCGCCGCGAGGAGCCCGCGCCCGGCGACGTGATCATCCTCGTGGGGGGCCGCACCGGCCGCGACGGCATCGGCGGCGCCACCGGCAGCTCCAAGAGCCACACCGAGGACTCCATCGACACCTGCGGCGCCGAGGTGCAGAAGGGGGATCCCCCCATGGAGCGCAAGCTCCAGCGCCTGTTCCGGGCCCCTGAATTCTGCCGGCTGGTGAAGAAGTGCAACGACTTCGGCGCCGGCGGGGTGGGGGTGGCCATCGGGGAGCTGGCCCCGGGCCTGGTCATCGACCTGGACGTGATCCCCCGCAAGTACGAAGGTCTCAACGGCACGGAACTCGCCATCGCCGAGAGCCAGGAGCGCATGGCCGTGGCCGTGGCCGCCGGGGACGCCCCCGAGGTGATGCGCCTGGCCGCCCTGGAGAACCTGGAGGCCACCCTGGTGGCCCGCGTCACCCCGGAGCCCCGCCTGCGCATGACCTGGCGCGGGCGCACCATCGCCGACCTCTCCCGGGAGTTCCTGGACACCAACGGCGCCGCCCAGTTCACCACCGTGCGCATCGAGTCCCCCGCCGCCGCAACTCCCTTCGCCTCGCCCGCGGTGGACCCCGCGGACCTGGAGCGCCGCTGGCTGGACGGGCTCGCGGACCTCAACACCTGCAGCCAGCGGGGCCTGGGCGAGAAGTTCGACTGCACCATCGGCGCGGGCACCGTGCTGGCCCCCTTCGGAGGCCGCCTCCGCCGCACCCCCTCGGAAGCCATGGTGGCCAAGTTCCCCGTGCCCGACGGCGAGACGCTTTCGGCCAGCGCCATGAGCCACGGCTACTTCCCCGCCCTCAGCCGCTGGAGTCCCTTCCACGGCGCCGTGTGGGCCCACGTGCAGGCCGCGGCGCGCCTGGCCGCGGTGGGCGGGGATCCCCGCAGGCTGCGCTTCACGCTGCAGGAGTACTTCGGCAAGCCCAAGGACGACCCCGCCCGGTGGGGCAGGCCCTTCGCGGCCCTGCTGGGGGCCCTGCAGGCCGAGATGGCCCTGGGCGCGCCGGCCATCGGCGGCAAGGACTCCATGAGCGGGACCTTCAAGGACCTGGAGGTGCCCCCGACCCTGGTGGCCTTCGCCGTGGACGTGGTGCGGGCCGACCAGGTCACCAGCCCCGAATTCAAGGGCCCCGGCCACGCCGTGGTGCTCATCGACCTGCTCCGCACCGAGGAGGCCCTCCCCGACTGGGAGGTGCTCGACAAGACCTACGCCCACGTGGCCCGCCTGGTGAGGGAAGGCAGGGTGCTCGCGGCGCGCGCCGTGGGCATGGACGGCCTGGCTCCCGCCCTCTCGATCATGGCCTTCGGCAACGGAGTGGGCCTCGACCTGGAGCCGAGGGAGCCCTCCCACTGGTTCGCCCCCCGTCCCGGCGCCCTGGTGCTGGAACTGGACGGCGACCTGGAGGAACTGCTGGACGGCCTGGCCTGGACCCGCCTGGGCACCACCCAGGCCGAGCCGGTGATCCGCACGAAGGGGCTTTGCCTGGCGCTGGACCGGGCCCTGGCCGCCTGGGAGGCGCCGCTGGAACCCATCTTCCCCACCCGCCTGGAGGGCGCGGTGCCGGAGCTTCCGCCCTTCCAGCCCCGGGTGCTCCAGGCGCCGCCCGCGCCCGCCCTGGGCATCGCCCGCCCCCGGGTGGTCCTCACGGTGTTCCCCGGCACAAACTGCGAGTACGACACCGCCCAGGTCTTCGAAAGGGCGGGCGCCGTCACCGAGACGGTGGTGTTCCGCAACCTGGACGCCCGGGCCGTGGAGGAATCCCTGGACGCCATGGCCCAGGCGATCGGCCGGGCCCAGATCCTCATGATCCCCGGCGGCTTCTCCGCGGGCGACGAGCCCGAGGGCAGCGGCAAGTTCATCGCCGCCGCCTACCGCAACCCGCGGGTGAAGGACGCCGTGCACGACCTGCTGAAACGGCGCGACGGCCTCGTCCTGGGCATCTGCAACGGCTTCCAGGCCCTCATCAAGCTTGGCCTGGTGCCCTTCGGCGAGATCCGCGACCTGGATCCCCGCAGCCCCACCCTCACCTTCAACAGCCTGCGCTATGCCAGCCGCTTCGCCCGCACCCGGGTGGTGGCCAGCGGCAGCCCCTGGCTCTCCAGGGTCCGGCCCGGCGCCATCCACACCGCGGCCATCGCCCACGGCGAAGGCCGCATCGTGGGCCCCGCCGACGTGCTGGAGGGCCTCCTGGCCCGGGGCCAGGTGGCCACCCAGTACGTGGACGACCAGGGCAACCCCACCCTGGACCTGGAGTTCAACCCCAACGGCAGCGCCCTGGCCATCGAAGGCCTCACCAGCCCCGACGGAAGGGTCTTCGGGAAGATGGCCCATCCCGAGCGCTACACGCCCCACGTGTGGTTCAACGTGCCGGGGGACAAGGACATGGAGATCTTCAGGGCGGGGGTCGAGTACTTCCGTTGAGTGCGGATCACCCCAGGCACCCGCTCGGGGACAATCTGGATCCCATCCAGGGTCACAGGAGGGGGATGGTTGTTCCGGAACAGGTCGGGCCTGGCGGGCGTTGCCGAGATCCAGGACCGCATCGAACACGACCAGATCGGCCTTCTGGCCGAACCCATGGCCCAGGCGGTCGAGGGAAAAGGCAAATTCTTTCGATACTTATTTTGGGAAATCTCCCCCGGGTCCTGCGGTTTTTGAATTCATCATGCGCGCGACGGCTTTTACGATTGTGAGTAATATCAATAATAATCCAAAAGCAATAATGATCACGAGTAAAAATTGGGTAAGGAATGGAAGTTTGTTAATGCAATGCCCGATATTGGTTGCCCTTATTAATATTGGCGTGGTGACAGCAACAAGGAAAACCAGGCTTGATGCAATTAATCTTGATTGGATAAATAGCATAAATGTACATTTCTATATGATTAACAATAATTGACTTAGTATCTTGTATTGGGTTTAATTCCTGCGCCGGTGGTGTCTGAATAATTCTGGATTGCACGGTAATCGAAATGCATTCCTTTCGAAATCGGCCGCTCTTTCAAACATTGGACCACCTGGGGAACGCGGCTGCCCGGACCCGGTTCCGGATATCCCCGGAAGCCGGTCGATCAAGCCGCATCGAACCCGAAATGAGCCGGGATGGTCACTTCCCCCGGAATCGTGGACCCGGGCATTCCAAAACATAGTTCCCCATTCTGAATCGAAATCCCCCAACCGCCGTTTTCTGGGCTGACTTCCGTGGGCATGGCACCCTGGGCGGGCGCTTCGGCGGGTAGGCTGCCTGTGAAGGAAAAGGTTATGCCTAAAGTAATGCACGATAAAAAACGATGCATGAAAATTCCAATCAATAAAATAAATTCAATGGGCACCAATGGTTGCGTTGGATTACGAAGACCGGAATTTATTGATGCGGAATAAAAATATGAAAATTGATAAATGTATAAATTTTTTGCGTCAAACGGGTGGGTGATGGGGCAAGTCCTGGAGCCTTTCAAAATCTAGTGATGGCCCCGTCACTTTGCAACGGAATTATTCATCTTCCTCGAAAAGCGGTCTTCAGAGCCCGTGCGAAAGCGATGATCCCACCCCCTGATCGCGAGCCGTATCCCTTCCACCCGCTCCCCGAACACCAAGGCCGAAGGATGGGCGCAAAGGGCACCTTGGCGTTGTTGGAGACCGCCCGGGTGCCCACGTCCACCACTCGGACGCCGGCGTTGAAGAGGAAGAAGCCGATCCCGGGCGCCACCCGCCCCACGTGTGGTTCAACGTGCCGGGGGACAGGGATGATGGAGGTCTTCAGGGCGGGGGTCGATTACTTCAGCTGAGCCCAGGTCAGCCCAGGTCCCAGGGCAGGGCGTAATCCGTGCCGCTCAGCTTCTCCATCGATTCGCAAAGGGAAATGACCAGGCCCGGCGCCACATCCAGGTTCGGGTAGGTTTCCAGGAAACTCTGGATCCCGCGGGTGTCGGCGCGTGACACCTTGGTCCTCCCCTTGATCTCAATGGAAAACCATCGGCCATCACGCTCCAGGAGGAGGTCCACCTCCGCGCCCCCTTGGGTCCGCCAGTCGGAGACTTCCGTCAACAAAGCTGGGAGCCAAGCACATCCTAGCGGCAAGGGCCTCGAGTCTGGAGGTGACAAACCGTTTCGTGTACACGCCGACAATTTAGTGATGCCATCATCAATCTACAAGGCTGTTTTGGTAACCTTTTTAAAGCTATTGTTTAGTATCAGGGCAAGCGCGATCACCCCGCCCCCCATCGCCAGGCGGAACCCCTCCACCCGCTCCCCGAACACCAGGGCCGAAGCCAGGATGGCCAGAGGCACCTTGGCGTTGTTGAAGACGGCCAGGGTGCCCACGTCGACGCGGCGGGCTCCGGCGTTGAAGAGGAAGAAGCCCAGGCCCGAGGCCACCAGGCCCAGGTAGGCGAGAACCAGGAACTGGGAGAAGGAGGCGTGGAGGACTCTGGAGAGGTCCACGGCGGGGACGGCGATGGCCAGCGTCACCGCGGCGGCGCCGGCGTACAGCAGGGCCATGAGCTGGTGGTCCGGCCTGCCCAGGCTCCGCGCCAGCCTGCGGTACAGGACCTGGCCTACGGCGAAGCAGCCGTTGGAGGCCATCACCAGGAGGAAGCCCCGGAGCACGCCCTCCTGGCGCACGCGGGTCCCCAGGCAGATGGCCGTGCCCCCCACGGCCAGGGCCGCGGCGCCGAGCACGGGCCAGGACATGCGCCGGGAGAAGGCGTCGTCGGCCAGGGCCACCAGGATCGGCGTGAAGATGGTGAACAGCGCCACCTCGCCCGGAAGCAGCCACCGGAAGCTGGCCGTGTAGAAGACGTACATCAGGCCGAGCTGCAGCGCGCCCACCAGGGCGAGGGCGACGCGGTGCCGCCAGGCCAGGCCCCGGATCCGTGAGAAGGGCAGGAAGAGCGCCAGGGCCAGGACGGACCGCGCGGCGGCGACGAAAGGCGCCCCCATCGGGCTGACCCGGGGGATCAGCCCGAAGGAGAGGGCCCAGATGACGGAGACGGCGAGAAGGAAAGCCATCCCCCAACTTTACCTTAGAGGGTGTCTGCAAAAAGGAGGGCCCCGCGACGGCGTCCAGAGGCCCGATTATCGGGCGCAAGGCCCGCAGGAAGTATAGGTCATACTTTCAAGGGTCTTGCACACGAGAAGTGGGCCTCTGGGCGCCGCCCTTCGGGTGATGGCAGCGGCCACGGCAGTCCAGCGTTCCACTCGTCGACCGATTACCCGAATCGCTCTCCTCGCGGGCCTTGTCCTGCCATGGCCGGTGCCATCATCGCGGGGCCCTCCTTTTTGCAGACACCCTCTCAGACCGGGGCGCCGTAGCCCTTGAATTCCATGTCCGAACCCAGGATGTGGTGGGCGAACCAGTCCTGCACGAGGTAGAGCACCTCCTCGGCCGTCACCGAGCCCGGCTCGTGCCGGTAGCGGCGCTGGAGCTCCTTCATGCGCTCCCGGAAGTTCTGGTGGACCTCCTTGTGGGCCTCCAGGTCGGGGTAGCCCACCTTGGCCATCCACCGCTCCTCGGAATCGAAGTGCATGAGGGTGTAGTCCACCAGGAACTCGATGCGGTCCTCCATGGGGGGCGGCTGCTCCTCGGCCATGGCCTTTCGGAATTCAGCCACCATCTGGAAGAAGATGTGGTGGTACGCGTCCACGAGGGGGTTGCCGACGGTGTACTTTTCGGTCCATTCCATGAAATCCATGCGGCGTCCCTCGAATCGTCCACCAGCTTACCTGAAATCTAGCCCAGGGGCTCCTCGTAGGCGCAGGACGGGCAGAGCATGACCGTGATGGGATCCTTGCCCCGGGGCTTGCGCGTCTTCTCGGTCATGTAGGGGTTCTTGCAGGAGGGGCAGGCCCGGGGCACGGGCTTGTCCCAGGCCGTGAAGTCGCACTTGGGGTACCGCGTGCAGCCGTAGAAGACCTTGCCGAAGCGGGTCTTCCGGGGGCTGAGGTCGCCGCCGCACTTGGGGCAGGGCACGCCCAGGATCTCCTTCTTGACCGTCTTGCAGGTGGGGTAGTCCACGCAGCACACGAACTCGCCGTAGCGGCCGTGGCGCTTGACGAAGTTCTTGCCGCAGGTGGGGCACTTCTCGTCCAGGGGCTGGTCGGGGGGCACCGGGATCCCCTTGGGGTCGGCCTTGCGGATGCCCTTGCAGGAGGGGTAGTTGGTGCAGGCCCAGAAGGGGCCGAACTGGCCCTTGCGTAGGTTCATGGGGGTCGAGCCGCACAGGGGGCATTCCGGCGCGTCCTCGGGCTCCTCCATCTTCTCCAGCTCCTCGGTGTGGTCGCACTCGGGGTAGCGCGAGCAGCCCAGGAACAGGCCGTTCTTGCCGATGCGCTTGAGCATGGGCGCCTTGCACTTCTTGCATTCCACGCCCGCGGGTATGCCGGCCTTGAGGTTGAGCATGTCCTTGCCGGCCCGGGCCAGGAGCTTCTCGAAGGGGCCGTAGAAATCCTTCATCGCCTTCAGGAAGGTGAGGTCCCCTTCCTCCACCCGGTCCAGCTGCCCTTCCAGGCCCGAGGTGTAGGTGGGCTCCATGAGTTCCTGGAAGCCCTGCACCAGGAGGTCGGTGACCACGCAGCCCAGCTCGGTGGGCTTGAAGCGGCCTTCGTGCTTCTTCACGTAGTCGCGGTCCTGGATGGTGGCGATGATGCTGGCGTAGGTGGAGGGCCGGCCGATGCCGTCCTCCTCCAGCTCCTTGACGAGGGTGGCTTCCGAGTACCGCGCGGGGGGCTTGGTGAACTGCTGGTCGGTGTCCAGCTGCTCGAGCTTGAGGGGCATGCCCACCTTCAGGGCCGGCAGGCCCACGGCCTCCTCGTCGCCCTCCTCGGGCGTTTCGGTGATTTCCTCGGCCTTCTGCTCCTCCTGGGCGGCCCGGTAAACGGACAACCATCCGGGGAAGCGCTCGATCTCGCCCTTGGCCTCGAACGCCGCGGCCTCGCCGCTCTTGAGCGTGGACTCGGCCTCCACCACCGTCTCGTCGAAGACGGCGGCCTCCATCTGGCAGGCCACGGTGCGGCGCCAGATGAGGGCGTAGAGCCTGAACTGGTCGGGCTCGAGGCGGTCCTTGAGGCTTTCGGGGGTGCGGGCGATGTCGGTGGGGCGGATGGCCTCGTGGGCCTCCTGGGCGGCGGCCTTGCCCTTGAAGACCCGGGCCTTGGCGGGAAGGTAGTCCTTGCCGTAGCGAGTGGCGATGAGCTCGCGGATGGCCGTCACGGCCTCCGGGGCCAGGCGGGGCGAGTCGGTCCTCATGTAGGTGATGAGGCCCACCGGCCCTTCGCCGAAGTCCACGCCCTCGTAGAGGCGCTGGGCGTTCTGCATGGTGCGGGTGACGCTCATGCGCAGCTTCTGGGCGGCCTCCTGCTGCAGCTTGGCCGTGGTGAAGGGGGCCGCGGGGTTGCGCTTCTTCTCCTTGGTCTCCAGGGAGGTGACCTTCCAGGCCGAGGCCACGATCATGTCCCGCAGCGCGTGGGCCTGCTTGGCGTCGGCGATGCGGGTCTTGGTTTCCTTGTTGCCCAGCTGCACGGGGGAACCGGAAAGGCGGGTCAGCCTCATCCAGAACGCGGGCGGGGTCTTGGCGGCGAAGCGGCCCTTGAGCACCCAGTACTCGACCGGATTGAAGGCCTGGATCTCCCGCTCCCGGTCCACGATCAGGCGCACCGCCACGCTCTGCACCCGCCCGGCGCTGAGCCCCCGGCGCACCTTGTCCCAGAGCACCTGGGAGACCTTGTAGCCCACGAGCCGGTCCAGCACGCGCCGGGCCCGCTGGGCGTCCACCAGCTTCTTATTGATGACGGTGGGGGCGGCCATGGCCTTCTGGATGCCCGAAGGCGTGATCTCGTTGAAGAGCACCCGGTGCACCGGCATGCCCTTGGGGGGCTTGATGGATTCCAGGAGATGCCAGGAGATGGCCTCCCCTTCGCGGTCGGGGTCAGTGGCAAGCAGGAGGATGTCGCTCTCCTTCAGTTCCTTCTTGAT
>DAVH01000063.1:34197-34616 GCA_002508545.1 Methanomassiliicoccus sp. UBA6
CGACGCTGGCCTTCACCGTGTATCCCTTTCCGAGATATTTGGTGATGGTTTTCGCTTTGGAAGGGCTTTCCACGATCACGAGCTTGGTCAAGGCAATCTCCAAGTTGCCGATTTGGAACCCTTCATGGGTGATTTGTCAAGCCCCGGGACAAATATGATAAGTCTTCTATTAAATCCCCGGACCCCAGGCAGGCCCGGGCGGCCCCCTCCCGGATCAGGCGGTTGGGCCCCTCGTGGAGCGGGTCCTCGGGACTGCCCGGGCAGGCCCACACCTCCTTGCCGTGGTCCAGCGCCAGCTTGGCGGTGACCAGGGAGCCCGAGGCGTACCGGGCCTCCATGACCACCACGCCGAGCGTCCATGCGGCCAGCAGGACGTTGCGCCTGGGAAAGTGCCACTTGAGGGGCCGGGCCTGGGGGGG
>DAVH01000063.1:34630-34891 GCA_002508545.1 Methanomassiliicoccus sp. UBA6
TTCTGGTGCTCGGGCGGGTAGGGATGGTCCAGCCCCGAGCCCATGATGCCCCAGGTGGGCCCCGCGTCCAGGGCGCCCAGGTGCGCCGCCCCGTCGATGCCCCTGGCCAGGCCGGAAACCACGGCCACCCCGGCCTCCGTGAGTTCCCGGGCCCAGCGGCGCGTGCGCTCCCGGCCGGACCAGCTGCCCTGTCGGCTCCCCACCAGCGCCAGGGCGGGCCCCGGGGGCGGCAGGGTGCCCCGCACCCAGAGGGCCAGGGGG
>DAVH01000030.1 GCA_002508545.1 Methanomassiliicoccus sp. UBA6
TTCACCGTGCCGGTGAACGTCGACGGGGGCGGGAAGGTGGAGCTGTACGCCCCCAACCGCTACTACGTCCAGCAATGGCTGGGATATGAGAACGGGGCCATCATCCTCAAGCAGGAGGACGGGCAGTCCATCCGGGCATACCCCAACCTGGACATCAGCAAGGACAACAACACCCTTAACATCGCCTTCACCCAGATCGACCTGATCGGGAACGCCCAGTCGCTGACCGGGGCCGACACCGTCGGCTTCAGCCTGGACCTCATCTACATCGATTCGCAGAAGTACTCCATAGGGACCGGGGAGAAGACCTTCAGCCTAAGGCTCAACACCACCTACGGGGACGCGTGGTACAGCTACTTCGCCCAGCTGTGCCGCTCCGAGGGACTGGTCAACAACACCGACTACGTCCTGACCGCGCCCGTCGCGGTGAGCGGCTCCACCAACGGGATGACCGCCCTCACCCTGACGCTGAAGAACTGCAACGAGCTGTACTACAACCGCGCCTATGTCAGCATGACCATGCTGACGGACTGAGGTGAGACTATGCAAGAGGCCGAACCCAAGGAGAGCAATGCCGAGAGCATGATGCCTGCCGAGGCCGTAACGCCCAAGGACAGCCCCAAGGACAAGGTGCGCGACGGGTACCTCAAGCTCCTCCGACGCATCGTGCCCAAGCGGGCCTCCCGGGTCCGGATGTCCACCTCCGAGGTGGAGCAGCGCATCGAGTGGTCCAAGGGCCGCGGCTCGGTGATCACCGAGATCCCCAAGATCGAGGACCCGGCGGTAGAGACCACCGAAATCTACCCCATCGTGGAGCCGTACAGCTACACCCGGATCACCTACAACAACGAGACGAGCGAGTACTTCCTGGAGGCGCTCGAGCCGAAGCTCTCCCCGGACGACGAGAAGCTCCTCCTGCTGATCAAGGACACCCTGGGAAGGACGCTGGGCTACGAGTGGGACAAGCTCACCGTGCTGGACAAGAGGGAGTACCTGGTGGAGAGCGTGGAATCGTTCGTCCACAGCCGGGGAGTGAAGGTCTCCCCGTTGCTGAAGAAGAAGCTCGATTACTACATCCTCAGGGACTTCGTCGGCTATGGGAAGATGGACATCCTGATGCGCGACGAGAACATCGAGGACATCTCCTGCGACGGGGTGGGGGTCCCGCTCTTCGTCTACCACCGCAAGTACGGCAGCCTGAAGACCGGGCTGGTGTTCGATGACGAGGACGCCCTGAACTCCTACGTGGTCGCGCTGGGCCAGAGGTCCGGGAAGCAGATATCCGTGTCCTCGCCCATCCTTGACGGCACCTCGCCCGAGGGGCACCGTATCCAGGCCACCTACGCGAGGGAAGTGACCACCCGCGGCTCGACCTTCACCATCCGGCGGTTCAAGGACAAGCCCTGGACGCCCGTGGACCTGGTGCGCACGAAGACCGCCAGCCCGGAGATGGTCGCCTACTTCTGGCTTGGCGTCGAGAACGGCGAGTCGATGATCATCTGCGGAGGGACGGCGTCGGGGAAGACGTCCACGCTCAACTCCATCGCGCTGTTCATACCTCCGGGGGCGAAGATCGTCACCATGGAGGACACCCGCGAGATCAACCTGCCGCACATGAACTGGATCCCCGGCACCACGAGGTCGGGGGTCGGCGAGCGGGGCCCGGACGGCAAGGCGCCCGGGGAGATCGACATGTACGACCTGATGCGTGCCTCCCTGCGTCAGAGGCCGAACTACATCATCGTCGGTGAGGTCAGAGGCAAGGAGACGTACACCATGTTCCAGGCGATGGCCACCGGCCATACCACGTTCTCCACGATGCACGCCGATTCCGTTCAATCGATGGTCAACCGTTTGGAGAACCAGCCCATCAACTGCCCCCGCATCCTGCTCACCGCACTGAGGAACGTCATCATACAGTCCCAGGTCAGGGTGGGGCAGGACCTCTGCCGGCGCATGAAGCAGGTCATCGAGATCGTCGGCTTCGAGCCGGACACCAACGAGCTGATATCCAACACGGTGTACGAGTGGGACCAGGCCACCGACCGCTTCGTGTACAAGGGCCACAGCTTCCTGTTCGACAAGATCATGGAGATGAAGAACCTCACCCACGAGGAGATGATGAACGAGTTCGAGCGCCGGGTCGACCTCATCAAGTACATGGTGTTCCGGGGCTTCGCCGACCACCGCAGGATCTGGGAGCTCATCAACCAGTACTACAAGGACCCGGACAAGACGATCAAGCGGGTCCGCCGGGAGCTCCAGGAGGGAGGTGCGGCCAATGCCTGAGATCTCCGATTCGTTCACCAAGTTCGACGCCAAGAAGAAGAAGGACTACCTGAAGACGAAGAAGACCCAGGAGCCCACGGAGAAGATGGGACCGCACCTCATCAAGCTCCAGCAGGGCGCCCTTCCCGATTACATCGCCCTCACCCCGTTCCAGATGTTCGCCTGGCGGGCGATGGGCAAGGCCGTCAAGCTGAGGTCCAAGCCCAATCCCAAGTTGGAGCTGCAGCTGCAGCAGGCCCACATGCGCATGCGGCCCGAGGAGTACGTGGCGTACACCTGGATGAGCGCGATGATCGTGCTCATCGTCTGCGCCGGGATCGCCGCCCTGTTCGGCGGCGTGCTGCTCGCCCTCCTCCATGTCGACCCGGCGCTGGTGCTGGTGTTCTTCGTGATGCTGGTGGCCATCCCGCCGATCATGGCCATGGTCGTCCTGATGTCCGTCCCCGGCTCCAAGGCGAAGACGAGAGCGAGGGACATCAACAAGCGCATCGGCCCGGCCATGAGCTTCATCTCCGCCATGGCGTCGGCGGACGTCAACGTCGACGTGATCTTCAAGGAGCTGGCCAAGCAGGACATCTACGGCGAGATCAAGAACGAGGCCGCCTGGATCACCAGGGACACCGAGCTGCTGGGCATAGACATTCTCACGGCAATCAACCGGGCCGCGCAGCGCACCCCGTCCATCAAGTTCCAGGAGTTCCTGCAGGGCGTGGTCACGTCCTCGACCTCCGGCGGCCAGCTCAAGCCGTACTTCCTGCAGAAGGCCGAGCAGTTCGAGAAGGAGGGCAAGCTGGAGATGCGCTCCCAGCTGGAGACCCTCGGACTGATGGCGGAGACCTTCGTCACCGTGGTGGTCGCGTTCCCCCTCTTCCTGGTGGTTATCATGGCCATCATGGCCATCGTGCCCGGCGGGGGCAACGACTCGTCCATGACCATTCTGCTCCTGGAGCTGGTCGTGGGGCTGATGATACCGATCTCCCAGTTCGGGTTCATATTCTTCATCTGGAACATGACCAAGGAGTCGTCGATGTGAGGTGGTGGAATGGCCGAGGACATCATTGACCTGGATCAACTGGATCTCAAGAAGCTCGACTACAGCCAGACCATCCTCATCATCAGCGGGGTCATAGGGGCGCTGCTGTTCGCCCTGGCCTTCCTGGAGGGCATCGGGGGCATCAACACCCCGCTGTTATGGCTCGACTACGTGTTCTTCGCGCTGATGGTCACCAGCGGGCCCTACGGGTTCTACAAGAGCGCCCAGAGGAAGAAGATCAAGGACATCGAGGTCCGGCTGCCGGAGTTCCTCAGGGACGTCGCGGAGGCCGGGCGCTTCGGCATGACCCTGGCGCAGGCGATCAAGGTCTCCTCCCGCGGCCGCTACGGAAAGCTCACCCCCGAGATCCACCGCATGGCCGCCCAGATCGACTGGGGCGTCCCGGCGTCGGAGGCTATGCGACTGTTCTCCGAGCGGGTGAACACCCCCCTGGTGAAGAGGATGACCTCCATCATCATCAAGGCCAACGACGCCGGCGGCTCGGTCTCCGACGTCCTCACCATGGTCGCCCACGACGCGAGGGAGTCGATGCTCAACCAGGCCGAGCGCAAGCTGGCCATGTCCACCTACACCGTGGTCATCTATGTCGCCTTCGCGGTGTTCATCGCCACCATCTTCATCCTGAACTCGACCTTCCTTCCCAAGATGACCGAGGCCGGGCAGATGGTGGCCGACGGCGCGGAGAAGGCCGGGGTGGACACCTCGGGCCTGGCGACCATCAAGGTGGATATCATACCCACCATCCAGATGATCTTCATCATCTCGGTGATGATCCACGCCTTCGGGGACGGGATACTGGCAGGGGTGCTGGCGGACGGGCAGATAGCCACCGGGCTGAAGCACTCCTTCATCATGCTGCTCATCGGGCTAATGGGAACGAGGCTGATCTGACATGGACGAAGCGCTGAGGCAGGACGAGAGCGAGCCCCTGTTCGAGGAAGAGCAGGAGGAGGAGAAGCAGAGGCTGTCCATAACCTCCCGGTACCTGTCCTTCCTGCACAAGGTGCGCAAGAAGCCGGTCCGGGTCAGGCTGCCCACCAACATCAGCACCGAATCGACGGTCATCACCGAGATACCGAAGCTCTCCGAGCCGGACATAGAGGAGGTCGAAGTCGTGCCCATCGAGGACCCCTACTCCTTCGTGCGCATCAAGTACGACAGCACCGCCGGGGAGTACCTCTTCGAGGTCATCGAGCCGAAGCTGTCGGGGGACGAGAGCGCCCTGCTGGACGTGCTCAAGAGCTCCCTCATCGTGTCCCTCAACCTCTCCGAGGCCAAGGACACCGAGGAGAAGCGCGACGTGCTGAACAGGGCCACCGAGCGCCTGCTGAACAAGCTGGCGGTGGAGATCAACCCGATATCCAAGGAGCGCATCATGTACTACCTGCGCCGTGACTTCACCGGCTACGGCGTCATCAACGTCATGATGATCGACCCCAACATCGAGGACTGCTCCTGCGACGGGGTCGACATCCCGCTGTACATCTACCACCGCAAGTACGGCAGCATCAAGAGCAACATCAAGTTCGAGCGGGAGGACGAGCTGGACGCCTACGTGGTGTGGCTGGCCCAGAAGTGCGGCAAGCACATCTCGGTGGCGAACCCCCTGCTCGACGCCACCATCCCCGACGGGTCCAGGCTCAACGCCACCCTGGGAAAGCACGTGACCAAGCGCGGGTCGTCGTTCACCATCCGGCGGTTCAAGGACAACCCCTTCACCCCGGTCGACCTGCTGCGCTTCAAGACGCTGTCCACCGAGATGATGGCCTACCTGTGGATCTCGGTGGAGTTCGGCTCCTCCATGCTGGTGTGCGGAGGTACCGCATCCGGAAAGACCACCACGCTCAACGCCATCCTGCTGTTCATCCCCCCGCAGATGAAGATCGTCAGCATCGAGGACACCAGGGAGCTGAACCTGCCGCACGAGAACTGGATCCCTGGCCTGACCAGGGAGGGCTTCGGCGGCAGGACCGGCGCGATGAGCGGCACCATCAACATGTTCGACCTGCTGACCGCCGCGCTGAGGCAGAGGCCCCAGTACCTCATGGTCGGTGAAGTGAGAGGCAAGGAGGCATACGTCGTGTTTCAAGCGATGGCCACCGGGCACATCTCCTACTCGACGTTCCACGCCGAGGACGTGCAGGCGATGGTCCACCGGCTGGAGAACGATCCCATCGATCTCCCGCGCGCGCTCCTCACCGCGCTGAACCTGGTCCTGCTGCAGGGGCAGGTGAGGGTCGGCACCAAGATGACCAGGCGCGTGAAAGGTCTCACCGAGATCGTGGGAATGGACCCCGAGACCGGCGAGCTGATCACCAACTCGGTGTTCACCTGGAACCCCGCCGATGACACGTTCACCTACTCCGGCCACTCCTACATCTACGAGAAGGTCAGGGCGGTCCGCAACTGGTCACCGAGGGAGATGGAGCGCGAGGTCAAGCGGCGCATGGACATCCTGGAGTACATGAAGAAGGTCGGGGTGAACAACTACCGCCAGGTCGCCAAGATCGTGTCCGCCTACTACAAGGACCCGGAGAAGGTGATGAAAGAGGTCAAGGAGAAGATGGCCGAGTGACCGCGGCCGTTATCTTCTAATCTCCCCCTGCCACGCGGTACGCGTCGATGGACTGGAACAGCCATATCACTACCCATGCCACCGCCCCTAGCACGGTCAGGACCGCCAGGCCTCCTATGTCCTGGACCAGCGTCACGAGCGTGACCGGGGCCACGAACGACATCACCAGGCCGAGGAACAGGAACGCCAGACCCCGGTCGATGCGGCCGGCGAAGAGGTGGCCGATGCCCCACAGCGATAGCAGGCCGGGGACGAGGCCCAGGACGAGCGCTGCCACCGGCCTGCTCGAGCGCCTGGGAGCTTTCACGGGCCGGAGGGGACGACCGCAGCCCGGGCAGTAGCGATCGCTGGCACCGATCCGGGAGCGGCACTCGGGGCACTCCGCGTTCCCGTACGCGGGCTGACCGCACGCGGTGCAGAAGCGTGCCTCCGCGGGTATGTAGGCGCCGCAGTTACTGCAGTTGTTCGCCCCGGCGGCATGTGGCTGCAGGCCCTCGCCGCCGGGCGACCCGGCACCTTGCAGCTGATGGCCGCAGCCCAGGCAGACCGTCCTGGACGCCCTGTTCTCCTTCCCGCACCGTGGACACAGCATCCGGTTCCCCGGCAAGTATAGAATTTTGTGAATAAAATAAGTTTGATGCTTGGCCGGCGGGGCTCACTCACCGCCCGCCACCCAGTACGCGTCAATGGACTGGAGGATCCACAGCGCGGCCCACAGCACCATGCCCAGGACCGACAGCCCGGCGAGCTCCCCCTGGCCGTTGATGGTGGCGATGAGCGTGAAGGGGTTCACCAGCGCCATCACGATGCCCAGCATGAAGAAGAGCACCCCCTTCTTGATGGATACCGAGAACAGCTGCCCCAGGCCCCAGATGGAGAACAGCCCGGGCACGAGCCCCAGGATGAGCGCGGCGATGGGGCGGGAAGGCGACTTGGCCAGCTTTCCCGGGCGGACGAGGCGGCCGCATCCGGTGCAGAACCGGTCCTCCGCCCCGATCCTCGTCCGGCAATCCCGGCACTCGTAGGGAGCATCGACCAGGAACCCGCACCGGCCGCAGAAGGTCTCCTTGCCCCCCAGGACGGCCCCGCAGTTCTGGCATCTGCCGGTCAGGTTCACGTCCACGTCCGCCGCCGGGTCGGTCTGGGCGGGCACGGCCTCCTTGGTCACATCGGCCCCGCAGATGGCGCAGACATCGGACCCCGGGGGCACGTTGCCGCCGCACTGCGGACATATCACGGTCATCGGCCCGACATGACACTGGGTGGGATTAACATTACGCATTGCTGCGGGAACCGGTCATAAAAAAGGAAGAGATGGAAGGGGTTTGGGAGCGCTCTTACTCCGACGGCTTGTTCTCCTCATCGGCCTTGGGCTGCTCCTCGGCGGGCTTGGCCTCCTCGGCGGGGGCCTCGGGCTTCACCGTCTTCTTCTCCACCGGCCGGCGGACGATCCGCCTCAGGGGCCTGGGAGCGGTCTCGCTCTTGGGCTTCTCCTCGGCGGGGGCATCCTTGCGCTGCTCGATGTTGGACCCGCACTTGTGGCAGATGGGGGAGCCGCGGGGGTTCAGGGTGCCGCAGGTGGGGCAGGCCACTCCGGTGAACTTCCGCTTCTCCTCCTCCTGGGACAGCCAGTTCTCGAAGCTCACGTAGGACGGCTGCTTCTTGAACCAGTCCTGGAACTTGCTGTCGGAGTACTTCTTGCCCATGGACTTCTTGGCCTCTTCGCGGTAGGTGTCGACGTACGCCTCGTACTGCTCCCTCATCTTCTTGAGGTAGGCGTCCTCCTCCTCCTCGATGGCATCACCGATGAACTTGGCGTTGCACTCCGGACAGGAGGTCGAGTTCGACGGGATCCATGCCCCGCACTCGCTGCACTTCGCGGTGCCGACCTCGAACTCCACCCCGCACTTGGGGCAGCGCTTGGAGGACTCGGGGATAAGGGCGCCGCACTCGCCGCACTCCACCATCTTCCCCAGGCCATACTTGTACAGCCAGGCGGAGAAAACGATGATCGCCGCAGCGATGACTCCGAGGATCATCATGTAGATGTACCAGGGGATGCCCCCGCCGTCGGCCGCGACGATGGTCACGTTCTTGGAGGCGATGGGGGACACCTTGCCCCCGATAGGCGATTCGCCGCGCACCTGGTAGTCGCCTGCGGAGCCTTCGGGCACGTACAGCGGGATGGCGAAGTAGCCCTGGGCGTTGGTGGTCCGGTTGACCTTCTCGCCGATCTGCACGCCGTTCCGCTCCAGCCAGACGAAGACCTCAACGCCGGGTATGGGGTCTGAGGTGTTCCTGTTGGTCACCTGGCCGGTCACGACGATGCTGGTCCCCGGCACATAGGTCGTCCCGTCCAGGGGGAATATCTCCACCATCGCGTTGGGCGGGTCGATCTCGAACTCCACGCTCAGCTCGTTGTTGGTGCCGTCCTTCTCGTCCACGATGTCGTCGGCGTTGGCGATGACCAGCAAGGTGTAGTTGCCCGCGGTCACGTTGATCCGCCAGGTGGTGTTGACCGTGACCTCGGCACCGGCCGCCAGGTTCCTCATGGCCACGCCGATGAGCGTCCTGTTATCGCCGTCCACCGCGTAGAAGAAGAACGCGGCGGAGATGGCCGCGGTGCTGCCTCCGTTCCTGGCGATGGTTGAGAGTTCCACGGTCTCGCCCTGGGCGGCATGGGTCACGGCCTCTCCGGAGCGCTCCACGGTCAGCTCGTCGACGAACAGGAGGTCGGCCCTCAGGTCGTTGACCGCCACGCTCTGGCTGATCTCGTTGTTGGTGTAGCTGATCTCGTTGATGCGGCCGGGGATCTCCGGGTTGACGACCACGATCACGCTGGTGCTCGAGGTCCCGCTCATCAGCTCGACCTTCCAGCGGCCGACCACGGTGAGGGTCTGCTCGGGGTTGATCAGTTCTATCTTCTGAGTGTCGAACGGGGCGCCGTCCTTGGAGCCGAGGTAGAAGTACACGGTCACGTTGGACGCGGCCACATCGCCGATGTTCTTGATCGATGCCTCGACGTTCACCGTCTGCCCGATGTTGACCGGGCTGGCCGGGTTGAGCACCATGTAGTTCGGCCTCAGGTCCGCGTAGTCCAGGACCCTCTGGGAGAACGACACGGTGTTGTTGCTCTCCGAGATCTCGGTTATGACCCCGTTCCCGTCCACGACCACCTCGATGGTGTAGGTCCCCGGCAGGCTGGGGGTCCAGGAGGCGGTGGCCAGGCCGCTCTCGCCCACGTCGATGCTGGCGATGACGTGGTTGGTCAGCAGGGTCCTGGTACTGCCGCTGGTGACGTAGAAACTGACCAGCACATCCTGGGCATTGACATCGCCGGTGTTCCAGACCCTCGCCGATATAGTGGAGGTCTGTCCCCTCACCGGGGTGGTCGGGCTGATGGTGACATCGTTCCTCTGAACCGCGAGGTCGGCGATGCCCTGGACCGTTACCGTGGTCTGGTTGGCGTTATTGGTGTTGTCCAGCTCGTTGATCCTGCCGTAGGGGTCGATGACCACGCTGATGATCCTCTCCCCAAGATGCTTGGCGTTCCAGATGACCGAGATGTCCACCGTCTCACCCGGCTGGATCACCGGGATGGTGTACTGGTAGAAGGTGCTCCCGGTGTCGTTGAACATCACCAGGACGTTGTGGGCCGCCACCACGCCGATGTTGGAGATGGTGGTCGAGACGGTCACGTTCTGGTAGTGCACCGGGGTGCTGGTCGAGACGTATATGGGCGGGTCCAGGTCGGGCAGCGCTCCGGGCACGGATATCGTGACCGGGGCCGGGGCGATCCGGGCCAGGGGCTCGGAGTAGGCGACGATGCCCACGTTCATTGGGTACTGGCCGGTGAAGCTCTGGCCCTGGAAGGTGTAGGTCGTGTTGGCGAAGTAGTCGCCGATGAACCCTTGGTTTACGGTCATGCCGGCGGTGCGGACGTCGGTGAGGACCCTGAAGGTTATGGAGCCGTCAGGACCGGTCATACCACTCGCGTACAATCCTCTCACCGGATGGGTTATGGCGACATAGGAGCCGGGAAGCCTCTCCCCGGTCCCATCCAGCGCGACGACCTTGACCCAGCGGTAGTGGTTGATGACCGCGGAGCCCTGGGCGTTCAGCGAGGCTATGGACACGTTGGTCACGTCCGCCACCGCGTGGCCGCCGAAGGAGGACCACGCGCGACTGAAGGTGGTGTCCTGCACGACCACATGGGCGTACGAGGTCTCGGGCGCCATAAGGTCCGCGCCCAGCTCCGAGGACCGGATGTACACGGAGCTGTTGTCATCGGCACGGATGTGGACCGCGTCCATGATCTTCGAGCCGATCACCGTCAGGTTGGCGTAGCCCATCAGGTACAGGTTCATGTTGTAGTTCGAGTTCAGCACCGTTCCGTCGGTGAGGACCAGGGTACCATGGTCCTGTACCAAGATATGGCTCTGGTGCGCGTTGGACTGAACCTCGGTGAAGGCGGTGTTGCTGATGGTCAGCACGCCGTTGTTGATGACCGCCACGTTGTAGGCCCAGTTGAACGCGTTGGGGCCGGAGATGGTCAGGGTGGGGTACTCGGACCCGCCGACCACCAGGTCGTCGCCGTCGATGGTCATGGTGACGGTTATGGTCTTGAACGCCGCGTTGTTCTCGAAGTCGTACTCGGCTATGGAGCGGTCGGCGTTCACGTACACGAACACGGGATAGGTGCCGATCTGCGAGGGCTTCCAGCTGAAGGTCGTCTGCACGAAGCCTCCGGCGGAGACGGTCACCGTGGTCGAGCCGATGAACTGCCCGCCCGCGGAAGCGCTGCCGGCGTACAGCGAGACGGTGGCGTTGTTGGCCGCGGCCCGCCCGGTGTTGTTGACGAATATGGTGGCGGTGACCAGGTCGCTGGAGCTCGCCGGCTGGGGGCTGAAGGTGATGTCGGCCGAGGTCAGCGTGAGCTCGGCCAGGTTGGCGAGGACGGTGAACTGCTTGGACATCACGTTGTTACTCTTGCTCTCCTCGGAGATCTCCCGGTCTGGGTCGACGAACACGCTGATGGTGTGCATGCCCTTGGGGATGTTGGCCCAGGTCACGGTCGTCAGCGGGCGGTCGTTCGGGGTGCCGGGGGCGATGTTCTCCACGGTCTGGTTGGACCAGAACACGGGGATCGAGCTGTTGAGGTAGCCGATGATGGAGACCTCGACCCGGGTGGCGGTGGTCTTGCCGCGGTTATGCAGGACCGCGGAGATCTGCACGCTCTCGCCGTCATAGATCGTGGTCGGGGTCAGGGTTATCGGCAGCACCACCAGGTCCGGCAGCTCGAGGGCCAGCGCGGGCATGGTGATCCTTACCTCCTTCCAGGTGTTGGCCGCCGACATGTCCGGGTAGGGGCTGAACGCCAGTCCGGTGCTGTTGGTGAACACCGAGCCGGTAGAGTTCTCGTAGGTCACCATCAGCTCGTAGGCGTAGGCCGCGTACGGGTTGGGGTTGGCCTCGTTGAGGACCTCGGACAGGAAGGGCAGGCGGACCTTGCCCTCGTTGTCGGTGACGGCGTAGTTGGTCATGTCCCTGCCGAGGTACTGGAGCACCTCGTCGGAGGGATAATTTCTCTGGCCGTCAGGCGTGTAATAGAACGCCGAGGCCCCGGAGTTCTGAAGCACCGAGTCGATCTCCGCGCCGTTAACCGGCAGCGACTGCACGTCGGTCACGGTGACGTTCGCCCAGCGGTAGATGTAGACGGTGGGGCTGAGCGTCATCGCCACGGATATCTTGCTAACTACTACGCTTGCGCTCAGGTCCGAGTTTATGAACCTCACTTCGAGGTTCTTTACATCAGAGACCTCTTTGACGCCATTGTCGTACAAGTTAAAGCTGGCAGATACGGCGGAGGGCGTATTCTGGGGGCGGATAGCAGTGTTGCGGAACGTTCCATCCTCTGCTCTCCACTGCAGATAGTTGCCCATTGTATATCCAACACCGGTCGAGTAGGTCAGGGTGATGGTCGCGGCTGAAAGAGGTCCGTTGAGATCGCTGGTGTTGAACTCATTGAGTTCCATTACTCTTCCAGTGCCAATGTTATATAGGGAGGCGTCTGCCGCGGTCAGGCTTCCGATGTTCTGGTCGGTGTTGTCGTTCGCCGACTTGGACGAGACCAGGGCCTCGACGGTCCGGTCGATGGTCACGAAGGCGGGCTGTCTCTCCGCGGGCGACACCATCTTCTCAGGGCTGTTGTCGATCGAGATGCCGTACAGGTAGGCCATCGAGCTGTCGCGCAGCACCAGAGTATTGTGGTTCTCCTTGTTGGAGAAGTCCACACCGAGGGTGGAGTTCACCGCGGTGAACTGGGTGTTGCCGGCCAGGTTGATGCTCGTATAGGTGGGCTCGGTTATCTCGAAGGTGATCCACACCTTGTTGATGTGGAGGGTCTGGCCGCCATTGTTGGTGAATCCCAGGTTCAGGCCGTACAGGTCGAGCGAGGACATCGCCGGCAGGGACGCGGTGGCGATCAGCTCAATGGGCGAACCGGTGACCGGGTTGACAGGGGTGTTGATGAAGGTCAGGGAGGTCTGCCCGATAGCGCCGTTGCGGTACTGGTACTCGACGTGGGAGGAGCTCGAGAACCCGTCGTCGGTGTAATACTGCACGTTCAGGGTCGCCTGCACGTTGTCGGAGGCGCTGAAGACCAGGCCACCGGGATTGAAGCCGTCGNNAGCCACATCACCTTGTCTTTGGCAACGTCATAGTACAGCAGGTCGGACACCTGCAGGTTGTACAGGGTCGAGCCGGTGTTGTCGGTCGAGCCCTTGGCCGCGGGCATCCTCTCCAGGTAGTAGGCCGCTCCCTCCCTCGCGCCGGTCGTCGGGCTGTCCACGTCGACCACGAAGGGGTACCGGTGATCGTACATCCCCGCGTAGATGTCGGTGGTGTTGACGGCGGTGGAGTTGGGGGTCTGATAGATATTCGGCAGCTGGGAATCGAACAGGTTGACGGTCGAGGACATGAACATCAGGACCGGGGCGTACTTGAAGACCTCCTCCGGGAAGTAGGTCTCATTGCAGTATACGCCCACGTCCTTGTTGCCGGTGATGCTGGACCGCCACATGTTGAGGGTGGAGTCGTCGACCACCAGGTGGCCGGGGAACGACAGTACGCTGTCGTGGGCCTCCAGCACGCCGCCGTTGCGGACGATCACCCCGAGGCTGGGGAAGGAGTTGAGCTGGTTCAGGTTGGTGGTCAGGGTCGAGTTGTTCAGAATGAGCTTGCCGCCGTCCTCGATGATGAGGGTGTACACGCGGTCATCGTCGGTGCCGGCGATCTTGTCCGAGCCGATGTTCTCGGCGAACACGAGGCCTCCCCCGGTGACCGTTACCACGCCGCCGGCCCTGATCGTCAGGTTACCGTTCATCGTGTATGTGGAGGTCACGCTCCACGTCTCGACTGCGTAATCCGAACCGATGACGCGGTCGCCGTTCGAGTAGTCCGACGGCAGGGGGCCCGTACCCTCTGACGTACCCACTAGGAACACCACACTTGCGAGAGGCGTGAGAAGCAGGCCTATCGCGATCATGATGCTCGCAGCTCTACTGGCCATTGTGCGACCTTTCATAAACCCACCTGTCATTTTTATTTATATTATTGGAAATTGGTTGTATCAGCAGATTTTCTTTATTTATATCTGAGCATACAATTAACAAAAAGTGAACCCATCCATTGGGTGAAAAATGGAAGAGAAAAAGGGGTTTCTGGCCTACTTCCGGCGGATGATCTTGCGGATGGAAACGGGCTTCTTGGAGGCGTCCTCCTTTGCCTCGTTCTTATCCGCTTCCTCAGCCGGCTTATGGCCCTCCTTGAGCGCCTGACCGCAATGAGCGCACTTCTCGTCGTCCTCGCCGATCGGCGAGGAGCAATGAGGGCAGGCCGGTCCGGCGGGCCTCTCCTCGGCCTTGAAGATCGGGGTAGGGGGCTCATCCTCCTCCGGCTCTTCGGCCTTGAAAATCGGAGTGGGAGGTTCCTCCTCCGCTAACGGCTCTTCCTCCGGGACCTGCTCAGGCTCCGGCTCGAGCTCCGGCTCATCCTCCACCGGCTCAGGCTCAGGTTCAGGCGAGACCTCCTCTCTCACCGGCTCAGGCTCCGGTTCGGGCGCCTCGGCCACGGGGGGAAGGGACGACCGACGAGAGATGCTCTCCTCCCGCTCGTTCAGCGCCCTCTCCCAGCCTACGAAGCGCTTCTGCTCCTCCAGGACGATCTTGCGTCCCTCGGCCAGCAGCACCTCCTGGTCCGCCAGGACCTTGCCCTTGGCCAGCAGGGTCTCCCTCGCGGTGGTCAGCTCCTCCAGGAGCTGGCGGGCCCGCTCCTGGTCCTTGAGCAGCGAGGCCTCCATCTCCCTGATCCTCTCGCTCATGGCCCGGATGTCGCTCTCGTACGCCGAGCTGCGCTCGGAGAGCGCTATCAGGCCCTCCTCCCGGCGGTCCAGCTCGGTCTGGCGGCGCTGGACCTCCACCCTGGAGCGCTGGACCTCCTCCTCGCGCAGGCGCATGTCCCTCTCCTGGGCTCTCAGGGCCAGCTCGGCCTCCTGGACCGCGTTCTCCCGGGGGACCAGCTCGGCCAGGCGGCCCTGGAGCTCCCGCTCCCGGGCGTCCAGCTTGGCGGCCTGCTCCTCCAGTTCCTTGTGGGTCCTTTGGAGCTCTTCCTCGGTGGTCTCCAGCTTGTCCCTTCGCTTCTTGAGCTCGTGCTCCTGGCTCTTGACCTTCTCCTTGAACTCCTCAATGACCTCCCATATGGGGGTCTCGTCACTGGCCATATACAAACCTCCGGAATCCTCTGCAGGCTACGGCGTGCATGCGATCGTTACCCCAAGGTCGGGCCGAGGATGCTCATCCCCTTGTCCCCGACCTCGACGGTGTGCTTCTCCATGCTGTGCTTGCAGGACCTCATCTTCTCCACCCGGATGAACCGGGCCAGCTTGCCCCGGGTGCGGTCGAGCCCGAGCTCGATGATGCCGTCCACCAGGAAGCCTTCGTTGCCCAGCAGGTCGGACGGCCCGCCCCTGGTCCTCTCCATCACGATGAAGGAGACCAGGTTCTGGTCGCGCAAGGTCTTGAAGAAGTAGAACATCTTCTTGCGCATGTTGTCGCTGTCGTCCATCAGGGAGTACAGCGCTCCCAGGGAGTCCAGCGAGAAGACGGTGAACCGGTCGCCGTGCTTCTTCTTGTAGTACTCGATCGTCTGCTCGATGAACTGAATGTAATCGGTTGGACGGTCCTCCTCGATGATCTCGTCCAGCTCGCGGAGGTCGGTGACGTCCGATATCTCCATGTTGGGGCTCGGCTCGATGCCCAGCCCTCGCATGTTGTTGAGGTGGCTGGCGGCGGTCTCTTCCAGAGTGACGTAAAGCCCGATCTCGCCGGACTTGCTGAGATAGCTCGTCATGACCGAATGGCAGAAGCTGGTCTTCATCGAACCGGGCGGGCCGGTAACCAGGATCACCTTGGGTGCATCGATGTCGGACCGGAATATCCGGTCGAGTCCCGGTATGGAGTCCCTTAGCGTGGTGTTACCCCCGGGAAACAATTTCATTGTCGATTAAATAGTTATCTGCCTGAATAATAAAAAATATGACCGAGGCCCGCTGGGGGCCAGCGGTCCTTATTGCTCCTCGTCCTCACCGTTCTCGGCCGTCGGCAGGATCTTATCGCCCTCCTTGGACTCGGTGTGGACGACCATCATCTCCTCCTTGGTCCCCGCGAGGCGCGCGACGGCGGTGATCTTGTCCCCGTTGGTGAGGCCCATGATGGTCACGCCCTGGGTGGAGCGACCCATGGTGCGGATCTCCTCGGCCCTCGTGCGGATGACGTTCCCCTGCACGGTGGTCAGGATGATCTGGTCGTCATCGCTGATGGCGCTCACCGACACCACCAGGCCGTTGCGGTCGGTGGTCTTGATGGTGATCACGCCCTTCCCTCCGCGATGGGTCTTCCGGTAATCGGAGACGAGCGATATCTTGCCGTAGCCGTTCTCGGTGATACTGAGGAGCTTGTCCTCCGGCCGCACCACGGCCATGCTCACCACCTCGTCGCCCTCGTCCGGCCGCATGCCGATGACCCCGATCGCCGGGCGGCCGACGGAGCGCACCTCCGAGGCGTCGAACCGGGCGGCCTGGCCGTTGCGGGTGGCGAGCACGATCTCGTCGCCCGGCCGCACCAGCTTGGTGTCCACCAGCGAGTCGCCGTCCTGCAGGCTGATGGCGATTATGCCGCTGGAGCGGATGTTGCGGTACTCCTTCAGGGAGGTCCGCTTCACGATGCCCTTGCGGGTGGCGAACATCAGGTCGAGGTTCTCGTCCAAGCTGTCGATCGGGAGGTTGTCCTCCACCCTCTCGTCCTCCTCGAGCTTGGGGAGCAGGTTGACGATCGGCTTGCCCCTGGAGTGGCGGCCGGCGACCGGTATGCGGTACGCCTTCAGCTGGTACACCCTGCCCTTGTTGGTGAAGAACATGATGTTGTTGTGGGTCATGGTCACGAAGAGATCGACCACCTGGTCGTCCTCCTTGGTCTCCATGCCCAGCAGGCCTTGGCCGCCGCGGTGCTGCTGCTTGTAGGTGTCGAGCGGGAGCCTCTTGATGTAGTTGTCGTTGGAGATCATGACCACCATCTCCTCGTTGGGGATGAGGTCCTCGATGTCCAGCTCGCCGGTGTCGATGACGATCTCGGTCTTCCGGTCGTCGCCGTAGGCGGCCCGCACCTCCGCCAGCTCGGCCTTGATGATGGCCATGATCTTCCCGACGTCCGCGAGTATCCCTTCCAGCTCCTTGATCTTCACCTCCAGCGCCGCGTACTCGGCCTTGAGGTCCTCGATCTCCAGGCCGGTGAGGGCCCGCAGGCGCATCTCCAGGATGGCCTTTGCCTGGATGTCGTCCAGCTCGAACCGCTTCATCAGCGAGTCGCGGGCCTCGTCGGTCGTGCGGGCCTCGCGGATGATGCGGATGGTCTCGTCGATGGAGTCGACCGCTCGTATCAGGCCCTGCAGGATGTGGTCCCTGGCCAGGGCCTGGCGCAGCTCGTACTGGGTGCGCTTGGTGACGACCTCCCTGCGGTAGTCGATGTACGCCTGGAGCATCTCCCTCAGCGTCAGCACCTTGGGCTCGTTGTTCACCAGCGCGAGGTTGATGACCCCGAAGGTCACCTCCATCTGGGTGTGGGCGAACAGCTGGTTGAGGACGATCTCCTCCATGGCGTCCTTGCGCAGCTCGATGACGATCCTCATCCCGTCGCGGTCGCTCTCGTCCCTTAGGTCCGTTATGCCCTCGATCTTCTTGTCCTTGACCAGCTCGGCGATGTTCTCCAGGAGGTTGGACTTGTTGACCTGGTAGGGTATCTCGCTAACGATGATGCGCCGGCGGCCGTCATGCTCCTCGACGCTTGCCCGCGCCCTCACCTTCAGGCGACCCTTGCCGGTGGAGTACGCCTCGATGATGCCGTTGGTCCCGTAGATGATGCCCCCGGTGGGGAAGTCCGGACCCTTGACGTAGGTCATGAGGTCCAGGCTGTCCGCCGACGGCTCGTCGATCAGGTGCACGAGCGCGTCGCATATCTCCCGGAGGTTGTGCGGCGGGATGTTCGTGGCCATGCCCACCGCGATGCCCGATGAGCCGTTGACCAGCAGGTTCGGGATCTTGGAGGGCAACACCACCGGCTCCCTGAGCGTGCCGTCGAAGTTGTCCGCCCAGTCGATCGTCTCCTTGTCGATGTCCTGCAGCATCTCCTCGGCGATCTTCTCCAGCCTGCACTCGGTGTAACGCATCGCCGCCGCACTGTCGCCGTCCACGCTGCCGAAGTTGCCATGGCCATCGACCAGCGTGTACCTAAGCGAGAAGTCCTGGGCCATGCGGACCAGGGCGTCGTAGACCGCGGTGTCGCCGTGCGGGTGATATTTCCCAAGTGCGTCCCCGACTATCCTGGCACACTTCTTGTGAGGCTTGTTGTAAGTGTTCCCGAGGTCGTACATCGTGTACAATATCCGCCGGTGCACCGGCTTGAGGCCGTCCCGGACGTCCGGGAGCGCCCTCCCGACGATGACGCTCATCGCGTAGTCGATGTACGACTTCTTCATCTCCTGCTCGATCGGCCGGTGGATCTCCCTCGCCGGTACGACGGTGGCCTGCTCGGCCGGCCCGTTATTGGTAGTGTTGTTCTCGTCAGTCATTGTAAGCTCCCCCTCAGATGTCCAGGTTCTCCACTTCCTTGGCGTGGGCGGTGATGAACTCCTTGCGTGGTTCCACCGCGTCGCCCATCAGGATGGTGAACAGCTCGTCCGCCCGGACGGCGTCCTCGATGGTGACCTTCTTCAGCATCCTTACCGAGGGGTCCATTGTCGTCTCCCACAGCTGGTGGGGGTTCATCTCTCCCAGGCCCTTGTAGCGCTGGATGTTCGCGCCCTTGCCCAGGGTCTCGATCGCGGCCGCCCTCTCCCTCTCGTTGTAGGCGTAAAGCTCCTTGTTGCCCCTCGAGACCTTGTACAGCGGGGGCATCGCGAGGTACACGTAGCCGCTGTCGATGAGCGGGCGCATGTACCGGAAGAACAGCGTCAGCATCAGGGTGGAGATGTGCGCGCCGTCGACATCGGCATCGGTCATGATGACGATCTTATGATACCGCACCTTGGTGATGTCGAAGTCCTGCCCCACCCCGGCCCCGATGGCGGTGATGAGGTTCCTGATCTCCTGGTTCTTCAGGATCTTGTCCAGGCGGGACTTCTCCACGTTCAGGATCTTGCCTCTGAGGGGCAGGATGGCCTGGAACGCCCGGTTGCGGCCCTGCTTGGCGCTGTTATGAACGAAGACGCCGGAAGCAAGGGCGAAGTTGTGCGTTCCTGGGACCTCAAGATCGTAGACGTCGACCCTTTCCTCTTCGAGCACGCAGGAGCGAACCCGCAGGAGGTGACGCACGACCGTTCCGTTACGACCATTTTGGCTAGTGACCTCGCGAGTCATGAGGATGTCATCGTTGATCAGGTGCTGCGCCTCTCTGTACGACCCGTCGATCAACATGAAGCGATGGTCTGGGGTGCAGAGGACGTCCTCTCCGTTGGACAGGGTCAGCCGCACGACCGCCGTATTCCTCTTCGTCACCCGGGCGTTGATCGCCCGCTCGATGCCGATCTTGCCGTCTTTGCGGATGGTGTAGCAGAAGTGCTCCTTGCCCTCCGCCTGCTCGGCCACGAGCTCCTCGAAGCTCAGGTCCCGGCCGTCGGCCAGCGCGACCTTGGTGTCGCCGGAGAAGCATCCACCGGCGGAGTCGCCCTCCACGATGAACAGCTCCGACCTCACCGGGTCCTTCTCCTGGCAATCCGCGAGCTTCCCAGGCAGCCCGCCGCCCTCCAGCAGGCCCTTTCGCCTCGTGAGCTCGCGGGCTTTGCGCGCGGCCTCGCGGGCCTGGTACGCCAGGATCGAGCGGCGGATGCACGCCTCGGCCACCCGGGGGTTCTCTTCCATGAACTGGCTGAACTTCTCGTAGACGCACGAGTCGACGATGCCCTTGACCTCGCTGTTCCCCAGCTTGGTCTTGGTCTGCCCCTCGAACTGGGGCTCGGGAATCTTGACGCTGATGATGGCGGTGAGCCCCTCGCGCACGTCGTCCCCGCTGAGGTTCTCCTCGTTGTCCTTGAGGAGCTTGTTCTTCTTCGCGTACTCGTTGATGCTCCTGGTCAGCGCGGAGCGGAAGCCCATGAGGTGCGTGCCGCCCTCCATGGTGTTGATGTTGTTGACGTAGCTGAACACGCTCTCGGAGAACGCGTCGGTGTACTGCATGGCGACCTCGACCACGACATCGTCGCGCTCGCAGGTGAGGTAGATCGGCCGCTCGTGCATCGCCACCTTGTTCTTGTTCAGGTGGTCCACGAACTCGATGATGCCTCCCTCGGCGTGGAAGATGTCCTCGCGCTCCCTTCCCGCCCGGAGGTCGCGGAAGGTGATCTTCACCCCCTTGTTCAGGTAGGCGAGGTCCTGGAGGTGGTGCGCGATGGTGTCCGCGTCGAAGTTCAGGTCCTCGAATATCTCCCCGTCCGGCCGGAAATGCTGCTGGGTGCCGGTCTCGGTGGTCTCCCCGATCACCTCCAGCGGCTGGGTGAGCTCGCCCCGCTCGCAGCGCATCCTGTGGATACGGCCCTCGCGCATGACCGTCGTCTCCAGGTACTGGGAGAGCGCGTTGACGACCGAGA
>DAVH01000049.1 GCA_002508545.1 Methanomassiliicoccus sp. UBA6
GGGGGAGGTGGCCGAAAGTGCGAATAGCTCACTATCATGTTCTTTACTGCACGCCCCGCATAATGCCCGTAATGCAATTTTCAGCAGTAATCAGCACCCGTCATACACTCCTGGCAAAACCTCTGCAACGCCCGCCTAAGATAGTGCGGGAAGGATATGGCAGGATGAGGGCGTGGGGGTCAATGTCGATCATTACGGAAAAAGGACGGACAGCAAGATAGCTCATATTGGTTGAGCGCGCGAACATATCTGGATTGGTAGAGAAGGGCCCACAGGAAGTACGAAGAAAGGGTCAAGGCAACAAAAAGAGCTTGTTGGGATCGCGTGAACCTAAGCTGACACTGAAAGCATACGTCAATATTTTATCAACAACCGAGCTCATCAAATCCAACAGGTGGTGAGGATGGGCGACCAGCTGGTTCGGGAGATGGGGGAGTTTTCGTTCGGTTTTTACACAAGATGTAGATCCGAGGACCCTAACGGATATCATGAGCTCTATCTGAGCGAGCTAGAGGCCTGGTTGAGGGCCAAAGGGTATGAAACGGTTCGAGAAAAAACCGTATTGTACGAGCATAGGGACCGCAGGAGCGAAGCGACCTGCTCAAAAAGGGGATTGATCGATCTTTATGCAAAGATTAAGGACCACGATGTTGCGGTGGAGTTCGACAACGGAAAAAGACTGAAGTTCAAGAGCATAGAAAAAATGAACAATTGCGGTGCGGACATCCTCGTGGGGGTGATCACCGGCGGTGATGACGATAAGAGCATCAAGAAAAATCATCAGCGCTACAGCGAGATTTCCACCAACTCATCAGTGAATAGGGATGTCTGGCTTATCGTCCTGTCGGAGAGAAGGATCGAGCTGTTGAGCACGCGAAAGAACGCATCGTTTGATCTCAAATCCCTTAGAGCTAAGGCTGACAACGGAATAAGAATCAGGCCATTTGCAGGGAAAAAGGAGTATCAGCAGCGAGCCATCGAAGAGTATTGATCAGGTCCTGGGGCCGATCTTTGGTTTGCTCATCCCGGATGCTCGCCGAACTATCATTCTCACTTTTCCAGGCATCAGGTCATGTCCGAAATGCCCGAAGTGCGTCCCACCTTGTGATCGAGAACATGACAGACGTCCAAGGCGAGCGAGGGCTGAGGATTTCTTGATGAGAGGAAAAGCGCACACGGAGGGATTCGAACCCTCGACTTGCAGCTTAGGAGGCTGCTGCCATATCCAAGCTAGGCCACGTGTGCTTAGGTGAGCGAAAGAGGATTTAATAGAAAAGGTTTGGGTTCGAGGGCGAGCTTACTCGTCCTGAGGGATCTCTTCAGGAGCGATCTCCTCGGGGGCGGGCTCTTCCTTGGGGGCCTCGGCGGGCTTCACGTACTCTTCGACGAAGCTTACCTTCTCCGCCTTCATGCCCTCCCTGAGGTCGGCGACGACCCTGTACTTCGCGAGGAGCCACTTCTGGTCGTACTTGCACACATCGGGCAGCACGATGCAGACGGAGGTTCCCTTGACGTTGATGCGGAAGTTCTCCGAGGTGCCATAGTCCATCTCGAGGATGGCCTTGACCTTCTCCTCATCGTCCTGGGCCTTGGACAGCACCTTGAAGTGGTACTTCAGGCTCTTGCCGGCCAGGCGGCGGTTGAAGTCCACGCGGACGCGGCCGGCGGTGATGGCGGTCACGATACCGGGGCGGTTCTTGATGGTGACCTCCATGCCGACGCGGGGCTCGATGTCCTGCTTCAGGAACTCACGGAGCGCGATCAGGTCGACCAGCTTGGGGTCCCGGGGACCGGCGGCCTTCTCAGGGGGAATGACGATGTCGTACTCCTTGCCGATCTCCGCGCCCTCGAGAGCCTCCTCGAGGCCCTGGAAAATACGGCCGCCGCCCACCAATACGGGGATGGGCTGGTACTCGATCTTCTCGTTGAAGACGCCGGCGTCCTTCGCGGTCTGAGCGTTGGTGGTGTCGAACAGCTCGTTCGAGTCCTCGACCCAGCCGTCAAAGTCAATGCGTACGATATCTCCCTTGGCTACCTTGTCGGCCTGGTTTGCGTTTTCGCTTGACATGAAATCACCTGAAGTCAATTGCTGAATATGGAATGGTGTCATAAATTCGTCATTTTTATACTTTGTGGTTTTCAACGATTTCCAGGGGCGTGCGCCGAGAGCGTTCCCATGAGCCTCGCCCACCAATCTGGAACGGTCGGCCGGTTGGCAGGCAACCTATTAAATGGAGGAGCATTTATTCGAGGTGTCAGGCCACCATAGCCTAGCCCGGTAGAGCGGCTGACTTGTAATCAGCAGGTCGCGTGTTCGAATCACGCTGGTGGCTCTTCACTTGTGGTACCATGTTCGAGGACGAGATGGCCGTGAACAGGCGGTGGTGGGACGGCGCCACCCCCGTGCACTTCAAATCGAGATCGTACGATGTCGAAGGTTTCTTGAACGGCAAATCGTCCCTCCTCCCGCTGGAGATAGGGGAGGTGGGCGATGTCGCCGGCAAGAGCCTCCTGCACCTCCAGTGCCACTTCGGCATGGACACCCTGTCGTGGGCTAAAAGGGGCGCTCGCGTGACAGGAGTGGACTTCTCGCCCGAGGCCATCGCCACCGCCGACCGTTTGGCTAAGGAGCTCGGCATCCCGGCACGGTTCATCGAATCGAACGTCTACACCCTTGCGGACGTCCTCCAAGAGAGGTTTGACATCGTATACACCGGATATGGCGCCATCTGCTGGCTGCCGGACCTGGACAGATGGGCCCGGGTGATCGCCCGCTTCCTTCGCCCCGGAGGGACCTTCTACATCGTGGAAGCGCACCCGATGGTGAACATGATCGACGAGCGCGTCACAGACCGCCTCTCCCCTACCCGCCATTACTTCAACTATGGCCCCGAGAGGGAGGAGTCGCCGAACACCTACACCGATTCGGACGAGCCCCTGAAAGAGCAGGTCTCATACGCTTGGAATCATCCGATATCGGAGATAATGAACTCGCTGATATCCGCCGGTCTCCAGCTGGAATGGCTGCACGAGTCACGGCTCGGGTTCTTCAACTGGCACCCATTGATGAGGAAGCGTGAGAACGGTCACTGGGAGTTCCCCGAGGAAGTGAGCGACATGCCCCTTACGTTCTCGATCCGCGCCCGCCTGCCGGACTAGAGCCAGACGGTGTCGTCCTCCCGGTGATCGACCTTCAGCACCAGGAACCCGAAGTCCTCCTCCACCAGGGGCATCCCGTGGACCTCCCCCGGCTCGCAGACGATGACGTCGCCGGCCTCGGCGTCGACCCTGACACCATCGATGGTGATCGATCCCCTGGCCAGGACGAAGAAGATCTCCGTCTGCGTCCGGTGATAGTGGGGCGGGATGGTCTCTCCCTTCTTGAAGCGCACCTCCTGGAGGAAGTCCACCTTCTGAGGCAGCACCCCCTCGAGGAGCATCTTCCGCTTCCGGTAGCCCTGCCCCTGCTCCCACACCGTGTCCTTCGCCGCGAACTTGCGCATGCCCTCACTTCTCGAGGTCCCTGAACGCCGAGTCCAGGATATCAATGCCCTCATCGATGAAGTCGCTGTCGACTATCAGGGGCGGGATGTAGCGGATCGCCGAGCGGCCCGCCGGAAGGAGGATCAACCCACGCTTGTAGCACAGCTCGATGACCTTGTTCCTCTCCTGGACCGCGGGCTCCTTGCTCTTGCGGTCCTTGACCAGCTCGGTCGCCTGCATGAGCCCCAGTCCCCGGACGTCGCCGATCACCTCGTGGCGGTCCTGCAGCTCGGTGAGCCGCTTGTTGAGATAGCTGCCTATCTTGGCGGCGTTCTCCAGCAGACCTTCCGATTCGATCACCTCGAACGTGGCCAGGGAGGACGCGCACGCCAGCAGGTTCCCGCCGAAGGTATTGGAGTGCGCCCCGGGTTCGAAGTCCATGTGCCTGGGGAATATCGTCGCGCCGATGGGCACCCCCGATCCCAGGGCCTTGGCCGAGCAGATGATGTCCGGGGTGACATCGTAATGCTCGATGGCCCACATCCTGCCGGTCCGGCCCATGCCTGCCTGCACCTCGTCATCGACCAGCAGTATCCCGTAGCTCTTGCATATCCTCGACACCTCCTTCACGAACGACGCCGGGGGCACGATGTAGCCGCCCTCGCCGAGCACCGGCTCGAGGAATATCGCTGCGACCTCCTCCGGCGGGACCAGGGAGTTGAAGTACACCTCCTCGATGACCTTGGCGCACTGCGTTCCGCAGGAGCCCTTCTCCTGCTTGTAGGGGCACCGGTAGCAGTCGGCGTAGGGCACGTGCTGCACTCCCGGCACGGTCGGGAAGAACCTCCGGCGCTGCGACAGCTTGCTCGAGGTGAGCGACAATGAGCCCATGGTCCGGCCGTGGAAGCAGCCGATGAAGCCGATGTACTGCTTCCTCCGGGTGTACCATCTCGTCAGCTTGAGGGCCGCCTCCACCGCCTCGGTCCCGCTGTTGGAAAAGAACACCTTCTTCTCCCAGTTGCCCGGGGTGATCTCCGAGAGCTTGCGGGCGAGCTTCGTCTGCGCTTCGTAGTAGAAGTCGGTGCCGGCGAAGTGGAACAGCTTCTCGGCCTGCTCCTGCACCGCCCTGACGACCCGCGGGTGGCTGTGCCCCACGTTCATCACCGAGATCCCGCTCATGAAATCCAGGTAGGTGTTGCCGTCCACATCGGTGACCTTACCGCCCTCCGCATGGGCCGCGACGACCGGCGAGGTCTTGGTCGATGTGGCGACGTACTTGTCATCCTGCGCGATCACTTCCCTGGCACCGGGCCCTGGCGGCTCCACCCTGATGTTGGCGATTCTCCCCACGCGGACATCCTCCTGTCGATAAAGGCGTTCGGCATATATCTCGGTTATCGGCGGAGGAGGGGGCCTTCTACGTTCCTAGGAATCACATTCTTATAGTAGGATGTCCAAAGGGGAAAGGACGGAGATGGCTAGCAAAGGCTATGGAAATCTTTGGATAATGGCTATCGGCCTCATCGCGGTTTTCGTTCTCGCAACGGTGATTGCGCCCCAGTTGATGAGCCCTGGCAAGACCAGCTCCAAAAACAGCTGGAACACCGATATGCCTTCGGGAGAGGCGGTCTTCCAGGCCCCGACCACGACCCTGCCCTCCTCCGGATTGGAGGCGCTGAAGGCGAACGAGGTCGTCGATTTCTCTGCCAATGCCCGCCCTGTGGCGGATACCACCGGTAAAGGCGGCGTCTTCGCTTGGATCTTCCAGCTCGAGGGCGCCAATGGAATGACCACCGTCGCGGACCTCAAGTACAACGGCGGCTCCGATGCCGTGGTGTGGTCCAAGGGCTCCAACGGGGCGATCGTGGGCGTAGGGCCCAGGTTCATCCAGGGGCCGGGGGCGGCATCCATAGACGTGTCCGCGTCGTTCTCACTGGCCATCACCGATGCTTCCAACGACTACAGCTTGAACATCTGGATCGCGTCCTCCTCCAGCACGTCGGACATCAACCCTGCCAACTACACCTCAGTGAGCCCCATGGTCAGGGTGCCCATCGAGATGGAGAAGACCACCAGCACCTCGGTCAGGGTGAACCAGGTGCTGAGCGGGCCGTACACGGTCACCGAGGACGAGAGGAACAGCTACACCATCACCAGCACTGCCGCTGCGTCCGGCCGGTGGTCCCAGCCGATAACGACGTACATCTCCATCGAGAAGGCCGGCATCAGGGTGTCGGACGTCGCCGTCAGGGTCAGCGCGGGGAGCGGCAGCTCGACCCCGTCCATCACCGATGAGGGCGACAGCCTGGTGATGGCGCTGATGAGCAAGACGCCGCTCACCGGCCGCTCCGATCCGGAATCGGCCAGCTGGACGATTGCCTTTGATCTGACCTTCGCCACCGCTGGCAACTATACGCTGACGAGCTGGGCAGAGAGCGGCGACCCCGCTGAGGAGGTCACCACCCAGCGGACGACGGGAACGATCCAGGTGCAGAGCGCCGCGGGCCCCGAGCCGGAACCTGAGCCCGAGCCTGAACCTGAACCTGTGCCGGGGCCTGAACCCGAGCCGGGGCCGGGTGATCCGGGCTCCAACAACAGCTCGACCGTCAACCAGAGCCAGACACAGGCGCCGCCCGCGGACGACAACAGCAGCCCGGGCAGAAACAATGGCGTTCCCGCCTCCAGCCGCAACAACGATGATGATTAGGGCTGACGGCCCCATCCCCTTCCTTTCCCGCGTGGTAACGGCTCACCCTACACGGCACGCATGACGGCATTGTTGAATGCCGACGAGCGCGTCCGTTCCCGCAGCAAGAGCTTGCAGGGAGGATGCGTGCCGCTCTGCATGTATAATGATGAAAGAAGCGGACCAGGACCGGCACCGCCGGTCGGAGAGATGGCCTTAATCCTCGCTCTCCATCTTTTCCGCCGACTCGATGCACTTCGACAGGATGGCGTAGGCCTGCATCATGTCGTCCTCGCTAACGATGAAGATCGTGTCGGTGAACACGCTGACCGATTCCAGGACGTTGATCCCGCCATCCGCCAGGTTGTTGGCCAGGAAGGCGAATACCCCGCTGGTCTCGGCGATGCGCTCCGGGGAGCGGACGGATATCTCCACCAGCCCCATGCGTATCTTGACCACGTTCTCCTGCCCCACCGCGTTGACGACCTCGTTCTTGAGCTTCTCGTCCGCGATGATGGTTATGGCATGGGTGCCCTGGATGACCTGCATGATGGACTTCTCGTTGAACAGCTTCTTCAGGATCGCCTCGAGGCGGTGAAGGACCGTCCAATCGTTCTTCGCAGTGATTATAGCGATCTTGGTCTTCAGCTCCAGGCGGGAGTTGCGGAGCACCTTGAGGATCTCCCTCTCGTGGTCCTGCCGGCCCAGCTTCACAGCGTAACGGCGGCAGGCGATCATGACCGCCTCCTCGTTGGCGATGGAGAGGTCTTTCATGATCAACCTGGCCAGGGACGAGTAGTTGATGAGATCCTTGGAAATGCAATCCTTGACGCTGGGATGGGCATCGATATAGATGCGAGTGCGCTCAGCGATGCTCTCCTTAGGCATTTCCTTTTTCATGAAATCGAGCTGATAGCGGAATACACTATAATAATTTTGAGCGAGGAAGCCTCGCAATGTTGCGCGGCCGCCCATGCGCATGCCTCCTGCTGGACGAGCGTGCCGATCCAGCTGAGCTCGCTCCGCGCACTCCCGGACCAGCTCCGACTTCCGGGCGAAAGGCGCAGCCTCGCTGCAGTGCTTGGGGCAAAGGACCAGACACTCTGCGAAGCCCCGGGTCCGGGACGCTCCATCGTTATCAGGTTTGGATATTCGTCGACTTAAATATATTTACGACCGGCGCCAAATCGATGGGCGTGTGCGCGTACAGTGTCCTGCTGGTCGAGGACGATGCTTCCTTCGCCCGGTTCATGATCGGATCCTTTCGCGACGTCGAGCCCAAGCTCGACCTGTTCCACGTCAACAGCGGCTACGCCGCCATGTCCGTCATAAGTAGCGGTTTCCGGCCCGACCTCATCGTTTGCGAGGACCGCATGTCCCGCATGAGCGGTGCCGAGCTGCTGGCTAGCGTGAGGGCCGACCCATCCTGCCAGTCCGTCCCGTTCTTCATGTTCACCTCGTCGTTCACCGACGACGTTCCGTCCGCACCGGGCAGGCAGCCCCTCGAGGTCAAGCTTCCCCGCCCCACCACCTATCGAGAGGCGCTGCTTCTGGCCAACAGGATCCTGGCCTCAGTGGCGCAGGAGGCCCACTTGGCCGAAGAGGCCGAGGCGGTGGCCATCTGAGCGTGGCTTGAGGGCACGCGCTTCATCCTGGAAGGGAGAGCGCTCCGCCGGTCATGCTCAGCAAGGCCAAGTAGCCGATGATTGCCAGATGGAGCGCCAGGAACACATAGGCCAGCAGGAACTTGGTCTTCCTGGTCTTGTGACGGAACGTCCGCATGCCGCCGACGGCGCCGAACGGCGCGATGAGCGCCGCCAGCAGGAGCGTTCTCTCCGATATCCTCCATCTCTTCCTGGCCGCGGCCCGCTTGTCGAGGAAGTAGACGATGAGGACGACGGCGTTGATCAGGAGGTAGCCCCCGATGAGCAGGGCGGCGTCGATCGTCGACAACATGGCGCCGACCGCTTCAGGCCCCCAGGAACTCCCTGAGGGCGTTGTTCAGCTCCCCCATCGACTCCTCGCCGATGATGAGCGGGGGCACCATCCTCACGACCCGGCCGCCGCACACGTTGACCAGGATGCCCTTGTTCAGGGCGTACTCCTGGAACCGCTTGGCCTCCTCGCCCATCTCCAATCCGAGCATGAGGCCCTTCCCCCGCACGTCGGACACCTTTCCTCCCTGGACGGCGATGGACCTCAGCTCCTGGGCCCACCTCCCGCCCAGCTCGGCGGAGCGCTCGACCAGCTTGTCCCGCTTCATGACCTCGATGGTCGTCCTCGCGGCCGCGGTGGCCAGGGGGTTACCTCCGAAGGTGGTGCCGTGGCTTCCGGGCTTGAAGGCGGACGCGATCTCGCGGGCGCTCAGGCAGGCACCGATGGGCAGCCCGCTGCCAAGGGCCTTGGCCAGGGTCACGATGTCCGGGACGACGTTGCTGTGCTGGAAGCCGAACCACCTCCCGGTCCGGCCCATGCCGGTCTGGACCTCGTCAACGATGAACAGGGCCCCCCGCTCGTCGCACAGGTCCCTCGCGGTGCGGAAGAACTCCTCGCTCGCCGGGATGACCCCGCCCTCGCCCTGGATCGGCTCGAATATGACCGCCGCGGTGTCCTTGGTCACCGCGGACTTGAGCTGCTCGACGCTCCCGTAGTCGATGAAATCGAAGATCTTCGGCAGCAGGGGTTCGAACCCCGACTGGTACTTGGGCTGGCCGGTCGCCGACAGCGTGATGGAAGTCCGCCCGTGGAACGAGTTCCTGGTGGATACCACGCGTCCCCGCCCGGTGCTCTTGACCGCCAGCTTCAGGGCGGCCTCGTTGGCCTCGGCCCCGCTGTTGCAGAACATCACCGCTCCCAGGGGCTCCGGGGCGATGCTCACCAGCGCTTCCGCGGCCATCGCCTGCTCCTTCACCAGGTAGAGATTGGAGACGTGGATCAGGCGGCCGGCCTGCTCGCAGACGGCCCGTACGATGTCCGGGTGAGAGTAGCCCAGCGAGTTCACCGCTATCCCGGCCACCAGGTCCAAGTATCTCCGGCCGGCGAGGTCGTAGAGGTACTCCCTCTCCCCGCGCTCGAAGCACAGATCCTGGCGTCCGTAGTTCTGGAACAGGAACTGGTGGTCCAGCTCCCTGACCTTATCGATGTTCATGTTCAACCCACCGTGATCCTGGTGCCGGTGTCCTCGCCCCTGAGCAGTTTCCTGACCAGCGAGTGAGGGTCCTTGCCGTTCAGCATGTAGACCGTCCCCACTCCGTTCATGAGGGCGGTGCGGCACGCATCGACCTTGGGGACCATGCCCCCGGTTATCGTTCCGTCGGCGATCAGCGCATCGATGCCGCTCAAGGTGATGGAGCGGATGACCTCGCCGTTCTTGAGTATCCCCGGCACATCCGTGACCAGCACCATCTCCCGGGCTCCCGCGGCCCGGGCCACGTGGGCGGCCACGGTGTCGGCGTTGACGTTGAACTGGAGGCCTTCGGGGTCCGCGCAGATCGGGTAGATCACCGGAACGGCGCCCTTAGAGATTGTGGCCTCCAGGCGTTCCGGGTCGACGCGGGCGACGTCCCCGACCCGGTCCAGGTCCACCGAGACATCGTTCCCCTGCTCGTCGGTCACCTTGACCGAGGGCATCTTCGACGCGATCACCGCCGCGTCGCATCCCGACATCCCGACCGCGTTCACACCGGCCCGGCCGAGCGTGCCGACGATGTCGGAGTTGATGCGGCCGAGAACGTCGGCCGCCACCTCGAGGGCGGCGGGGTCGGTGACCCTGAGGCCGGAGACCTTCCTGACCTTGAGGCCGCGCCTCTCCATCTCCTGAGATATCTCCGGTCCGCCCCCGTGCACGAGCACCGGGCGGAGGCCGGAGGCGATGAGCGAGGCGATGTCCTGGGCGAACCGCTCGAGGTCGCCCTCGCCGCTGAGCGCATTGCCGCCGAACTTGATGAGGATGCGCCGTCCCTGGTCCTGATGGCCGACCATTCCCATCCCTACGTGGTGTACTCGGCGTTGATCTTCACGTACTCGTAGGTGAGGTCGCAGCCCCACGCCTCGGCCTGGCCGTTGCCGACGCCCAGATCGAGGTGCATGGCGATGTTGTGGTCGGAGAGGAGCTTCCTCGCCCGGACCTCGGTCTCCGAGCACGGCTTCACCTGGGGCACGCCGCCCTCGAACAGCACGACCTCGTCGCCGTGGCTGCCGATGGTGAGCCGAAGCTTGTCGATGTCGAACTCGCTGCCGGAGTTGCCCAGCGCCGCGAGCACCCGGCCGAAGTTGGGGTCCGCTCCGAAAATCGCGGTCTTGACCAGGCTGGAGGAGATGATCCAGCGGCCGGCGGTGCGGGCCTCGCGGTCGGTCTTGGCCCCGGTGACCTTGAGCTCGATGAGCTTGGTCGCGCCCTCGCCGTCCAGCACGACCTGCTTGGCGAGGGACTGCAGCACGTACAGCACGCCGCTCCAGTACTCCGGGTTATCGTCCACCGGCTTCCCGCCGGCGGCGCCGTTGGCCATGAACACCGAGATGTCGTTGGTGCTCTGGTCCCCGTCGACGTTGATCATGTTGAAGCTCTTGTTGATGCACTCCTGCCACTTCCATTCCGGTGCCTTGGTCAGCACCGCATCGGAGGTGATGAAGCTGAGGGTGGTGGCGTGCTTGGTCTTCATGGACGGGGAGATCATCCCGGAGCCCTTGGCCATGCCGGCGATGGTGACCACGGTGCCGTCCTTCAGGGTGACCTGGCAGGCCGCCTCCTTGATGGTCTTGTCCGTCGTAAGGATGGCCATGTTGGCCCGGTGGTCGTACTCCCGGCCGGTGCCGAGCTGGGTTACGATGCTCTCGATGCCGGGGACCACCTTGTCCATGGGCAGGAAGCGACCGATGACCCCGGTGGACGCTACCCCTACCTTCGATGGCTCCAGCCTGAGCGCCTTGGCGGCGGTCTCGGACATGGTGATGGCGTCCTTCATCCCCTGGGGCCCGGTGATGGCGTTGGCGTTGCCGCTGTTCACGACGAACGCCTGGAGCCTGTCGCTGTGGCGCTGGATCATGAGCTCGACAGGGGCGGCCCGCATCTTGTTCTGAGTATAGGCGCAGGCAGCAACGGCCGGCCTCTCCGAGTATATCATCGCGAGATCCAGCCTCTCCTTCTTTATGCCGCAGTGAATGCCTGTCGCCTTGAAGCCCTTGGGGGTGGTGACCCCGCCATCGATGGTGTTCATCTCTTACACTCCTAGTCCGGGGAAATCGAGACCGACGGTCTCGTCCATGTTGAACATTATGTTCGCGTTCTGGACCGCCTGGCCGGCCGCACCCTTCACCAGGTTGTCCAGCGCTCCCATGACCACGATCGTGCCCGCGTCCGCCAGCTCGATGCCCACCTCGGCGAAGTTCGACCCCACCGTGGAGGGGATCGATGGTACGGCCACGTGCCGGACGAACCTCCGCCCGGCGTAGTACGAATCGTAAAGCGCCTGCAATTCGTTCTTGCTCTTATCCTTTTTCAATGTAACATAGCTCGTTGTGAGCATTCCGCGCACGATCGGCAGCAAGTGAGGGGTGAATACGACCCCGTTCCCGGCCCCCGACACCCGGTCGAGGGCCATCTTGATCTCCGGGGTGTGGCGGTGACCGACGACCTTGTAGGGAGTGATGGAAGAGCCGCAGGCGGGGTGGTGCGTAGATTTGGTCGGCTCGGCGCCCGCTCCGGAGGTCCCGCTCTTGGCGTCGATGATGACCTTGTCCTCCACCAGCCCCGAGGCCATCAGGGGGGCGAGGGAGAGGACGGAACAAGTAGGATAGCAGCCCGGGTTGGCCACCAGGTCCGCTCCGGCGATGGCGTCGCAGAACAGCTCGGTCATCCCGTAGACCGCGCGCTGGAGGCCGTCCAGGTCCTGATGCGGGTGCCCGTACCACCTCTCGTAGGCGGCGGGGTCGCGCAGACGATAATCGCCGCTCAGGTCGATGACCTTGATGCCCCTGGAAAGGAGGCCGGGGGCGATGGCCATGGAAGCACCGTGCGGGGTGGCCAGGAACGCCACGTCCACGTCGGCGTCCTCGCCCAGCTGGGCCTCGAACTTGAGGTCGATGAACCCCTTGAGGGACGGCAGCACCTTGTGGACCGGCGTGCCGGCGTTCTGCCTGGAGGTGATGGCCGCGACCTCGATCCCGGGGTGGCGGCACAGTATCCGCGCCAGTTCGCTGCCGGTGTAGCCGGAGCCTCCAACGATTGCTGCCTTTATCATTCCAGCGTTCCTCGTAATTCGCTTAGGCCCGTTGATAAAAAGGTATGGATATTAAGGATGATGACCCAAATGCGACAATCACGTTCCCGGCTGTTGCAGAAGGGACTATCTGGCTAGCGGTTTTTCCTGCATGTCCCGGGAGAGACTACAGGTGGGCGGTTTGTCGGAGTTCGCTCATCAACCCTAAATAATCAGGGCCTGGTGGACAGCGCGATAGTAATGGCATCCAGCAAGAAGAAGGACATCGTCCCCAAGCCTGGCAGGAAGAAGGTCGTGCTTGCGTACTCCGGCGGCCTGGACACATCGGTCGCCATTCGCTGGCTTCAGGATAACTACAACCTTGACGTGGTGGCCGTCTCCATCGACGTGGGGCAGCCCGGGGACATGGAGAAGAACATCGACAGGGCCAAGAACATCGGCGCGGTCGCCGCCTATGCCATCGACGCCCGGGAGGAGTTCGCCGAGAGCTATGTATGGCCCTCGCTCAAGGCCAACGCGATGTACCAGGGCATCTATCCCCTGTCCACCGCCATCGCCCGCCCCCTCATCGCNNGCCACCGGCAAGGGCAACGACCAGGTGCGCTTCGACGTCAGCATCGGAGCCCTCGCTCCGGAGATCGGAATCATTGCTCCCATGCGGGAGTGGGTAATGACCCGTGAGGAGGAGATCGACTACGCCAAGAAGAACGACATTCCCATCCCGGTGAAGAAGGCCTGCCCGTACTCCACCGACGAGAACCTGTGGGGCCGCAGCTGCGAGTGCGGGGTGATCGAGGACGCTTCCAAGGAGCCGCCTGAGGATTCGCACGAGTGGACCGTGTCCCCGCTGAAAGCGCCGAACAAGCCGGTGTACGTGGACATCACCTTCGAGAAGGGCGTCCCGGTCGCGGTCGACGGACGGAAGCTGCCCCCGGTGGAGCTGATCATGAAGCTCAACAAGATCGCCGGGGAGAACGGCGTGGGCCGCATCGATCATGTCGAGGACCGCCTGGTGGGCATCAAGTCCCGCGAGACCTACGAGTGCCCGGCGGCCATCACCCTGATCAAGGCGCACCAGGCCCTCGAGGGCATGGTCCTGACCAGGGACGTGCTCTCGTACAAGAAGGGCGTGGAGCAGCGCTTCTCCGAGCTGGCCTACGACGGCCTGTGGTTCTCCCCCCTGAGGGAGGCCCTGGACGCGTTCGTGGAGAGCACCCAGAAGTACGTCACGGGGATGGTCACGGTCAAGATGTACAAGGGCAACGTGGACGTCGTGGGACGCGAGTCCCCCTACTCGCTGTACAACGAGGGCCTGGCCACCTATGCTAAGGGCGACCAGTTCGACCACACCTCGGCCAAGGGCTTCATCTATGTATGGGGCCTCCCCCTGCGCACCGTCGCCGCGGCCCACAAGGCCAAGATGAAGGTGGTTGACCAGGTGTCCGAGGAGAAGGCCGCCCCCAAGAAGGCCCAGCGCAAGAGGGCCAAGTAAGAAAAACCCCTTCCACCCATCCTTTTTTCTAATCGACGGCGGTACCGGGAGTGAGCAAGATGAACATCATGGAGGAGTGCTTGTGAGCGGGGAGAAGAAGACATTGTGGTCCGGACGGTTCAGCGAGGGGATGGCGGAGAGCACGCTGGCATTCACCTCCTCCCTGTCGCTCGACAGGTGCCTGGCCCGCTATGACGTCCTGGGCTCGATGGCCCACTCCAGGATGCTTGCCCGCCAGGGGATCATCTCCCCGGAGGACGGCGAGGCGATCCAGGATGGGCTGCGGAAGATCATGGCGAAGATCGAGGACGGAACCCTGCCGATACAGGAGCGCCTCGAGGACATCCATACCAACATCGAGTACATGCTGACGGACATGATCGGAGACGCGGGCGCACGCCTGCACACCGCACGGAGCAGGAACGATCAGGTGGTCACCGACCTCCGCCTGTTCATGCGCGACGCCACCCTGGACACGCTGGACGCGATCGGCCTGCTGCAGAAGGCGATCATGGATCAGGCCAGCGACAACCTCGAGACCATCCTCCCCGGGTTCACCCACATCCAGCACGCCCAGCCGGTGACGGTGGGGCACTGGCTGATGGCTCACTTCTTCCGCCTCCAGCGGGATGCCGAGAGGCTCATGGACGCGTACCGGCGGCTGAACATCTCGCCCCTCGGCTCCGCCGCGCTGGCCGGCACCACCTACAAGATCGACCGGCTGTACACCTCCAGCCTCCTGGGCTTCGATGCCCCCTGCCCGAACTCCATCGACGGCGTGTCCGACCGTGACTTCGTGGCCGAGTACCTCTTCGCCGCCGCGCTGACCGCGGTGCACCTCTCGTCGCTGTGCGAGGAGCTTGTATACTGGTCTTCCTCCGATTTCGGGTTCCTGGAGATGGCTGATGCCTGCTCCACCGGAAGCAGCATCATGCCCCAGAAGAAGAACCCGGACGTCGCGGAGCTGGTCCGCGGGCGGGCGGGAGCGGCGGTCGGGGACCTGGTGAACATCCTAACGACGCTGAAGGGGCTGCCCACGGCGTACAACCGGGACCTTCAGGAGGACAAGCCGGCGGTGTTCGCCACCTACGACCGCCTGGTCCCCTGCCTGAGAATGACCGCGGCCATGGTGGCGACCGTCCGCTTCAACAAGGACCGCATGCTGGCCGCGTGCAAGGACGGGTTCCTCAACGCCACCGATCTGGCGGATTACCTGGCGATGAAGGGGCTGCCGTTCCGCCGCGCCCACGAGGTCGTCGGCGCGGTGGTGCGCTACGCCATCGACAACCGCAAGCGGCTGGAGGAATTGACGCTGAGCGAGCTAAGGAGGTTCAGCGACATCATTGACGAGGACGTGTTCTCCATCCTGCCGGTGGAGAGGTGCGTGGCCCGGAGGACATCGATCGGAGGGACCTCCCCGGAGGTCACCCCCATGCAGCTGAGCCAGGGCATGTCCGTCCTGCGAAGGCAGAGCGATTTCATCGACCGCGAGAGATCGAGGATAGAGAAGGCGTTCCGGTCCCTGATGTGAGACGGCGCGGTCATCAGCGATGGCCTAGGAGAGCTCGATGGCCGCGCTCAAGGACAGTCCAGGGTGCGCTGTCTAAGGCACCCTCAGTCCTTGGGGCCCAGGACGTTCCACTGAAGGGTGTGCTTGATCCCGGCCTTGGTGAGGATCTTGCTGATCTTCTCGCTCAGCCTCACCACCTCGCTCCCGGCGATGTTGGACTTGATGTAGAACTGGCGGCTTCCCAGCGGAAAGACGAGGCGCATGCGGCCCTTGCGGTTGTAGCCCTCGGGTTTCTCGTTCTTGCGGAGCGCCTGCTGGTTGAGGAAGATGAACATCTGCAGGACATCATCATCGTCCGGCATCTGGTCGGTCTCTTCCAGAAAGGTCGTGAGGATCTCCGGGAAAGCTTCCGCAAGCTCGATGTACTGAAAATCGTCGGTGAAGATGAAATGCCCGCTGGTCGCCTTCATCAACCTTTTTGAAAGGGGGGTCGATATTTATATTTTACCAATGGGCGGTCCCCTGTCGGTCTGCTTTTCCGTGACCTTGAAGCATGTGTATATATCGGGCAAGTGGTTTCCCAGGGCATGCTCGTCGCGCTGACCATTGCTGGCTCTGATTCCGTGGGAGGGGCAGGCATTCAGGCGGACATCAAGGCCATGGCCTCCCAGGGGGTCCACGCCGCGGTAGCCATCACCGCGATCACGGCCCAGAACACCACCCGGGTCGCGAGCATCTACCCGCTTCCGGCCCGGGAGGTGATCGCCCAGATCGACGCGGTCCTGGAGGATGTCCACGTCTCCGCGGCCAAGACCGGGATGCTGTACTCCGCGGAGATCGCCACCGCGGTCGCCGAGCGCATGTCCCGGGAGAGCATCCCTCTCGTCGTCGATCCCGTCCTTGTCGCGGGGGTCGGTGACGCCCTGAACCGCGCTGATCTCCTGGAAGCGCTCAGGGAGCACGTCATCCCGGCGGCGACGGTCCTGACGCCCAACGTGCCGGAGGCCGAGGCGCTGGTGAAGTACAGTATCGAAGACGAGGCGGACGTCCGCCGGGCCTGCCGTGACCTGGCCGCAATGGGGGCGGAGGCAGTGCTCCTGAAGGGCGGGCACATGGAGACCGACGAGTGCACCGATACCCTGTTCCATGACGGCAAGTTCCTCCGCATTAGCGGTCCGAGAGTGTGCGCCCGGGGACACGGAGGAGGATGCATCCTGTCCTCGCTGCTCGCGGCCAACCTGGCCAAGGGGAACAACATCTGGGAGAGCGCGCTCGCGGCCAAGGCGGCCATCGATGAGGCCATCGCCGCCCGCCACGCCATCGGCCGCGGAGTGCCGGTGGTCGAGCCCCTGGCCCATCAGCTCCGCGATGCGCAGCGGTATCAGGTCTCCACCCGGCTGCGCCACGCGGCGGTGGAGGCGGTGAAGCTCCTTCCCAATGACCTCGTCCCCCTCTCGGGGTTCGCCATGGCCTTCGCCCTCCCCGGGGCGGAGAGCGTGCAGGAGGTCTGCGGCATCAGGGCCGTTCCTGGCACTGCCGCGCCGTGCGCGTCGTTCGGCGGCGAAGCGGTCCTGGGGGAGGCGATCCTGTCGGCCATGCGGTTCGACGGCCGGGCCCGCGCAGCGGCCGAGCTGAGCTTCACCGAGGACCTCGCGAGGTCGGTCAGATCCGCCGGCCTGGTGTCCAGGACGGTGAGGGGCGGTCGTCGGTCCTCTCCGAAATCTGGAACTGGGGCGCAAGATGCATTAATACATCTGGGATTCGTCCCTGATGTAGTGATCGACCGGGGCGGGTCGGGCCGAGGGCCGGCCATCCGCATGTTCGCGCCCTCCCCCGAGGAGCTGCTTGCCAACCTGAGAGCCATCCTGAGATGAGGAAAGAGTATGCGCGTTGCGATGTTCACTGACAGTTTCCTTCCCGCCCGCGACGGGGTGGTCAACTCGATCCTTATGACCAAGGCCCAGCTGGAGAAGCTCGGCCACGAGGTCTACATCTTCGCGCCCGAACCGTGCAACGGCCATCGTGAGGACGGGGTCTACTACTTCCGCTCCCTGACCTACAAGCGGTACCCCGGCTACAGCTTCTCTCCCTTCCCCACCAACAAGTGCGAGATCCTTCATGACCTGGACATCGACGTCATCCACACCCACGGCCTCCTGTTCATGGGGGTGCGTTCGATGTTCGCGGCGAGGACGATGAGGCTGCCGGTGGTGGTATCCTTCCACACCATGGTCACCGACGCGGCCAAGTACTACACTCCGATGCCGATCCCGGAATGGATGACCAGCCGCCTGTTCTGGATCTACCTGAAGCAGCTCCTGGAGAGGGCGGACTCGGTGGTCGCCCCGACCGCGGCGATCAAGTCCGAGCTGCTCACCTACGCGCCGGCGATGCACCGGGTGGACGTGATCCCCACGGGGGTCGACTGCGACCGCTTCCGGCCGGAGAACGACGGCTCGGGCATCAGGCACCGGTACGGGCTGGACGGCGAGCGGGTGCTCCTCCATGTGGGAAGGGTCGCCATGGAGAAGAACCTTGACCTGGTGATCGACGGGTTCTCGCGGCTGGTGAAGGAGGACAGCATGGTGCGGCTGCTGATCGTCGGCGACGGCCCGGCCAAGAAGCACTATCAGGACGTGGTCAGGGAGAAAGGGCTGGAAGGTAAGGTGATCTTCACCGGATTCATCCCCGACGAGGAGCTGCCCCAGGTCTACGCGGCCTGCGATGCGTCGGTCATCGCGTCGAAGTTCGAGACCCAGGGCCTGGTCGGCCTGGAGGCGATGGCCTCCGGGAAGCCTGTCGCCGGGATCAACTACCGGGCGGTGAAGGAGCTCATCCGCAACGGCGAGAACGGGTTCCTCTTTGAGGACGACCCCGCCTCCTGCGCCGAAGCCATGTGGTCCGCCTTGGACCACTCGGACGAGCTGAGGGCGAGCACCCGAAGGTACGCCTTGGGGTACTCGGTCCAGCTCAGCGTCGAGAAGCTGGTGGAGCTGTACAAGTATTCTATCGAACGCAAGAAGATGGTATTGGACGGAAAGGTATTCTAATCAGGAGGCGTTACTTCACAGAATGAGCGATGTCGGGTCCACTCTCTGGGGACTGTTCGAGCCGCTAGGTCCGTGGGGAGGCCTGCTCTTCATCTTCCTCCTGTTCTACATCGATGCCATCATTCTCCCTACCTTGCCAGAGTTGTTCGTGGTGCTGGTCTTCCTCGCCCAGGATACCGGTGCGGGCGACTGGATGGCCCTATATGGCGGCCTGATGCTCCTGACCATCGTCCTGGCGGAGATCGCCGGAGTAATGACCCTTTACCTGATCGTGAAGAGGGCCAAGCTCGGCGGGTTCCGGGAAAAGATCAGCCGGGCGGTAGAGAAGTACCGCTGCTTCCTCCTCGTCCAGGACGAGCGGATGATCCTGCTGAACCGCATCGCGCCCATACTGCCGTTCCTGGGCGGCTTCATCGCCCTCTCCTGCTGGAACCTCCGAAGATGCATGACCTACGTGGTGATCGGCGGGGTGCTGAAGTACGGCGTCATACTGCTCATGAGCGGCTTCTTCCTGGCGTACTTCTCCCAGGGCACCGCCCAGGCCGCCACGCTGGTGCTGGTCATCGGCATCCTGATCGCCAGCTTCGTTGCCTCTTGCATCCGCAAGCGGAAGTGTGAAAATGCGAATCGTACAGCTTAATCCGTTCCATTATCCGTACATGGGGGGCATCGAGTACCGACTGCACGAGGTGGCCAAGGGGCTCTCGGCGAAGCACGAGATGATCGTCCTCACGTCGAAGCTCTCCGGGACCGCCGAGGAGGAAGAGCGGGACGGGTACCGCATCATCCGCCTACCGTCAAAGTACTACGGCGGCTACAACCCGCCGTACGTGGTCACTCCCGGCGTCCTCGAGGCCCTGGAGCGCCTGGAGCCCGACGTCGTCGATTACCACTACCGCTGGGCGCCCTCGTACACCAAGGCCATCCGCCGGTACCGCGGGAAGTGGGTCTTCACCTTCCACAATACCTACGGCGAGGGCGAGGGCTTCGGACGGGCGGTCAGCCTGGTCAACGACAGGCTGTTCTGCCGGCACATACGGGACCGCCGGGTCATCTGCATCACCGAGTTCATAAAGAGCGACCTGCTCCGGCGCGGTTTCCGCGAGGATCTGCTGGACGTGGCCCCTAATGGCATCGAGCTCCAGGCCGGGGAGGGCGCGGAGGGCGACTACATCCTGTTCCTGGGCCGCCTGGTCGGGACCAAGGGACTGCCCTACCTGGTAAAGGCGATGAGCAAGGTCGACGGCAGGCTGGTCATCGTCGGCGACGGGCCGGACAGGGAGCGCCTGCAGCGCCTTGCCGACTCGCAGGGGACCAGGGACAAGGTCGAGTTCACCGGCAGGGTGAGCACCGAGCGCAAGGCCGAGCTGCTCTCCAACTGCAAGCTGTTCGTCATGCCCTCCCTCTTCGAATCGTACGGCATCGCGGTGACCGAGGCGATGGTCTGGGGGAAGCCCGTGGTGGCCTCGAGGGTCGGCGGCCTGCCGGAGGTGGTGGGCGATGGAGGGCTGCTGGTCCCTCCCCGGGACAGCGAGGCGCTGGCCGGCGCCCTGAACACCATGCTCGGGGACGACGCTCTGCGCCGCTCCTGCGCCCAGGCGGCCCGGCGGCACATGCAGCGGTTCTCCTGGCCCGGCATCATCAATGACCTGGAGGCCATCTACCGCCGGGCGGCCGAGGACTGATCTCCGTGGGAGCGGCGTCGCTGGCGGCGGCCGCGCTGATGGCGGCGTGCGCGGTGGGCGCTGCTCTGCTTCTATTAGGTAAAGGCTCCTTGGTCCGGATCGTCCAGGGGCTTAAGGATGAGCGATCGTTCATAGTGCTGACGGCCGCGGCTCTGATCGCGGTGCGCGTCGCGACGTCCGTGGTCGGGGCCCTGGTTCAACCCATCATAGCAATTCCGACCTCCGACCACGCCCTTCAACCTCTCGTCCTGTGGCTGCAGGAGAGCGTCATCTCAGGCACCGGCATCGCCGCGCTCAGCGCGGTCTACGTGCTCCTCTACGTCTTCATGCTCGTGCTTATCCCCCTCGTCCTCCTCGCCGAGGACCGCGGGCGGTTCCGCAGATGCGTGATGGCGCTCGTCCTCGCCTACTCCATCTCGCTGGTGCTCCACATCCTCATCGGATCGGTGCGCCCGGGGCTGGACCCGGCATCGGGCATCGCCCCCCTGCTGTACGGAGACCCGGTCTGGGGGCCCCTGTCCGAAGGCCTCATGGGCCGGGGGAGCTCGTTCCCCAGCACCCACATGACCTCCATCACCGTAATGTGCATGGCGGCATGGGGTGTGAGAAGGCTGAGGATCTTCTCCCTGGCGATGCTGGCAATCATGTCGATCGCCGTGCTCTGTCTCGGGGTCCACTGGCCCGCGGACGTCGCCGCAGGGGTGATCACCGGCGCCGGTAGCTACCTCGCCGTTGCGCTTATAGAAAAGAAGGCGGGGGAAAGGGGTTTCATCCGATGGAGACCAGGGTGATGGTGAACGTCAGGTCCTGTCCCAAGATCTGGTTGTTCCTATCGATCACTGCCGTTCCCGCGGCCTCGTCCACGCTCTTGACATAGAGTCGGCCGGAAACACCGTCCATTCCCTTCACCGCCATCGCGCTGGAGGAGTCCAGATCGTGATGCACGATGATCATCTGGTTCGTGTTGTCGATATTGACGGTGATGTTCCACCCGTAGCTCGGGTCGGTGGGTGAGGCGTGAGCGCGGTAGGTAGCGCCGTCCGTGGCCATGTTCTGCATGCGGACGGTCTTCTTGTCAACGTTCGTGGTCCACACCTGCCAACCGTGGTTCGGATCAGTGTACAGCTTGTTGCTCGTCGGTGTCTCCCCGAAGTAGGCCTCGAAATCGTCCACACTCATTTCCTTGTACATCGGCACGGACTCGGTGAGGTTCATGGTGGTGATCTTCGACTCGTTGGCCGGTCCGTAAGCGTCCTCCACCGGGATGACGATCGTTCTCGTCTCCCCGACCTTCATTCCCAGGACCCCGGTCTCGAACCCGTCGATCATCTGTCCTTGACCCACGGTGAAGTTGAGGGTGCTGTACTTGCTCTGGTCCCCGCGGAAGCCGAAGAACAGGGACTTCGGGTAGGTGACGTTGTCGATGGCAACGGAGTACAGGGAGGTGTCGAACACCTGACCATTCGGCAGCATGCCGATGTAGTTGACCCGCACCAGGTCGCCCGTCTTGACCGACCTGCCGCCGTCGAAAATTATGTCATCGTCATCCAGCAGCACATAGGCGCCGACCGATGACACGATCACTATTATCACGAGAATAATGGCTGCCAAGGCCCCCTTTCCTTTCAGCCAGCCCGGTCTCGAGGATTTTGAGCCCATCAGAAAACCACCCTATGATTCTGGAAGGGCCATTTAATGATTTGGGCAGGGCGGCGACGCTTGGTCCAGCAGCGCTGGCAACTCGCTCCCCACCTGAGAACTGTAAAATACGGGGCAGGTGTTACGACAGCCGATGAAGACCCTCTACATTCACTCTGACTACCTGGAGTACTCCGTGAAGAAACGGACCCCCGTGGCAGATCAGATCACCGATCAGGAGAAGCAGGGCCGCTGGGAAGAGGTCCTTATCGATTTCATCAGCGTGGAGAAGCAGGACGAGGAGGATCTCGAGGGCATCGCCCAGAGAGCCGTGGCGGACGTGCTGGAGGTGGCGAAGAAGGTAGGGGCGGAGAGGATAGTCCTCTATCCCTACGCGCACCTGTCGTCCTCGCTCAGCTCGCCGGACGCGGGCAAGAAGATGCTGCGGACCATGGAGGCCCTGCTGCAGAAGGAGGGGGTCGAGGTCCACCGCGCTCCCTTCGGGTGGTACAAGGCGTTCAAGATGAGCTGCAAGGGCCACCCCCTCTCGGAGCTGTCCCGCGAGATCAAGGTGACCGAGAAGAAGCAGGTCGAGGTCGAGGACTTCGATCCCGTCCAGCTGCTCAAGCAGGTCTCCAGGTCCAAGCTGAGCAAGGGCGATCTCAAGGAGAACGATCACCGCATCATCGGGCAGAAGCTTGACCTGTTCAGCTTCTACGATGTCGCTCCGGGCATGGTGTTCTGGCATCCCAAGGGGATGACCATCAGGAACGCCCTCATCGAGTTCTCCAGGGAGGAGCACCGCAGGGCGGACTACAAGGAGATCCGCACCCCGCAGGTGATGAGCGACATCTTGTGGAAGGTCTCCGGCCACTGGGGGCACTACAAGGACAACATCTTCCTGACCAACTACGACGAGCGGCAGTTCGCGGTCAAGCCGATGAACTGCCCCGGGGGTATACTGGTCTTCAAGAGCAAGGAGAAGAGCTACCGCGACCTGCCGTTAAGAGTACTGGAATATGGTGACGTCCACCGCGTGGAGCTCTCCGGGGTGCTGTCCGGCCTGTTCCGGGTGATCCAGTTCACCCAGGACGACGCGCACATATACTGCACCGAGGAGCAGCTGGACGCGGAGCTGGGCGGCGTGATGGCCCTCGTGGACCGCTTCTACCGCCTGTTCGGCTTCCAGTACCGCATGGAGCTGTCGACGAAGCCGGAGAACGCCATGGGCGATCCCGCGCTGTGGGAGCGGGCGGAGGCTGCGCTGCGCAAGGCCCTCGAGGACCGCGGCGTCAAGTACGAGGTCAACGAGGGCGACGGCGCCTTCTACGGGCCCAAGATCGACTTCAAGATCAAGGACTCCCTGGGCCGCGAGTGGCAGACCGCGACGATACAGCTCGACTTCCAGATGCCCGAGCGTTTCCAGCTGGAGTATGCCGGCGACGACGGCAAGATGCACCGGCCGATCATGCTCCACCGGACCGTGTACGGCTCCCTGGAGAGGTTCATGGGGATACTGCTGGAGCACCTCAACGGCAACCTGCCGGTGTGGCTGGCGCCGGTCCAGCTCAGGGTCATCTCGTTCAAGGACAGCAACAACCAGGCGGCCGCGGACATCTACAACCGGTTCCGCGACCTCGGGTTCCGGGCCGAGCTGGACCAGAGCTACGGAACGGTCGAGGGAAAGATAAGGGACGCGGAGCTGCAGAAGATCCCCTACATCATCGTGATAGGGGACAAGGAGGAGCAGAGCGGTACCCTGGCCATCAGGCGGCACGGGACCAAGGCCCCGAAGTACGGGGTCAAGTTCGACGACTTCGTGAAGCAGCTCACTGAGGAGTCGGACCCCCACCGTCAGATATGAGCGCTCCCTCCGGGCTGCCGAAGGGCCGGTGATGCCGCAAACACCTTCCCTTTTTCGTTCCATCTTCGAGCTTCGTACCGCTGTTGCTAGCAAATATCGATCCCGTGGAGATCCGTACACCGAAAATCCGAGTACATCACCCCAGCTCGAAGGTGGTGATCCCGAACACCTTGTGGATGGGGGTTGAAGTCGCTTCCTTGGTGTAGATCCTGGCGGTGGTGAACCGCTCCTCGAGCTCCAGGTCCCTCGCCATGGCCATGGCCTCGGTGTTCGGCTCAGGCACATCCAGGAAATACTCCTTCCCGGGAATGGCGGAGACCAGGCCGCGGAGGATCTTCTGTGCGACCTCGCGGTCATCGGCGAAGAGGGGCCCGATCCGGAAGCCCGTCCGGCAGGGCCGCACCGCTCCGAATCCCTTGATGCCGTGAGCGGCGAGAGCCGCGAAGGCGGTAGTGCCCTCCTGCTCCAGGAACGAAGTAAGGAAGGCGCCCCGCTCCGCCCCGAAGACCTCCGCGTCATAGCGCACCAGGGCTTCGTGATCTACCTCAACCATANNGCCAGCGGGGGTCAGGCCCTTGGGACATCGTCCCCCGCCCAGGCCCGCGTACCGGTGGTTCCAGTGCGAGAGGGCGAACCCCTTACGCAGATAGGTCGGCACCATTATTGGGACTCCGTCGCCCCCGACGTTGCCCTCTTTCCCCAGGTCCATCAGATGACCGAGCATCTGCCTGCCGAACCCTCGGCCACGGAGGTCGGGGCGCACGATAAGGAACCCGGCGAAGCTCATGCCCCCAGGATAGCGGATGAGCGAGCCGGTCGCCGCCGCCTCCCCGTCCACCTCACCCAGGAAGAAGCCTTGAGGGTCGGCTCGGAAGAACGGCTCGGCATCGTTGATGCCAGGGTTCCAACCCTCCCTAGCGGCCCAGTCGAGCGCGAGGTCCACCTCGCTCCTCTCCATATTCCTGATGGCCATTCTCCCCGGGACGATCATCGATCCGTCGCATCACATCTACTTAAAATAATTATTACATCATAATTTATAATCCAAGTTCCTAGAATTTATGAAACTGGTCGTTTGAATAGACCGACGTCAAGAAAGCGACCAAGAAGGGCGGTAAGGCCGCTTGCATGGGAGGACAGGACCAGTTGTCTATCTGGATCGTGAGCTGGATGACTCCATCACCCGGTGTTATAAAAAAAGAGAAGAGGAGGCCGTAATGCCTCGTTGATTTCCGCTGCTCGCTAGCTCACTTCTTCTCGTCCTTCTTCCGGTAGAAGAGGAAGCCGATAATGAGTATGGCTGCGATCACGACGCCGACAAGGCCGACGATCAACAGCATGCTGCCGTCATCGCTCCTGGATGCGCTCTTGGTCATGCTCAACGCCGCCAGGTCAGTGGTCTGACCGGCGACAGCGTTCACCGTCTGGCTCAGCATCACGAAGCCGTCCTTGGTGACGTTCAGCGTGTAGCTTCCGGTCGGTACGCCGACGAACTCGAAGTAGCCGTTCACATCGGTCGTGGTGCTCATCCCGTTGCTCAGCGTGACCGTGGCGTTGGCGACCGCGTTCCCGTCCGCGTCCTTGACCGTGCCGGAGACGGTGCCCTCGTTCTTCAGCGTGGTGAACGATGCCTCGGCGGTCATGTTGTTGCCGGCGAGGTCCTCACCGCTGACAGTTACGGAATACTCGGTGTCGTAGGCGAGGTCGGAAGACGGAGTGAACGTAGCGATATTACCGTTCCACGAGATGGTTCCGGTCACGCCATTCACGACGATGCTCACCGAGCTCTCGTTCATCGCCTCGGAAAAGGTCACGGTGATAACGGTGCCTATGGCGACATCATCGCCGCTGGGCGAGATGGTCGCCGTCGGCGCGACGTTGTCGAAGACCTCGAACTCGACCGAGGTCGAGTTCCAGTTGCCGGCGAAGTCGCGCACCTTTACTGTCACGACATGCTGTCCGTTGGCGAGCGAGAGGAGGCGAGAGGTGTTCTGCCCGACATCCACGAACTCGCCGCCGTCGACGCTGATCCAGTACTTGCCGATGGTCGAGGCCGAGGACGCGGTCCATGCAACCTGAACGACGGCCGTTCCGACGGTCGAGTCATTCGCTGGCTCGGTGATGGTGATCGATGGCAGCTCGGTCTCGATGTTGAAGACCTTGCTAGCGATGCGATAGTTGCCGGCGTGGTCGTAGACGCGGACGGACACATTGTGCTGCCCTTCGGCGAGCGCCGTGAGCTCGTAGTACTGGTTCGTCACCTCTATCCATGCTCCGCCATCCAGGGAGACGGACATGTTGGCGATACGGCTGCCCTCGTCCGACGCGGTCCAGGTGACGTTTATCGCAGTGGTGTTGTACCACGCGCCGACCTGGGGGTTAGTGATGTTAACCTCAGGTGGGGTGGTGTCCTCGATATAGTATGGCCTCTCATCGGCCATGCTGCCGCCGTCGATGAGGTAGCGCTCGGTCGATCGCCAGTCGACCCAGAAGTTGCCACGTGTGGTGGAGTTCCAGGCGTTGGTGCCGTCGTCGTAAGCCTGGATGTGGCTCGAGTTGTACTCAGGCATAGCTCCGTTGTTATTAATGAGCGCATTATCGTAGATCAGGATAGAGCTACTGCCTGTAACGTAGATGCCGTAGTCAGCAGAACCGACGATCGTGTTGCCGACGAGAGTGTTATTGCTCGATGTTTGCAGATAGATGCCGTAGGCGGTCGAGCCGACCATCGAGTTGTCGATGACGGCGCTATTGTTCGAGCTATCCAGATAGATGCCATTGGCATTGCCGTTGCATGTGTTGTTCGAGACGATGACGTAGCTCGACCCGTACAGATCGATCCCATCATCATCGTTGCCGTTGCATGTGTTGTTCGAAACGATGACGTAGCTAGACTCCTCTAGATTGATTCCTTCATCATTACCAACACAGGTGTTGTTCGAGACGATGACGTAGCTCGAGCTCCCCACGAACACCCCCTCCCACGGCGCGTTGATGAACACGTTGTCGTCGATGATGCAGTGGTTCGACAAGAACATGCAGACCGAGTTGGTGGCGTTATCGATCACATTGTTCTCGATGACGATATATGAGGATATGCCGATGATCACACCGCCGTAGTTCAACGATAGTCCGCTGACAATGGCGTCGGTCACATTGAGCAGGATGATCTCGCCGATACCGGAAGAGGGAACGGAGGCGCCACCCAGGTCTGTGTTCTTCAGGAAGTAGACCGGCAGGCCGTTGACGGTGTTGGTCGAGGTTATCTTCGTCACATCGACATACTCTTGAACATCCAGGGGGTCTGCCCAGAGAGAGAACGAGCAGTTGATGAGGGTGTTGCCGTCCATGAACCCGGCGCTATTATCCAGGTAGATCCCTGTTACGCTCATGTCCACGCAGGTGTTGTTCGACACGGTGCAGCGGTCCGATAAGAACACCCAGATGCCGTAAGTACCGCCGATGCAGGTGTTGTTCGACACGAGGCTGTCGTTCGATCCGTCCAGACAGATGGCTCCATCGGCGCAGTCACGGAAGGTGTTGTTAATGATGATGCTATCGCCCGAGCATTCTATGTAAATGCCGTAGTAATCGTTACTGCCAGTGTTATTCGAGAATTCGCTGTTTTCAGAGTAGGATAGCCAGATCCCGATGTAACTGTCGTTACAGCGGTTGTTGGTCAGGGTGTTGTTGCTCGAGGAATCCAGATAGATGCCGAAAAGGTTGCCGTTGCAGGTGTTGTTCGATATCGTGTTGTTGCTCGAGGAATCCAGATAGATGCCGTTCCAGTTGCCGTAGCAAGTGTTGTCCGATATCGTGTTGTTGCTCGATGTATCATACAGACAGATGCCCATTTGACCGGACATACCTTGGATCGTATTGCCCATGATGGTAACATTGCTCGATCTAGAAAGGTCAATACCGTAGTTCGAGTTAGTGATGGTACAGTTCTTTATGGTCACGAACAGGCTGGTTCCAGATATCGATATCGCCGTGCCGCTCCCTGCGTCGAAGGTCAGGTCAGCGATCATGTAGGGATTCTCGGCCGAGCCGTCACCGGCCCACTCTTTTAAGGAGGCTTGGCTGGCGAGGTCCGCATCGCCGTTTATTACGATGGGTTCTGACGAGGTGAGCGAGGCGCTCGCCATCGGCGATGCCAGAACCATCAGCTCGGTCATTAGCAAGGCAGCTACTATGATGGCAGACAACATCTTTCGTCCGATGATCATCCCTTCTGTCGTAGTACAGGCGCCGAAGGTTCCTGCAACCCAGTGACGACAGTCCTACTGGTCGCATCACTTTTCAAATGATATTTAATATCACACAATCTAATATTATTACATGATAATAGGCCGCTATCGAGGAGCATGAGAGCGCCCATAAACAACTTTTATCTCATCTGGCGTTAGAACTGCCCATGGAACGTTATCATGTTATCTATAAGGCTTCGGACAAAGGAGAGCCAAACCGATTTTGAGAGAAAAACGACGGGACGTCGAGAACTAAGAACGCGCTCTGGGGCCGACCGACCCCAGGGCGAGAAAAGAGGTTTATCCCGACTGGCGGACCAGCTCGGCGATGGCGTCCCCGGCCTGGGTAGTGTTCAGCGTGCCGCCCATGTCCGCGGTGACCTTCTTCTGCTTCATGGCCATCTTCACCGCCCACTCGATCATGTTGCCGAGGTCCGGCCGGCCCAGGGTGTCGATCATGATCTTGCCGGCGAGGATGGCAGCGATGGGGTTCGCCTTGCCCTGCCCAGCGATGTCCGGAGCGGAGCCGTGCACCGGTTCGAACATGGAGACCCCACCGGGGCAGATGTTGCCCGAAGCGGCGACCCCCAGGCCGCCCATGATCTCCGCCCCGAGGTCCGTCAGGATGTCGCCGAACATGTTGGGGCAGGCGACCACCCCGAAGCGCTCCGGTGCCCGCACTAAAGCCATGGCCATGGCGTCGACGTACATGTACTCCACCGGGATGCCATGCTGCTTGGACTTGGCGTCGAACACCTCGCGCCACAGGCCGTAGAGGGAGGTGCACACGTTGGCCTTGTCCACCGCCGTCACCTTTGGCTTGTTCAGTCTCTTGGCGGTCTCGAAGCAGTAGTCGGCGAACCTCTCGATCCCCCGGCGGGACATCATGCCGATCTCGAAGGCGAACTCCTCGTCCGAGCTGACGTTCGAGCTCAGCTCAAGGTCCACGGAGTAGAGCTCGCGCTTCAGGCTCATGGCGGCCCGGGCCTGCTTGCCCTTCAGCATTCCGCCGGCGCCCATGTAGAGGTCCTCGGTGTTCTCCCTGAGGAACAGGATGTCGAAGTTCTTCTCCCCCTTGAGCGGAGTGTACGGATGCCACGCCTTGGACGGCCGCATGTTCACGTACTGGTCGAAGGTCGTCCGCATCTTGATCAGTATGCCCTTCTCCAGCACTCCCGGCGCCACCCGGGGGTCGCCGATCGCCCCGAAGTACACCGCCTGGCGCTGGCGCATGAAGGCGATGTCCTCGTCGGTCAGCAGCTCTCCGGTGCTCAAATAACGATCGGAGCCGATGTCCATGTAGTCCAGCTGCAGCGACACGCCCTCGACATCGGCCGCCGCCTGCAGGACCTTCACGCCCTCCGCTATCACTTCCTTGCCTATGCCGTCACCAGGGGCCACGGCTATCTTGAGCATCGCTTGGCCTCCTTGATCCGGGCCATCAGGCCGCCGGAGCGGATGAGGTCCTTGACGTACTGCGGGTACTCGGGGAAGGTCCACTCCTTCCCGGTGGTCTCGTTGCGCACCCTCCCGGCGTCGACGTCGACCGCGAGCACGTCGCCCTCATTGGCCTCGACCTTGCACTCTACAAGCACCAGACCGATGTTGATCGAGTTGCGGTAGAAGATGCGGGCGAAGCTTTCTGCTATCACTACGTCCACCCCGGCCTGACGGATGGAGCGGGGAGCGTGCTCCCTCGAGGAGCCGCAGCCGAAGTTCTTACCGGCGACGATTATGTCACCCTTCTTCACGTTCTTGGTCATGTCCGGGCGGACCCTCTCGAAGAGGAAGTCCCCCAGGCGATTGTTGTTCTCACTGATCAGCCGGTCGGCCGGTATGATCTGATCGGTGTCGACGTGATCGCCGAAACGCCATGCCTTTCCCTTGAACTGTTCCATGATAACACCTCACTCCGGCGCGACGATGCGCCCGGCGATCGCGCTCGCCGCCACTACCGCCGGCCCAGCGAGATACACGTACGAATCCTTGTGCCCCATGCGGCCGATGAAGTTACGGTTGGTAGAGGAAACGCACCTCTCGCCCTTGGCCAGCACACCCATGTGGCCGCCGAGACAGGCAGCGCAGGTCGGGCCGGAGACGAACGCCCCGGCCTTCACGAACTCGGCGAGGAGGCCCTCGCTCATGGCCTGCTCGTAGACCTGGGTGGACGCCGGCACCACGATCATGCGGACGTCCTTGTGCACCTTCTTGCCTCGCAGCACCTGGGCGGCGACGCGCAGGTCCTCGATGCGGCCGTTGGTGCACGAGCCCAGGAACGCCTGGTCGATGGTGACGTCCACCTCGCTCGCTACCTTGCCGTTGCTCGGCAGGTGCGGCAGGGCGACCATGTAGTCGATGTCCCCCAGGTCGTACTCCAGCTCCCTCCAGTAATGAGCTTCGGGGTCCGCCGAGACCGGCGTGTACAGGCCGCGTGCCCTTCCTTTGAGGTACTCCTCGGTCCTCGCATCGCAGGGGAAGATGCCGGCCTTGCCCCCGGCTTCGATGGCCATGTTGCTAACGGTCAGCCGATCGGACACCGGCACCGACGCCACGCCGGGGCCGGAGAACTCGAACGCCTTGTAGTTGGCGCCGTCCACCCCGATGTCGGTGATGATCTTGATGATGAGGTCCTTCCCGGAAACCATCTTCTTGAACTTGCCGTTCAGCTTGACATTGATGGCCTCGGGCACCTTGAACCACAGCCGGCCCTCGGCGAAGCACGCCGCGGCCTCGGTGCTCCCGATGCCAGTAGAGAACGCGTTCACGCCCCCGTAGGTGCAGGTGTGCGAGTCCGCCCCGACGATCAGGCGGCCGGGGGCGGCGAAGCCCTCGTCGACCATGACTTGATGGCACACTCCGCCGCGCCCGACCTCGAAGTAGTGGGGCAGCGAGTACTTCTGCACGAACCGGCGCATCTCCGCGGCCTGCTCGGCCGAGGCGACATCCTTGTTGGGAACGAAGTGATCGGGGATGAGGACGATCTTGTCCTTTACCGGAGCGCACTCCAGCGCCTCGAACTCCTGGAAAGCCAGCGGCGCGGTGACGTCGTTGGCCATGACGTAATCGATCTCCGCTTCAACGATCTGCCCCGCGCGGGCGTCCGTCCCGGAGTGGGAGGACATGATCTTCTCTGAGATGGTCTTCTCACCTGTCATCGTCATAGCTCCTTCTTGTGGCAGTAGAGGCGGTCCAGCGCCTCCATGGTGGCGTCGACGCTCGTCTGCACGATGTCGCTTCCGACCGCCTTTCCTATGGACATCATCTTCCTACCGCCACTCCTTGCCACCCGAACGGATACCTCGCACAGCGAGTCGCTCCCGCCGGTGATGGCGCTGAGGCGATACTCCTCCAGGGATATGTCATTACCCATCACCGACTTGATGGCGTTGATGGCCGCGTCCACCGGCCCGATGCCTATGGACGTCCCGGTCTTCTTTTCCCCGTTCACCTCGATCGAGACCACCGCCGTGGGCGTGGTGTTGATGCCCGTGAACACCGCGAACTCCTTCAGGCGGACGTTCCTCGTCTCCTGCTGGCCGACGATGTGTGACGCGAGCGCCACCAGCTCGGCGTCGTCCACGTCCTTGCCGCTGTCGGCGAGCTTCTTGATCTTGTCCACGACCTGTGCGACCTGATCGTCGGTGATGTCCACCCCGTACTCGCTGAGCTTCTCCTTCACCGAGTGCGCCCCGGTGTGCTTGCCGATGACGATGTTCCTCTGCACGCCGACAAGCTCGGGGCCGAAGGCCTCGTAGGTCGAGGGGTCCCCGAGCACGCCGTGCACGTGGATGCCGGACTCGTGGGCGAAGGCGTTGTCGCCGATGATGGCCTTGTTCGGCGGTATCGGGTACCCGGTCAGGCGGCTGACCAGCTTGGAGGTGGGGCCGATCTTGCGGGTGTCGACCGACATCTCGATGTCGAAGAAGGCCATAAGGGAGAGGGCCGTCTCCTCCAGCGCCGCGTTGCCCGCCCTCTCGCCGAGCCCGTTGACGGTGACGTGAACCTGCTGCGCCCCCTGCCTCACGGCGGCAAGGGAGTTCGCCACCGCCATGCCGAAGTCGTCGTGGCAGTGGATGGAGATCGGCACCTTGGTGACGGTCATCAGCTCCTTCACCAGGTATTCCATGGCCGGGGGCGATATCGTTCCCACGGTGTCCGGCACATTGATCTTGTCCACGCCGGCGCCCTGGACCGCGATGTGCATCTCCTTCAGGAAATCGAGGTCGGTGCGGGTGGCGTCCTCGCAGGAGAACTCCACCGTGAGGCCGTGGGACTTGGCGTACTCTATGGAGTCGACCGCCCTCGCCTTCACCTGCTCGCGGTCCATCTTGAGCTTGTGCTTGAGGTGGATGTCCGAGGTGGCGATGAAGGTGTGAACGTAGTCGAGGCCGCAGTCCAGGAGCCTGTCGATGTCCTTCCGGTTGCACCGCGCGAGGCCGCATACCCTGGCGCGGGATACGCTGGAGGCGACCTTGCGAGCCGCGTCCTGCTCGCCGATCGACGCCGCCGGGAAGCCTGCCTCGATGACGTCCACGCCCAGATCGTCCAGTGCCTGCGCTATGCGGACCTTGTCATCGGTGGAGAGCGCTATCCCCGGCGTCTGCTCCCCGTCCCTGAGGGTGGTGTCCAGGATCATCACTCTCGGCGGAATGGAATCAACGCGGGCCATGGCGTTGAACTGGCTGGTGTACACTCTCTTTCGGTCCAGGGTAGGACGGGGAGATCTGGATTGCTCTGTAGCTCTTAGGTCGACCATAGGAATCGCCTCAAGTAGCCCGGGATAAAGCAATGCGTCTAGCACTCACGCAAAATCAATGCCACTTCGTTGGCAATGACGCAGCCTTTCCGGGACTCGTTCACGGCAAGAGCATAAAAAGGTGGGCAGTTATAAACTCTTCCGTAAGGCCGGGAAAGCTACCTAGTTAACTGGGGTGATGACCTGGCAGATGATGGCATGTGCAGGCTCGAAGACCAGCGCGATACAGTACTCTGCGCCGTCGAACGGGCCGGCGATGGTGATGTGATCGCCGCTCTCGATCATGCCATCGGCGTCCTTGTCATCATGGGTCAGCGCGAACTCCCGGCCATCCTCGAGGATGACGGTCGCGGGAGCGGGCGATAAGGGGGCGTGGGCCCAGGAGTTCGTCCCGTTCAACGATAGGTAGACGCCGATCGAGGATGGGTCGGTCGGTGCGGAGATCGCCAGGACAAGGTCCAAAGAATCCTCCGTCCCGTTGTCGAACGAGGTGAAAGCCGCCGCCGGCGGGTGAGGTATGGGCGGGGGCGCACCTCGCATCGCAATGAGAAGAAGAATTATCATCATGATGACGGCCAAGATCGACGAGCCGATGAGCCATTTCGATCGCGCTCTCATTGGCCTAGGCATCGATGTTCGGGCTTAAAAAAGCTAGCACAGGCTCACACCCCGCGCTTCTCGCCCCATATTATCTTGTGCAGTTGCGGCATCACGCGGACCATCAGGCGATCGGCCAGCACCCACTCCGCCAGCTCCTTCAGCGCCGTACCGCCTACCGGCGTGAAGATCGCCGGAGCGTTGACTTCGTGCTCCCTTAGCACCTTCCGGGCGAACAGGTAGTCCACCCGATCGGCGATGACGAACTTCACCTGGTCCCGGGGGGACAGGAACTCGAGGTTGTCCAGCAGGTTGCGGTCGGCCATCCCCGAGCTGGGGCACTTGACGTCCATGGAGATCATGATCTCCTCGGAGTTGGGGATCGACTCGAGGGGGACCGAGCCGTTGGTCTCCACGGTCACGTGGTACTCGTTGTCGATGAACAACGTAATCAGGCGGTAGATGTCCTCCTGCAGGAGCGGCTCGCCGCCGGTCAGGCTGACGAACGGTACGCCCTTCCTCTCGACCTGCTCGAAGACCTCGTCCACCGACATCTCCTCGCCCCCCTGCCTGGCGTACTTGGTGTCGCACCACGTGCAGTCCAGGTTGCACCCGACCGTGCGGACGAAGGTCGTCGGGGTGCCCATGAGCACCCCCTCGCCCTGCAGCGAGTAGAAGATCTCGCTTATCCTCATCGCGATCCCTCGTAGGGCACTGGGTCCTCCACGCCGGCCTCCTGGAACCCCTTGAGCCGCAGGAGGCAGGAGTCGCAGCGGCCGCACGCCTCCTCGCCCCCCTGATAGCACGACCAGGTGAGGTGCAGGGGCGCCTCCAGCCGCTTGGCCAGGGCGACGATCTCGCCCTTGCTCATCTTGAGGATGGGCGCCTCCACGCGGATCGGGCGGCCTTCCACTCCGGCCTTGGTCCCGACCGCGAGCACGTGCTGGAACGCCTCCAGGAACTCCGGGCGGCAGTCCGGGTAGCCGGAGTAATCGACGGCGTTCGCCCCTATAAAGATCGCTTCCCCGCCCACCGTCTCGCACAGACCGGCGGCGATGCTCAGCATGATGATGTTGCGCGCGGGCACATAGGTCACGGGGATCTCATCGGAGATGCCCTCGAGCGAGGTCCGCTGGGGAACGTCCACCACCTTGGAGGTGAGCGCGCTGGTGGTCAGGAAGCTCAGGTCCAGGTCGGTCATCACGTGCTGCTTGACCTTGTAATACTCGGCTACCGCCTTCGCTGAGCGGAGCTCGCGGGAGTGTCTCTGGCCGTAGCTTATGGTCAGCGGGACGACCTCGTATCCCTGGGAAACGGCGTAGGCCATGGTGGTCGTGGAGTCGAGGCCGCCGGAGAGCAGCACCACCGCCTTGCTCAATACCCCACCTCTCTCTTCACCCACGCTGTCTGGCCCCTCTCCTCGTCCAGGCCGATCTCCACGATGGACACGTTGGGAGGTAGGTCCAGCAGCTTGATCAGCCGGTCGATGATGTGCTCGGCCAGCTCCTCCGCGCTGGTCTGGGCCAGGTCCAGGATGCTCACGTCCTCGTTGGGGAAGACATACCTCTTCGGTCCGACCATGACCTCGACCTCGCGGCCCCTCTTGATCGATACGCTCTTGGAGCGTGACGGCAGGAGCACGCGGTGGTCGAGCTCGTCCACGATCTTCTTCAGCGCCTTCTTCAGGTCGACGAAGTCCATGACCATGCCGTCGTCGGCCTTCTCGCCGTAGAGCACGAGGTGCAGGGTGTAGCTGTGCCCGTGCAGCCGCCCGCACTTGGCATGCCCAGGTATGAAGTGGGAAGCGGAGAACTTGATGCCCGAATACTCGCCGTCGATCTCGATCCTCATGGTTATCGGACATGTATCTCGCTATTAAGCATTTTACACCTTCGCATGATGCTGGCAGAGTCCCAGGCTCGGATTCCTGCGGGTGGGTATCTTCAGCTTGATCGTGGAACGAGCGGCCGCCGCTATCATCGAGAAGCGCCTCGAGCGGAACCCCTGCTGATTTCTACCCTTTTATTATCCGCCGCTCAAATTTTTATAAATATAGTGGGTACCGCCGCCTCGATAGGCGCCCTTTCCCCTGTCATTAACATGATCGGTGCTGAACCCGGTTCCGTGCCGATCGTGGAGGGCCCTATCTCCCCATCATGGGGCGGACGATGCATGGGCGAGCGTCCATGGTCCGGAGGTCCGTTCTCGATCGTCACATGCGCTTTCTCAACGCCAGCGCGGCCCCCAGGGCGATGGAGTCAGCATAGCTTTCCTTCGCCCGGGAGGTGTCGATGTAGGGCCTGTCGATGTTCAGCACCGGGGCCCCCAGCGCTTTTCCCCCGCCGAGGAAGTGCAGGGTGCGGAAGACGAGGTTTCCGGAGATGCCGTCCGGAGCGACGATGACATCGCACTCCTTCGCCGCGTCCTCGATGAGTATCTGCACGTCCCGGGCGTCGATGCCCTCGCGTGCCAGCCGCGCCACCACCTCGGCGGCATCATCGATGGTGTGGTCCACCTCGGCCATCCTGCCGCGGTCGGAGCTTCGGCCGCCGCACATGATGCCCACCACGGGCTTCGGGACGATGGGCAAGAGCGTCCTCACCGACAGCCTTGCCAGCTCGATCTTCTCCTCTACGGTCCAGCCTTCATCGATGCCTACCGGCGAGAACAGGAACATCCTTCCCCCGACCGGCTCCAGGAAGGCGGCCCGCAGCACCTTGTCCACATCGAATACCGACCTCACGGCGGACATCGCCTCATTGGAGCCCAGGTCTCCCCTGACCGCGGCATCGATCCTCCTGTCGAGCAGGTCCCTCGCCAGGAGAACAGGGTCGCGGTAAATCGACACCTCGCCGAAGCCCTGGGCCGATGCCTCCTCTTGGCTGCGGATCACCTTTCTCTCATCGGTCCCTGCGCCAATGCCGATGCGCATCCCGCTGTTCTTGGCCCGAGAAAGTACGAGGTCGGAGGTGATCATCGGTCGGTCATCACCCCGGCTTAATTAATAATTCACGCCTATCTAGAGGGCGAATGGCAGCGAGGAGAGGGGCCGTTCCTGAAGAGCTTCGATTGCGCATCCTCGGCCGCCGGCTCGCGGCCCACAATCTTACCAGTAGGCTGCCGCCGGGCTCGCTGTCCGAGGCCGCCGGGGCGTGCGGTGTCCAGAACACTCCGCACGGCTCCGCGGAGCTTTCCATCCTGGCTAGGGTCGAGGATCTTCGGCCCGGTGAGGTCGCCCGAGCTCTCGACGACCGGGTCCTTGTGCAGGCCTGGAGCCTTCGCGCCTCCCCCCACGTCTTCCCGGCGGGCGAGTACCGGACTTACACCGCGGGCCTCATGCCCTGGGACGAGGATTCCATGCGCCCCTTCATAACCGGAGCGAGCGAACATCTCGCCCGGGTAGGGCTGACCGCCGGCCGGCTCATCGAGCTGATGACGCCGGTCATCGGCGAGGTGCTGGACGGCCGAGGGCTGGTGAAGGACGAGCTGGGGAAGGAGGTCGCCGACCGCCTCGTCTCGACGCTCCCGCCCGAACCTCGCAGTTTGTGGAACGAGCCGGACCGGTTCGGGCGCTTCGGCGAGACCCTGGTCCGCTACGGGCTGTACCTCGCGGCGCTGAACGGGTCGGTGTGCCATGGTCCCCTGGCCGGGACCTCCTATCTCCTCGTCAGGCCCGATCAATGGCTCCCAGAGATCCCGCCCCTCGACCGCACGGCGGCGAGGGAGAGCATCGTCCGCCGGTACCTCCACTGCTACGGCCCTTCGACGCCAAAGGACATGGCCGCCTGGGCCGGGGTATCCAAGGAGCAGGCCTCTTCGATGTGGTCCCTGATAGTGGACGAGATGACGGAGGTCAGCGAGGGGCGGGGATGGCTGCTGCAAGCGGATCTGGATATGTTGGACCGGCCGCCCGCTCACGAGGGAACGAGGCTCCTTCCTCCGCACGATCCTTACCTGCAGATGAGGGACCGCAACCTCCTCGTGCCCGACCGCAGGCTGAATCGGCAGATATGGAAGATGGTCGGGAACCCGGGAGCGGTGCTGCACCGCGGCGAGATCATCGGGACCTGGAGGCCGCGGAAGAAGGGCAGGAGCCTCAACATCGAGATAACGCCCTTCGACGCCCTCGAGCGGTCGGAGAGAGACGGCATTGATGAAGAGGCGGAGCTCATGGCCAAGCTCCGTCAGGTCGACAAGTACGCCGTGACCTTCTCGCCCCCGGTGCGCGGGTGATCAGCCCATGATCATGTCCATCCGGTACTCGGACCACTGCCTGTCGCCCAGGACGATCTCCATCTCCACCGGCGTCAGGATCGGCTTGCCGTAGCGCAGATAATCGTCGATGGCAATGCGGGGGCAGGCGGTGGAGACGTATGCGTCCGCGTCGTAGGGCAGCAGGCGATCGGGGTGGAACTCCTCGAGGAGCACGATCTCCGCGCTCCGGCCCCGCGCCTCGGCCTTACGCTTCAGCTCCCTGGCGAGGTCCATCCTCATCTGTCCTGCCTTGGTGGACACCAGCACGAGGAACCTCTTCGCATCCGACGCCCGGGTGATGGCGGCGAAGCGCTGCCGCAGTATGCGCTCCTTGAGATCGCCGAGCTCCCGGACCTCGTTCATCAGGGGGTCGACCACCACCACCGGCTTGTCCGATTCGATGGCCACACTGAGCGGGTGGAAGTCGCCGCTGCCGACATACAGGAACTGGTCTACATCGTCCATTATCGGCGTCACCGAGGAGATGTTGCAGCCGAGCACCTGCCCCTCGAACTTGATGCGGNNTGCGGGCGTCCCCCCGGCCGATGCGAACCTCCTTGCCGTGCGATTCCAGCCACTCCTTTATCTTGGGGAGCATGCCCACATGCTGCACCGTGGTCAGCAGCCCGATGCGGTCCTCGAGCTTCGGCAGCGCCCGCTCGAGTAACTCGGCGATATCGATGTCGATGAACACCTCGACGAACAGCACGCGGTCGTCACGGGGCATCGACGGTATGTCGGCGTGGCCGAACTGGACGAGGGCGTCGGCGTAGTCGCGGAACCGCAGGGTGTAGTCGCAGGCACCATAGCAGGGATCGCCGATGATGAGGAACGAGCTCCCGGTCCTCGCCTCCAGCTCGCGGGCGATATTCTGGGCGTGGACCTTGAGGCCCTCGGGCATCTGGAGTGCGACCGTTCGAGCGCCCTTCTCCCGTATCCAGGCGGCGACCTCCTCCAGTCTGAAGTCGTACAGATGGGATCCCTCGCTAAAGTGAAAAAAGGAAGGTATTAGGTTAAGCGGTTTAGGATACCAGCTCGGCGCCCTTCTCGATGTCGATGTAGCAGGGAGAGGGGAGCTTCATGGAGGCCTTCCACATGGCCTCCTTGGCCACGTTGAACGCCTGCTGGGTGACCCGGATGGTCATCACGGTCTCGCCGGACTGCATCCTGGCGGCGGTGCCCACGGCCTTGCCGAAGGCGCCCCGCATCCCGCCGGACACACGGTCCGCGCCGGCGCCGGTGGCCATCTTGTGCTCGCGGAGCACGATGTGCGGGTACGGGCGGATCTTAAGGTGGAACGATGCCGTGGTGGTTCCCTTGGAGAGGGCACGGTTGGCCGCGATACGGGCCGCCTCGAGCGAAGTGTGCCTTACCTGGCAGGGCTCCTTGAACTTGAGGTTCATGACGATGGGGAAATCCCCGTTCGTGGTGCCGAGGTCGAAGGTGTTGATGCGTGGGGCGGGCACTCCACCCATGTACTCCCTGCGGGTATAGGCCTGGCCTCTTATCTGGCGGTACATTCTTCCGGGCTTTCGCGACATAAAGATTCACCTGTGAGATTCAATTTGGAGGTGGGTTCATTAATGTTTTTGTATTTATAACTGGTGGCCCTAGCGGACCACCAGGTCAAGAAAAGAAGAACGTCTGGCTAGTTCTTGGTTATCATGGGCTTCTCGCTGACGAGGGACATGTCCTCGACCTTGCCGTCGATCAGCTCGAGCTTTACCCTGACCTCGCCCCGCTCCATGAATATCGATGCCTTCCGCAGCATGGACTGGTAGACGGCGATGCGCTTCCCGGACGCGGACATCTTCATGTCAGCGCATCTCAAGAGGCCAAGGTTCTCGAGCATCCTTATCCGGTTGTAGCATGCGGAAATCGGGATCCCAAGGTTCTCGCTCATGTCCGAGGCGGTCCTCGGCTTGTCAATCGACCACACCAGAATACGCGCGGCGTACTCATCGTTCATTACACCTGAAGCTGTTAGTGCATCCATTTCCATCCCTGGACGGCGAATCGCTATCTAACAATATAATTCATTGCATTGTTCTCTATCTAGATTTCTATAATCCTTGATGATGTAAAGATGAATATCCCCTCGCCCATATCGTCCTCATGACCAAGATCGAGGGGCACGGCGGAGAGGTCGAGGACGAGATAAAGAAGAGGCTGAAGAAGCTCGCGGATTTCTACGGCGAGGCTCCCTTCGTCTCCAGGAAGCTTGCGGAGAATCCTGATGTGTTCCTCCCCTTCTCCGACCTGTCCAGGCGGCTGCTGATGGAGCCGGGCCACTTGAGCATGAAGGAGATGGAGATCGCCGCGGTGGCCGCGAGCGCGGCGTTGGGTAGCGAGCACTGCCTCAACGTCCACATACCCCAGGCCCTCAAGTTCGGGGCCACCAGGGAGGAGCTCACCGAGGTCATCATGGTGGCCACCTTCATGGCCATGACCCGGGGGCAGTCGATAGCCCTCCGGAAGCTCGCCGAACAGCAGTAGGGCCAGAGCGGTCGAGCGAGGTTTTTTTTACCTCCTGCTCGAAAAAGTGAACCGATGGGACCAGTGGAGATCCAACGGATGATCAGGTCAAGGGTGGCGATGCTTACCACCGCCAATCCTGACCTGTCGATCGAGGACGACCTGATCGAAGGGAGCTGGGGTCTGCTGACCCTCAGGGAGCGCGGGCATCTCGTGGGCTTCGAGTTCCTGGAGACAGAGGAAAGCTGGAAGAGACCGGACGCCGTGATCCAGTACTTCGAGGCCTCCGATGACGGCTACTATGTTGGCGTGGTAGTGCCGGAAGACTGTTACGACGATGTCACCCAGCGAATCTACACGATGGGTGAACTGCCCGTGGTCGTCCTGACCTACGAGGACCTCGGCGTGGCCCCGACCCAGCTCGTCTGAAGGTGGATGTTCTGGTATCGGCCTGGAGCGTCTGTCGATAGCATGCATGCTGGCCATAGAATCGTTCGGGCCGCGGGCCCGCTCGCATCGATCGCGGCCATTACCGCGGCTCGTAGCGGCAACCCTCGCTCCGTTGTTCGAGATCGAGGGGTTCCTTCTGGCTCCCTGGGCCATCGGACCGGGAACGCCGCTGGCTCAGGCAGACCATGGCCTGAGTGGGCGAAACCTATTTGACGGCCATCCCCCTCTCCTGCTAAATCGGCAAGGTCGTTCGATGGTCAAGAAGAGGATATCCAACAGGGAGGCCAGGGGCATAGCCCGCCGCCGGATGGCCCGGCTCATGGACCTTGCCGCCATCGAGGTCAAGGAGGGCCGGCAGGAGCGTAGCCGCAGATACGTCAGCCTGGCCTGTTCCATCGGCATGAGGACCAACACCCCCATGCTCAAGGAACGCCTATACTGCCCGGAGTGCATGGTCGCCCTGGTGCCCGGCCACAATTGCCGAGTCCGGCTGCGGTCGTGCCGGATCGGCATTCACTGCCTCGCCTGCGGCCATGTCAGGCGTGTGCCGTACCTGAGCGAGAAGAGAGGTGTCAAGCATGCCAATGAAGAAGTCGAAGAAGGAACTGGTGAAGATAGGCGCGGGAATCGATCCGACGGTCCACGTGGGAAAGGAAGGGCTGACCGAGGGGATCGTGCAGGAAGCGAAGGCCCAGCTGAAGAGGGCCAAGCTGATCAAGGTCAGGGTCCTCCCCGCGGCGGGCCAGGACAAGGACGAGGTGGCCGAGGAGCTGGCGGCCAGGACCGGGGCCAAGGTCGTGGAGACCAGGGGCTTCACCGTTCTGCTCAGCGAGGCAAGTCTTTTTGATGACAAAGCGCATTGACGCCGAGAAGATGACTGGTCATGCTTGATATCGATCTCATTCGCAATGATCCTGACAAGGTACGCGCGTCCCTGAGGAACAGGAACTATTCCGAGCAGCTGCTGGACGACTTCCTGCGCGTCGACGGGGAGTGGCGAAAGCTCATCGATGAGGGGAACCGCCTCAAGTACGAGAGGAACCGCGCCTCGGAGGCCATCCCGAAGCTCAAGGGAGAGGAGAAGCAGAAAATCATCGCTGAGATGCGACAGGTCTCCGAGAAGATCAAGCAGATTGACGCCTCCATAATTGAGCTGGAGGCCGTCAGGGGAGAGATCGTCCTCAACATACCCAACATCCCCGACGCCTCCGTCCCGGTGGGCAAGGACTGCGGAGACAACCTCATCGTCCGCTCTTTCGGGAGCGACCGGAAGTTCGATTTCGCTCCCAAGAAGCACTACGAGCTGGGAGAGGACCTGGACATCATCGATTTCGTGCGGGGCACCAAGGTCACCGGCAGCGGATTCTTCGTGCTCAAGGGCGACGGGGCCAGGCTCGACCGGGCGCTCACGCAATACATGCTCGATCTTCACCATTGCCAGGGTTACACCGAGATCTTCCCGCCGGCCATCGTGAACAAGGCCGCGGTCATCGGCACCGGCCAATACCCCAAGATGAAGGACGACATGTACTGGTGCGAGCGCGATGACCTGTGGCTGAACCCGACCGCCGAGGTGCCGGTGACCAACCTGCACCAGGACGAGATCTTCGAGAAGGAGCAGCTTCCCATCGCCTACACCGCGTACCTGCCGTCGTTCCGCCGCGAGGCGGGAAGGAACGCCGACACCCGGGGCATCATCCGCGTCCACCAGTTCAACAAGGTCGAGCTCGTGAAGTTCGTTCTCCCGGAGACCTCCTTCCAGGACCTGGAAGTGCTCAGGGACGATGCCGAGGCGGTGCTGCAGGGCCTCGAGCTCCCGTACCGCGTCCTCCTGCTGTGCACCGGAGACATGGGCTTCGCCAGCGCCAAGACCTATGACCTGGAGGCCTTCGCTCCCGGAGCGGACCAGTGGCTGGAGGTGTCCTCGTGCTCCTGCTTCACCGACTTCCAGGCCCGGCGGGCGCGCATCAAGTACCGCCCCGAGCCGCACCTGAAGAGCGAGTTCGTCCACACCCTCAACGGCTCCGGACTGGCTCTGCCGCGCACCATGGTGGCGGTCATGGAGAACTACCAGAACAAGGACGGCACTATCACCGTGCCTAAGGTCCTCCGCCCGTACATGCAGGGACAGGAACTGATCGAGTAAGGAAAAACCGTGGTCGCGGGGCGGGATGCGTACTGTCCCGCCCCTCATTTTCCCTTCATGCCAGGGACTCCTGGGTCATCAAATCAAATTTATTAAATAATCTCCTATCGTTGCGCAATCGGGATGCATATTGGATGGGATATCGATTGAGACCATATTGCTGCAGATCCTCGTGCTGTTCACGCTTGCCAAGCTCGGCGGGATGCTCTGCGAGAGGGTCGGCATCTCTTCGGTCATCGGGGAGATAGCGGCAGGCATATTGGTGGTCAACAGTGGCTTTCTGTTCCAGCTTATCGGCCTGAACTTTGACCTGTTCCACCTCCTGAGCTTGGACGCGGACATGTCCCTGTTCGAGGTCCTCAGCGAGCTGGGCGTGATCTTTCTGCTGTTCGCCGTGGGCCTGGAGACGCCGTTCTCCGAGCTGCGCAAGGTCGGGCGGACCGCCACCCTGGTGGCCGTTCTCGGAGTGATATTGCCGTTCTTCGCCGGCTTGACCCTTATCCTCGGGCTCGGCCACGGCCAGACCGAAGCGCTGTTCATCGGAGCGGCCATGGTCGCCACCAGCGTGGGGATAACCGCCCGAGTGATCAAGGACATGGACCTCACCCGCTCCATCGAGTCCCGGGTGATCATAGGGGCCGCGGTCATCGACGATGTCCTGGGAATGATCGTGCTGGCCGTCGTAGTCGGGATCGCCGCCGGAGGCTCCAACGGGATAATCGACATCGTGCTCGTATCGGCCACCGGCATCGCCTTCGTCCTGCTGGTCATATTCTTCGGCTCCATCGTCCTTCCCAAGGCCAGGAAGCGCGCGAACGGGAAGAGGATCGAACCCTTCGACGACAGTACCGTATGCGTCAGGAAGCGCAAGTTCTCCATCTCCCCCCTGCCTCTCGCGATCATAGTCTGCCTGGGGCTGTCCTTCGCAGCGTCCTATGCCGGCCTGGCGGCGATCATCGGAGCGTTCCTCGCAGGCATGGCCTTTGCCGAGTTCAAGGACAAGTGGCCGTGCGACGAGGACTTCCGGCCGATCAATGCGTTCCTCGTGCCGTTCTTCTTCCTGTTCGTCGGGATGTCCGTGGACCTGGCCTCGTTCGGCAACGTGCTCGTGCTCGCGGCCATAATCACCGTGCTGGCCGTGGTCACGAAGTATGTGGGCTGCGGCATGGGCGCTCTCAAACTTGGCCGGGGCTCGGCCAACATCATCGGCGTGGGCATGGTGCCTCGGGGAGAGGTCGGCATCATCGTGGCGACGATCGGGCTGAGCATGAACGCGGTGTCCCAGGGCATGTTCTCGGTGGTGGTGTTCATGTCCATGGCGACCACCATCATCGCCCCGTTCCTGCTCACCTGGGCGTTCCGCCGAAAATATGGAGAGTGCTCCAACGGCGATCAGGCCGAGGTGCATATGGGCGAGGCCTCGCATCCTTGAAAATTGGTCCACGGCCGGCGGCGCATGCCGCCCGGCCTCTGGACCTCAGCACGCGATGACCTTGTGGCCCTCGGTCTGGAAAATCTCCTGCACCCGGGTGATGACCGAGGAGCGCACCACGGGGTCGTCCTCGATGTCCTTGGTGTAAACGGTTATGTCGTATAGGATGTTGCCCCCCTGGATCTCCACCGCCCGGATGGTCGGCTTGGGCTCCTTGATGATGCCCGGGATGTCGGCGATGGCCTCCTTGATGTATGCCTCGACCTTCTCATGAGGCACCTCGAACGACACTTTGATGGGCACATTGACCGCGTGGTTGGCCGCACGGGAGTAGTTGTATATCCTCCTCTGCAGGATCTCGTTGTTCGGCACGTCCACGATCTCGCCCTCGACCGTCCTTACCTTTGTGAACACCAGGCCCTTCTCGATGACGTCGCACATCATGCCCCCGGCGATGCGTATGCGGTCCCCGACCTCGAACGGGCTGGTATCCATGAGCGCCAGGCCGGACACGATGTTCTGGATGGTGGAGTACGACAACGCGATGCCCAGGCAGATGAAGATCAGGGTGACGACCACCAGCAGGACACCCACGGTCTCCATCTCCAGCATCACGAAGATGTTGAACACCACGATAAGGAAGCCGATAACGATCAGCGAGTACCGTATCGCCGAGCTCATCAGGTCGATGACCTGGGGATTGAACTTTCTCGAGCGGAACTTCACGTCCTCGAGGATGGTGGTCTCGACCTTGATCGCCAGGTAGATCCCGACGATGATGGCGACGGTGACGATGATGTTCGACTCGTTGTCCTCGATGAACGTCATCAGATCCTCGAAGACCTTGTCCAGGCTCATGAACATGGAGATGGCGATCAGCAGGACCAGCACGATCGAACCGATGTAGATGACATAGCTGAGCAGAAGGGTGGAGAACTCCAGGGCCGACGGCATGGCCTTGTGGCTCCCGGCATTGGCCCGGCTCCGGCGCGCGATGCGGCTCANNTCAGCTGGGCGACCAGGAATATTATGATGATGGCGAAGGCCTTGAAGATGTTGATGGTGAGGCCTGGCCACCAGGAATAGTCGGTCCAGTTCAGGACGATGGACACCACCGCGTAGGTCGATATGGCCAGCAATGAGATGATGAATATCAGGGCCATCCGCCGGGAGCTGTCGAGTACCTCGGAGTCGAAATACCGTCCCTCGTGAGCCTTCCAGAGCTCGAAGTGCTTGCTCAGGTAAGACCACAGGTACAGCGACAGGGTGATCACGCCGACGAGGGCCAGTATGGGCCACCCATAGTTGTTCATCCACTGCTCATCACCCACCTCTAAGGGCAGGTAGGCCGGCGAGAAGACCATATGCCCGCATATCGGCAGGTTGTATTAATGAACTTTCGTTCACCCGCACTGGCTGGAATGGAGTGCTGAATGACAGATCGCTCTCGAACGACACTGGCCTTGGCACAGGTCCGGATAGTGAGGATGTAAAGCAGCCTGAAATACCGAGGGTCGAACAATCGCCATTTTCTTTCTCCCGTCCAGCTTGGCATCCAGAGCTGACAATGTTCTACGGACCGTCCAACATGCTACTGAGGGTCGACCTTGCTCCCTGACCGCAATCGATTGCTGTAAGGTCCATGGCCATTGATAACCTTTGGAAAAAAATGCCAAAAACAAACCAAATCCTGAGCTATCTGCGGGCTATGGATAAATACCGATGGCCCAGGATGGTAGTTCCTACCCGATATCCATGTTAAATGCCCTTCCACTACGCCTCGGTCCTTGCCGATCGGCGTGATGCTCGATATGGGAGGAACTCATGAATGATGGACAAGGCGTCGATCTGCTGAGAGCTGCCATCGGAAATCCCGTGATGCGCAGTTTGCTCACTTACTTCAATAGGCATTGTCAACGGTGTGATCAAAATCGACTGGATATCGCGCTCGAGCTATACTCCGGCTCAAGGCCGGAGGCCTGCCCGATGTGCAAATTGGCAGCGGCGTCGATATCTCCCATCATATCCATGGGGGCACGTTCATTTGGCATCGACGAACAGGACATCAAGAAGGCTTTGGCTGATCCGCACTGGAGAAAGGGATTGATATGCGTGGTCAAGGGAATTGCCGCATTCGGGGTCCAGCGACCCTTCGTTCCCGGAGCCCCGTTCCAGGTGGTCTGGGACGTCACCTACGGTTGCAACCTGCGGTGCAAGCATTGCTACGCTTCGGCCGGCAGGCCGCTCGAGGATGAGCTGAGCACCGACGAGGCGCTTGGGCTCATTGACAGGCTGGCCCAAATGGGAGTACCCATCCTGGCCTTCTCAGGGGGCGAGCCGCTCACACGGCCGGATATCCTCCAGTTGGTGAAGCGCGCCCGCGAAAGAGGAATGTACGTCGCCATGGCCACCAACGGGACCCTCATCAGCCCGACAAAGGCCAAGGAGATGAGGGATGCTGGAGTGGAGTACCTCCAGATCAGCATCGATGGCGCCGATGCCTCGTCCCACGACGCTCTGCGAGGCATTCCCGGTTGCTTCGACCGCGCATTGGACGGGATCAAGAACGCGGTGGCCGAGCAATTCTTCGTCAACATATCGACCACCGTCACCAAGCGGAACTATCGGGAGGTCGAGGACATCATCGACCTATGCGACGAGCTAGGCGCCAATTGGTTCATGGCGTACAACTTCATACCCGCCGGAAGAGGTAAGGATATGATCGCAAGTGACCTTACTCCTCAGATGCGTGAGGACCTTCTCAAGCTGCTGCATGAGAAAGGAAAAACCTCTAGGTGCCAGGTCCTCTCCACAGCTCCACAGTTCGCCAGGGTGGCGCTTCAGAAGTGCTCGGAGGGCTCGGTCATGGTGCCGACCCATTTCTATAACCAGGTCGTGGAAGGAAGATTGTTCGGGCTGACCGAGTTCATAGGTGGATGCGGGGCCGCGCGCTTCTATATGGCGATACGCGCCGACGGCAGGATCGACCCTTGCGTGTTCTTTCAGAAGACTGTCGGAAATGTCCGCACGGACGATCTGAACGAGATCTGGCTTAATGACCCGCTTTTCCTCCGGCTGCGCGATAAGGACGTGTTGAAAGGAAATTGCGGACGCTGCGAGTACAGGTACCAATGCGGTGGCTGCCGGGCCAGGGCCAACGGGTATTTCGATGATCCGTTGGCATCTGATCCCGGATGCATAAGGAACGTCGACCGCTACACTGACCTAGTAGAGGGAGTTGAGGAGTCCCCTGGTGAAAAAACGGCCTTCGGGGAACAAGCCTCGAACGAGGGAAACCAAGAAGGCATCCCGATCCTGAATCACATCTCCGGCTCGAGGATGTGATATGGCCGACGTGATGCTTATCGCCCCCATCGACCATGCCCCCTCCGGGCCAGACTGGGATTTAAAGTATCCCCTCTCAATCTTCTATACTTGGCCTCCTCTTTGCGCGAGAACGGGTTCTCGGTCCAGGTGATCGACGACAACGTTGGTCACATGAGGGCCGAGGCAGTGGCCCGCTCTCTACCAGACGACGTCCGTTTCGTAGGGCTCACGGCGGCAACCTCTACCTTGAACTCCGCCCATCGTACATCATGAAGCATCCGTACATACTATCGATGATCCCGCAGGCCCTCTTTCCCAAGGCATGAGCGATCATGGGATCGGCCATCGGTGATGGCCATCGCGATATCTGGATAGACCCGATCGCCTCAAGGGGACGCTCCTCGGCCTGGGGATGCGGTTACATCACTGTTCCGACCTCAGGTGGCCCTTGAGCAGCCACACGTCATAGCAGGCCCCGGTCGATTGTTCAACCCCCAGGCGAAGCTTCACCCCGGCCATCCCCGAGGCCACGACGCCGAAGAACACCTCGGTCTCGCTGCCCCCGTCGACTATGCCCAGGGTCCCCAGGCTTATCTTCACCTGCCCCAGTACCGTGAGCTTCGCCTCAACGATGTCCAGCATCAGGTCCGGCGTCCCCACCCTCATGTAGGCGCCCATCTGCACGAACACGTGGTCCGCTAGGGTGTCCATGGGCACCGGCGCCCTGGCTCCCGCCGCCAGCGGGTTCAGGGGGTCGCTCATGATCTCGCCCAGAGCCCTTATGAACCACTCGAAGCAGTCCCGGATGGCCTTGCCGTCATACTCGAGACCCATGGTGATCCCCCCGCCGGCGACCCCGGTGACGTCATCGAGCCCCAGCTCGAGGTAGAAGCGTAATGACGATATCGTCCGCTCCACCGTGTCCAGTATGCGGTCCATCATCCTTACCAGCGCCCCGGCGACGATGTCCCGCAGCGTGCCCATGTCCAATGGCCGGGACGTGCACTCCTCGAAGGATTCACGGAAGCAGTCGATCACCATGTCGAGCAGACCGCCGATGTTCTGCTCGTTCAGCAGCACGAAGCCGTTGGAAGTCCCCCTGGTCCCGTCCCTAAGCTCCCACTGCGACGATCCGTCGTGGGTACGCTGCCAGGTCCTCCCGTCATCGGCTAGGTCCTTGAGCCATGGGGCCGTGTCGACCCTCTTACCGTCACGGTCCAGCAGGGCGACCGATTCCTGCAGCGGAAAGCCCTTCACGTCCCCGTTGTCCAGCGCCTGTCCTGTGAACTGATGGACATAATAGCCGTGGGCCGGTATCGTCCCGCTGAGGACCTCGCGATGCCGCTCGCCGCGGGAGGTCTCGAGCACGTATCCGCTGAGGTCCACGGCCGCACTTCCAGGATTGTACAGCTCGACCCACTCCCTGGACCGGTCCGTCCCCCGGGGGTTCAGCTCCACCTCGTTTATGACCAGTGAATCCCGATGCAGTATGTTGAAGCTCATCTCCATGCCGGCGTTGATGTGCAACTTGGTCCCCGGCAGCGGGGAGGGGATGCTCCTCAGCATCGCGCCGAGGCCGGGAACGTCGCTCAGGGAGAGCGAGACCCTCTGCACCCTCTCCACCTCCGGCGCGAACAGCTCCAGGGCGTACTGACCCATGTACCCTCTCAGTTCGATCTGGTGCGCGTACACCTTGGTCAGGGGGTCGATGGTAAGGTCCACGGACCAGTCGTCCGCCTCCAGGTCCATGGAGACGGCGATGGTGTGCTCCCCGCCGGCGAGGCGGAGCACGCGCAGGGAGGAGCTGAAGCTCGTGCCGGCGAAGGACCGGGACATGTCGATCCTGATCCGGTCCTCGGCACCGGCAAGGGCCGAGTCGCGGGGAGCGAAGACGATGGAGAGGCTCAGGCCGAGCACGTGAAGGTCGATCGTCGTGCCGCCCACGATGGCCGAGGCGCTGTCGGCCAGCAGACCGATGGCGTATCCCATCGAGCCGGTGATGATGTCCTCGATGGCACGGGTTCCCGAGGCCAGGAGGCCTTCCAGGGGCTCCAGCGCTCCCGGGGAGCAGGAGAGAAGATCGCTGATGATCCGGTAAAGCAGGAGGAACAGGTTCTCGGAGAGGCCTCCGATCGCCTCCGCCGCGGAGGCTAACATGTCATACAGCCCGAGCACCAGGTTCTGGATGTCGCCTTTCAGGGTGGCGGTGGGGGCGTACTCCACGCCTTCGAGGGCCCATCCGCTGAACGCCACGATGTTGAAGCTTCCCTGGAGGGAGATGAGGGCCGAGCACGGCAGATCGACCCCGCCGGTGCCGGAGCGCACCACTACCACGATAGAACCGGAGTAATCGACTCCCCACTGCGTCAGGAAGGGGGTGGCGGCCATGCTGCCCAGATCGGTGACGTGGCGGTTGGGGTACGAGGTGTTGGAGCGGTCGTACTGCCAGGGCATCCTAATCGATACTTGAAGAGTTCCCGCCGTCCCATCGCCGGAAAGCTCGGCCGCCGGGGAGCTGACGGTGAGGATCTCGACCCTGCGAACGCCGTCGGCCAGGTCGAGCAGCGTCCCCCCGGCGGGGAGCGGGACGGCTGCCTCCCCGCCCTGGGCGATGAGACTGTCCCCGAAGCTCGCCATGGTGTCCTTCACCATCAGCGCGGTCATCAGGCCGAGCGGGGTCATGGAGGTCATGGCGTCGGCGATCATGTTCTGCAGCAGGCGGGGGTCCTCGGTCCTAAGGGATAGTGCGTGGTTCAGCTTGCCGAGCAGGGGGCCGATCCTGCCCTCCATCAGCTCGGCGAGCATGGCCTCCTTCGCCCCCCAGTTATCGCCGGCGAGCGCCATGACGGTGAAGTTGCGGGCCATCTGCAGGCTTTCCTCGGAGAAGTGGGGCAGGCCCCCCAGCTTCTCTTCCACCAGGACCTTGGCGAAGTCCATGGCCACCAGGGTCAGCGACCGGTTGACCTGCAGCATCCTCATCCAGTTACGGTCGATGAAGTCCATCGCCGCCTGGGCCAGGCCCTCGCGGACCTGCATGGCCTCGTTCGCCCTCTCGATGGCCGGCCGCACCCATCCCGAGCCGTCCCTGAACGCCTCGTCCAGCTGCTTGTTGATCTCGTCGAGATAGGTCCGCCCGTCGGCGGGGTCAAGATCGAGCTCTAGAGGCGATAGGTGGCAGTGGGTGGCGATGCCGTAGCATATGGTCTCGATGTAGTTCTTCATCGCTGCGGCGATGGCGTGCGTCTCCGACCGGTACGCCTCCCGTATGTCGCCCCATTCCGGGAGGGAGAGCACGTCCATCTCGGGAAAGTCCAGATCGTATTTTCCCTTGAAGGTCACTTGCACCCATTCGCCGATGTCGTTCATGAAGGTCATCTTATACGGGGGAAGGTCCACCAGGATGTCCCCTCCCCCGTAGCAGTACCATCTCCAGTTGTACTCCTGGTACCCTGCATCGGCCATCGCCCTGGCGATGTACTCGGACATGGCGGCCTGATCGTGGTCCCCTCCGGTCAGCATGTCGAGGACCCCGAACAGGTTGTCCTCCGCGTCCTCCAGCATGTCCTCCTCCAGGTTGACCAGGTCGATGAGGCCGAGGTAGTCCATCCACTTCAGCACGATGGCGTCGGCGCGAGCGTACAGGGCCTGGCCGACCATAGCCGCCAGGTCAAGCCCCTCTTCCTCGTAGGACCGCAGGAACAGATCGGCCGGGTCGATCTCTCCCTCCAGGCCATGAAGCAGAGGCTCGATGGTTTCGAGTTCGTCATCTACCGTCCCCATGTCCTGGAAGTACCTCAGCTCGGTGAGGAGCACCGCCAGGTTCACCGCCCGGACGACATCCTCGGCGGTGAGTATGACCTCGGTGCTGCCCGCGCCGGTCCTGGCCTCGGAACCGTAGCCCCTCAGAACGCGGTCCTGGGCGAGGGTGGCCAGCTCGTACTGCACAAGGCTTTCGATCTCCCCTCGAGGGGCGGCCGCGCTGCTCATGCGGTCGAGCTTGTAGGCGATGAGGGGCAGAGGCACGTAGACGTTCCTGTCCATCTCGACCGTCCTGGTAAGCTCGCCCTCCGGACAGGCGACCCTCAGGGAGCAGTTGCCGTTGAGAACGAAGTACGCGGGAACGCTCGCCCCCTGCCATGAGGTGACCTCCTCCCCCATCCGGGCGAAGGACTCCTGCACGCTGGCGAGGAGAAAGGTGAGGGACATGTTGTGGGTTACGGAGGACCGGATATCGCCGGACACGAGCGGAAATGTTCGGGCCAGGGATTCATTGAAGGAGGCGAGGAACCTTTCCTGGAGAGCGGTGCCGTTGAGATGTGTCGTCCCCCGGACCGACCCGACCGCGCTGGAGTAGGCGATGCGGACAACATCATCGATGGCGGCGTCCATGGCCGCCACCATCTCCTCCAGCTTCTCCTGGGGGATCCGCGACGGCGATCGGGGGGAGCTCATGTCATAGAGGAGCGCCACGCTGATCGAGGAGATCACCAGCAGGAGGACGGCTATGACGGAGAACGGCATCTGGGCCCTGCGGTCGGCCTTCATCCTGTCGAAGCGCTTGCAACTGCCCGCCACGGAGAGTGTCATCGATGCCCACGACGACCGCGGCGTTAAAAAGGGGGCGAGCTAACTGCAAACTACATCGCTGCGACTGAGGAGCTCATCTCTTGCCCTCGGGCCGGTCCAGCGAGATCTGGAAGAAGTTGTCCAGATGAGCCGCGAGGAAGGGGTTGTCGGTGAACCCGCAGATGCTGAGGTCAGGGGTCGCGATCAGCGCGACCTCGTAGTCGGTGATCACATCGGTGGCCAGCAGGTCCTGCTTCCGGATGACCTCCGAGGCGTCAGGCACCTTGACCGACGGCAGCGCGACCACGGTAACATGGACCCCGCGCTTCAGCGCGTTGGCGAACTTCGAAGCGAAGACGTTGTTCAGCTCAGTGAGGTCGGGCGAGGAGAGGAAAAAGCGCTCCCTGGCCATATCGAGCATCTCCCCGATCTTGGCCATCACGCTCTCCTTCCCCATGATGGTGTAGACCAGCTGAGGGCTGCCCTTCTCGGTCTGAGAGCCCCTGAGCGAATCTAGGAGCTGGAACCCCCGCTCCATCTCCGCCACCATGCGGTCTCGGATCTCGAGCGGCGGTATGGGATGGAACACCACCGGACGGCCTCCCCTCGAGTTGACGTACCCCTTCTTTTTAAGGGCCTCGAGCACCTTGTACGCCGATGTTCGGGGAATGTCCGCCGTAACGGCGACGTCCTCCGCGGTGCCGTGGGAACGCAGCACCAGGGCGAGGTAGACCTTGGCCTCGTAATCCGATAGGCCAGTCCTCTTCAGCAGGGACAGGACGTCCTCCTTCTCCAATGCCCTCGATGTGCTCTCCGTTCGCCTCGGCAAGGTCGCGTTCATGCTCCGATTGTCGCTCTATAGGCTACAATAGTATTAAATTATCCCATCGCGAATCGTGGGCAAGCGGGATGACACTCGTATGATCGCAAAGGAGAGTGCATTGAAAAAGGGATTGCCCAAGGACACGCAATCGCTGTGCCCTGAGTGCAAGAAGGTTGTGCCAGCGAAGATCTTCGAGTCCGAGGGCAAGGTCCTCATGGAGAAGAACTGTCCTGAGCACGGAAAGGTCACTGATGTCTACTGGTCCAACGTGGACCTTTACCTCAAGGCGGAGAAATTCGCCTACGACGGGGTCGGAGTGAGCAACGCGCTCATCCAGAACGCCAAGACCTGCCCGGACAACTGCGGGCTGTGCAACCTGCACACCAGCCACACCGCGCTGGCCAACCTCGACCTGACCAACCGGTGCAACCTGAAGTGCCCCATCTGCTTCGCCAACGCCAACCAGGCCGGCTATGTCTACGAGCCTTCCTACGAGGAGGTCGTGAAGATGCTGGAGACCTTGAGGGCGGAGAGGCCGGTCCCCTGCACTGCGGTGCAGTTCTCCGGCGGAGAGCCGACCATATATCCTCGCTTCTTCGATGTCGTCAGGAAGGCCAAGGAGCTCAATTTCGCCCAGATCCAGATCGCCACCAACGGCATTAAGCTGGCCGAGGACCCCGAGTTCGCTCAGAAGTGCGCCGACGCGGGCCTGAACACCATATACCTGCAGTTCGACGGGGTGACCGACGACATCTACATGCGGACGAGAGCGAAGCCGATGATGGACGTCAAGCTCAAGGCCATCGAGAACGTGCGGAAGCTGAAGGACAGCCGGCCGTCGATCGTCCTCGTGCCAACGCTGGTGAAGGGGTTCAACGATCATCAGATCGGGGACATCATCCGTTTTGCCATCAAGAACAGCGACGTGGTGCGCGGGGTCAACTTCCAGCCGGTGGCGTTCACCGGCCGCATCGATCAGAAGGAGAGGGAGGAGGGCCGCTACACCATCCCTGATCTGATCAAGGACATCAAGGACCAGACCGGCTACGCCAAGGAGGAGGACTGGTACCCGGTGCCGACGGTCGTGCCCATCTCCACCTACGCCTCCGCGCTGCTGGGGGAGCAGAAGGTGACCTTCACCCCGCACCCCCATTGCGGTATGGCCACCTACTGGTTCGTCAAGGACGAGAACACCGTCATCCCCCTGACCCAGTTCGTCGACGTGGAAGGCCTCTTCCGCGAGCTCTACGACCTCTCGGTGAAGACCGAGGGAGCGACCTTCCCGAAGCTCTCCCTGCTCAAGGCCAGGAAGATCCTCAAGGACCATCTGGACGAGAGCAAGATGCCCGAGGGGCTGACCACCCACCAGTTCCTGGAAGTGCTGACCAACGTGTTCAACAACAACACCAAGGAAGGCCTGGCCAAGTTCTCCTGGGGCATGATGCTCATCTCCTCGATGCACTTCCAGGATGACTATAACTACGATATCGAGAGGGTCAAGAGATGCGTCATCCACTACGTGGTCCCGGACGGAAGGATCATACCGTTCTGCGCCTACAATGGCGGTCCGACCTACCGCACCGAGGTCGAGAAGAAGTTCTCGGTGCCCCTAGCGGAGTGGAGAAAGACCAAGGGAAACGAGTACACCTGAGGAATCCAGATGATAGTATCTATCGAGAAGTGTCACCATTGCGGAGCCTGCGTTGGCTCCTGCCCCCAGAACGCAATATTCCTTAACGACCTGGTCCTGGTGTTCAGCGACGACTGCAACCGCTGCGGCCGCTGCGTGAAGACCTGCCCGGTCGGGGCGATCACCATGGAGGCGAAGAGATGAGAAGGATCGAGACCGACATCGTCGTCGTCGGCGCCGGTCCGGCCGGCAGCATGACCGCCAAGTGGGCCGCCAAGGGCGGGGCGGACGTGCTGATGATCGAGAAGCGCCAGGAGATCGGCTCCCCCGTACGCTGCGCCGAGGGCATCTCCAAGCACTGGGTCGAGGAGGTCGGGATCACCGTCGACCCCAAGTGGATCGCCCGCGAGGTCCGCGGGGCCAAGATCGTCTCCCCGTCGGGACACACCTTCCTGGTGGACGAGAAGAACGCCGGCAACGAGGTAGGTTGGGTCGTGGACCGCGTGTTCTTCGACAAGGCCCTCGCGGCCGACGCCGCGCGCGCCGGCACGGAGATCCTGCTGAAGACCTCCGCGACCTCCCTTATCCGGGAGGACGGTAAGATCGCCGGCGTGATGGCCCAGTCCTACGGCGAGCCCGTCGAGATCAGGGCGAAGTGCGTGGTCGGCGCTGACGGGTACGAATCGCAGGTCGGCCGCTGGGCGGGCATCGACACCAGCCTGAAGGCCGACGACATCGATACCTGCTACCAGTACCGCCTCACCGGCATAGACTACGATCCGGACTACTGCGAGTTCACCCTCGGCTCCGCCGCTCCCGGCGGCTACGTGTGGGTGTTCCCCAAGAACGAGGACACCGCCAACGTCGGCATCGGAGTCCAGCTGTCCAAGGTCAAGCACCCGGCGGACCCCAAGATGTACCTCGACAAGTTCATCGCCAAGAACCCCGGGCTCAAGAAGGGGCAGCCCCTGGAGGCGGTGGCCGGAGCGGTGTCCATATGCGCTCCCCTGGACTCGGTGTCCACGGATAACCTCATCCTCGTCGGCGACGCCGCCAGGATGATCGACCCCATCACCGGCGGTGGCATCTCCATCAGCTGCATAGCCGGGATGTGCGCCGGGAAGGTCCTGGCCAAGGGCGTGCAGGCCAACGACCTGTCGATGAACACCCTCCAGGAGTACGAGACCGCATGGCGTGACAGGCTGGAGAACAAGCAGTGGCGCAACTGGATGGCCAAGGAGAAGCTGACCACGCTCTCGGACGAGACGCTGGACAAGATCGTTCACACCTTCTCCAAGTACGGCGTCGACAAGCTGTCGGTGCAGGGCCTGCTGGCGGTCATCAAGGAGCACCACCCCGAGCTGGTCAAGGAGTTCGAGGAGTTCATCTGAAACCCGATCTAAACCTCTTCCTTTCCCTTTTACCTAGTGCGAACCGCCGGGTCCCGTTCCTTCACTGATTTTAACCAGATGTCTTCCATGAGCGTGGGCAGCGTTGCTCATGGCCCTCATGCTCGGTCCCTTGGATCTGACGCGGCCCCATACCTGCCAGGTCATTCCTCGGTCCTGACCCCTTCCACTCCGGTCCTGACGATGAACGGCATGCCTCCGCGTCCCTTTATCGCCTCGGCCACCTTCTCCGGCCGGTCGGTGAGGGCGATCATGCTGCCCCCGCCGCCCGCGCCGGTCAGCTTGGCGCCGTAGGAGTAGGGCATCGCAGCGTCCACCAGCTTCTGCAGCGCCGGCGTCGACACCCCGAGGATGGTCAGCAGGTTGTGGTCCTTGCTCATGAGGCGGCCGAGGCCCTCGATGTCGCCGGTCCTCATCCTTCCCAGACCGTCCAAGGTGAGCTGCCCGATCTCGTCGATGATCTCCCGGGCGAACCCGCTGCGGTCCGCGTAGCGCCTCACCTTCGCCACCAGCGGCCCGGTCGGCGCCTTGTTGCCAGTGAACCCTATAACAAGGGTCATCTCCGGCACCGCGCAGTCGTGGATGAACCATTGGCGGGTGTCGCGGGATATCTCCCACAGCAGGTTTTCCTCCCTCTGCGAGCTGATGAAGATGCCTCCCCCGTGGGAAGCGATGGAGGTATCGATCGGGCTTGCCCTTCCCTGAACGACCGACTCGACGTCGAACGCCCTGCGGGCCACCTCCTCGGGGTCGATGTTTCCTCTGGACGCGGAGATCGCTCCCAGCGCCGCCACGGTCACCGCGGCCGAGGAGCCCAGCCCGGAGCCTGACGGGAGCTCGGACGCGATGTTCACCGCCACCGGGATCCCGCGGCAATGCTCTCGTAGCACCGTCGAGATGTACGGCCCCGCCCGCTCGTCCATTGGCTGCCCGTTCAGGGTAAGCTCCTCGGACCGTCTGATGGAACAACGAAGGCGAAGATCGATGGCGAGGGCTATGGCTGGACGGCCGAAGACGACAGCATGCTCGCCCAGCAGGATAACCTTTCCTGGGGCTGAAGCGGCGGACACGCCAGTCTCATCCATGTCCACCGATAAAACCATATGCTCACCGTAAGGCTCCCAAGCGAAAGCAGAGGATAAAGGCGAGCAACATCGCGGGCACTTTCGGCCATCCCCGAACGATGTTTCCGTGATCTTGATCGAGGTCCAAGGAATGTACGGTCGGAACAACAGGAACTCGTAATCGCGGACACGCGACCGCTACTGATCTCCGCTCAATAAACAGCGAGTCGGACGAATGGGTGAGGAAGCCGCGTTCACCAGGGAGGGTGGTTTACACCACTCCTCGAGGCCGCTCAAATCGATTATCTAATTGGATATCAGTGCGGAAATTGGAGAATTTGCGGAGAACCTTATTATACGCACATCCACAGATAGCAAGGGGACCAAGGGAAGGAGATGCAAAATATGTCGGAAAGATGTGCTGTAATGACCACTCTCAACGGTGAGATGGTAGAGTGGAGAGTTTTCGAGACGCAGGCGCAGGCCCTGCAACACTATAACCAGGGACTTACGAAGCTACAGCAGATGGTGAACCACACCGATGACGACGGGGTGTGGGAGATCATGCTGTGCGATGTCAAGCAATACGCGCTATCGCGGCAGAAGGCGGAGCAGCTGAGCACCGAGAAGAGCTCGGACTGGTACTCGAGGTACCTGGAGATCATGTCCCGCCGCAACCATCGGTCGAAGAGGGTGAGGCACAGCCTCAACTTGAGCATGTGGCGTAAGTTGAGGGGCAACATCGTGGACAGCATATTCAACGACGAAGAGGAGCCGACGGTAAGAGGCGCCTGATCACCGTTCGCCGCCGAGGAGGCCCCTGATCCGGTCGAGGTCCATCTTGACGTCCTGGTATTCCACCAGGATCCGGTCGATGCTGTTCCGACCGACATGCTCGGAGAGCCATGAGGAGACAGTGGACGCTCCGCTATCGCCGAGTATCTCGACCTCGAAGTGGATGACCCGGGGGAAGTGCTTGACCCGGCCGGAGAAGGTCCGGACGTAGACCAGCCGGGCATCGCCGCCCAGCTCCAGCACCTCCCCTTCCGGGACGTCCTGCCGCCCCATCATGGCGTTTATGAGCTCGGGATCGAAAGTGTGGATCTCCAGCTTCATTCCCAGACCGGAGGCCGTTAGGAGGTCATTGTTATCAAACCTTATCCTCTCCGGCGGCGCTCGGCCGTTGGATCCCTCGTTCGCAGCAGCGGCAGGGCCAGCAGAAGGACGGCGCTCCCGGCGACGACGAACGGGGCGAGACCGACGCTCTCCCCCGCCTCCCCGGCCAGGGACGCCAGGGCCACGGGGGCGATGACGAAGCCCAGGTCGCCGATGGTCCTGAACAGTCCCATCGAAGCCCCCATGTCCTTGGGCTCGCTGACATCGGCCACCCAGGCGGCGATCGGCCCGGAGAGGCCGATCGAGAAGCCCATGGCCATGAGGACCAGGGTGAACCCGATGACGTCGCCGGTGAGCGGCAGCGCGAATATCAGCACCGCCAGGAGGACCAGCGCCGCCATGAGGAACGGCTTTNNCGGCCGTAGACGTCGGTCATCCGGCCGGCCACCGTCATCATCACCAGGTTGCACACCGCGCTGATGGTGAGGACCACTCCCAGCACTCCCTCGTCGATCCCCAGGTCGTACCGGGCGTACAGCGGCACTATCGTGTTCAGGATGCCCTGGCGGTTGATGAAGATGGCGAACGTGGCCAGGTTGATGGCCAGCAGGTCGAACCTGGTCAGGAGGCGGGCCAGCTGGCGCAGGGATATCCTCTCTACGCTCCCCGGCTCCGGCCTCACGTCCTTGATCATCGCCAGCACGAGGAAGAAGGACGCCGCCGCGCAGATGCCGTAAACGAGGAAGGGAGCGCTGAGGCCGAAGTGCACCGAGACGAAGCCGCCCACCGCCGGCCCGAACGACGTGCCCAGGAGGAACATCGAGAGGTAGAACGAGAGATGCGCTCCCCGGGAGGCGGGAGGGGCCAGCTGGCTCACCGCGGTGATCGAGGTGGTGGTGTACAGCGCCGAGCCGACGCCCTCGAAGATCCGGGCGGCCAGGAGCATGGGGTAGTTGACGGCGATGCCCGCCAGCAGGGACGAGACGGCGATGGTGGCAAGGCCGAGGAGCATGAACCTCCTCATGCCGTACCGGGCGCTGAACAGCCCTGCCGGGATGTCCAGCAATACCCTCGCGACCGCGAAGGCGGAGATCAGCAGGCCGACCAGGGCCATCGACACCCCGAAGCTGAGCCCGTAGGCCGGGAGCACCGGGGAGATGATGGAGACGCCCATCATCACGAAGAAGGCAACTATCGACAGTATCAGCGTCGATCTGAACTCGGGGCGCAGAGGCCCACCTCACCGAAGTTCAGAGGCCGTACTTCTCAGCCATCTCTTCAAGGGCGTCGTTGGGGGTCTTTCCCTCGAGATCATCACGGGGGGTCGACCACCACTCCTCCTCGAACTTGCTCAGAGCGGCGACCAGCTTCTCCTCGGTGGCGAAGTTCTCCCCTTCCTTCTGCTTGAAGTCCTCGCGGAAGGTCTTCAGCAGGTCCACGCCGTACTTGTTGTTGACGATGGTGACGGTGATGTAGTCGTCCAGGTTGCGGGCGTAGGCCAGCGCCATGTCCTCCGGGACGACGTCCATGGTCATGTCCAGCAGGGCGTTGGTCAGGGTGAGGAACAGCATCTCCTCCCTGGAGTCCTCGGGCACCGACTTGTCGTTGATGACCTCCATCAGGCTGGGGAACCAAACATCGCGCAGAGCGTACGTCCGGTTCTGGTTCTTGCCGAAGATGACTCCCTCGGCCAGGGTGTCCAGGTCCTCCACCAGCTCCTCGGTCGAGGGTAAATCCTCTTCTGCCTTCTTGGTCGGCTTGGCCTTGGGCTTCTCTGCCCTGGCAGGCACCTTCCTGGTCGGTTTGGACTTATCTGTGTTGGACTTCAAGTGGGATCCATCCTGTGCCGAAGCATTGCACGATCATCCAGCGAGGCACGGCAGCGAGCCATGCTCCTGGGGAGCGGCATCTCGAATAAAGGACATGCCCATATATATTTCCTTTTTACACCCAGGCCGGCCTCAGAGCGATTCGACGACCTTCTTTACGATCGCCAGCCCGTTCGCGATGTTCCCCTCCGAGGCGGCGTAGGAGAACCTCAGGTGGTTCTCCCCCCTCTCGCCGAAGGCCGTGCCGGGAGCGCAGATGACCCCGTTGGCCACCAGCTTGCGGGCGAGGTCGCGGGAGGATATCTTCTGGGAGTACGACGGGAACGCGTAGAACGCGCCCTCGGGCATGTGGCAGTGGAAGCCCTTGATGTCGTTGAGGCCGTCGACCATCGCCTTCCTCCTCTTATCGAAGATCGGGACCACCTTCTTGATGAACTCCTCCTGCACCTGGAACACCTTGGCCAGCGCGAACTGCGGCGGGGTGGGGGGGCAGGCGACGAGGTGGTACTGCATGTTGGAGATGTAGTTGACAAGGTCGAGGGGGGCGGTGAGGTACCCGATGCGCCAGCCGGTGACCGCGAACGACTTCGAGAAGGAGTTGAGCACCACCGCCCGCTCGATGATCTCGTTGAACGAGTAGTGCTCGCCGCTGTAGATGTAGTCCTCGTACACCTCGTCGGATATGACCCACAGGTCGTGGTCCTGGGCGATGTCCTTCAGCGCCTGGAAGCTCTCCCTGGTGAGCACAGCACCGGTGGGGTTGGAGGGGGAGTTGACCACCAGGCCCTTGGTATGTGAGGTGATGCGCTCCTTAATGGCCTCAATGTCCGGCTGGAAGCGCTCATCGAGAGGATAGGGCACCGGCACCGCGTCCGAGAGTATGCTGTCCGGCTCATAGAGCACGAAGCCCGGTTCGGGGATCAGCACCTCGTCCCCGTCCTCGAAGAGCGTCTGGAAGGCGGCCATGGTCCCCTGGGTGCCGGAGGCGGTGATGATCACGTTGTCGAGGGTGATATCGGGACGGTACTTCTGGACCTTGCCGGCGACCAGCCTGCGCAGCGGGTCGATGCCCTTGGTCGGACCGTAGCGGTTGCGGTCCTGGTCGAGGGCCTCCTTGTAGGCATCCCTGGCCTCCTTGGGGGGCTCGAAGTCCAGTTCTCCCAGCCCCAGGTTGATGGCGTCCACGGTGGCCATCTCGAATATCTCCCTAATGCCCGAGGGCTTGATCGACAGAACTCGCTTCGAGACCATGGGGGCGTAGGAACAGTTATCGATTTATTAGCCTTTTCATCCAGCCATCATCGCAACAGCTAAGTTTCCGCCGGCCATGTACCCGGGGAAGGATGGCGGCCGAGACAGCGAGCACCGACGAGAGGATCAAGGCCTGCACCGAGTCCTATCTCTGCCTGGACCGGCTGCCCCGACCAGTGATCTCGCTCATCACCATCGTCCTTCCGTTCGTGGCCATGGCCGCGGTGGCCCTGGCCCCCCTGGACCTGGAGAGCGACATCAAGTACACCCTGGCGGTGTTCGTGTGCATCGCCATGCTGTGGACCTTCGGGGCGCTGCCGCTGGCGGTGACGGCGCTGCTGGTCCCCGTCCTCCTGGTGTTCTTCGGCATCTTCACTCCCGTGGGAGCGCTCGCGCCGTTCGCCGACCCGGTGGTCTTCCTGCTCATCGGCGGCCTCATCATCGCCGAGGCGTTCCGGGTCAACGGCTTGGACAAGCGCATCGCGTACCGCCTGGTGAACATGGCCAGGGGCGACATCTGGATGACGTTCATCGCCCTCATGGCCATCTCCGCCGTGCTGGCCATGTGGATCTCCAACACCGCGACGGTGGCGCTGCTGCTGCCGGTGGTGCTCAACATCGCCAGCCGGGCCAACGGCGACGGTCGCAAGGTGGCCACCCTTTACCTTCTCGGCATATGCATGGCCACCGCCTTCGGGAGCATGAGCACGATCATCGGCTCGCCGGTGAACGCCATCGCCTTCGGGCTGCTCAACAAGGTCGTCCCCTGGACCTTCCTGGACTGGATCGTGGTGGGGGGAGCGGTCAGCCTCAGCCTGCTGGCCCTCGTCTACCTCGTGCTTCCGAGGGTGATCCCGCCTACCTCGGACGGCATCGACCTGGCGCCCATCACCAAGGAGCTGAGCGAGATGGGGCCGGTGAAGAAGAAGGAGGCCATCACCCTGGCCATCTTCCTGCCAACGGTCGGGCTGTGGATAGGCGGGGGATGGACCACCCAGGTCCTCGGCCTGACCCCGGGGTTCCTCAGCGCCGCCGTCGTGTCGCTCATCGCCGCCTTCCTCCTGTTCGCCACGAGGGCCATCGACTGGAGCGATGCCCGCCGCATCTCCTGGGAGGTCTTCCTCATCATCGGAGCGGGGCTGTCCATCGGCCACGCTCTGGAGGCGACAGGAACGGCGGCCTGGTTCGCCGGCGTGCTGACCGACCTGACCGGAGGGCAGGCGCTCCTGGTCATGATGCTCCTGATCGGGTTCCTCACCGTCACCGTGGGAACGATGCTGAGCAACAGCGCCACGGTTTCCATCATGGTCCCCATCGTAATCAGCATGTCCTCCACCGTGGGAATCGACCCCAGGTTCCTGGTGCTGGTGGTGGCCTTCTGCGCGTCCATCTCCTTCATCACCCCGGTGGGGACGCCCCCGGTGACGCTGGCCTACTCCACCGGGTTCTTCACCCGCCGGGACCTGGCCCGGGCGGGCTTCATCATCACCGTGCCGGCGGTCATCCTGGTGGTGTTGATCGTCTACGCCCTTGTCACGCTGGGATGGACCTGAACGATGCTAGCAGGCGGCAGGACGATGTGCCCTGAGCCGCTGAACCAACTGGTTAAATGAAAAAAGAGGAAGAGATTGATCGGAGGGCCTAGGAGCTTACTTCTTCATCTTTCCCTTGACCTTGCCACCGAGCTCGCCGAGATCCTTCTTCATCTCGCCGCCGGCTTCCTTCAGCTCGGCACCCATCTTCTTCGCTCCTTCCTTCAGGTCGTCGTCGAACTTGAACCTGCCCTTTTTCTCGGCCATGTATCCACCTTGGTAGACTATGGTATTTTCTCGTTTATAATAATTTTCACATTTATTAATGGGGCACCGTCGACAGCGGTCGAGCTGCATCGAGGGCCGCCATCGAGATGAGCGATGGCGGGGAAAAGCACTCTCTAGAGAACCCGCCATCGTTCTTTCCTGTTCGCATACCATCGGTACGAAAGGTTTTTCATACACGATTGTTAATTCAATCACCTTGATGCAAAGAAGAGTAGGCGCTGCCGTTGTTCTTCTACTAGGCATGATGTTGATCCTGACCACGCTCCCCACCGTAATGTCGGCGGACCCCGTTCCCGATTCGTACGTGTTCATCGAGGAGGGGGCGGAAGAGGCGACATACGAGGAGTGGGATGCCCGCTGGCCTCGCTTCGACGCCAATGACGACCCCACTTCCGGCCAGGATTACTGGTGCCGCCAGATGCACGAGGTGCACTCCGGCCAGCGCTCGATCTACTGCGCCAGGAACGGGATCAACTCACACTACCTCAACAACTCAGGTGGTTCTCCTCGGCACCAGCCGTGGAACGTCAACCTCACCAGCCTGCCCGAGTCCGTCTCCCAGACCAACTACGTGCTGAGGTATGACACCAACCAGGACGCGATAATGCATAAATCCCTTACCGGCGCGAAGTTCTACCACAAGATCACCATGACCTTCTGGTTCCACTCGGACACCGGCCGCTCGGACGCGAAGCAGCCGGGCACCGGGGAGGATGTGGGATACGACTTCCTCAATGCCATCTACTACACTGGCAGCGGGGCGAATGCGGTCAAGCACGTCCTGTGGACCGATACCTACGAGCAAGCGACCGCGCGGACCTGGATCCAGCAGTCCGTGGAGGTGCCGAACAACGCCACCATGGTCGGCTTCGAGTTCGTTTCCGGCACCGTTGCCCCGGAGGGCGGGGACGCGGCGGATGCGTTCTCCTCGGAGAGAATAACCATCAGCAACGGCGGGATGAAGGAGGGCGTGTTCCTCGACGACATCACGGTGGTGGGAACGGAGCCGGCTCCGGACATACCCCTGGTGACCTCGGTCGAATCCCTCCCCGCCTACGAGTCCGATCGCTCCTTCCCGGTCAACATCGTGGACAACGGTCCCCGGGCCGGTCTGAAGTACGCCTACCTGTACTACCGCATGGCGGGGGAAGAGGGCTGGACCAGGTACACCACGGCCGATAACCCCGGGGGCACGTTCTCCATCCTGCCCATAACCTTCACCGCCCCCCAGGACGGCGAGTTCGAGTTCTTCTCCGTCGGGGTCGACCAGAACGATGTGGTCGAGAGCTCCCGCAACTCCGCGGACGCGAGCACCACGGTCGACTCCACCGCTCCGACCTCCACCGCCACCGTGGTCGGGGACAAGGCCGGTGAAAGTTACAGCGGAGCGGTCTCGGTGGTCATCGCCGGCTCTGACGCGGTCTCGGGCATCGATCGCATCTCCTACCGGCTCGACGGCGGCCCGTGGACCGAGTACAGAACGGGCATCGGGCTGGCGGCCAACGGCGCCCACGCCATCGAGTACTACGCCGCGGACAAGGCGGGCAACATCGAGGATGAGAAGACGATCGAGCTCTCGATCGTCAACGGGGCCTACGGCATCGTCTTCACGGACGAGGGCAAGAGCTTCCCGAGCGGGGATGTGACGCTCAACTTCACGGTGGTCGCAGGCTCGGAGATCAGCAGGCTCGAGTACTCCCTGGACGGCGGCGCGTTCGTTGATATCAATGCCGCCGCCGGCTCGCTCTCGCTCACCGGCCTGAGCCTAGGGAGCCACGATGTCGTCGTGAGAGCGACCGATTCCAGCGGCGGGGTCATCGAGGACAGGATGGGCTTCACCGTCGGCGACGGCAGCTCGGATGTCGGCGGCACCATCGCGGATATCCTCGGCAATCCGCTGGTAATGATCGGACTGGCCGCGGCGGCGGTGGTCGCGATCATCGGCCTGGCCTGGCGCGCCCGGGGAAGGAAGGGGAGGTGAGCTCCCGACCACCACCGGCAATGCGCTTATCCCTGGACGGCGAAGGCGATCATCAGGAAGGCGAGCACGATCACCAGCATCAGGACGGACACGATGAGCAGGATGGCCGGCACGGATAGGCCGGTCCTCGGCTGAGGGACGGCGGGACGGTACGATGGATGGCCTACCGGTAGCGGCAGGACACTTCCGCAGTTAAGGCAGTAGCTAGCGCTCAGCTTGTTCAGCGCGCCGCATTTCGAGCAGGCCATGAGCTGCGGGGCATTATCCTGGCCCTGGTGAGGAATATTGCTCGCCATGTTCTGCTCGACCTAAATGAGAATATCATTCGAACATGTATTAAATCCCTCGAAAACCCAATGAATGACATCTATCTGAAGTCGAGTAGGGGAGATAGCGATGATACCTCCAGACGTGTCGGTCGTCCTGGCCGTCTACAACGGGGAAGCGTTCCTGCGGGAGGCCGTCCAGGGCATCCTCGACCAGACCTACCGGGACTTCGAGCTCATCATCGTGAGTGAGCACGGGACCAGCGCAGCGAGCCTAGATATCATCGAGTCGTTCGATGATCCGCGCATCGTACACGTCCACAACACGGAGAAGCTGGGACTCGTCCGATCTCTGAACCTCGCTCTTTCCCTGGTCAAGGGTAGGTACATCGCCCGGATGGATGGCGATGACGTGTGCGTCAAGGATCGCTTCGAGAGGCAGGTCAAGTTCCTCGATGCACATCCGGGGATCGCCGTGGCAGGGAGTGAAATAATTCTCATCGATGAAAGAGGGAATAACATGGCCATGGGTGGCTACACGTCCAGCCCATCGGTGGTGAGGTGGGAGATGTTTTTCCGTTCCGCCATCGCCCACCCTTCTGCGATGTTGCGCTCCGAGGTCATCCGGGAGGCCGGCGGCTACGATGATAGATTGCTCCTGGCCGAGGACTATGATCTTTGGCTCAGAGTGCTCAGGATATCGGACCTCGCCAACCTGCCCGAAGCCCTGCNNCCGTCGGGAGGGAAAGAGCGCGGGAGATCGCCGACCGCCTCTCCCGCGAGGCCATCGCCGAGCTAATGGGGTCCGAGCCGTCGGAGGAAGCGGTCGCCTGCCTGCGCGACCGAGGCCGGATAAGGAGTCCAGCGCAGGGCAGGAGCGGATCCAGCTTGCTGGCCGGCATGCACCGGAAGTTCGTGCAGCGCCATAGCCCGGCCTGGAGCGATCGAGTCCAGATACATGCGGTCACGCTCAGGCAGCAGATCGCACTTTCCCTGCGATTCATCAGAGCGGACGCCTCAGGAGCGTTGAAGGCCCTAGGAAGAGGCATCGCTCTATCGCCATCCACCGCGCTGCCCGCTCTGTTCTCCGCGGCCGGTCAGCTGATCGCCTACCGCCGGAAGATGAGAAAGCTCGACCGCATCGTTCTGGATCACCAGCCGGCCAGGTAGGCCAGGTTGAAGAGGCTGAAGCACAGCGTCCCGAGGAACAGGGCGGCGAGCCACCGGCGGCGGTTCAGATGCTTGGCGTAATAGGCCCCCAGGATGACGAATATCACGGTGGCAATGAGCCGGGAGAGGTACAGGGCCTGGTACGGATCGGATACGATCGCGAACGGCGCGACGAGCGGAATGACCAGCGATGCGTCGATGCTGAGGATGCCTAGGGCATAGCGCAGATCTTCGCGCCTAGGGCGATATGGTTTCGTGGCCGGGTCCCAATCGATGCATTTAGAGGCGGCGATCATGTTGAGGACCTTCTGCCTGTCGGCCGGACCGAGGACGGAAGTTATTCCCTCGGACAGCGCTACGTTCCCTTCCCTCCGGGAATCGGCATTGTCCTCGTTCTGCAGGGCGTGGATGATCTTGTCGTTCCTCGCCCTCTCGATGATGCCGGTGTACATCACGGTGAAGCCGTCGATTATTCCCCATGTGATGTTGACCATGAAGGCGATGAGAACTACGTAGATGATCGCTCCGCCCTCGAAGCCCGTACCGCCGAGGATCCCCAGGGAGACGACGACCATCCATACGGCGTAGAAGACCTCGCCTAGGAAATCGCCGATCGGCAGGTTCGTTGCGTAGAACGTCCTCATCCGGGAGAGGGGCCTTCGAGCCAAGTCCTTCACTTCCGATAATCAATGCGAGTGCATGGCTTATTAAGCACCATCGCCGGCCGCTCCTGACTACAATATTGAATTAGAGGCCGCTCGATAGATAATGCCTGATGTCAAGATTCTGATCGCATTCCTCCCCGAGTCGTGAATGCGGGTGATTGAAATGCCGTATTGTGACTGCGTCTGAAATTGATTCTCATAAGAGAGGATTTCCATCCAGCAACCATAACAGGCTATCAGAACTGATTATATCATATTGATTTTTAAATATGGTTTGACCAATAATTTGAGCCACATCATGAATATTGTTGTTGGTAATGATGGAAGGTCACATTCTGAGAAGGCGGCCGAGTTCGCCTTCGCTTACGCCAAGGCGTTCCAGGCCAACCTGTACATGCTTTACATCGTAAATCCCAAAGCTCAAGAGGACAAGGAGAAGAGCATCAAGAACGGGATGAGGGTGCTCGGGCGCGCGAAGATCATCGCCGCGGACCTCGGCGTTCCGATCGCCACGCTGCTGGAGGCGGGCGAGGCTCACGAGACCCTTCTGCTGGCGGCCAACAAGCTGAAGGCCAACGCGCTGATCATCGGCTCGCCGGGAGAGAAGACAGGAGTGTCCAAGCTGCTCGGCACTAGCACCACGGAGGCCATCATGAAGAACGCCCCGTGTACCGTGGTCATCGTTAGGTGAATCCATTTTTTTCAAGCTCGAGCTATTGAAAGTATTATTAATAAGATCATCGAATATTAATTTGATGAAGTTAAGAAGCATACTCCTAATAGTTGATGCAATCCTTATCATCGCAATCATTGTTAGTACCGGCTTCCTAATATTGGATATATTTTAAGTCCTGGACACTGTACTGTCAAAATCCCTTGGCGTTCATGCCCTCGTCCTCTCTTCGTACCTAACAATTCTGAATACTAGTTATCAAAATTCTACTATTGCCGTCCCCCATAAATTGCTTGATATAATATGTGAAAGGGCGGCACCGGCAACAATGCAAAGGACACAGTCTTCCCAATCTCACAAGCTCAAGTCGATTAAAGGGACCATTATCCTTCGAGGTATATTGACCGATGGAGATCTCACACCAATTAAGATGGTTATTGGCTCGATGTTACGTCGATGATTGCCATTTACAAGCAATCTACTGCTCATATGATTTGTTTTCTTGCTCAGTAAGTTCGATGAGCCTAGGATGAATGGGGGCTTTGAGGATCCTCATTCAACACACGCTCGTAAATCCTTAGGTGCTGTCTTGCTATGATTTGAAGATTCAGGTGTTCTGAAATCCATTGCCTACCCTTTTCACCTCTCTGCCGTGCTTCCCCGGGATCGTCCAACAGAGATACGATAACATCCTTGATTGTTCGTTCGTCCCCGAAGATTCCAGGATAACCTTGCGGGTAAAAGCGACCATAGCCATTAGAATCCATGCTCATGGAGTTCACTACGGCCTTAGCCAATGCCATTCCTTCCAGAGATACCATGCCTAGGAGGCCAGCCGGGGCCCCATCAACCTGTGAGGACACTTGATCGATGATCACATTCGCCTGGGCAATCTCCCTCAGCGCTTGATCGTGGGGGATGTGTTCTCTCAATACGAAGTTTACCTTGCGACCTTCGACCGACAGATTTTCGATTGCACGGAGGATATGTTCTGTACCTTTCTTCGACCGAACGCTGGGGAGATGGAGGAACCTCAGATCTCCATCAGGCCAAGAGGCGTCCATAGGTTCCATAGGATTTGGGATGAATACTGCGTCAGGGTGATAGCTGAGCAAATCGGGGGTGGCTACAATCTTGACGTCCGCGAGCTTTTGGTGGCGCATCCCATAACCCAATCTAGTCTCAGAGCCATGATAGTGAACAATAAGTGGCTTCCCGAGGATTTTTTTAATCAATGCATAGTCTATGCGATTTCGGGCTATACCTGAGTGAATGTGTACGACATCATATTTCTTGGCCAGTTCCACAGTCTTGCTCATCATACGTAGCTTATGGAAAAATGTGCCCTCATAGTAGTGCTCGAAGTCATGAGCATTATCGAAATAGCAACGCCAGGTTTCTAGGACATCCGAATCATGGCCTAGTGCCCTTTGCCCCTTGGAGAGCAATGTTGCTACCCCAGCAGTGTTCTCTATGTGTAAAATTCTCATCTCAGACCCACTCCAAATAATGAAAGATTTTCATCCCTTCGCTCTGATTGTTATCTATACAACTCTTCGATTTACTGAAGCCACCTATGTTTGGCTATGAACACTGCTCTGCTCAACCAAAATTGACTTCAGGTCCAAGAATCGCGGAAACGATATAATGGTTAAGGGAATATTTTTGGCTTGGATTATTGTCCATTGACAGTCCTGATCGCGAGTAGAATAATCCTCCCGGGCTCGTCACACTGGACGCTACCGTCGGCATCGACAGTGGCGCGGTCGTCGCCGCAATGGCTACCGACGGATAGTCGGGAAAGCCAGCCAACTGCCATCGCTTATCGATGATACGGCTGAACATATGGACAGGAGAATGCTCGATGCCATCATAGACGGCACGTAATAGCGCAAGAGTCCTTCGGCGTTCTTCATGAGAACGAATCGAACCGGCCGTGCTATTTCGTATGAACACCAACTCTAAGGAATGCGGAAATATGGTCACTCAACCGCTTGCGGTCCGCGAGTGCACTTCCTCGGTGAGATGTAATGGAGGCTCATTCACGGCAATGGACGGCGGTGGGCGGCCGAGGGTGGGTTATCAGCTATCAAGAGGACATTAAACCAAGGCCTGAGGCTATGCAGGGGCAACCTTAGGCTGCGTGATGTGCAGCGGGAGGTAGTTGCTATTGACAAGTTGTTGATGGCCCCAACAAAGCATTTGTAACAGATAATAATATTCATTAGGTTGAATCGAACATTTTTGGCGGTAAGTAATAGATTCGACGACTATCCTTTCTAGGAATACATATCGATATTATTATTTAAATAATATATTTCTTATCTAGTCTATGAATCAAGAATGATTTTTACAATTGCCAAATTTATATATTTTATATCTGGTTTAAAATCGCTTAAGATATCAGAATGGGTGGATGGGTCCGTCCTGACATCGTAGCATATCTCGGCCGAGGTCCTCGGTCCGAGACAACAATGGAGGAGTTAAGAAATGATGAGCAAGAAGTTCGCAAAGATGCGCAACGACAAGCGCGCCGAGATGGGCGTGGGGACGATGATCATCTTCATCGCCATGGTCCTTGTGGCCGCTGTAGCTGCGTCCGTCCTGATCAGCACCGCCAACACGGTACGTGAGCAGGCGCAGAGCACCGGTGACCAGGCGATCAACAACGTCGCTTCCGGCTTCATCGTCCAGGATGTCGTCGGCCATGTTGCTGACGATAAGAAAACCGTTGACTACCTGACAATATATGTCAGGCTTGCTGCTGGCAGCCCGAACGTCAACATGGACAATGTGATGATCTCTGTCACCACTGCATCGAAGAGCGGTTACCTAGAGATGGATACTGATTCAAGGGATGACCCAGCAGATTGGACGGTCAACTATGCTTTCGAAAAGACGCTTGATGTCCAATCGTTATCTGCCTGGGTTCTTGGACAGGGCGACCTGGCTAAGATCACCATCGGTTGCAGTGATGGATATATGGGGGATGGAAATGAAGCAGATGAGTACCCCCTCGGCATCAGCTACAACGAGCTAGTGACCATCAAGATCGCTCCGGCCTACGGCCAGATGACCTTGATCACCTTCACCAGCCCTGAGCAATACTCGAGCGGATACATCACCCTGGCTTAAACAAGCCAGTAAACCCTTTTTTATTTAATTCATGTAGTAAATATATACAAATGGAGGCTTGATAAATGGCGTCACATTCCAATTTCTTATCTACATTACTATCATCCCTAGCTGTGCTATCGTTCAAGAAGAAGACCAAGGATGACACGCTCGAGAGCGCAGCACCGTCATCGTTCGATACCCTTAACCTTAACGGAGGGAGCCTGGGCGGTGGAGATCTATCCCTTGGCAGCCTGGGCGGAGGTTTGGGCACGCTGAGCAAGCTCAGCGATCTAGACTCTACGCCCGGAGCTGCAGGCGATAGCCTTCTTGCAGATTCCATGCCGAGAACGGATAAAAAGCTCCAGGAAGTGGAAGCGAACGTCAACGACCTGAAGAGCCACATGGAATCGACCGACATGACCACGAAGGCGATGAAGGGCGAGATGGACAACATCAAGAACGATCTCTCGCAGATCAACGAGTCCATCAGGACGCTGCTGAACGTCTACGAGGCAGTCTCTAGGCAGTACAACCCCTTTGTCGAAGGAGAACCTTCGGCCCAGGCAGCACCGGCGATGGCGGAGGCGAAGGCCGAATTCACCATGAGCCTCGATGACATCAAGCTCGAGCAGCCCGCGGCCAAGGCGGAGGCCCCGAAGATCAAGGTGGAGACCGCGGCCAAGGAGCACGAGGTGATAACACCGTTCGACGAGGAGGGCCCCCTGGACCGCATCGTCAGGCCGGACGAGGAGGAAGAGCTCCCGCCATCACAGGAGGAACCTATCATGAAGGACCTGAAAACTGCTATCTCGGATAGCATTAACGACTTCAAGCATGACTTCAAGTTCGAGCCGGTCAAGAAGGCCGCGCCCGTGACGAGAGCGGCGTCCCACGAGGACATCTATGCGCTGGACCAGACCCGCAGGCTTATCGATCACCTAATGGGCAAGATATGCGCCGAGAGGGTGGTAGGCAACGAGATCTCGGAAGCCGATGTCAAAGCCCTGGACCTGTGGATGGGCGAGTTCAAGCGCCTTGGAGGTCTCTAATTGGGAATGAGCGTGTCCATCGCCACCGCCATCATATTCATCGCCTCCCTGATCTCGTTCGCCTCGATCGTCGGCACCCTTGACGAAGTTCAGCATTCGATGCTTGAGGCGCAGAGAACGAGCTCGGAACGGGCAGAGGAAGCGATGCGTACGAGCATCGCAATAACCTCCATCGACCGGCAGAACGGTACGGTAACGGTGGTTAACGGCGGCGAGTTCACGCTGACAACTAACAAGATGGATGTGTTCATCAACGGGGCCATCAGCAACGAACGGATCACATCGATGAGCATCGATGGGCGCACCAACACCAAACTGTGGATGCCAGGCGAGGTCCTGACCATAAGCTTGGATGGAGAGCTGAACGGAGCGACGGTCAAGGTCCTGACCGCCAACGGAGCATCGGCGTACGATTAGGGGATTACATGGCCTCAGACGCATCAGTAACCCAGATGATATTCTTCATCGCGTCGATCCTTGTTGCCGTCTCCATTGCTGGCACCATCATAGCCATCACTGGCCTGATGGCAGATGAGATGAAAACTAAGGCCAATACCGCGGTTTCAGAGATGGGGTCATCGATCGTGTTCGCCAATGACCCGAGACACGTGCCGTACGAGGACGGGGTCATCACGCTGTACATCAAGAACACCGGGGAAGTCGCGCAGAGCTACAATAATCTGATACTATTCATCGATGGGCAGTACGTGGAGTTCGACGCCGATCTGATCGGCTCGAGCAATAACTGGGTCACCGGAGAGGTGCTCGAGGTCACCGCCACGATAGTGCTGGAAGAGGGGGATCACACGGCAAAGGCCATATTGGGCAACGGAGTCTCGGACACTCTGGATTTCAGGCTTTAGCTGAGCCTAGCGAGAACGAGGAGGAGAGCAGAGGATGAGTGAAGGCTCCGGAAATAGCAGGGCGGCGCGCCACGATCTGTTCGGGATCAACCTGAAGCAGGACGAGCTCGCGGTCCGGATGGGCGGCGGGCTGCCGCGCGGGTCCACCATGCTCATCGAGGGCGCTGAAGGCTCCGGCCGCAGCGCGTTGTGCCAGCGCCTGTTATACGGCCTTCTCGAGAACGGCCATTCCGCCACCTTCGTTTCCACCGAGCTGACGCTCAGGGACTTCATCGACCAGATGTACTCCCTCGACTACAAGATCGACAGGAGCCTGATAAACGGCAAGCTCAGCTACTTCCCGGTGTACCCGCTGCTCGGCCGCTCGAGGTCGCGAGGGGACTTCCTGGAGAAGCTGATGGCCTCGCCCCAGCTGTACAATAACGATGTCCTGTTCATCGACTCCCTGACCACGCTGACCAAGGACTCGCTCACCGAGGCCAACTGCATCCGGCTGATGGGTTTCTTCAAGAAGCAGATGAAGCTGGAGAAGACCATCATCATGACCGCGGACGAGAGCTGCAAGGCCGCGGACCCCCTCCGCCAGGCTGTGGACATCTACCTGAGCATCAAGATGAAGGCGTCCGGCCAGGAGATGGTCCGGACGGTCCATACCCTGCGGTACCAGCGGGCCAAGCGTAGGGTGGACGACATGATGAGGATCCGCATCGAGCCGGGCATCGGCCTGGTCATCGAGATCACCGAGGTGTCCGGTTAATGGCGATCATATCGCCGGAGCTCGCCAACGAGATGGCCCGTGACGCGAACATCCGGGAGTACATAGAGGAGCTCCGGAAAACGACCAACACCATGCCGAGGTACTTCGAGAACCTGTCGGTGAAGGACCTCGCGGACATCAGGAAGAACGCCATCCTCGATCCCACAAGCGCGAACATCATCTACAAGATCGGCGGCGGATACATCCACATCGACGCGCTTCACTCGAGGTACATCTCCATCGAAGCGAAGCTGAACTTAGAGCAGAAGGAGAAGCTGCGGAAGATCAAGGAGCTTATCCTCGAGAAAGCGAGCGCCGAGGAATCGGTGGAGACCAAAGAGGACCTCGTCCGCATCCTGGAGAAGCTCTTCGACCTGTCGGTGGAGGTCTCCGACGGGAAGCTCAAGCGGAAGAAGAAGAGCGGCAAGGTCGTTCTGTCGCAGAGGGAGCACGACCTGCTGAAGTACTACATCAACCGGGACATCGTCGGCTACGGGGTAATCGAGCCGCTGATCATGGACCCGTACATCGAGGATATCCACCTCATCGGGACGTCGCGCGTGCGCGTCTCCCACAAGGCGTTCCAGTACGGGCTGGAGACGAACATCAGGTTCGATGACGAGGTGACGCTCAACGAGTTCTTCATCTCCATGTCCGAGCGCATGGGCCGCCCGGTGAGCGCGTCCAAGCCCATCGTCGACGGCACGCTGCCCGACGGATCCCGTATCAACATGATCTACTCGACCGACGTCAGCGCCCGCGGCTCGTCGTTCACCATCCGCAAGTTCGCGGCCGAGCCCATCTCCCCGATCCAGCTGATCAAGTGGGGCACCTTCTCGGCGGAGTTCGTGGCCTACGTCTGGATGTGCCTGGAGAACAAGATGAACATCATCCTGGCCGGGGAGACCGCGTCCGGGAAGACCACCGCGCTCAACGCGCTGCTGTGCTTCATCGACCACCGCGGCAAGATCTACTCGGTCGAGGACACTCCCGAGGTCAAGCCTCCCCAGAAAGGATGGCAGAGGTGCGTGACCCGTGAGTCCGGTCCGGAGGACTCCAGGGTCACGATGTTCGATCTCCTGCGGGCTGCGCTGCGTTCCCGTCCGGACTACATCGTCATCGGTGAGATCAGAGGCGAGGAGGGCCGTGTCGCCTTCCAGTGCATGCAGACCGGCATTCCCGTCCTGGCGACCTTCCACGCGTCCAACGCCACCAAGTTCATCCAGAGGATGACCGGCCAGCCGATCAACATCCCCATGTCGTTCATCGACAACGTCAACGTCATCATCTTCCAGTCGGCGGTGAACGTGAACCGCCGGTTCTTGAGGCGAGTAATTGGCGTGGAAGAGTTTATCGGCTACAACAAGGAAGCGGGCGGAGTGCTCAGCCGGAACGTGTTCAAGTGGGACTCCGCTACCGACAACCTCTACTTCCGCGGCAACAACAACTCCTACATCCTGGAGAAGAGGATCGCCCTGGAGCACGGCTACTCTGAGCCCAAGGACGTCTACAAGGACCTCCGGCAGCGGGAGAAGATCATCCGAAAGATGATCGAGCTGGACATCACCGGCTACCACGAGGTCAACAAGATCCTGAGCGATTACTACGAGAACGGGCCGAACTCCCTTCCGTTCACGGTGTGAGGCGCCATGAACAGGGATGTCTGGCTTCGCGACCTTCGGATGAAGGAGGAGACCTATTACAAGCTCATCATGGTGTCCGTGGTGGTGCTGGGCATCGTCGTCCCGACGCTGCTGACGATCCTCCTCGCTCCCTACGTGCAGGGGATGCTGCTCATCGTCCTGTACATCGTCCCCGTCTTCGGCATCTTCGTGGTGTTCATGCTCCCGGCGGTGTACACCTCTAAGCGCAAGGTGGAGGTGGAGCAGAACATGCCCATGTTCGTCACCACCATGGCCGCTCTGTCGACATCGGACATGCCGTTCGAGAGCGTGTTCTACATCCTGTCGAACAAGAAGGAGTACGGCCAGCTGGCCAAGGACGCCAAGCAGATCTGCCGCCTGGTCAAGCACTACAGCGTGGGGGCCGCCGAGGCCTGCCGCTTCATCGCCCTGCGGACGTCGTGCCAGATGGAGGCCAACTTCTTCAACCGGCTGTCGCACTCTATGGACGTCGGGGAGAAGCTCGACAAGTTCATGGAGAACGAGCACGACGTGATCATGGACGAGTACATGCTGCGGGCCGAGGGCACGCTGAAGGACCTCGACTTCGTCAAGGAGATCTACACCGGCCTGACGACCTCGCTGATCTTCACCGCGGTGTTCGTATGCATCATGCCGATGTTCGGGGCCGGTGCCGTCGAAGTGCTGATGGTCGGCGTGGTTTTCAGCTTCGCCGCCCTGGAGTCGTTCTTCATCTACCTGCTCAAGACCAAGGTGCCCAAGGACCGCATCTGGTTCGGATACCTTTCGAAGATCAGGAAAGGGCTGGTGACGGACAAGGACCGCGTCGTGTTCACCTCGCTGCTGATAGCGATCCTGGGCATCATACTGCTCTCGTTGATCATGATCCCTTCCGGCCTGCCGCCGATGTTCATCGCCTCGACCATCTTCCTGCCCGCGCTCTTCCCCGGCATCCTGGTCCTCAGGGAGGAGAAGGCCATCGAGAAGCGGGACAACCTGTTCGGCGCGTTCATACGGTCCCTGGGCCGCTCGTCGGCGGTGAGCGGCACCACCATGGCCGACGGCGTGAAGAAGCTGGCCATGCACTCGTTCGGGCCGCTGACCGACATGGTCAAGAACCTCTCCAAGCGCCTGGCGCTGCACATCAGTGCGATGGACTCCTGGAGGCATTTCTCCGCTGAGAGCTCCAGCGACCTGATCGACAAGTTCGGGGAGATGTACGTCACCTGCATCCAGAACGGCTCCAAGGCCGAACCGACCAGCGCGTTCATCAGCAACAACATGTTCCGGGTGCTCAGCATCCGGAAGAAGAGGTCGCAGACCGCGTCCTCCTTCGTCGGCATCCTGTACGGCGTGATGATCTCGCTCGCCATCACGCTGTACATCACCATCGGGATCGTGGACTACATGGGCGAGGTGATGGCCTCGGTGGTCATCGATGATGCTGGATCATCCACAAGCTTCCTCAACGGTCTGCTGTCGGCCAACTTCGACATCGGGGGCATCGAGATGATGGTCTTCGCGGTGGTCTTCGTCCACGCCATCCTGTCCTCGGTCATGCTCCCCATGATCAAGGGCGGGCACATCGTCGGCTCGATCGTCCACTTCATCGCTCTCATCTGGATCGCGTCCGCGTCCTCGCTGATATCCCAGTACCTCATCGGCGGGCTGCTCGGCGGCGGTTGAGCGCGAGGCGCTTAGGTCCAATAGCAGATTCCCTATCCAACTACAGTAGGAAAAAAAGAGAGATGAGCGAACCGGTCTTGGCGCCGTCAGATCGTGGATACTTCGTTGCCCTTCTGGATGCGGTAGGTCCCGTCCCCCGGTCCGAAGGTGATGGTCCGGCCCCTGGTGCCTCCGACGTCCTCGGCCAGCAAGGGGATGTTTTCCCCCTTCAGGGTGGCCCGGGCGGACTCCGAGTTCCTCAGCCCGATGTTCAGCATGTCCGATGATATGAACGAGAACATCTGCGCCCCGCCGGCCATCTTGGCCCGCAGGTGGCATCTCTGAGCCCCCATCTCCAGCAGCTCGTCGACCATGATCATGATCGCCGAGTCGGCGTACTTGGAGGCGTTGATCTTGTCCCGTCCCTCCTCGTACCGGGGGAGCATGGCATGGGCGACCCCGCCGATGCCCGCCCGAAGATCATAGATCGCGATGCCCACGCAGGAACCCAGGCCGATGCAGGTGAGCCTGCCGGGGCTGCGGATGACCTTGTACTCGCCGACCCCTACCACGCTGTCCTCGTACAGCAGGTGCGCGGAGGCGGTCGCGTCGGCCGCGCGTACGGCTGCTGACCGTAGGGCAGAGCCCCCGAACTCGATCCTAGAATCCATCAGGGCTCACACTGTCTTGAACTTCTCACCGAGCAGTCGTATCGTCTCGCGGTCCGGCAGGTACAGCATGAACCCGAAGCACACCGCGTCGTCGTAGACGAACTGGGTCTTGATGACCATCAGCTCGTCGGATTCGGCCTCGGCCATGGCCGCCGGNNGCGGGGAGGGCACTATGGTCAACCCGCAGAACTTGGCCACGGCGTTAAGATAGGCGGAGGCGCAGATGTTGCCCACCTCGCAGATGGCATCGCGGTCCAGCTCGTCCAGCTCCCGGACGGAGTGCGGCCGCGAGAGCAGCATGTCCACCAGGGCGGTGGCCATGTCCAGGGAGAACATCAGCATGATGCCGCCCGTCCCGGCCCCGTGGGTCTCCAGGAACACCCCCACGACCCGCTGCTCCGGGTCGTCGAGCACCTCGGGAAGCTTGCAGGTCGGGCAGAAGTAGTGCTCCGAGACCTCGACCACGATGTCCTCGTTGATCAGCGCCGACAGCGCGGTGGTGGCGTGAGCGGCGCCGATGTTGCCCATCTCCCGGAGCCCGTCCACGAGGAAGGGGTCCGGTTCAGCGGAGAGCGCGTACATGCTCATCGCCTCACAGCCCGAACTTCGACATCATGGCGGCCTGCGATTCGGCATCCACGCCGAAGCGCTTGAAGGTCAGCGCCTGGATGTTCTTCCCGGGGGCGAATATGATGGCGCCCTGGAACCGCTTCTTGGTGTCCACGAAGTTGGTCTCCACCCTGACCACGCTGGAGCTGCGCAGGGGGCTGATGAGCGCCGGGAACTTCATGCGGTCGGTGATGCGGTCGATGGAGACCACAGGAGAGTTGGGGATGATCTCGATGGATAGGAACTTGGCGATGGGCACGAGGTACCGCCGGATGCAGATGTCGCCCATCTCCACCAGGACCTCGCGGTCCTGCTCGGTCATCGGCCTCCCGGGCTTATGAGGGCGGGACAGCAGCAGGTCGGACAGGTACGTGGCCACATCTCCGGGGAACACCATGTAGATGCAGCTGCCCGCGGAGTCGATGTTGATCTTGAGGGTGGCGAACAGGCTACCCAGCTCGCCGAAGCGGTTGGGCAGCGCGGGCATCGGCATCACGCGGCACTCGGTCACGTCGATCAAGATGTCCGTCTTGACCAGCTGGGTGAGGGCGGTGGAGGCGTGGGAGGCCCCGACATTGCCTATCTCCCTGAGAGCATCCATCTGCAGTTCGTCCAACTCGTTCACTATCTCTGAGCTCATGTGAAAGCCCCCACATCCAGTATCATTGCCACTTTCCCATCTCCCAGGATGGTCGCTCCAGAGAAGTATCCGGTCTGGCGGAGGTCCTTCCCCAGGTTCTTGACCACGATCTCCTGCTGCCCGATGAGACGGGACACGAGCAGACAGGCACGGCTGTCGTTCTTCTCCACGATGACGGCCGGCATCTCATCGACCGAGCCATCAGGCGATCCGAACTCCGAACGTATGTTTAGCACCGGCAGCACCTCGTCGCGCAGCTGGAACATGCCGCGGTCGATGACCGCGTGGATGGCGCTCATGGGCACCCGCACCGTCTCCCGCACGTTCTCCAGGGGGATGGCGTACTTCTCCTCGTTCACCTCGATGAGCATGGCCCGGATGATGCTCATGCTGGGCGGCAGCTTGAGGGTGATCTTGCACCCCTTGCCCAGGGTCGAGTCCAGGCGGATGAAGCCGCCCAAGCCCTCGATCTTGGTCTTGACCACGTCCATCCCCACGCCGCGCCCGGAGATGTCCGAGACCTTCTCCGCGGTGCTGAAGTTGGGGAGGAACACGAACTGCATCTTGGCGCGGTCGTCCATGCGGGCGACGTCCTCCGGTTTCACCAGACCTTTGCCGATCGCCTTGGAAACGATCTTCTCGAGGTCCAGGCCCCTGCCGTCGTCCTCCACCGTGATGATGATATTGCTCTGCTCCTGGAACGCCGACAGGATGATGGTGCCGCGGGGGTTCTTGCCCTTCGCCACGCGCTCCTCCTTCGACTCGATGCCATGGTCGACCGCGTTCCTCAGCAGATGGACCAGCGAATCACCGATGTCGTCCAGCAGGCTGCGGTCGATCTCGATGTCCGTGCCCCGCATGATGAAGTCGACCTCCTTGCCATTGGCCAGGGCGAGGTCCCGCACGATGCGGGGGAACCGCTTGAAGATGAAGTCCACCTGGACCATGCGGGTCCGCAGAACGATGTCCTGCATCTCCCCCATCAGCCGGGAGTTGTTCTGGAGGGTCTGCTTCAGCTCGCGGTTCTTCAGGTCGTTCGCTATCTGGTTGATGCGGATGTTGTTGATCATGATCTCCCCGACCAGGTCGAGGAGCTTGTCCAGCAGCTTGCTCTTCACCCGGATGGAGGAGCTGTTGGTCAGCGCCGCGCGCTTCTCCTCGCCCTCCCCGTTCTCCACGGCATGCTCCGGCGCCTCCGCCGGGGGCTCGGAGCGCTTCTCCGAGGGAGCTTCGGCCGGTGCCGCGGGGGCCGCGGGCGACGGGTCACGGCCGGGCAGGGCGACCGGATGCAGCTTCACTTCGGCCACGCCGGTCACGCCGCGGACCGGGGTCAGCAGCTCGTCGTCGGCGGAGGTGGTGCCGAGCACGAGGATCAAGCCCTCGTCGGCATCGGACACCTCGGCCATGTCCGGGGATGAGGCCAGGAGCGAGCTCAGGGGCGCGAGGGCCTTGGAGACCTGGTACGCCCGGCCCTCCTTGAACTTCAGGTTGGGGGTCCAGGTGATGCTCATGATCACCATCCTGGCTCCCTCGGGAAGCACCTCCACCATCCGCTCCAGCTCCTCCGGCTCGATGGTGATCTCCTCCTCGCCCCCGGCGTCCGCCGATCCGCTGCTCGCCGGCACGGGCGGAGCGGGGGCCTCGACCGCCGCCTTGATGCGGGCCGCGAGGTCCTTGATGGAGCTCTGAACGCTTCCGGAGACCTCCAGCTCGTCGAGCATGCGCTCGATCCTGTCCACGCCGGTGAAAAGGAGCTCGGTCACCGAGCGGTCGGGGATCTCTCCCCTCTTGCGCAGGACGTCGAAGAGGTCCTCCAGCACGTGCGCTAGCTCCTGGATCGGAGGGATGCCGATGACCCCCGCCGTGCCCTTGATGGTGTGCATGGCGCGGAAGGCCTCGTTCATGCTCCCCTCGTTGAAGCCTTTCTCCTCCATTGACAGGAGCATGCTGTTCAGGGACTGGAGGTTCTCCCTGGACTCCTCTATGAAAACATCGAGATACTGTGAATTGTCCATCTTCACATCCCCGTGCTGATCATTATCGTGATGGCCTGAGCGACGTCCTCGAGGGGCACTATGCGGTCGGCCGCGTTGAGGTCGACCACTGCCTTGGGCATGCCGTACACCACGCAGNNCTTCTTGATGAGCTGCATTCCCGCCGCGCCGTCCGAGCCCATGCCGGTGAGCACCACGCCTACGGTGCGCGGACCGTACTGAGGCGCGACGCTGTTCATGAGGACGTCCACCGCCGGGCGGACGAAGTTCACCCTGGGGCCGTCGTCCAGGAGCAGGCGGTTGCCCTTCAGCACCAGGTGCTTGTTCCCCTGGGCGATGTAGACCTTGCCCTTCTTGATCTCCTCCCCGTCCTCGGCCTCCTTGACCTCCAGCGCCGATACCCAGTTCAGCCGCTCGGCGAAGGAGCGGGTGAAGCCCTCAGGCATGTGCTGCACCACCAGCACGGCGGCCNNGGCAGGTTGGCGGGGAGGCGGGACAGCACCTCCGGGAGAGCTTTCGGCCCCCCGGTCGACGAGCCGATGACCACGATCCAGTCGCCGCTCAGCGTCAGCATGCGGGTCGGTTGCACCGATCCAGGCGCCCGGCGGGGCACGATCTTGGCCTTGGCCGCCGACTTGATCTTGGCGATGATCCCCTCGCTGTCCTTCTCCAGATCAAGGGACAGCGACCCGGCGGTCTTGGGAATGAAGTCGACCGCTCCGAGGTCCAGGCTCTTGAGGGCGATATCCGCCTGCCGCTTGTCCATGGAGCTGAGCATCACCACCGCCCGTGGGGACTCGGCCATGATGTGCTGGAGAGCGGTGAGCCCGTCCATGACGGGCATCTCGATGTCCATGGTGACCACGTCGGGGTTCAGCTGCCGGATCTTTTCCAGCGCCTCCACCCCGTTGCGTGCCGAGCCCACCACCTCGATCTCCCCGTCCTTGGAGAGCATGTCAGTGATGATGCGGCGCATCACGATGGAATCGTCCACCACCAGCACCTTGATCTTGAACACTAGCTCATCTCGCCGTCTTGTGGGCCGCTTCCAGCAGCTCCGCGTTCTCGAATGGCTTTACCAGGAAGTCCCGCGCGCCGTTGTCCAGCGCCTGCATGACCAGGCTCTTCTGGTTCAGGCCGCTGACGATGATGATGCGGGCATCCTTGTCCACTTCGACGATCTTCTTCACCACGTCGGTCCCGTGCTCCCCGGGCATGATGATGTCCATGGTGACAAGGTCGGGGTTCAGCTTGGTGTACTGCTCGACCGCCTCCTTGCCGTTCTTCGCCTGGCCGACGACCTGGTACCCACCCTTGGTCAATATGTCGCTGATCATCGCCCTCATCACCATGGAGTCGTCGACGACCAGGACCCTCTTCTGGTTGCTCATCTCGATACCTCTGCTGTGTTCATCTCTTCTGGCTGGCCTCTGAACGAGGCCTCGTTCCTGCCCGGCCGCGCGATCTCCGCACCGTTGATCACCTTTTGCAGGTCGAGCATCATGATCAGCTTGTCCGGCAGCTTGCTGATGCCGGTGAGGGCCGACGATTCGGCCCCCGAGATGGTCTTGGGCGGCAGGGAGATGCTCTCCTTGGGCACCCGCATGACGTCCTCGACCGCGTCCACGATTATCCCCAGCTGGTTGTCCCCCACCTCGGCCACGATGATCCGCGACTGGGCCGAGCGGGACGGACCCTCGGAAGCGATGTTCAGCCGCTTCTTGAGGTCGATGACGGTGGTGATCTGGCCGCGCAGGTTCATCACTCCCTCGATGTACGGCGGGAGCTTCGGGACCTTGGTTATGTCCTCGACCTTACGTATCTCGCGGACCTGGGAGACCACGATGGCGAAGGTCTCCTTCCCCAGCCGGAAGGACACGATCTGCTCGACGTCCCCGGTGAGCTCGACCTTAGCGCGTCTGCGAGCCATGGTGAGACCTCAGTTCGCCTCTATGCCTCGCTTGGCCAGAGCTTCCTTCACCTTGACCGGCACGTTCGGCTTGCCCCTGGCCGGCGCGGCGGCCTTGGGAGCGGGCTTGGACGCGGTTTTCGGGGCAGGCTTGGCGGCGGGCTTGGGCCGCTCCTCGATCCGCTCCTCCTCATCGCTTATCTTGAACCGCTCCGCGACCCTCTGCAGGTTCACGGCCATCTCGCTGAGCGTCTGCGCCCTGGCGGTCAGGTCCTCCATCGACGCGGTAAGCTCCTCGGTCGATGACGCGGACTCCTCGGCGGAGGAGGCGGTCTCCTCGGCGATGGAGGCAATGCCGTCAACGGACTTCGCCGCACGCTGGGCTCCGTCCTTCTGCTTGAGCATGAACTGCGCGATATCGCTTGCCTCGTCGGCGGTGCGGGCGATGGCGCTCGAGATCTCGGAGAAGGCCTTCCCGGTGTTGTCGACCATCTCCATGCCCTCGGCCGCCTCCTTGGTGCCGCGGTGCATAGCTTCCACCGCCTTCGAGGTCTCCTGCTGCACCTCCTTGATCATCTTGGCGATGCGCTCGGCAGCTTCCCTGGAATCCTCGGCGAGGTTCTTGACCTCTTCCGCCACCACGGCGAAGCCGCNNCGCCGGCGCGGGCGGCCTCGATCGCGGCGTTCAGCGCCAGCAGGTTCGTCTGATCGGAGATGTTGGTTATGACATCGACTATCTCGCCGATCTCCTCCGAGCGCTTGCCGAGTACGGCGATGACCTTCGCGGACTCGTCGACGACCTTGGCGATCTCCTGCATCTTCTTGATCGTCGCTTCCACGGTCCCCTTCCCCTTCATGGCGCCCTCGCTGGCGAAGGCCGCGGCGGAACGGGCCGACTCGGACTTCTCGGAGACCATCTCCACCGAGGATGCCATCTCCGCCATGACCTTGGCGGTCTCGTCGACCTGGGCGGCCTGGTTCTGCGCGCCCCTCGAGATCTGCTGGATGGCCGCGCTGACCTGCTCGGTCGAAGCGTTCATCTCCTCTGCCGAGGACGCCAGCTCCTGTGAGGTCGAGGAGACCATGTCCACGGAGTTGTTGACCTCGGTCAGCAGCTGGAGCACGGCTTCCTTGAACTGGCGTATGGCGAGGTGAAGCTCCTCGAAGAGCTCGTACGCCTCCTGGGTGTCCGCGTCGCACTCCGGAAGCTCCGTCGCCGCGGTAAGGTCTCCCTCGGCCATCTGCTCCAGCACGCCCTTGATCAAGTTAGCTGATTCAACCTGGTAGTTGGAGATCTTCTGCGACTTCCTGGCCATCTGCTTGATGTTGGTCTGATCGGTCACGAACTCGAACGACCCGATGACCTCTCCGTTGTCGCTCAGCAGCGGCGCCCCGGCGCAGAAGATGTCCATGCGGTTGCCGCCCACCACGCAGTCGTTCTCGCAGGTGTACACGCCCTTGATGCGCATGGCCTCGCTGCACGGGCAGGCGGTGGTCCGGCACTTGGAGGTGTTCCACAGGTCCGCGCACTTCAGGCCCACAAGCTCCTTCTTGCTCTTGCCCAAGAGCTTGGCCCCGGCCTCGTTGATGTACATGATGCGCAGGTCCTTATCCATGAACTGGATCGGCGTGGGGATGGATTCGAAGTTGCCGACCACGGAGTCGAGGATGTGGTTGATCCCATCGACGATCATCTTGTAGTTGCCTCCGTGGTTCTCGGAGCTGACCCGCTCGTCCAGGCGGCCCTGGATGGCGGCCCGGGACAGGGCATTGGTGTCCTTGATGAGCGCCCGGATGGCCTCGCGCGCCTTGATCATGTTGTCCATGATCTGCTGGAACGACGCCCTGCTCTCCTGGGTGTACTCGTCGGCCTCGGCCACGGTGGTGTCGAAGGACAGGTCCCCGACGGCGAGCATCTCCAGTCCCCTGGCGATCCGCTCCACCTCGTGCTTGTCGTACCTTATCTTGCGCATGGCCTTGGTGACGTCCTGCAGGATCTCGACATGACCGATCACCTCCCCCTTGGCGTTCTTCAGGTAGGACACGTCGATCTGGTTGGTCTTCCCGTTGCGCTCGGCCATGGTCCTGCTCTGCCCGTGCTTCAGACGAACGATGCCGCAGTCCTTGGTGCCGCACACCTGTCCGTTCCAGGCCTGGCAGTTCAGACCGAGCAGCTCGCTCTTGGGCCTCTTGAGAATGTCCAGGGACGCCTTGTTCAGATAGGTCATCCTCATCTCGGGGTCGGTGACCGACAGGGGGAAGGGCAGGGCATCGAGTATCTGCTCGTACCAGAATGTCTTCTCCACGACCAGGTCGAGGGTCTTGTTGAACCCGGACACCACGTTCGCGAACTCGCCCTGGTGGCGGGAGGGGTCGGCCCTCTTGCTGAAGTCGCCGTTGGCGGCCGCGTCGTTCAGGGCCTTCGTGTCGTCGACCAGCGCCTTGATGGAGCTGCGGAAGAGGTCAAGGTTGTCCCTCAAGCTTACCAGGTCTCCCTTCGCCTCCAGGTCGAAGCTGTGGGACAGGTCTCCCTGGGCTATGTGGCCGAACTGGTCCATCGTGACCCTCAGGAGCTCGTTGAGCGAGTCGATGGTCTCGTTGGTCCCGTCGACGATGCTCTTGTAGTTGCCCTCGAACTTGGAGGCGTCCAGCCTTGCCTTGAGGTGGCCAGCGTGCACTTCTTCGGTGAGGCGGCGCACCGCCTTGGTGATCTCCGTTTCCTTGCTGATGTCGGTGATGAGCTCGATGGCGCCGACCACCTTGCCGCTCTCGTCCTTGACCGGGGCGACCGAGCACCTGATCGGCAGGTCGCCCGATGGCAGGTGAGATACCGTGTCCCCGGTGAAGGCGCGCTCCTCGATGAGGGTCTTGCGCACGACGCAGTTTCCGCTCTTGCAGTGGTCGGTGTTCATTAGCAGGTGGCAGGGCGTGCCGACCACCTGGTCTAGATTCTTGCCGACCATCTTGAGGGCGGCGTTGTTCATGAAGGTGACCTTAAGCTCCCGGTCGATGGCCATCACCGGGCTGGGGATGCCCTGCAGGAACGCCAGGGCGCCGTCGCCGGCCGAGGATTGGGGCATCACGAACCCCACGCTCCCGACCACGTTGCCGGAGGCATCAATGTTCGGCCGTGCGGACACGGTCACGGTCTGCTTCACATCATCGTTGTTGACGAAAACGATATCCTTTACCTCGATGGATCGGCCGGAGGACACCGCGTCGATGACCTTGCATCCCTTCTTCCCGATGGCTCCGTTGAAAACATCACGGACCCTCATTCCCATGGCGTCCTTGGCGCTCAACCCGGTCAGCTCGGCCGCGGCATCATTGAAGTGAACGATCTTCCATCCTGCATCAGTGATGTAAGCTGCAACTGGCAGGCTCGCGATTATCTCCTCGTCGAACATCTCCTTGGAACCCTGTCTCATGATATTTCTCCCTTTTATGCCAGATTCCAACCATAAGATGGAATAATTATCTTCGAGTAAAAAATATGAATATATTTATACAAACAATGGACCACTATCGAAATTGATTATAAGATTCTAGATAAATGAGAGCGCTCGATCGGCCGCTTTTCGGCTTTGGGCAGCCGCCCGGAGGCCGAGCAGACAGTGCTTACTGACGTATCGTCCAGATTATATGGCGTCCGGCGGGAGCGAACGGCAGGTATAGATGATGTTGCGCACCGCGGCATCGTTCCGCCCCTAAGTTTTCATAAATATCAGAATTCTAGAACGATAGAGCGCTTATCCACGGTCGCAGGGAGCGGACCCACCCGCCAAGCTATTTATTTCCACCACCTCATGGGCCGCATCGGCCATGGACAAGGTTTGCACTGACAGGGGCTTCCTGGACCTGAAGCGCTTGATAGGGGAGCAGCTATCCCTCGATTGCAACCACTACAAGGACAGCTACCTTCAGCGGCGGCTCGCGGTCCGGATGCGGGATCGGGGGGCGCGCACCTACGGAGATTATATCAGCCTTCTGAAGAGCGACCCCGGGGAGTACGACGAGCTCCTGCGAGACCTGACCATCAACGTGACCCAGTTCTTCCGCGATCATGCGGTCTTCAAGGCCCTGGAGGAAGCGGTCCTGCCGATGCTCATCTACCGGAAGGTGACCAGGGGGGAGGCGTCGATCCGCGTGTGGAGCGCGGGATGCTCCAGCGGCGAGGAGCCGTACTCGATCTGCATCCTTCTCCGGGAGCTGCTGGGCGAGGAGTTCGACAACTTCTCGCTCACCATCGTGGGCTCGGACATCGACGAGGAGGTGCTGCAGAGCGCCCAGGAGGCCGTCTACCTCCCGCGCCAAGTGGTCAACGTACCGCGGGCCTACCTGGAGAGGTACTTCGTTCCGGACAACGGCAGCTACCGCCTCTGCCAGGAGATCAAGGACATGGTCAGGTTCCGCAACATCGACCTGTTCACCGGCACCGCCGGCTCCCATTTCGACATGATCCTCTGCCGCAACGTGGTGATATATTTCACCCGGGAGATGCAGGAACGCCTCTACATGAGGTTCTACTCGGCGCTCCGGGAGGGCGGCTACTTCGTGATGGGCAACACCGAGACCCTGGTCGGCGAGGCCGCCCACAGGTTCAAGCAAGCGTTCGTCCGCGAGCGGATCTATCAGAAGGAGGCGGACGGGGAAGAGGGGACGCGATAGCGAACGGCGGCCCTCCGCCCCCCGAGCGATACCGGTGCGGATAACGGTGGACGAAGGCCTAAGGATTTTATCTTCGCACACGAATGCGCCCTCATGAAGGGCGTGGCCGTGCCTCTGGTGGTCCTGGGCCTCTTCGGCCGTTCCAAGAAGGCTGAGAAGCCGGTTAAGGCCGAGAAGGGAGCGTTCATCAGGTGCCCAGCTTGCAGGAAGGAGCTTCACAGAACCATCCCGCGCTGCCCGTACTGCTCCGCGTTCCTCGAGATCGTCTGTCCGAACTGCGACCGCACGACCAACCGGAGCCTCAGCGCCTGCCCGTACTGCGGCAAGCCGTTCAAAGAGAGCAGGTGAGCGGCCGTATCGGCATTACGGGTCGAATCGAGATCAGCCCTTTTTCGCGTCGCCTTTGACCGGGAAGCCATCTTGACGGTCGCCCCGTCCGGGCCCGGCGCGGACCTCCTCGGAGTTCTTGATGACCACGTTCACCGTCTCCAGGGCGAACAGGCTCATGATCGTCCCGTTGATGACGATCGCCCGGCGGACATCGTTCTCCTTCGAAAGCACGAACGTGGTCTCCTTGTCGATGAGCATGATCAGCTCTACGCAGTACCTGCCGTCCCGGGTGTGGAAGCCGCTCTCGTGAAGCTCCCCGTCCATCTCCGGTATGTGGGGGGTGCTTTCCTTCAGCCTCATCACCTTCGTCCTCCCAAGCTGGCCCGCGAAGCTCTCCGGCGCATGGGACGGGGCCACGGTGACCTCGATATCCATCGACCTCTCCTTCAGGAGCTTGGCGTACCGGAGGAGGTGGCTATTGCTGAAGCATATGAGCACGATGCTGCTCTTGGCCGAGGACAGCAGCTCGGTGATCTTGTGATCGATGGCCCACTCCCCCATGAGGGTCCATATGGGGTTCTGCGCCTTCTCCGCCCTCCGCCCGAGCTCGCTCAGCTCCCGGACGATCTCATCATTGGCCCGCCTGATCTCCTCCATGAGATGGTTGGACGCGACCAGGGGTTCGTTCGCCCGGTAGCAGATGGGGTTTGAGTTTCCGACCTGAACGAAGCCCCTCTCCGCCAAGCGCTCCATGACATCATAGGCCCGGGAGCGGGGCACCCCGCTCTCCACGCTTATCTCCTTGACCGTGCCCTCTCCCAGGATGACAGTGGCGACATATGCTCGGGCCTCATACTCGCTCAGCCCCAGTCTCATCAGGTGATCGATCAGCTCTGTCATGTCACTGCACCAATGACAACAAACTTATTAACTTTGGCTCATTTGGCTTCCCACCTTACTTAGAAGGATGGGGAGACAATGATATTCGAGAGGATTGCCAGTGGTGTGACCAAGCACTACAAGCTCATCGTGGTCGTCTGGATCGCAGCACTGCTGCTGTCGGTGCCGGCGATACTGCAGGTCAACGAGGCGGTGGAGTACAAGACCGACTTCGGCACCGGCGACGGATACGAATCCATGCAGGCGGCCAAGATCATCTCGGAGCAGTTCCAAGGCTCCGAGGCCAATGGCACGCTCATCGTCCTGTTGCAGGCCGATGACATGACCGATGCCTCCTCCCGGGACTTCGTGCTCAAGCTGGAGGAACGCGTGCGCGGATCACAGGACCTGAGGTACGTGGAAGGCGCCAGCTCGATATACTCGTTCTACTCCGACTACGTTCTGGACAAGAGCATCCCGCTGCTGGGCGGCAGCATGAGGCCGGCCGAAGAGAACATCACCTTCGCTGCGTACCTGCTATGGGGCACGCCGGCGATCCATGCCGCGGCCTGGGGGGAGACGGGCTCCGACGCCGCGGCCTACGCCGCGACAAGCCAGGTCCTGAGCGATTATCTTGCCGATGCGCACGCGGACGCCAACACCTCTGCTATGGCGTTCGGCTACTACAACGCGTTCGCCGCGGCCTGGAACAACACCGCCAGCATCCCTGATCCGGCCGCAAGGGCGACCGCTGCCGTCAACGCCGTAGGGCCAGGGTTCATCAGCTCCCTCCCGGCCGAGCAGGCCCAGATGAAGCTCATGCTGCAGGCGGTCCTCGACAGCTTCGACCTGACGAGCTTCAACGACCCTGTCCACACGCGTTCGGTCACCCTCGGCATGATCGGCGCCGCTGCCGGGATCACCAATATGACCTTCCTGCAGGAGGTCTACGACCTCGGTCCGAGCTATGATGCCGCCGTGGTCAGCGCCTACTCCCGCTCGGTCGTCGAGAACGGGACCCTGGCGACCTATCCCGTCCCGGTGCCGGCGCAGCTCGCCTCCAACTTCATGTCCTCGGACAACCGGAGCATGCTGCTCATCGTGAGCTTCAGCGTGGCCTCCGACTTCACCGAGGAGAACGGCGACAAGCCCCTGATGGACAACGTCAACTTCATCCGCTCTGATATTGAGTCGCTCAAGGAGAGCACCGGAGCGAGCATCACCACCTACGTCACCGGCGATGCGGCGATCTCCGCGGACATGCAGGCCAGCTCCGAGAAGGACATGGCCATGATCGAGCCGATCACCATCGCCATCATCATCGTGCTCATGGGCATCATGTACCGCACGGTGGTCGGCCAGTTCCTTCCGCTCGGTGCGGTCGGTGTGGCCATCGGCATCAGCCAGGCCCTGGTCTTCGTCATCGGGTCGACCTTGGCCCAGATCAACTACACGGTCACCATAATGCTGTTCGCGGTCCTCATGGGGGTCGGCACCGACTACTCCATATTCATCATCTCCCGCTATCGCGAGGAGAGGATCAAGGGAGCGACGCGCGAGCAGGCGGTGCACACGGCCGTCACCTGGGCCGGGGAGTCCATAGTCACCTCGGGAGCGACAGTCATCATCGCGTTCTTCGCCATGGCCATCGCCCAGTTCACCTTCGTCCAGACCATGGGGCTCCTGCTCGGCCTCTCCATAGTGGTCGCCCTGCTCATCGCCCTGACCCTGGTCCCGGCGGTCCTCATGCTAGTGGGCAACCGCACCTTCTGGCCGACCTCGGGCAAGCGGTTCGAGGCCTACTCCAGGAAGCTGATGCACAAGAGGGGCGAGGGCAATCACGGGTACTTCCACCGGGCGGCGAAGTTCTCGGTGAAGCATGCCGCTGCGATCATCATCGCCGCGATCCTGGTCACGGTCCCCACCACCTACATCTTCGTGACCCAGGAGACCAGCTTCGACTTCATCGGCAGCATGGGCGATGCCGAGAGCATCGACGGCATGAACGCCATGACCGAGGACTTCGGTGCCGGCATGATCATGCCCACCAAGATCGTCGTCACCAGCGGCACGACGGTCTACGAGAACGGCGCCTATGTATGGTCGCCGGTCGCTGGTACGACCACGTGGGTGAAGTTCCCGTTCTCGGCGCCGTTCCAGTGGGACGGCACGAAGCACCTTCTCTTCGAGATCTGTACCTATCGTACGGGCTATACCTATGTATGGCCGGAGTATGAATACACGCAGGTCCCGTCGTTCTACGCCTGCATGGCCTATCAGATAGGCGATGGTGCGGACTATTGCTCACCCTTCACGTGGTATCCGGGCTGGTACAACATTCGTCCGGTAACGAAGATCGGTATGCTGTCCGGCATCGAGAACTCCTTCCCGGATGATGTCGATCCACGCCGCATTCTCAAGTCCGGCTTCGTCTACGACGGCTCGACACCAGAGTATCCGCGTCCGTCCATTTCGTTCCGCCAGAACAATGGCCAGAATATCAATCTGACGTATCGGCTGGTCGGTCCTCTGCCGTCGTCGGCCGTGATCTACGAAGGACGCGCAGGAGCGAGCAACATATTGCCCCACGTGGCCACGTCCACCGGGCTCTACAAGTACGAGATCACCAATGCCGTAGGCCCGGCCGCCGGCCCCGGCGGCATCCTGAATCTCATGACGATTCCTGGCGGAGCATACCGTCTGGAGGCGACGTATTCAATTCCCGGATACACACAGACGTATCAGAAGGAATTCAACATCGCCTACGACAATGACATCGCCATCCGCGGCATCCGTTCGCCGAATGTCATACCGCAGAAGTATCCCCGCGGTGTCGCCATTCCTGTGACGGCGCAACTTCAGAACGTGGGTCTGAATGACATGACGTCGGCGCGCTGCATCGCCGTCATCCGTCAGTCCCCGGGTGGACAGGAAGTCTATCGCGATACGCTCATCATCGATGAACCGTTGCGTACGAGTGAGATCCGAACACTCGACTTCAAGAACTACACTGCTACCGACGTTTCGAACTGGTCACTCCAGGTATGTGCCGAACTTCTGGGTGCGGCCGACCAGCAGGCGGCGAACGATTGTCTGCCGAGGCCGACACAGACGTATATCTTCCAGACCTTGCATAATGAAGAAGTGGGCGTAAGCGCTCTCGACATTCCTTCTGCAAGTGGTCAGTACTATGCGAAGCGTCCGTTCACGCCTCGTGGCCGCATCGTCAACGGCGGTATCCAGGACCTGTCGAACATTCCCGTTCGCC
>DAVH01000015.1 GCA_002508545.1 Methanomassiliicoccus sp. UBA6
CCCCTGTCATGGGGGGAGTGGGCCATCGTCGCGGTGGTGTTCATCGTCGTGGTCATCGTCACCAAGGGCGCGGCCCTGAGGCCGCTGCTGTGGCTGCTGGCGCTCCTGGCCGGAGGGAGAGGGGGAGGCTTCGGCGGCGGCCGCTCGGGAGGGGGCGGGGCCTCTGGGGGCCGGTGAGCGGCCAGGTAGCGCTCCTAGCTCCGTCCTCGAGAGAGACACGCGGGATCAGTCGCACTCGCTCTTGCGCGGCGCCGTCCTCCCCGCGCACCTTGAGCACACCCATTGGCCCTTCTGCGATATGTTCCAGTCGGTGCAGTCCCCGCACACCCGCTCATGGCATCTCTCGCACTCATAGCCTGGCTTGGGCGATCCGGGGTTCGCGGGGCGCTGCTTGCTGATGTTCCTTCCGCAGGCCTGGCACTTCTCGATGTCCGAGGTCATGATGGCACCTGGACAAGAATTCCAGGAGGTGATATTTCAGGAGCGCGGGTCTTGCTTCGGGCAGGGCGATGGAACGCATCGAATCATCCAGACGAACGACCGAGCAACAATCAAATATGCACCATTGTTATCACGCCACACAGGTCGGATGGGCACCATGAAGGGCAGCAGCGTTCTTACCAGCAAGATAGAGAGCGAGATAGAACTTCTCCAGAGACATGTCCAGATGCTCAAGGCCATCATGGACAACGAACCCATCGGCATCATCCGCCTCTCCGAGCTCCTGGTATATCCGCAGCACAAGGTCAGGTACTCGCTGCGCATCCTGGAGCAGGAGGGCCTGATCAAGCCCTCGCCCGAAGGCGCGGTCACCACCGACAAGCTCAAGGTGTTCATGGAGCAGCTGAAGGTCATCCTCGACGACATGGAGAGGACGGTCAAGGAGCTCAAGTCCCAGCTGGAATGAAGCGATAGTGATTAATACCAGTGGGTAATTCACTTGCCTACACGCCGTCGTAGCTCAGCTGGTAGAGCGTGTGACTGTTAATCCCTTAACCGGGAACGGTCATCACAAGGTCAACGGTTCGAGCCCGTTCGACGGCGCCTCACTCTTCTCCTAATCACTTCGCCTTGCCGCGCATCGCGCCGATCGCGGCGTCAAGCTCCACCGCCCTCTGGGAGCCGATGAGCAGTTGCTTACCGCCGGAGGTCCGCACCAGCACCCCCTCCGTACCCCGGACGATATACGCCCAGCCGGTCTGCCCGTACCTTATTCCCCAGCCTCCGAAGTCTCGAAGCGGATGGTATGTCATCGGCCGGTGCTCCACGATCTCGCCCCGATCGAAATGGCGGGGNNCGGCGGGGCCTCAGATGGAGGGGAAAGAACCTGACGCTAAGCCCGGCAGCGGACACCGTCACCTCCAGGCGGATGGAGATGATGAAAGCGACCAGCGCGCCGATAAACACAAGAATGATCCACATGAGCTCGTCGGATGCCGGGTTGTTCCCCCATGGTACCCCGAGGACGATCTGCTGCACGAAACCCCAGGCATAGATCGCCACCACCCCCAGCAGCAGGGCCAGGATCCAGGGTTGCCGAAAGCGCTGGACCTCCTTGAACAGGACGTCGTCCATTGCTCACCAGATCAGTCGATGAGCACCAGGCCGTTCCACACCGGGTGGTCCCGGGGAGGGATCTCGAAGCCCAGGCCGGCGTTCTGGGCGGTCAGGAAGACATCGATCCCCATGGCCTCCATTGGCGGCCGGGAGCGGAAGGGATGGCGGCATCTCTCCCCGGACCTCTGCCCGACGCACTCCTCGCACAGGTGGCAGGGCCCGCCGGTGAACGCGGCGGCGAACCGGTACCCCATGCTCAAGGCCAGTTTCTCCACCTCGTTGAGGATGCCCGTGAACTCGACCTCGCTCCTGCTCAGCCGCTTCGCGTAATCTCCTTTCTCGTACACGTCCTCCAACTTCTTGCCCTCAACGCCCTTCATGAACTCCCGGTCGAGCGGGATCGGGTACTGAACGAGGATGGCGTGCTTATAGCGGCCCAGGACCTCGGCGAACTGGTCCAACGGCATGACGTTGGGCGGGCACATGAGGTTGTGGCCGTAGTTGGCGCAGACCGGGACCATGCACTTGAGCTTGACCCGGGGGTCCAGGACCACCCCGCGCGCGTCCATCGGTCTCGCCCCGCTAGCGCCCAGGGACCGGGCGACCTCGCACAGCCTTTCAAGATCAGCGTTCGTTGACATCCTCGGCACCGTCCTTGACCGCCGTCCAGGCGGCCGAACTGTATCGAGCTCCCCGCCGATAACCTTTCTTGTCCGAGCCGGCCGCGACCCCGCCCGTGGGAATGGTTTCTCCCTCCCCTCGCAGAGCGATAGTAGGAGCGGCCATTGATCGGAGCTGACAACCGCCGCAAGCACCGGAGGCTCAGATATGGCAGGACGCCGCGCCACGCTTCTCCAGGTACTTCTGGTGGTACTCCTCGGCCCGCCAGAAGGTCTGCGCCGGCACGATCTGGGTCACGATCGGCCGCTTGAACCTGCCGGACCGCTCCTGCGCGGCCTTGGAGGCCTCGGCCGCGGCCTTCTGCTCCTCCGAGTAGTAGAAGATGGCCGAGCGGTACTGGTCGCCGACGTCCGGCCCCTGCCGGTTCAGCGTGGTGGGATCGTGGATGCTCCAGAACACATCCAGCAGCTTCTCGTAGGGGACCTTCTCCGGATCAAATGTCACCTCGACCACCTCGGCATGACCGGTCTTGTGACCGCACACGTCGCGGTAGCTCGGGTTCTCCAGCGTCCCGCCCATGAAGCCGACCTGGGTGGAGATCACTCCTTCCACCTTGTCGAACTCTGCCTGCACGCCCCAGAAACATCCTGCCCCGAAAGTGGCCTTCTCTTCCGCCATTGTAACACCGCTCCTCACTTGGTCGAGCAGGTATTTAGGGATAAGGTTTTCTTAAAGGGTCTGGAGCAGCGTCCCAGGTTGGCAAAGTATTTATTCGGGGGGTCATTTAACCTCGGTTGCAAGGGCCCGTAGCTTAGTCCGGTGGAGCGTCAGGCTCATAGGAGTCCCCTGTGGGACCTGAGATACCCGATGGTCGTCGGTTCAAATCCGACCGGGCCCACTTCTATGTATATCCAGTCATCTCGAATTTCTTTTTAATAAGGGGAGTATCGTGCATGATTGCTAGGGGGCGTTCCTTCCAAGCGTCCTTCAGCTGCCGTCCGGCGACGCCGCGTTCTATCCCTTCGTAGAAGCGCTGCGTCGTTGAGATGTTGTCATGCCTCAGCTGCGCCGACATCGCGTTTAAGCGGCTCCGGTCTCCCCTGATCGTCGTGGCGGTCAGCGTCGACCGGAAGTCCTTGGTCTTGAACTTCACGCCCGAGAGGTCCTCGGCCTTGCCCTTGATGGCGTTGAAGCCCTGCTCGGTGTAGAAGCCGTGGTGCTTGCCGAACCTGATGCTCGGGAAGAGCTCGGGCATCGCTGCCTCGGTCAGGCTTTTTATCCAGCTAGGTGTAAGTGATTTCACACAATATGTCTGGGGAGGGGGCTGTCGCATCATACACTATATCGTGGGTAGGATTTCCGTCATCGAATATCCTCAACACCCAGAGAAACCCTGGCATAGGCATGATCAGATGCTGTTCCTTCTCCTGGAACTTTTCCTTTATTAGGTAGTTCTTGTAACTATTGACGCTGTAGAAAAGAATGTCGATTTTTTTACCCATATCATGATAGAAATCTTCCTTAAGGTCGTATATTTCTCCGAAAGATAACCGAATCTTGTGATATAGTGGCACGAGAAGGTATTCCAGATCTATGTCCCAGAGGCCCCATTCGTGGCCCCTATATTCCCATCGCAGGAACTTGTTCTTGGAAAGGACGCTGGCGTAAGGTCCAACATCGTCATCGTGAACATAAAGTTCGACGTTATCGCCTTTCTCATCCTCGCAGTAACCGGATATGACCACGGCATGGAGCCCCCTACCGGCTCCCTTATCGCTCATGGCCAGGCCGGCGATGATGGGTATTCCCTCCCTAATGTAGGCCTTTATGAGGGATAGGATGAATCTTCCGACCTCCTCCTCACCGTCCTTCCTACCATCATCCATGTACTCCTTGAGGGCATTAACGACGTTGATGGTTTCGGTCTCCAAACCCTTCGAGCGGAGATAGTAGCTAATCTGGCTAAGAGAGAGCCCTTTCGATGGAAAGGACCTCATCGTTGGATCGAGCGATTGATTGGCAATCTTAGTTATTTCATACAACGAGTTACGGCTGATTTCAAAGTGGTGGGAGAGGGGGAACATTGCCGTCCATAGCGCCGCGGTCGCACATTTCCCCACAGCAACGTCCTTGCTCTGGAATGGTAGCGAGAGTATGGAGCTCGTGACCGTACAGTGAACATCGCTGCCTATCGGTCAGGTACACTCGATGATGTTGCTCGGACCCCTCAGGGTATGTCGCAATTACTGTCCTCCCAATGACGTCGTAACAGATGCTTCCATGCCTCATCTGTATGGTTTTACGACAGTGAAACCCAGGTAGGATTTCTGAAAGGAGCTGGTATCCAGTTCGAACAGGTTCTTGGTCAATTGTCTCCTCGACAATTCCTTGTTGAAGAAATGGATCCTGGTCGTTTCCGCCTTCTTCTGACCGAAAGAGCGAGAATAGAACCGGGAGAAATCGATGAGGTAATCCTTATCGATGTAGCCGTCCTCAACCAGGGCGGTCACCGCCCCAATTTCCTTGGCGTAACGGATGATATAGTCTGCATGGGGCGAGCCCCCTAGGAACTTCTTGCAGTTCGCTAACGGTACTACCTTTATGTTCCCCACCATCCCATAGACGAAAAATAAGATGCTTAGATGCTGAACCTCTTATCCAGATCGTCTCTGGATATATGGTAAAAGGTCTTCCCCATGTGATTCTTGGACTTTTCCCTGCGTTCAGTGTCGTAGGTGATTTCCCTGATTTTTAAAATCACCTCGTCCTTCTTTCCCCTAATCGCCGGCTTCCTCGACACTATCGCAACCCCGAAGGATGATAGACAGCTTATGGTTAAAAAATATTGGTCGGATGTAAACGTTTTGATAAATTGAATTAGATAGAAAAAGGGAAAGGTTTCCTAGCAGCACCAAGCCCAAATCCTGTTATTGAACTGAAACCCGATATACTGGCTAGAGCGGGCTCATATCCGATCGGGGCCTCTCCTCCGGTTCAAGTTTTTCATTGGATCGCCCAACAATCCTTTAGACACGTTCCTTCACTTCCAATGCTCGAGCGATCTACCATAGCTTGAAGGATACGATAAGGTCACCGAGGCCGGATGGCGATCCTCCCCGGAGCCTTGGCCTCCCCCTGGCGAGTTATCTGCTCCGGCAGCTCCTCCAGCGGCCGCACCTCGGCCACGATCTCCCCGAAGGGCACGCCCATCCTCTTGGCCTTCACCATGGTAGCGGTCGCCGTCCGGTACTCCCCCTTGGAGTAGCCGAAGGAGCCGAAGACGTCCACGTCCTTCTGGCAGACATCGGCGAAGGGGCTGATCTGGGATTTGCCCGTCTCCGCGGCGTTGCCGACCTCGACGATGCACCCTCCCATCCTCACCAGCTTGAACGATTCCTCGAAGGCGCTGGGGTAGCCGGCGGTCTCGAAGACCACGTCCGCTCCCTCACCGCCGGATATCCTCTTCACCGCTTTCTGCCGCTCCTCCGGGGAAGACAGCTCGTTCATGTCGATCGTGTCGGTCAGGCCCATCCTCCTGCCCTTCTCCAGCCTCTCAGGTATCTTGTCGATCCCGATGATCTTGGTCATCCCGAACAGGTTGCACACCAGAGCATGGCACATGCCTATGGGCCCCATTCCCTGGATGACCACCGTCTGAGAGGGGTCGGTGCCCGCGCCGGCGTGGGTGTGCCCGGCCAGTGAGCCCTGGGCCCGCTTGAACGCTCGAGTGGCCACGGCGATGGGCTCGACCATGACCAGCTCTTTGTCGTCCATGTCCGATGGCAGCTTGTACACCGGAAAGTAGCTGGGAAGATACACGTGCTCGGCGAAACCGCCCCAGAAGTGGGGCGGATCATCGGCGGTGTGGGCCGTGCTGATGCCCACCTCCTCGAACCCACTGGAGACGTTAGGCCTGTCTGGAAGGTTCCTCGAGTACCAGTCGGGCTCGCTGATCCCGATGCTGGAAGCGATGGGGTCTCCCTTCTTTAGCGGCTGCCCGGTCGCATCGCTCTCCACCCCCTCGCCCAGCTCCCGCACCCTGCCGAACCACTCATGCCCGATGGCGTGAGGAACGGGAGCAGGGAGCCATCCCATGACCTGATGGGTATCGGTCCCGCAGATGCCGCACAGGCCGACGTCGGCCACCACGTCGCCCGGTCCCGCTGCGGGGGTGGGGTATTCCCTCATCTCCAGGTAATCGGTGGAGCCCTGTTTTGTTAGGACCATTGCTTTTGCCATGTGACCACGTGAGTTGAGCGCAAGTGCCAAGCATTTCAAGGTTGGGCGATGCTTCTGTGGCCAGGACCGCGATGATCTACGGCCACTCGATCCGCTCAGGAGCGAACGGCCTTCGTCCGATGGCGCTGCACCCTTGAGAACATGATGCGCGCGATGGTCCGAGCGCGCTGCGCGGTCACTCCCGGGGCAGGGTGAAGAAGAACGTGCTCCCCTTGCCGGCCTCGGACTCGAGCCAGATGCGGCCGCCATGCCTCTCCACGATCTTTCTCGCGATGGCCAGCCCGATGCC
>DAVH01000012.1 GCA_002508545.1 Methanomassiliicoccus sp. UBA6
GATGAGCATCGGCGCCGACCTGCTGGTCGGCGCGGACGGCTACAAGTCCAAGGTCGGGAAGCTGGCCGGCATCGGTCCGGCCAAGGACCACATCCGCGGCATCCAGGTCGATCTGGACAGGAGGATGGACGATCAGTCGATGGTCGAGGTGCACATCGGCCAGAGCGTCGCCCCGGGCTTCTTCGCCTGGGTCCTGCCGTGCGGGGAGTTCACCCGGGTCGGTCTGGGGATAGCGGACGGGAACGGAACGCCCAACAATTACCTTGCCAACTTGCTCAAGAAGCTCGATCTCGAGGACGCTAAGCGCCTGAGGACTATGTCCGGGGTCATTCCCATCGGGCCGCCGAAGAAGACCTGCGCCGACAACGTGCTGATCGTGGGCGACGCCGCCGCTCAGACGAAACCGCTCTCCGGTGGCGGTTTGTACACCGGCCTGAGGGCGGCGCGGTGGGGCGCCATGACCGCGGTCGACGCCCTCACGGACGGGGACCTGGGGTCCAAGCGCCTCTCGGAGTACGACGCCAAGTGGCGGGCGGATATCGGGAAGGAGGTCGACCGGGGGCTGCTCATCCGCAAGGTCTTCGTCAACCTCACCGACCGCAAGATGGACGAGGTGTGCCGCATGCTGGACCGCCCCGACGCCAAGGAGGTGCTGGCCGGCGGGGACATCGACTACCCGTCCAAGATCGCCTCCCCGCTCCTCAAGGCCGTTCCCTCGCTGGTCAAGTTCTCCCCGCAGCTCATCGGCTCCCTCATCCGGCGGGAGCAAAGATGAAATAGCNNTGGCTGTAGGCTCGTGCTCCTCGCCAAGGTATCCCGGGAGCGGGCCGAAGCGGTCCGCAAGCAGCTGTTCAAGCGGAGGCTGGGAGCCAAGGACCGGCGGATACTGCGCGAGGGCGAGCATGTGTTCATACCCCTGGTCGCGGCACCGCCGCCCGGGCTCGCCGGGGAGCTGGGGTTCGAGCTGACCGAGGGCGAGACGCGGGAGAAGTCCTGCTACCGCCCGCCGTACGATCTCGTGCTCGAGGAGGCTGGAGTGCCTGACGCCGTCAAAGCGCTGCTCCCTCGCCGCTGGGAGATGCTCGGCGATGTCCTCATCCTCCGCCTGCCGGAGGACGCCCGCGACCACTTTGCGGAGGCGGCGCGCGCGTACGCCAAGGTGCTGGGGGCGAGGACCGTGCTCAGGGAGCGGGCGCACATCGACGGCATCTTCCGCACCCCGGACATGGAGTTCCTGCTGGGGGACGACGCGGTGACGGTGCACCTGGAGAACGGCATCCTGTACAAGCTCGATGCCTCCCGGCTGATGTTCTCGTCCGGCAACATCGACGAGAAGATGCGCATGGCCGCGCTGGACTGCCGCGGGGAGACCGTCGTGGACATGTTCGCCGGGATCGGGTACTTCACCCTGCCGCTGGCGATGCACGCCCGGGCGTCCAGGGTCATCGCCTGCGAGATCAATCCCCTGGCGTTCCGGTACCTGTGCGAGAACGTGGAGCTGAACCGCGTCGGGGAGGTGGTGGAGCCGGTGCTGGGCGACAACCGCGAGCTCTCGGGGGAGAGGATCGCCGACCGGGTGGTCATGGGGTACGTCCGCACCACCGGCGAGCACCTGAGGGACGCCTTCCGCCTGGTGCGGAAGGGCGGGACGATCCACTACCAGGACACCTTCCCCTTGGAGATCTTCCCGGCGAGGGCGCTGGAGAACCTGAGCGCGGCGGCCGGGGACCGCGGCTACGAGGTCGCGCTGATGCGCGAGGTCAAGTCCTACTCCCCGGGGGTCTCCCACATGGTGCTGGACGTAAGGGTGCTGGACTAGGCCCGGTCGGCCTGCTCGTTGGAGCCCGAGGCCTCCAGCAGGAGCTTCAGGCCTTCGGCGTAATCGTCCCCCTGGCTTTCGAGGAGCCGCTGGGCGAAGGGAGCGAGGTAGGTGCCGTAGTCCATCTCCTCGCGGGTGAACTGCCAGCCCTTGGTCTGCCCCTCCCCCAGGGCGGAGATGAAGGCGAAGGCCACCGAGCGCATCCGGTGGTCGGTGCCCTTGGTCTTCTCGATCTGCCGCAGCGCCGCCTCCTTCCCCTCGGTCTTGGCGGTCCGGGCGATGCGGTCGGCGTAGCCGCCCACCGGGCCCAGCTTCTTGAACGCGGGCAGGGTGCTCTCGATCCCCTTGTACGACTCCATGCGCCCCGCCTCCACCACTATCTGGGAGGGGGTGAGCTCGGAGCGCTCGGCGAGGACCCGCTCCACTATCTCGGGGGAGGCCACCGCCGCCAGCAGCTCGCCCTTGTGCTCCGGCCACAGGTCGGAGATCAGGTTGGCGGCCTGGTCGGTGCGCGACATGACGCACATCTTCCTCGAGGAGATCAAACCGGACACGGCCTTCTTCTCCACGTCCGAACCCCTCAGGGCCGCCAGGAACCTGTCCTTGTCCCGCCCGTAGCAGGTCCCGCCGATCATGTACACCTCGTCCTGCTTCTCCCGCACCGCCGCGGCCCGGGCCTTGGCGTGCTCCTCCAGCAGCGTGGCGTCGGTCAGCTCGGCCTTGAGATACCTGCCGGCCAGGTCCTTGGGGAGGAGGTAGGCCTCCTTGACCCGGCAGCCCTGGCACTCGCTCTCGCAGCGCAGCTCGCTGATGACCTCCACATCGAAGTCGTCGGTAGGGTCCTCCGCGGCGATGCGCCCGGCGAGGACGTGCACGGTGTTGACGTCGCCGGAGCAGGAGGGACAGACCTTTATGGTGGTCCCGGCGCCCTTCCAACGGACCTCGATGCCCCGCCCATCCTTGACGTGGGGGCAGCTGCCCTCGTCGTCCAGGTCGTACGGGAGCAGGGAGATCGCCTCGTCCACGTACTCCTCCGGGGGCCTGGGACCGTCGGGCGAGCACACCGCGCACTTCTCCGTGGAGTAGATGTGAAGGCCCCTCTTCCGGGCGATGTCCCACAGCGCCAGGAGGCGAAGCTCCGGATGATCGTAGTGCTGGACGCCTATGAGCTTGTCCTTTTCCACCTTCCCCCGCACCGCGAACGACACCTCGCCCATCGGCGTCTTGGTGGCCGCGAGGTAGGGCACCTTCCCGGCCTCATGCAGCGAGATCGTCGCGGCGTAGGCCCGCACCAGGTGATCGCCCCAGTTCATGGCGTGCTCCAGCTTCCGGGGCTGGGAGCGTATCTGGGAGACCTTCTCCATCTTCTCCACCGCCTTCCTGATGTCGCACCGGCGGCACTCCCTGGTGCACTGGGGCATCAGCAGCTGGGGCTTCCCGGCGAGCAACCGGGACTTCTCCAGGAGGTCCTTCTCCAGCGTCTTCGGGGTGGCCTTGGCCCCCCGGAACCTTGCGCGGCGTCCCATGGAGCTACCCTACGCCGCCGGCGTTCTTAAGGCTTGGGGGCCCGTCCATCCGGCGTTCCGTTGTAATCAGGACCCAGACGGCCTGGGGCCTGGCAGGGCATTGTTCGGCAACGGATATTCTCGGCCGAAGATATTTATCCGCGAAGCAATTATTGACGGAACGGGATGCATTGTCAGCGCGGGAGGATTTTTACCGAGGTTACGTTAAGGGTTACGAGGAGGGTCTGAACAAGGCCTGGGATGAGCTCATTGGCCTGACCACCAAGGGTTTCAGTCCTCGGGAGATACAGGTTATGGCCAAGAGCAAGCGGCAGTCCATCGGGGAGTCGGTGCGGGGCATCAAGACCGAGATCAGGAACGAGACCGGCATCGACCTTCTGGCCAGGACCGCGCCAAAGACGCCCAGGCCGAACGTGGAGGCGGGGAACACCTACCTCATCGAGAGCATGTATGCCACCAAGGCGCTGTCCGTGGTGAACGAGCTCACGGCGGACGGCACCAAGGGGTTGTGCATCCTGAGGAGCTTTCCCGGCAACTTCCAGGACGGCCTCAACAGCAGCGTGAAAGCGGTGTGGCTGACCAAGCAGGAGAGCAGCAGGTACGGCAACTTCGACGTGGTCTCCCCGCTGGACATGGGAGGGATCGCCTCCGGGACCCGCAGCTTCATGAAAGAGGAGGAGGGCAGGGTCGTCCTGCTGGAGGGGGTCGAGTACCTGTTCGTCCAGAACGACGGGGTCGGGGTGCTGAAGTTCCTCCAGACGCTGTCCGATCAGGCGGTCACCCTGAAGGGGATCATGCTGTTCTCGGTATACCCTCCGGCGCTGGACGAGAAGGTCATCAGCAACCTGAGGTGCATCGCCGCCGGCACACTGTGATCCGCGGTCACCTTGCCAGCACTATCTCGATGAACGAGACGCTGGTGCTTCCGCCCTCGCCCTCGACCTGCTCGGTACCGATCCTCACGTCCTTGACCGCGGCGCCGCGCACGAAGCGGTGGCGGACGATCTCCGCCACGTCCACCGCCCTGCTGATCGCCTTCCCCCGGGCCTTGATGACGACCTCCTCCGAGCCGCTCCGGAACTGGGTCACCACCGCGGTGACGTAATCCATCGTCCCCTTTCTTCCGATGTAGACCGTGTTGTCCTCGAGCATAGCATCACTGCGATGGGATCAGTACTGCCGGTGCTCGCTGAAGTAGCGCATCATGATGCGCCTCTGCCCCTTGCGCAGTATCTCGGAGAGGGTGGAGGTGGACACCCCGAACATGGTGGCCAGCTCCTTCAGTCCGATGCGCCGGGGGAAGTCGAAGTAGCCCCGCTCGAAGGCCATGCGGGTCACCTGCTCCTGCCTCTTGGTCAGCTCGTCGGAGTCGCTGAGCTCGGTGAGCTTGACCAGCTTGGGCTGGGCGTTGACCTTCTCGAGGTTCTCGATCAGCTCCTGCAGGGCCTTCTTCTGGGTGACCAGCATGGTCCACTTCAGCCGGTTGTCCCTGGTGGTGGTCGATGCGGTGAGGAAGCAATCCGCCCCGGCCAGCAGCCGGCAGGCCACGCACTGGTTGGTGGAGAAGGCGGCCAGCGCCCTCCCCTTGTCGATGGCGCTGATGTCCACGTTGAAGAGGTTGGGGTTGTTGCGCAAATGCTCGATTACCTTGGGGAGGTCCTCCTCGTTCTCCACGTCGATCTGCACGAGATCTCTGACCCCCTCCTTCATCTCCTTCGTATCGATGATCCTGATCACCGAGGGATACATCTCCACCACGTCGGTGATCCAGTTGTCCGGCAACGCCAGGGACACTACCGCTTCCATCATGTGTATCGGTCACCGATGGCGTTCTAAGGATAAATCCCCCTCATCTCGATGGCGTTGACCACCTCGCGGACCGCCAGCAGGTACGCCCCGGTCCTCATGTCCACCTTCTTCTCCGCCGAGCGGGAGTGCACCCGGTTGAACGCGGCGGTCATGATGTTGTTGAGCCGCTCGTTGACCTCGCCGACCGACCAGAAGTAGAACTGGAGGTCCTGCACCCACTCGAAGTAGGACGCGGTCACCCCCCCGGCGTTGGCCAGGATGTCGGGGATGAGCATGATGCCCTTCTCGAACAGGATGCCGTCCGCCTCCGGCAGCGTGGGCCCGTTGGCTCCCTCGGCCACGATGGTCGCCCTGATCCGGTCGGCGTTGTTGCGGTCGATCGCCCCCTCCAGTGCCGCCGGCACTAGCACGGTGCAGTCCAGCTCCAGGAGCTCGTGGTTGGTGATGTCCGTCGCCCCCGGGAACCCCTTGACCGACCCGGTGGCCTTCTTGTGCGCCTCCACCTTGCGGATGTCCAGCCCGGCCGGGTCGTAGATGCCTCCAGAGGAGTCGGACACCGCGATGACCTTCATGCCCAGCTCGTCCCTGAGCAGCCTGGCCGCGTTCCCCCCGACGTTACCGAAGCCCTGGATCACGGCGCTCGACTCGGTCGGCTCCATCCTCCGGGCGCGCATGGCCTCACGCACGCAGTACATCAGACCCCGGGAGGTCGCCTCCTCCCGGCCCTCCGAGCCGCCCAGGGGTATCGGCTTCCCGGTGACGCTGGCCGGGGTGACCTGTCCGACCTTGTGGGAGTAGGTGTCCATGATCCAGGCCATGACCTGCGCGTCGGTGTACACGTCCGGCGCGGGGATGTCCACGTACGGGCCGATGATCGGCTCGATCTCGGTGGCGAACCTCCTGGTAAGCCTCTCCAGCTCGCCCTTGCTCATTTCCTTGGGGTTGCATATCACCCCACCCTTCGCCCCGCCGAACGGTATGCCCACCGTCGCGCACTTCCAGGTCATCCACATCGACAGCGCCCTCACCTCGTCCAGGGACACGGCGGGATGATACCTTACGCCTCCTTTGCAAGGCCCCCGGGCATTGGAGTGCTGGACCCGGTAGCCGGTGAACATCCGGAACGAGCCGTCGTCCATCCTCACCGGGAAGTTCACCGTGAGCTCGCGCTTGGGCTGGGTCAGGAAAGCAATGATCCCTTCGCTCAGCTCCAGGGCCTCTCCCACCTTCTTCACCTGGCTGACCGCCACCTCGTACGGATTTATGGTGTCCATGTCCCCTGCCTCCCGCCCCATGAAGCGAGCGGATGATAGATAACTTCCATTATCACTCATTGATATATAATCCGACTGAGCGCAGGAGTTCCCATGGTGAGCAACGTCGAGATCGCCAGCATGCTTTACGAGCTCGCGGAGATAATGGACCTCAAGGGGGACGTTTTCAAGCGGAACGCCTACCGACGGGCGGCGCAGAGCGTGGAAAACCTCGACGACGAGGTGAGCGTGTACCGCGCAGAGGGAAGGCTGGAGAGCATTCCCGGGGTGGGGAAGGCGATCGCCCAGAAGATCGCGGAGATGCTCGACACCGGGGGACTGAAGGCCCTGGACGAGCTGAGGGCGGAGTTCCCTTCGGGCGTGGTTGAGCTGATGAGGGTGCCGGAGATCGGGCCGAAGACCGCAATGGTGCTGTACCGCGAGCTGGGGGTCAAGGACCTGAACGGGCTCCGGCAGGCGGCCGAGCAGCACCGCATCCGCGCGCTGAAGGGCTTCGGCGAGAGGTCGGAAGAGGCCATCTTGAGGGGCATCGAGCTGGTCCAGGGGCAGGGAGGGCGGATGCTCCTGGGGAAGGCGCTCCCGATCGCCGAGGAGGTCGCTGACTACCTGCGGGAGAACGGTCTCGACGAGGTCAGCGTGGCCGGCTCCCTCCGGCGGTGGAAGGAGACCATCGGGGACATAGACCTCCTGGTGGGGACCGACGATCCGTTGCGAGCGATGGCCCTCTTCACCTCGTACCCCCGGGTGACGGAGGTGGTGGCGAAGGGGCCCACCCGATCGACGGTGCGGCTGGCCGACGGCACCCAGGTCGATCTGCGGGCCGTCCCGCGGTCCAGCTACGGGGCGGCGCTGCAGTACTTCACCGGGTCCAAGGAGCACAACGTGGTGATGAGACGGCTGGCGATCCAGCAAGGGTTCAGGCTCAACGAGTACGGGCTGTTCCGCCGGGATGGCGGGGAACGGGTGGCAGGGGCCGATGAGGCCGAGATCTACCGGACCCTGGGCCTCGACCCCATGCCGCCGGAGATGCGCGAGGGCCGCGGGGAGATAGAGGCGGCCGCCGCCCACCGCCTCCCGGAGCTGGTGCGGGAGGAGGACATCCTGGGCGACTTCCATGTGCACACGGTGATGAGCGACGGGAAGGCGACCATGCGGGAGATCGCCCTGGAGGCCCGCCGGAGAGGCTACCGCTATATCGGCGTGACCGACCACTCCAGGTCGCTGCACATCGCCCACGGCGTGGCGATCGATGACCTCCTGGCCTCGGTGGAGGAGGCCCGCCAGCTGACCGACGAGCTGGGGATCGCGGTGCTCAGGGGGGCGGAGGTGGACATCCTGGAGGACGGGTCCTTCGACTACCCGGAGGAGGTGCTGTCCGAGCTTGACTACGTCATCGGCTCGGTGCACTCCGGCTTCAAGATGGGGAGGAAGGAGATGACCGAGCGGTTGCTTACCGCGTTCACCTGCCGGGAGCTCAACATCCTGGGGCACCCGTCCGGCCGGCTGATCGGCCGCAGGCAGGCGTACGAGGCGGACATGGACCGCATCATCGAGGAGGCGGCGCGAACCGGCGTCCTGCTGGAGGTGAACGGCTCCATCGAGCGCATGGACCTGAACGACGTGCACTGCCGGAAGGCCAAGGAGGCGGGGGCGATGGTCGCGCTGAGCACGGACGCGCACCGGCTAAGTCATCTGGACAACATCAGGTATGCGGTCCATACCGCCCGCCGGGGGTGGCTAGAAAAGGAGAACGTCCTCAACACCCTGCCCCTGGACCGCGTGGTCGAGATATTCAGAGGTCGCAGCGCGTGAACTCCTCGACCTGGCGGGCGAGGCTCCTTGTCTCTCCGCTCGAATTAATGCATCTTCGCGCAGGTCAGCAGTGGGCACCTGGCAACAAGCGTGAGTCGCGGTCGTCCCGACCGTACTTTCTCATCATGAGAGCATACTGCCGCACGCGCTCATGTCGCTCGCTCTCATCCCTCCGCTCACGCAGGAGGGCCCCCCGCTCGCTGGAGCTGAATTATATGTTTTATATGTTATGTGACCCGTTTAGCTGGTCGAGGATCACATGGGTCTCATCGAGGTCGCCGATTCCATCAAGAGCATGGAGATAAGGGGTGCCGGGCTCATCGCCCGGAGTGCAGCGGAGGCGCTGAAGCAGCAGGCCCTCGACTACCGGGGGAACGACCTCGACGAGCTGCGCCGGCGGCTGGATGACGGCAGGAAGGCGCTGATCGCCTCCCGGCCGACCGCCATCTCACTGTGGAACGCGGTCCAGGCCACCATGAGAGGTTCATCGACCGTACAGAGCGCCGAGGAGCTGCGCTCCCTGGTGGCGGCCAACGCCGACGCGTTCGTGGAACGGTCGAGCAAGGCGGTCGAGATCATCGGCCGGATCGGCTCCAAGCGGCTGAGGAGCGGGATGACCATCCTCACGCACTGCAACAGCAAGGCCGCGCTTGGAGTGATAAAGGCCGCGCACGCGGAGGGCAAGGACATCAGGGCGTACGCGACCGAGTCCCGGCCATGGAGGCAGGGACTGCTGACCATCAAGGATCTGTCGGCCGCCGGCGTGCCGACGACCCTCATAATCGACAGCGCCGTCCGCTGGATAATGAAGGAGGTGGACGTCGTCCTGGTGGGCGCGGACACCATCTGCTCCAACGGCGCGGTGATCAACAAGATCGGCACCTCGCAGGTAGCGCTCGCGGCCAACGAGGCGAGGGTGCCGTTCATCGTCTGCGCGGAGACGTACAAGTTCTCCCCCAAGACCGTTTACGGGGAGATGGTGGAGATCGAGGAGAGGGATGCCAGCGAGGTGATGGACCCCCGGCTGATACCTCCGAAGGTCAGCGTCAGGAACCCGGTGTTCGACGCCACCCCGGCGGAGTACATCGACTCCATCGTCACCGAGATCGGCCTGATCTCGCCGTACGCCGCTTACGAGGTCATCGTCAAGGAGCTCGGACAGGAGTCCATCTTCGACATCGAGGGATGAGCATGGAATATTCTGAGAAGTACCTGCATCTGGGGGAGTCCGTCGACCCCGACGCCTACGTCATCTGCAAATACAAGATCGTGACCGACCTGGACATCAAGCTGGCGGCCGCCGCGGTGGCTACGGAGCAGTCCACCGGCACCTGGACGGGGGTCTCGACGCTCAACGACGAGATCTTCGAGAAGTACCACGGGCGGGTTACGGACATCCAGGGCAACATCGCCACCATCGCCTATCCCGAGGAGGACTTCAGCCTCGATATCGGCGGGGTGCCGCAGATCCTGAGCGTCATCGCCGGGAACCTGTTCGGCCTGGAGGCGCTGAAGGGCGTTCGGCTGGAGGACGTGCAGTTCCCCAAGAGCATGCTCCGCGAGTTCAAGGGCCCCAAGTTCGGCATCCCCGGGATGAGGGAGATGCTCAAGCGGCCGAGCAGACCGCTGGTCGGCACCATCGTGAAGCCGAAGATCGGCCTGCCGCCCTCGGGGTACGCCGAGTACATCTACGAGGCGGGCATGGGCGGGCTGACCAACGGGAAGGATGACGAGACGCTCTCCAACCAGAGGTTCTGCCCCCTCGAGGACCGGGTGGTGGCCATCGCCGAGGCCATCGACAGGGTGAGGTCGGAGACCGGTCACGTGATGATGCACGCCATCAACGTCTCTACTAACGGGGACAAGATCGTCGAGGTCGGCGAGCGGGCGCAGGAGCTCGGCGCTTCGGAGCTCATGGTCGACGTCATCACCTGCGGGTTCGCCGCGGTTCAAGCACTCGCGGAGGACCCGTCGATCAAGCTGCCGATCCACGTTCACCGCACCATGCACGGTGCCATCACGCGCAACAAGGACCACGGGGTGTCCATGAGGGTGTTCTCCAAGCTCGTCCGCATGTGCGGCGGCGACGCGCTCCACGTCGGCACCTTCGGCGTGGGGAAGATGAAGGGGAGCCCGGAGGAGGACCTGGCGAACCAGGCGGCGTGCGTCTCCGACGACGTGCCGTACAAGGCAGTGATGCCAGTGGCGTCGGGCGGAATGCACCCAGCGCTCATCGAGCCGCTGGTGAAGATCGCCGGGACGGACATCCAGATCCAGGCCGGCGGGGGCGTCGCCGGGCATCCCGGAGGGGTGCGGGGCGGGGCCCGGGCCATGGCCCAGGCCGTGGACGCGGCCTATGAGGGCATTCCGTTCGCGGAGTACTCGAAGACGCACGCCGAGCTCCGGGAAGCGATAAACAAGTGGGGATGAAAATGCAGCTGAAGGCCAAGTACATCGACATGGAATCGGCGGAGTACACCGCCGTGCTGAACCGCGAGGACGCGCTGGAGATCGGGGTCAGGGAGATGGACCGGGTGCGGATCAAGCACGAGCGCAGCTCCATCGTGGCGGTCGTCCAGACCACCGTCACCGTGGTCGGCAAGGGCGAGGTCGGCATCCTCGGACGGGGATACGTCGACCTCGGGCCGGAGCCGGACGAGCTGATCGACGTGGTGGCGACCTCCAAGCCGGAATCGATCGAGTACATCAAGAAGAAGATGAACGGGCGGGAGCTCACCACCGAGGAGATCCGCACGATCATCAACGACATCTCCGCGCACAACCTGAGCAACATCGAGCTGACCGCCTATGTCACCTCGCTGCACATCAACGGGATGAACCTTAGAGAGACGGCGGACCTCACCCAGGCGATGGTGGAGACCGGGGAGATCATCAAGTTCGACCGCTCCCCGGTGTTCGACTTCCACTCCATCGGCGGGNNCCCGGGGAACAAGATCACTCTCATCGTCGTCCCCATCGTCGCTGCCGCCGGCCTTCTCATCCCGAAGACCTCGTCGCGGGCCATCAGCTCCGCGGCCGGGACCTCGGACATCGTGGAGGTGTTCACCGGCGTCGACTTCAACGCCAACAAGCTGCGCAACATCGCCGAGACCACCGGCGGGACGCTGGCCTGGGGCGGCTCGGTCAACCTCGCTCCGGCGGACGACCTCATCATCAGGGTCGAGTATCCCCTGGGGATCGACCCCCACGCTCAGCTTCTGGCCTCGGTGATGAGCAAGAAGAAGGCGGTGGGCGCTGAGTTCCTCGCGATCGACATACCGGTCGGCGCCGGGACCAAGGTCCCCACCATGGAGAAGGCGCAGGCGTACGCCAAGGACTTCGTGGACCTCGGGGAGAGGCTGGGCATGCACGTGGAGTGCGCCATCACCTACGGCGAGCAGCCGGTCGGCCGGGCCATCGGGCCGGCGCTGGAGGCCCGCGAGGCCATACGCATCCTGGAGGGCGAGCTCCATCCCAGCAGCGTCATCGAGAAGTCGTGCGGCATGGCCGGGATGCTGCTGGAGATGGGCGGCATAAAGAGGGGCGAGGCGAAAGCGCGCGAGATCCTCATGTCCGGCAAGGCCCTGGAGAAGTTCCGGGAGATCGTGGCCGCGCAGGGCGGGAACCCTGACATCAAGTCCACCGACATCAGCGTCGGGGAGTACACCTACGATATCACCGCCAAGATGTGCGGCTACGTCAACGGCATCAGGAACAAGGAGCTGGTGCAGCTAGCGCGCGCGGCCGGGGCGCCCAAGGACAAGGGCGCGGGCATCCTGCTGCACAAGAAGCGCGGGAACCGGGTGGACGACGGCGAGGCCGTGCTGACCATCTACGCGGACAGCCGGGCCAAGCTGGACCAGGCCATCGAGCTCTCCCGGAAGTTCAACCCGGTGACCGTCGAGGGCATGATCCTGCAGAAGCTGCCGTACATCTCGAGGACGACGGTCATTGAGAGGACTTTCTGCCCTGGGCCTTCAACGCCTCAGGGAGACTGATCTCGCCCTTGGCCACCGACTCCGCGAGGTCCGAGGAGATCGTCACCCGCCCACCGCTCTCGATACGGCTGAGGCGCTGGATGTCGCGGACCTCCCCCGGCGTCGGCTTGACCTCGGGCGGGAACGGCATGCGGTAGCCGCTTCCCAGCGCGATCGAGACCGCGGCATCGGCGTCCGGCTCCTCGGTGCGCCGGGTGGTGGAGGTCTCGTCCACCACCTCGATGTCGTCCACCGAGTTCCATATGGACTTGATCACGCGGTTCCGATTGGTGCGGTCACCGTGGCCCACCCGGGCGATGAGGCGCTCGTGCTGGAAGCACTTCCGGTAGCGGTCGATCTCATCCGCCACCCGCTCCGGCGAGCCCACGGTCTCGGCGACCAGCACGCGGCCGTCGCCGATGATGGCCAGGCCGGGGCGGCTTCCCGGGTCGATGCCGGCCACCAGGGTGCGGAAGCTCTCCCGTCCCTTGAGCTGCGACCGCGCCATCTCCAGCGCCAGGTCCGGCCGGTCGTTGGCGATGACCTTCCTGAAGCGTACCTGGGGGCGCTCCTCCCGGGTGGTGATGACCACGCCCACGGTGTCCGGCACGTCCTCGTTGAAATCGAGGGACACGAATGCGTCGCGATGCTCCCTCATGAGCTGGACCAGCTCATAGAAGAACCGGAAGTTCTTGGTCATGACGCCAATGACCTTCATTCATTGTACAATCGGGTGAGATGTGCTTAACTCTTTGCTCCCTGCATCCGGCTTCAACACCGTGGCCGGCCATATTGGTCCGGCATTGTTCAGACCCAGGGATATGTTCCTTCCCTGGAGCGTGTGCTATTTGATTTTCATACGATCTCCCCTTTCGGCACGGACCCCCGCTCCTCACGAGCGGCGGATATCCTGCCGAGGTGCAGGTACCCGGCCACGCTGAGCATGGAGATCAGCGCCACCGCTCCCCACAGTGCCAGCGGCATGGTGTGCAGCCCGTCGTACAGCGAGCCGCCGATGGCCGGCCCCAGGGACCAGCCGAAGGACGAGAAGATGCCGAAGGCGCCCATGTACCTCCCGCGCTCGTTGTCCGGGCTGAGCTTCGCCACCAGGGCGGTGCTCGAGGGCGAGATGACGTTCTCCCCGAGGGTGGTCACGACCATCGAGAGCACGAGCATCCACATGGCCCCGGAGAACCCCAGGAAGAGGTATCCGACGGCGTACAGCAACGAGCCCAGCGCCAGGGAGAAGGGCATCTGGTGCCTCGATATCATCCGGGCCATGGGGAACTGCAGGGCGACGACCATGACGCCGTTCAGGGCGTACAGGTAGCCGACCTCGGCCTCGGCGATGCCGGCGTCCTGGACCGCGAACACCGAGAATGTGGAGGTCATCTGCCCCATGACGATGCCCACCGGCAGGGACGCAAGGCAGAACACCAGGAAGAGGCGGTTATGGACGATCGCTCCCATGTCCCTCAGGCGGAACTTGGCGTGGATGACCGAGGAGCGCTGGGGCTCGGCGACCTTCAGCACGATCACCACCCCGACGATGAGGCAGGCGGCGGCCCCCACCGCGAACAGGTAGGCGAAGGGCAGGAAGACGATCATTATTCCAGAGATCAGCGGTCCAAGGGTCCAGCCGATGTTCTGGCCCACACGGAGCAGGGAGTACGCCTCCATACGCCTCCCCACGCCCACCAGGTCGGCGACCATGGCGTTGCTGGCCGGCTCGAACATGGAGCCCAGGAGCGATGAGGTCAGCAATAACCCAGAAATGAGCCAGATGTCCTTGATGACGGCCATGGCCACGAACAGGGCGGCGAACACCAGGCCGCGGAAGATCATCGAGGCGTACATCACCGGCCTCCGCCCCAGGTGATCGGCGATCTCCCCGCCGATGATCTGCCCGAAGGCCCCGGCCACCGCCATGACCAGGTAGATCAGGCCGACCTGGGCGAGTGAGACCCCAAGGTCGAGGTTGAGGTGGATTGCCAGGAAGGGCATGACGATGGAGTACCCGGTGGCCGAGATGATCCGGCCGGCGGTGAGAATCCAGATCCGCCGGTCCAGCCCCTTGAGCGCCCCCAACCCCCTCATGCTCCTCGGGAGCGCCCTGGAGCTACTTCATCTTTCCCGAGGGCTCAGCGCTTCTTCTTGAACTTGCCGAGGATGCTCCGGTCCTCGTTCTCGATCTCGGCGAAGCGCTTGAGGAGGTCCTTCTGCTCCTGGTTGAGCTTCTCCGGCACCTTGAGCTTTACCCTGACGTACAGGTCGCCGAACGACGAGGTCCGCATCATGGGCATCCCTGAACCTCGAAGTCGGAACACCGTATCAGGCTGCGTGCCCGCGGGCAGGGTGACCTTGGCCTTCTTATCCAGGGTGGGTATCTCGAGCTCCGCCCCCAAGGCCGCCTGGGCGAAGGTGATGGGGAAGTCGACTATCAGGTCCGGGCCCTCCCTGGCGAACTGGGAGTGCTTCTTGACATGGATGACCACGTACAGGTCCCCGGACGGTTCCCCGGGCCCGCCGATCTCGCCGGCGCCGGGTATGCGAAGGCGGGTGCCGGTCTCCACCCCGCGGGGTATGTCCAGGTCGATGTGCGACGTGCGCTGCACCTTGCCCATCCCGCTGCACTCGGGGCAGGCGTTGGCCGACGACCGGCCGGTGCCGCGGCAGCGGCGGCAGGGGCCGACCTGAACGAACTGCCCGAAGCCGCTGCTCTGGACCACCCGGACCTGCCCGGTGCCGCGGCACTCAGGGCACTGGACGACCTTGCCGTCCTTGGACCCGGTGCCCGAGCATTGCGGGCAGGGGTCGAACTTCGGCACGGTGATGCGCTTCTTCGCTCCCCGGTACGCCTCCTCCAGGGTGATCTCGAGGTCCATGCGGGCGTCCCGGCCCCCGGAGCGCTGCTGCTGCCTTCCGAAGAACATGTCGAAGATGTTGCCGAAGCCGCCCATGTCGCCGAAGATGTCCCGCAGGTCCCCCATGTGGGAGAAGTCGCTCCAGTTGAAGGAGCCGTCCTGGAACTGAGGGTTCACCCCGGCGTGCCCGTACTGGTCGTACAGCTTCCGCTTCTTCTCGTCGGCGAGGACCTCGTAGGCCTCCGAGATCTCCTTGAACTTCTCCTCGGCGACCTTGCGGTCCTCCTTGGTGACGTCCGGGTGGTACTGCATCGCCAGCTTGCGGTAGGCCTTCTTGATCTCATCTACCGAGGATCCCTTGGGGATCCCCAGCACCTCGTAGTAGTCCCGCTGGGTCATGAGATGGCTTCCGCCTCAGTCCACGATGCGGTAGTCGGCATCGGTGAAGTCGCCCTTTCCGCCCTTCTTGTCATCCTCGCCGGGAGGCGGGGCCTGTTGGGCCTGCTGCGCCCCCGCGGCCTGCTGGGCGGCGGCCGCTTCCTGGTAGATGCGCGTCGAGACGGTGGACATCTCCTTCACCAGGGCGTCCATCTTGGCCTTGATGGCCTCGAGGTCGTCGCCCTTGATGACTTCCCGGAGCTCGTCGGAGGCCTTCTTGACCTTCTCCCGCTCCTCGGCGGTGATCTTGTCGCCCAGCTCGACCAGGGTCTTGTCCGTGGTGTAGAGGAGGGTGTCGGCCTGGTTGAGCGTCTCCACCTTCTCTTTGCGCTTCTTGTCCTCCTCGGAGAACTGCTCGGCCTGCTTGACCATCTTTTCGATCTCGTCCTTGGAGAGCTTGTTGGAAGCGGTGATGGTGATCTTCTGCTCCTTGCCGGTGCCCAGGTCCTTCGCCGAGACATTGATGATGCCGTTGGCGTCGATGTCGTAGGTGACCTCGATCTGCGGCACGCCCCTCGGCGCCGGGGGGATGCCGGTCAGCTGGAACTTGCCCAGCGAGACGTTATCGGCGGCCATCTCACGCTCGCCCTGAACGATGTGGATCTCCACACTGGACTGGTAGTCGGCGGCGGTGGAGAACACCTGGGACTTGCGCGTCGGGATGGTGGTGTTCCTCTCGATCAGCTTGGTGGCGATGCCTCCCAGCGTCTCCACGCTCAGCGACAGGGGGGTGACGTCCAGTAGCAGGATGTCCTTGACCTCGCCGGCCAGCACCGCGCCCTGGATGGCCGCGCCCATGGACACGCACTCCATGGGGTCGATGCCCCTCTGGATCTTCCGCCCGACCATGTTCTCCACGAACCTCTGCACGATGGGCATGCGGGTCGGTCCGCCGACCAGGATGATATTGTCCACCTGCTCCGGCGTCAGGTTGGCGTCCCTCAGGGCGTTGCTCACCGGACCGCGGCAGCGCTCCACGATGGGGTTGACCAGCTCCTCCAGCTTCGCCCTGGTGACGTTCATGGTCAGGTGCTTGGGTCCGCTCTGGTCCGCGGTGATGAACGGGAGGTTGATCTCGGTGGACATCGTGGAGGAGAGCTCGATCTTCGCCTTCTCGCACGCTTCGCGTACCCGCCACATGGCCATCTTGTCCTTGGTGAGGTCGATGCCGCTCTCGTTCTTGAACTGGGAGACCACGTAGCTGATCAGCGCCTGGTCCATATCGGTGCCGCCCAGCTGGGTGTCCCCGGAGGTGGCGATGACCTCGAACACGCCCTCGGAGAACTCCATGATGGTGACGTCGAGCGTTCCGCCCCCGAGGTCGAACACCATGATCTTCTGGGCGCTCTTGCTGTTGTCCAGCCCGTAGGCCAGTGCGGCCGCCGTGGGCTCGTTGATGATCCTGACGACCTCCAGGCCGGCGATGGCGCCGGCGTCCTTGGTCGCCTGCCTCTGGTTGTCATTGAAGTACGCGGGCACGGTGATCACGGCCTTGCTGACCGTGTCCCCGAGGAACGCCTCGGCGTCCCGCTTGATCTTCTGGAGAATGAACGCTGATATCTGCTGGGGAGTGTAGTCCTTCCCATGAACGTGGAACTTGAAGTCGGTTCCCATCTTCCGCTTGGCCGCGGCGATGGTTCCCTCGGGATTGGTGATCGCCTGCCTCCGGGCGGGCTCTCCAACCAGCAGTTCGCCTTCCTTCGTGAACGCAACGTACGAAGGGAACGCCTTCCCTCCGATGCTGGTCCCCTCCGCGCTGGGGATGATGGTGGGCCTGCCGCCCTCCATCACCGCGGCCGCGGAGTTGCTGGTCCCTAGGTCTATTCCGATGATCTTAGCCATTGTTTTCACCTGTGCTCTTAGCTACCTTGACCTTGGAGCACCTCAGCACCTTGTCGCCGAGGTAGTATCCTTTCTGGAACACTTCCAGTATCGTGCCGTCCTCCCCTTCTCCCACCGCGAGCGCTTCGTGGATGGAGGGGTCGAACTTCCCCTCTGAGGGGATCTCCCTCAGCCCGTGGTCCTTGAGGAGGGCGGCCATGTTGTCCCGTATCTTGGTTATCCCCGCCCGCAGCTCCTCTTCGGAGCACTTCGCGGCCAGGGCGCGTTCGAAATCGTCGAACACCAGGAGGAGCTCGCCTAACATCCGGTGGTTGGCGACCTTGACGAGCTCATCGCGCTCCTTCTGGGTCCTGCGCTTGTAGTTCTCAAAATCGGCCTGGACCCTCTTGGCGATGCCGAGGTACTCGGCGGCCAGGGCCGCTTGCCGGTCCTTTTCCTTAATCTCGAGCTGCAGCTGCTCGCGCAGAGATGCGAGCTGCTCCTCGGGGCTTGCCGCCTCGCTGCCGTTCTGCTCAGACCCTTCTGCCTTCTCCATACCTGCACCGTCTGGGATCATGAGTGTGATGATGAGAAACATTAAGAGGTTTGAAAGGGGGCCAGAGCCCCCTGGGGGTTTCAGTCCTCGTCCCCGCCCATGTCGGGGGCTCCGCCGGGCGCGCCCGCGCCGGGGCTCATGCCCTTGGCGGCGATGACGTCGTCGATCCTCAGGATGAGGACAGCGGCGTCGGTGGCCGAGTTGATGGCCTGGCGAGAGACCCGGATGGGCTCGATGACCTTCTGGTCCATCATGTCCACGATCTTCCCGGTGTAGACGTTCAGACCAGCGTGGACCTTCTTCTCCTTGTGGGCCTTCCTCATGTTGATGAGGATGTCGATGGGGTCCAGACCGGCGTTCTCGGCGAGAGCGGTGGGAATGACCTCAAGGGCGCTGGCGTAGGCGTCGATGGCGATCTGCTCGCGTCCGCCCACGGAAGCGGCGTACTCCCTCAGCCTCATGGCCAGCTCGACAGCGGTGCTTCCCCCGCCGGTGACGATCTTGCCGTCCTCGATGGCGACGGCGACGACGCTCATGGCGTCATCCAGGGAGCGCTCGACCTCGTCGATGACGTGCTCGGTGCCGCCCCTGAGCAGCAGGGACACGGCCTTGGGGTTCTTGCAGCCGGTGACGAAGGTCATCTCGTCCTCTCCGAGCTGGCGGACCTCGATCAGAGCGGCGCAGCCCAGTTCCTCGGCGGACAGCTCCTCGATCTTGGAGACCACGGTAGCGCCGGTGGCCTTGGCCAGCTTCTCCATGTCGGACTTCTTGACCCGCCTGACGGCGAAGATCTTCTCCTTGGCCAGGAAGTGCTGGGCGAGGTCGTCGATACCCTTCTGGCAGAACACCGCGTTGGCCCCGGTGGCCTTGATGGTGGCGACCATCTTGCGCAGCATGTTCTCCTCCTCGTCGAGGAACGCCTGCATCTGGGTCGGGTCGGTGATCTCGATCTTGGCGTCGATCTCGGTCTTCTGGACCTCTACCGCCGTGTCCAGCAGGGCGATCTTGGCCTTCTCGATCCTCTTGGGCATGGCAGGGTGCACGGGCTCCTTGTCCACGATGATGCCCTGGATGAACTGGGTGTCATCCATCGAGCCGCCGGCCTTCTTGACCAGCTGGATGTTGTCCATGTCCACGGACCACTTCTTGTTGTTCTGCTCGGCGACCGCAGCGATGGCCTTGACCGAGAGATCGGCCAGGGACTCCCGGGAGCCGCTGACGGACTTGGAGATCATCGAGGTCTCAGCGATGAGCTTCAGGGTCTTCTTGTCCTTTACGTCCACATCCATGGACAGCTCGTCCAGGATCTCCTGGGCCTTGGTGGCGGCGAGGCGGTAGCCGCCAGCGATGATGGTGGGATGAATGTTGGCATCGATCAGGTCGATGGCCTTCTTGAGCAGCTCACCAGACAAGATGACCGCGCTGGTGGTCCCGTCCCCGGCCTCATCGTCCTGGGTCTTGGCGACCTCCACGAGCATCTTGGCCGCGGGGTGATCTACGTCGATCTCCTTGAGGATCGTCACACCGTCGTTGGTGATGACGACGTCCCCCATGCTGTCCACGAGCATCTTGTCCATTCCCCGGGGACCGAGGGTGCTGCGGACGGCGTCAGCGATGGCCCTGGCGGCCATGATGTTGTTGTACTGGGCGTCCTTGCCCCGGTCTCTCTTGGTACCCTCCTTGAGGATGAGTATAGGCGCGTTTCCCATTCCCATTATTTTACCTCCAATAATCTTTCACACACGAAGCTAGGTTCTAGCTCAGCCTGCGTTGAATGTTTGTTCTTCTATATAAAAATACCGTGCACTGGATACTTCTAGACCATTCCACGGAACGAAATCCGGCGCTGTCTGGCTACCACCGGACGACCCCGGCCGGGGTGCCTTCGGCCGGCCCTTGGTCCGGGTTTCGGCCCGCTCCGGGACCGGCCCGCCGGCCCGGGAACATATCTCTTCGACCTCGCGGACAAGGTCGCTAGGAAGGCCCTCGGTCCCTGTGCTGTCCATGACGTACGTGATGTGGACCTTCCACCTCATGGACCGGTCCTACCGCCGCACCTGCGACGCGGCGGCGTGCGAGGGGATCGGGGCGAGGGACCTCCAGTCACCGGTGCCGCTGGGGATCGAGAGGCCGGCCTTCAGCCACCGGGAGAGGTGGAGAAACCTCTAGCCGGCGGGCGAGGCATCGGGGAAAAACAAAAAATAGACCGAGAGGTTCTTGGCCGGCGAACGCATAGCGGTATCACTATGGGAGAGCTGGAGACCTGCCTGGGAGTGCTCTTCAAACGGAAGGGCAAGAACGTGATGACCGAGACGGAGTTCATGCTGACCGTCTCCTTCGACTACCGGTGGTTCACTCCCAGGGAGGCGCAGACCCTTCTCGACATATCGGTGAAAAGGGGGCTCCTGGTCCGCACCGAGGAGTTCCTGCGGCCGAACTTCGACATCAAGGATGTCGAGGCCTCTCTCTCCTTCCGTCCGAGCAAGGAGGTGCTCTCCGGGGACAAGGAGGAGGTCTCGCTGTTCGCCCAGCTCATCCAGCTCATCTCGGACAAGGGGAAATTGAAAAAGAGGGACGCGGTGGCCCGCGTCAACCGGACCCAGGAGCGCCTGGGGGTCGACGTGGAGGTCGCCGCGGTCCTAGTGGCCCGGGACCTCGGGGCCGATGTCGGCCCGTTCCTCGAGCCGGTCAGGAAAGAGATCCTGGCCCGCTGAGGCTCACTTCTTCTTTATCATGTCCCCCAGGGTCAGCACCTTTCCCTGGGACCTGCCGCCCTCGGACTTGACCACGGAGATCTTCTCGGTGAGCTTGACCCCCAGCTCGTGCTCGAGCTTCTTGAGCAGGGTGTCGCTCGGCCGCATCGAGCCGTTCTCCAGCTTGGCTATGACGCTCACCCGCTCGTTGAGCTTGGCCGCCAGGTCCTCCTGCTTCCAGTCCCTCGCCATCCTCGCCTCGCGGATCGCCTGGGGGTACTCGGGGATGAGGTCGGTCGTTTCCTCCTCCGAGTAGATGGAGCGGGTCTTCATCCGCCGCTCGCGGGCCTGCAGCCTCTCGGCCACGACCGTGCGGGACGGAGCGGCGGCGGTCCCCTTCTTGGACCCCCCGCCCTTGCCCTCGCTGCTCTCTCCGAACCGGGAGCACTCCTTGCACACCTTCAGCGTGGTGCCCTCGACCGATATCGTCTTTGTGAACTCTGACTGTTTTCCGCACATCTCGCACAACATTGCAGTTCGATTCACTATCAGTGACCACCGATTTACCTCTTTTGATGGGGCAGGCCGGTCCGGGACAATCGATCGCGGCCGCCGGCGGGGGCCAGGGAGCACCGTAACGTATCAACTAAGATAACGTTCAATTGGGAGATTTATCACCCTGTAGAATATGGGAATTCCATGAATAATAATATAAATCAGAGGCCCCCCTATATTATCACGAGCGGCGGAGAGCCCGTTTCTCCGCCTGGTGCGGGTGGATTGTCAGAGCTCATCTGGCTATTGTATATGGCAGGCGAAACAGTCATATAGCTCAGCACTTAATGTAAGCGATGCCGAGGTGGAAAGATGAAAGAACCCCAGCTAGAAGAGCTAGTGGCCGAGATGCGGGACAAGATCGAGGTCCTGGAAAGACGCAACGGCGAGCTCTTGGAAGAGATACGCAGGGTAGAAGGGGAGAAGAGGTACGTGGAGAGCGAGCTCTTCCGGCTTCAGAAGGAGCTCAAGAGGATGCGGGCGGAGATGGAGAGACTGAAGTCCCCGCCTCTGATCATCGGCTCCATCAAGGACGTTCTTGCCGACGGCAGGGTCATCGTGAAGAGCTCTACCGGACCGGACTTCATCGTATCCACCTCTGAGTACGTTCCGATGGAGGATCTCCTGGTCGGCGCCAGGGTCGCCCTCAACAAGCAGACCCTCGCGGTCATGGGGGTGCTGCCCCCATCCCTGGACCCCATCGTGGTCGGTGCCGAGATCATCGACAAGCCGGACATCGCTTACGATCAGATCGGCGGGCTCGAGGAGCAGATCCTCGAGGTCCGCGAGGCCGTGGAGGACCCCCTGCTGCGCCCGGAGCTCTACAAGAAGGTCGGCATCGAGCCGCCCAAGGGCGTGCTGCTGGTCGGCCCGCCCGGTACTGGCAAGACCCTGCTGGCCAAGGCTGTCGCCCACCAGACCAACGCCACCTTCATCAGGTTCGTCGGCTCGGAGCTGGTGCAGAAGTACATTGGAGAGGGGGCTAGGCTGGTGCGCGAGCTGTTCGAGCTGGCCAAAGAAAAGGCGCCCAGCATAGTGTTCATCGACGAACTGGACTCCATCGGGGCGAAGCGCCTGGAGGTCGCCACCTCCGGGGACCGGGAGGTCCAGAGAACCCTGATGCAGCTCCTGTCGGAGCTGGACGGCTTCAACCCCATCGGCGAGGTCAAGATCATCGGCGCGACCAACCGGCCGGACATCCTGGACGAGGCGCTGCTGAGGCCCGGACGGTTCGACCGCATCATCGAGGTGCCTGTCCCCGGCTACGAGGGCCGCCTGGAGATCTTCAAGATCCACACCAAGCGCATGGCCATCGACGAGGGCATAACCCTGACCGACCTGGCTCTCAAGGCCGAGGGGGCCACCGGCGCGGACATCAAGGCCATATGCACCGAGGCGGGCATGTTCGCCATCCGGGACAACCGCGACCGGGTGAGCATGGCCGACTTCGAGAGGGCGATCATCAAGGTCCTGGACAACGAGGCGACCAAGATCGTCGAGTCCGGCGTGATGTTCGCCTGAAACCCCTTGACCAATTCCTTACCTCTTACTTTTTATTATTCTAGTTCTCAGATAATCAAACTTTGAGATTCATGACTAACCTGTTATATAACAAACGGTTGGTCTGTTGCTTAGATGAACCGCCTGATGGCCCAGAAGATCTTCGTGGACGAGCGATCGACCAAGATCCTCATGGCCGCTCTTTATCGCCCCCGGACAGCCCTGGATATCCGCGATATCACGGGCATACCGGTCGCCAAGCTGTTCTCCCGCCTCAAGGTCCTCGAGAAGAGGGGGCTGGTCAAGAAGGTGTCCTCCACCTATAACCTCGACGGGAAGGAAATGCCCCTATACCAGTCCCAGCTGTTCGATGCCCTGGTGTTCATGGACAACGGCAAGCTCAAGGTCACCTTCCAACTGGAGAAGTGCCCGCAGACGGATTACACCGTCGATACCGAAGCCCTACTCTAGGGACGGCCTGGACCCCACATCCTCGCCGCCCTCGAAGTACTGCTGGACCGCGTTGTAGATGTCCTCCATGCCGGTGCCTTCCATGGCCGAGACCGGCGTCAGCTCGCGGTACATGCCCACGCTCTCCATGGCCTTCAGGTACTCTATGCTGATGACCGCCTGGGAGCTCATGTCCGGGCCGGTCAGGGCGTTGTACAGCGCGTAGGAGTCGCGCGACCATGTCAGGACCTCCTCCATCTCTTCCTCATTGAGCAGGTCGGACTTGCTGAGCAGGTTCAGGATAGGCAGGGAGAACCGGAACTGGGTGATCCCGCACAGCATGAGGTCGGACACGAAGCCGTTGGGCGACTTGGCTAGCGTGGGATCGGAGAGGAACACCAGGAAGCTGTCCTCCCGGCCCAGCTCATCGATCAGCGCGGTGGACGACTGCCGGAAGGTGAACAGCTCCATCTGCCCGGGGGTGTCGATGAGGCAGTAGTCGGTCTCCATCCCCTTGACCACCGGTATCCACTCCTTGGCGTTCACCGCCATGAGGTCGGAGGCGACGATCTGCGCGCCGTTCGGTCCCAGCGAGTAGTCCCTCATGATCTCGTCCAGGTGCACCCAGTCGCGGATGTCGACGTCCGCCTGGTATGGTATGAAGTCCGCGCCGGGATCGAGGTTGACCACGATGCTGTTGATCCCGTTGTTGTCCAGCCATTCCTGGAAGGCCTGCACCAGCGAGCTCTTGCCGCTGCCGGCGGTACCGATGAAGTAGATGTAGTGCATGCGAGTCCCTGTCGTTCTCTTCGTGAGAGGAGATGATGAGGATAAATGTTCCGCGAGGCCGCCTCCCGCGCAGGGAGGTCACGCTGCCCACCGAGGGCCTCGGCGTATCGGTCGCCAGGCCCGGGAGGAATGCAGGGGCATCGCAGGGCGCTTGGGCTCGGAACATAGAGGTCCGGGGCCGAGTTCCCTTCCCTTTAGGGGGTTCTCCAAGCGTTCAGAGCTTCCTCTTCACCTTGCCGACCGCTTCCTCGATCTTTCCCTCTGCCTTCTTCAGCTCTCCCTTCACCTGCTCAGAGGTGTTACCGGTATGCTTGCCTACGCTCCCGCGCACCGCACCCTCGATCTGCTTGCCCTTGCCCTTTATGGTCTCGCCGGCCATGGTAGTACCTTGGAGCGCCCGGCTTATAAGGGTTGAGCAGGAGGCGTTCCCGGCCTCGGGACCGCTTCCTGCGGCAACATGCTGGGCAGCGCCATGAGAAGGGTCTTGCGCCCACAGGAAGGCTCCGCCCAACAACGGGAGCGGAACGCGCCCGCCATGGTGAGCCTCGATCGTCATGCGAGGGAGGGCTGGAGCATCGGACCGCAAACGCTAATTCGCAATGGCTCCCAAGATGTGAACATGAGATGTCCTCCCGGATGGGACGATGCTAGAAGGTTCCCACTGCACGACGCTCTCCGCGGTCGCCGGGCCCGGAGGTTCGCTCTGGGCGCAGAGATACCGGCCGGAGAGCTGAGCTTCCGGTCCGCGGGATCCCCCATGCCGCTGGACCAGGTGGAGAAGGCCATGGTCCTCCAGGCGGTCTCCGGCGTCACCGGGCACCATTACATGATCCCGTTCAACCCGAGCTACGCGCCCGCGCTGCCCAACTACTCCGGGACCGCGTGGGGGCGGACCTTCCCGTCGTCCGCGGGCTTCCACACCAGCGAGGTGTTCTTCTCCGACGACGAGGGCACCTATCATCTGCCGTCCAGGGACGGTCCCGGGGAGGGCGGCCCGAGCGATCCCGAGTGGCCGCTCAAGCACGCGGTCAAGCTGCACGATGGCAGGATCGACATCCCGCCCGTGGAGCCGCACATGGAAGCCCACAACCACTGGTGCGTGAACCGGCCTGGATCGCTGCTCATCATTCCGGTGGCGGACCTGTCCCAGCACATGCTGCTGGCGCTTTGCTACCTGGTCCAGAACCGGGTAGGGATATTCGACGACATCAACCGCTCCCCCATTCCCGGCATCGAGAAGTGCTCGGACCTCATCGACATGAATAACCTTTACCCGCTCTCTTACCTCGAGACGCAGACGGCGACCGAGGCCGCAGTGGAGATCGGCACGGCGTGCTACGCGGGAATGCTGCAGCTCCAGGCCATGGGACTGGGGGGCTGGATGTTCGACGGCTTGAACCCCTTCAGCGTCCTGGGGGCCAGCGGCGACCCGTCGATCCGCGGGCTGGGCTTCCGCTTCGACACCGACGACCGATGGGCGCTCCCCAACCCCACCGGGCTGGAGGGGCACTTCGAGGGCGTGTGCCCGCCCCACTGCAAGGACATGAGGGAGGCGGTGGACATCGTCGTCCGGAGGAAGTTCGGGCCGGGAGGTCCCTTCCACCTCGACACCCCAGGTCCATGGAAGGACAGCCGGGCGGTGCGGGGGGCGGCCCATCCACACTCCGAGGAGTTCAAGGAGTGCGTGGCGACGATGGCCCAGTACGTGCTGGACCGCTTCGGCAAGTTCCCCGGCACCGTGCCGACGATGTGGGCGCAGATGTACCTGCAGGCCCACCACCTGGACCTGGAGTTCTACGACCGCAAGTTCAAGCCGGGAGCGTACCTGAGCACCCACGCCGAGCACATGGCCAGATGGCACCCGGACAAGTGAGGAGACGGATGGACATGTCAGAATTATTGATGAAAAGGGGAGGCGGGCCCGGAGGGATTCGAACCCTCGGCCCATCGGTTAAGAGCCGATTGCTCTACCTAGCTGAGCTACGGGCCCCCCGTGTGTGGCGTGAAATATGGTCGTTGTACATAAGCTTTTCTAATGACAGGGGTATCCATTCTCCAGCGCTAGCATCGTTGGCCCCTCTTCCGGCCATTCTTGCCCTCCGACGGGAGGTTGGCCGATGACCTTGGTGAACGAGGTCATGACCCCTGCCGTGGTCAAGCTGGACAAGGAATCCACGTTGTGCGACGCCACCACCCTGATGGCCCATAAGAAGGTCTCCGGGGCCCCAGTGGTCGACGATGAGGGCAAGCTGGTCGGCATACTGAGCGAGTCGGACGTCCTGGAGTTCGCCGCCAGCAAGGAGGGGATGGGGCTGGACGTGGGGCATCTGTCGGTTGCCTCGCTGCCTTACGACCGCCTGGTCAGGGACGAGATACTGTGCCGGCGGTACAAGCGGGTGGGGGAGGCCAAGGTCAAGGACGTCATGAGCACAGAGGTGCTGACCATCGGCGCGGACGAGGACATCGAGAAGGCGCTGGACACGATGGTGCGGATGAGCGTCAACCGCCTCCCAGTGCACAAGGACGGCAAGCTGGTGGGGATCATCACCAGGCAGGACATCCTGGTCGCCCTCTGCCGGAGCGTAAGCGAAGGTCGTTCGCCTTACTGTCCGGCACCCGGTCGCTAGTTATTTTTACCCCCCGGTGATTGGCATTGCCGGGATGCGTACTGGGACCGATCGAGGTACATGTTCTTGCTAGCGGGAGTGACGGCAACTGCACGGTGGTGGCCGCGGAGGATACCCTCATCCTGCTGGATGCCGGCATCTCCGGAAGGCGGATAGCCAGGCTGATGGAATCGGTGGGGCTCGACCCCCGCGACCTGGACGCTATCCTGTTGACGCACGAGCACTCCGACCACGTCAGCGGGGCCGGGGTGCTCTCGAGACGGTACGACGTGCCGATATGCTGCAATGACAACACCCTCGTCTGCTCCAACCTGGGGACGATCCACTCCTCCATCTCCATCAAGACCAAGGAGTGGTTCGACCTCGGATGCCTGTCCATCCACCCGCTGCCGATCCTCCACAACGCCGCCGAGCCGAACGCCTTCCACATCCGCTGCGAGGAGAAGGGACTCCTCCTGGCCACCGATCTCGGTCGAATAACCCCGGAGGTGTTCGGCGCGCTGAAGGAGGCGGACCTGGCCATCATCGAGGCGAACCACGATGTGCAGATGCTCATCAACGGGCCCTATCCTCCCAAGCTGAAGAACGAGATCCGCTCCGACCGCGGTCACCTTTCCAACATCGACTGCGCCCGGGCGCTGTGGGCCACCCAGACCGAGGACAGGAAGATCTTTCTCGCGCACATCAGCAAGAACAACAACACGCCCGTCCTGGCCAGGCGCACGGTAGCCCGCACCCTGGGATGTGACGAGGAACGCATCGACTGCCTCCTCACCCCGGACGACCACCGCTCGATGTCGCTGTGATCAGCGGACCTGAATGCCGATCGCCTTTTTCCTGACGATCAGCGCCCTGGCGATCGCCTGGGGCAGAGTGACCAGGTCCTCCTTCTGCAGGCGGTAGGTCCTCCCGGGACCGGCGAACGCGGGGATGTCCTCCATGATGCGCAGCACCACGTGCTCTGGCGCAGGGGGCGCCTCGGCGACCGCCTCCACCATTGCCGGGACTTCCTCGACGACCGCCGGCTGCTCGACAGACGCGACCGGAGCCGAGGGCACCGTCNNTGATCTCCTCGGCGGGCACCGTCACGGTCACCGGGGTGGTCATCGCCGATTCTTCCCGCAGGGCCTCCACCACCATCTCCGGCGCGGCCGCAGGGATGAGGGAGGGTTCCTCCGCCTCCACGATCCTCGGGCGGCTTCCTTCCAGAACCACGGCGCGGCATTCCTTGAGCAAGGAGTACACCTTGTCGTAGACCTCCTTCTCCTCCACGGTGAGCCTCGTGGTCTCCAGCTTGGCCCCCTGCGCCGCGCGCAGGGCCATGTCCATGAGCTTGCCGAAGCGGAACTCGAAGACCTGGGCGGACTTCTCCTGGAACTTCATGAGCTGGTTGCTGGCCAGCTTGGCCTTGGTGGAGAACTGGTCGATCGCGAACTCCCTCTCGCTCTCCCGCTTGAGGTTCTCCAGGCATTCCCGCATGGCGGGGTAGAAGTCCTTGCGCACCTCGGAGATGGTCTTGTTGCGCTGCTCCCGCCGGTAGACCTCAGTGAGGGTCTCGAAGGTGAACTCGTCGACAGGAGGTGACATAGCAATAAGGTTCATTCAGTCATCCGTATTTGAGGGTATCCGGTTCGGTCCAATTTCTCGTTCCCTGGACCGTTACACCGCGGCGGATGCAGGCCAGCACGGCCGCCTGCAGCTCTGCCAGACTTGGGGCGTTCGGGGATGCGAAAAAGGCGCGTCCGGTCACGAAGGGCAAACCTTTTCACCGTCCGCCCGCCTTGCGGTAGCGTGGACGCATCGGAGGTCATGCGCCCGGTGAAGGGCGGAGTGGAGATGGACATCATGGTCACTCCCAACGCCAAGAAGGCCCAGGTGGGCGGGATCGATGCCTGGAGGAAGCGCCTGGTGGTGAAGGTCACCGCGCTCCCCACCGAGGGCCGGGCCAACGAGGCGGTGGTGGACCTGCTCTCCGGCATCTTCGGAGCGAGGGTGGAGATCGTGCGAGGCCATACCGACCGCCACAAGACGGTCCTTATCCCCCTGCCCCTCGAGCAGGCGCGGTCCAGGCTGGAGGGCGCATGAGGGACGCGCGGGAGATGCTGGAGGAGCTGGAAGAGCTTCTCCTCCAGCTGAAAGAGCGGCCGGAGGGAACGGTCATCCTGGTGGAGGGGAGGAAGGACCGGGCCGCGCTGGCATGCCTGGGCATCGGCGGCGAGATCGTGCAGGTCCAGGACGCCCGGGGCATCTTCGGCGTGGCCGAGGAGCTGGCCAAGACCGGTCGTGACGCCATCGTCCTCACCGACTGGGACCGCAAGGGCGGGCAGCTCGCGGAGCTGCTGCGCAACGCCCTCAAGGCCAACGGGGTGCGCTACGACGACACCATCCGGGCGAGGATGTCGGCGCTGGGAAAGAAGGAGATCAAGGACATCGAGTCCCTGCCCGCGTTCATGTCCTTCCTGGTGCAGAACGCCTCGTCCATGAGGTAGTTCGGCTCAGCACGGCCGGACCTCGGCCGTGTAGCTCTCGAGGTCCTCCGGGAACTCGCCGACCCGCCAGCCGACCCCGGTGGTCTCGCAGAAGAAGTAGTTCTTTCCCCCGTAGGCGTAGTAGGTGCCGGAGAAGCTGCCCTCGATCGCCACGGCCATGTGGCCCGAGCCCCCGGTCGTGGAGGTGTACATCACCATGACCGCATCGACATTGATGACCGGGCACTGCATCAGCGAGGCGTACAGAGCCGACTTGTCCTCGCAGTCCCCTCCGCCGTCCACCAGCGTTTCCGCCGGGTATCTCGGGTACTCCACCTGGCCGGTCGTCGCCATATCCTCGGTGTAGTTGACGTTCTGCACGAAGGTGAGGATGAACTGGGCCAGCTCTCCGCCGTACCCCGCTCCCTCGGCCATGCTCTTCAGCTCGGTGGCGACATAGCTCACCGTGGGATCGTCGTTCATCACATACGACACGTAATCATAGTTGCGCGCCAGGCCACTGAGGTAGTAGTAATCGCTCCCGGGGACCGAGCCGCTCAGCGTGAACTGCTGGCCGTTGTAGGTCCAGGTGTAGGAGAACGGGAGTGCGTCCTGAGCCACGGTGAAGTGGTAGGCGGCGGACCAGCTGCTGACGGTGACCTCGTTGACCGCCTGGACCCTCCAGTGGTAGGTCGCCCCGTCATCCAGCTCCGCGGGGATCGGGCACCACTCGTCGGCGACCTCGTTGTTCACGATCAAGGCGGAGAAATCGGCGGCCGCGCTCACCTGGACCTGGTAGCTGTCCGCCCCGTCCACCGCCGACCAGGTCAGGTTCACCTGGTCGCCGCTCACCGCGGAGCCGGAAGCGGGGGAGACGGGCATCGGCGCGGCGAGGAAGTAGTCGTGGCTGAACTGGCGGACGCTGCTCCAGGAGCTCCACGCCTCCCCGTGGTAGGCGGCCACCCGCCAGCTGTAGACCGCCTCGTCCCCCAGGGCGAAGGTCGGGATGTACATGGTAGCATCCACCCGGACGTCGACCATGACGCTTCCGAACGCGGCGTCGGAGGCTATCTGGACCCGGTACCCCAGGGCATCGTCCACCTCGCTCCAGCGGAGGGTGGGAACGCTGTTCATGTGCATGCTGCCGTCGGCCGGGGACTGCAGGGACGGAGCGTCCAGGGACGTCCTGATGGTGAACAAGGTGGCGTCGCTGAACGGTCCGTAGGCGCCGTCCTCCACAGCCTGGACCTTCCACAGGTACTCTCCGCTGGAGAGCACGCCATCGAGATCGTAGCTGTTGGTGGTCGCGGTCAGGTTGATCGCGGCGATCGAGCTTCCGGGCACGGTGATGAGGATCGAGTAGCTGTCAGCGTCAGCGTCCCCGGTCCATTCCAGCGTGATGTTGGGACCGAACACCGTCCCGCCGGCGGCGGGGGACAGGTTCTCCGGCCGGTGCGACGAAAGACCATCCCTATCCTGGCCCAGCAGGCCGGTCGGGAGGAGCGAGGGAACGAAGAGGAAAATCGCCAGGACGATGGCCACCGCGGCGATCGCCGCTCCGATCAGCGGGCCTTTCAATACCTCGGCCCCCTGGCCGCGGTCACCTGAGAGTATCTCCTTCGATGCATCGCCTCTCTCCGGCGGCATCAAACGGTTACACGTTTTTATCGTTGCGTCCCGGGGTCCGGTTATCGAGAACGACGTCCGACTTCGCCTGATGACCGGCACGGCAGGAGGGCGATTTCCTCCTATCGGCCATTCGAGAACAAATATCTGTGCGCGAGCCGTTAGACCGTCCATGGCCTCGAGGATAGTGAGCATACTTACGCTGGGAGTGGCCGATCTGGAAAGGTCGACCGCCTTCTACGAGGGACTGGGATTCAAGCGATCGCAGAAGAGCTCGGAAGAGATCACCTGGTTCGCCACCGGCGGGACCGTGATTGCCCTTTATCCATGGGGCGAGCTGGCAGATGACGCGACCGTACCCCGGGAAGGCACCGGTTTCCGTGGCGTCACCATGGCCATCAACCTGAGGAGCGAGGCCGAGGTCGATCTCTCATCCGCAAGGCCGAGGGGCTGGGCGGGCGGATCATCAAAGCGCCCCAGAAGGTCTTCTGGGGCGGCTACTCCTCGTACTTCCAGGACCTTGACGGCCACCTGTGGGAGGTCGCCTTCAATCCGTTCACCTCGGTAGACGAGAGCGGCTGGCTGGACATCGCGGATTGACCGCGCCAGCCCAAGAAGCCCCCGGTGCCTGAACTCCGAGGCCTGTCGCCACGGGGACGAACCTCAATCATTAATAGCCAGCAAACAATCCATTGTCCGAGCAACATGGCCGTGGACGAGAGGATGCTGAAGGAGCTGGGCATTCAGAGCGTCGATGAACTCTTCTCCGACATTCCGGCCGAGGTCCGGACCGACGGGATACCGCTTCCTGACGGCATGTCCGAGATGGAGGTCGTGAGGACCATCCGCTCGATCCTGGAGCGGAACGTCTCCGCGGCGGACCATCCCTGCTTCCTGGGAGGCGGGGTGTACCATCACTTCATCCCCGCCGCGGTCAGCGCCATCGTCTCCCGCTCGGAGCTCCAGACCGCGTACACCCCGTACCAGGCGGAGATCAGCCAGGGGATGCTGCAGGCGCTGTTCGAGTACCAGAGCTACATCGCCGAGCTGACCGGCATGGAGGCGGTGAACTCATCGAACTACGACGCCTCTACCGCCCTGGGAGAGGCGGCCATCATGTGCGGCCGCATCAACGAGAGGAGGAAGTTCCTGGTGCCTGAGGCCCTCAGCGCCGGGAAGAGGGGCGTGCTGCACAACTACGTGAAGGGTGCGGGGATGCAGGTGGTCGAGTACGGCTTCGATCCCCTCACCGGGGAGATGGACCTCGAGGACCTCCGGTCAAAGGTCGACGGCGAGGTCTCGGGCATCTACATCGAGGTGCCCAACTTCCTCGGGGTCATCGACCGCAATGCCACCGAGATCAAGAAGGAGTTCCCCGACGCCCTGCTGGTGGTGGGCGTCGACCCCATCTCGCTGGGGATACTGAAAGCTCCGGGCGACTACGGGGCGGACATCGTCATCGGCGAGGGGCAGTCCTTGGGCTCCCCCATGAACTTCGGCGGCCCCCTGCTCGGGCTGTTCGGATGCCGGCAGGAGCACGTCCGCAAGATGCCCGGCCGGGTGATCGGTATGACCCGCGACCTCGCCGGCCGCAGGGCTTTCGCGATGACCCTGCAGACGAGGGAGCAGCACATCCGCCGGGAGAAGGCGACCTCCAACATATGCACCAACGAGGCGCTGATGGCGGTCGCCGCGGCGGTGTACCTGGGCATCGTGGGCCGGACCGGCCTGAGGACGCTGGCGATGCTCAACATGGATAGGGCCAGGGCGACCATGGACGCGCTGTGCCAGATCAAGGGCTTCGAGTGCCCCGCCCTGAGGTCGCACCACTTCAACGAGTTCGCGGTGCGCACGCCCATCAAGCCGGAGAAGCTGTCCAGGGTCCTGATGCGCAAGGGCATCATCGGCGGGTTGCCGCTGGCAAGGCACGTGCCGAGCATGGGCGACTGCATGCTGTTCGCCGCCACCGAGATGACCACGGACGAGGACATCGGAAAGCTCGTGGCGGCCCTGGAGGGAGTGCTATGAGCTACCGGCAGGCGGCGTACGACGTGAGGCTGATCCAGGAGATGAAGGGGAGGAGCGACCTCACCCTTCCGCTGGTGAGGAGGGAGATCGAGGTGCCGGAGAACCTGCTGAGGACCGATCTCAACATACCGGACCTGGAGGAGAACGAGGTCGTCCGGCACTACACCAACCTGTCGCAGATGAACTTCGGGGTCGACAACGGCATCTATCCCCTGGGCAGCTGCACCATGAAGTACAACCCGAAGTACGCGGACCTCCTGGCCTCGCTGCCCTCGGTCACCGACGTCCACCCGCTGGAAGACGAGGAGGGCGTGCAGGGCTCCCTGCACCTCCTGTATGAGCTGGAGCGGGCGCTGTGCGCCATCGCCGGCATGGACGCGGTGAGCCTGCAGCCCGCCGCGGGCGCTCAGGGCGAGTTCACCGGGATGCTCATGGCCCGCGCGTTCCACGACGCCAACGGCGAGGACCGCACCGAGGTGATCGTTCCGGACAGCGCACACGGGACCAACCCCTCATCGGCGGCCATGGCCGGGTTCGACGTGGTGGTCGTGCCGACATCACCGACCGGCTGCGTGGACCTCGAGGCGCTGAGGGCGGCGGTGTCCGAGCGCACCGCGGCGTTCATGATCACCAACCCCAACACCCTGGGCATTTTCGAGGAGGACATCGTCGAGATCGTCCGCACCGTCCACGGCGTCGGGGGGCTGATGTACTATGATGGAGCGAACCTCAACGCGGTGATGGGACGCACCAGCCCGGGGGCCATGGACTTCGACATCGTGCACTTCAATCTGCACAAGACCTTCGCCACGCCCCACGGGGGAGGCGGACCGGGAGCGGGGCCGGTCGGCGTCAGGAAGAGGCTGGAACCGTTCCTGCCGGTGCCCCGGGTCGTCCGCGAGGAGGACCGCTACTTCCTGGACTGGGACCGCCCGCACAGCATCGGCAAGGTCCGGTCGTTCTACGGCAACTTCGCCGTGCTGGTGCGAGCGTACGCGTACATCCTGAAGCAGGGCGGCAACGGCCTCCGGAACGTTTCGGACCGGGCGGTGCTCAACTCCAACTACCTGCGCAGCCGGCTGACCCCGGCGTACGACATGCCGTTCAAGACCCTGCGCAAGCACGAGTTCGTGCTATCGGCCAGGAAGCTGAAGGACGAGAAAGGGATAAGGGCCCTGGACATCGCCAAGCGCCTGCTGGACCACGGCATGATGGCGCCCACGGTGTACTTCCCCTCGCTGGTCGACGAGGCGCTGATGGTCGAGCCGACGGAGACCGAGACCAAGGAAACGCTGGACAAGTTCGCCGATACGCTGCTGGCGATCACCAAGGAGGACCCCCAGACGGTGAAGGACGCACCGCACAACACCTCGGTGCGGCGCATCGACGAGGTCTACGCGGCCAAGGAGCTGGTGCTCAGCCACCTCGGGCTCAGGCGGAAGCTCGCCGGGAGCCTCGAGGGACTGAGGGCGAACGCGGCAGGGAGGAAGTGCGAGTCCTGCTCCCTGCTTCTCGAGCACAAATGAGGGCGGGGCATGGACGACAACAGGGACACGCTGGTGGCAGGGCCGATATCGATGAGCATCGCGCTGACCGCGAGCTCGCAGGTGGGTAAGTTCTATGTGTTCGAGGGCATCGACGGCTCGGGCAAGAGCACGGTGTCCAAGCTCTTCGCCGAGCGCCTGGCCAAGAGCGGCCGGCCGGTGGAGTGGACCGCCGAGCCGACCTCCGGGTGGATCGGGGAGCAGGTAAGGAGGGCGAACAAGGAGGCCCGCAGCGACTTCGCCGAGACGCTGCTCTACGTCGCCGACCGCGCGGAGCACAGTGCGCAGATACGGGCGTGGCTGGACGACGGTCGGGACGTGGTGTGCGACCGCTACGAGGGCAGCACCCTGGCCTACCAGTCGGTCACGCTCCGCCCGCACCTTGGGCCGAAGGCCCTGGAGTGGCTGAGGACGATCAACGCGCCCTTCGTCCTGCATCCGGACGTGACCTTCCTGCTGCGCATCGATCCGGAGACGGCGATGAGCCGGGTGTCCAAGAGAGGGGAGGCGGAGAAGTTCGAGAAGGTAAGCTTCCTGCGCAAGGTGGCGGCGATGTACGACCGGCTGGCAGTGGAGGACCTATCGTACGTGGTCATCGACGCCTCCAAGGACCTGGACGAGGTCCTGGAGGCCGCCCTATCCCACCTGCCTCGCTGATGCGCCGATCCAGGACGGGCGGGGCTCTTGTCACTGCCCCTATAACAAGGGATGACCGCTCTCCGGCCAACACCAAGGGGCCGCTTCGGGGCGCCGGCAGACACTAATTATTTATCATCAACCGCGGGTTGTGCCCGTATGCATCCTTCGGAGGCCATCCGATGCACCAAGGGACGGGAGCTTGAGGGCAAGCACATCGTCCTGGGGATGACCGGGAGCATCGCCGCGGTGGAGTCGTTCGAGCTGGTCAGGGAGCTGATGCGCCACGGGGCCGAGGTCACCGTGGTCATGAGCGCCGAGGCCGCCAAGCTGGTCACCCCCTGGGCGATGGAGTTCGCCAGCGGCCGCAAGGTCATCACCGAGCTTACCGGCGCGGTGGAGCACGTCAGCCTGTTCGGCGACTACCCCGGAAGGGCGGATATGCTCCTGGTAGCGCCTTGCACCGCCAACACCATCTCCAAGATGGCCCTGGGGATCGACGATACGCCGGTCACGACCATGGCCACCGTGGCCATCGGCTCCCGGACCCCGGTCCTGGTCGCGCCGGCGATGCACCTGGCGATGTTCGAGAACCCCGCGGTGAAGGAGAACGTCAGAAGGCTCGAGGGCATGGGCGTGAAGTTCGTCGGCCCGGTGTTCAAGGACAAGAAGGCGCGGGTGGCCACGATCGAGGAGATCGTCGAGCGCGTCCTGGCGGCCCTCGGCCCCAACGACCTCGCGGGAAAGCGGGTCCTCATCATCGGCGGCTCCACGGAGGAGCCGATCGATCAGGTGCGGGTGGTCTCCAACACCGGCACCGGGGAGAGCGCCGTGCTCCTCGCGCTCGCGGCGTCCCGAAGGGGCGCGGAGGTCGAGCTTTGGACCGGGCGGATGACCTATCCGGTGCCGCCGACGATATCGAGGCGCGCCTTCCGGACCGTCGGCGATGTGATGAGCATGATCGATGCTGTGGACCACGACGCGGTAATCGTGCCCGCGTCGCTGTCCGACTACGCCCCGGCGGCCAGGGAGGGCAAGATCTCATCCGGGGAGAAGGAGCTGAGCGTCACCATGTGCCCCCTGCCCAAGGTCCTCCCGGCGCTGCGCTCCCGGACCCGAGCGCTCGTCGGCTTCAAGGCCGAGATCGACATTCCCGCGGCCGAGCTGGTCCGGAGAGCCAGGTCCAGGCTCGAGGAGCACCGCCTCGACCTCATCGTGGCCAACGACCTCCGCGACGTCCGGCCGGGGAGCACCAAGGCGGTGCTGGTCTCCGCCGACGGCGAGGTTCCGTTCGAGGGCACCAAGAGCATGCTGGCCGATCGCATACTGGACGCCGTGGTCAAGGTCCTGAGATGAAGGTCACGGCGTTCTGCCCCGGGCACATCACCGGTTTCTTCCTTCCCTGCGAGCACGAGAACCCCCTGCTCACCGGCTCCCGAGGCGCCGGCCTTTGCGTCAACCGGGGGGTCACCACCACCGTGACCTCGAGGCCTGGCTCGGGGAAGATCGAGATGTTCGTCAACGGCCAGAGCGAAGAGGCCGAGGTCTCCCGCACCGCGGCGGAGCTGCTGCTGGGGGACGAGAGGATCGACGTCACCGTGGAGTCGTTCCTCGACCTCCCGGGCAGCGCGGGCTTCGGAATGAGCGCCGCCGGAGCGCTGTCCACGACGTTCGCCATCGCCGAGATCCTGGAGCTCCCGGAGGAGGACGCCTTCGCCGCCGCGCACATCGCGGAGCTGAGGCACCACACCGGCCTGGGGGACGTGGCCGCCCTCACCCGCGGGGGCATGACCTTCCGCCGCCGCGAGGGCCTGCCGCCCCACGGCCAGATCGATCGGCTGGAGTACTACGGGGAGATAGTGGCCGCGGTGGTGGGGGGCAGCTTGCGCACCGCCGACGTGCTCGGCGATCCGGAGAAGCGCCGGGAGATCGAGGAGGCGGGAAGGCGGTGCTGCCGGGAGCTGAGCATGGAGCCCACGGCGCGGACGTTCTTCCGCCTGAGCCGGGAGTTCACCGACCGCAGCGGCATCGCCGGGGAGCGGGTCCTCGAGGCCCTGAGAGCGGCGGACGGCCACGGCACGGCGTCGATGATCATGCTCGGCAACTCGGTGTTCGCCTGCGGCGACCTCGACGCCATCCAGGAGCGGTGGGCGTTCCTCGGGCCGACCTTCCGGCTGGGCCTGGACTACATCGGACCCCGGGTGCTCGTACGCCAGGACTGATCACTCGTACAGCGTGAACAGCTTGTCGTCCTCGCCCACGTCGAAGAGGCCGATGCGCGCCCCGCAGTCCAGCCACCCGTGGGCATAGTTCACCGAGGCGAAGGCGTTGACGAAATCGCCGATGGAGCGGAAGTGCAGCGCGTCGTTGTAGTACGACGTCGCCATCGTGAGGAAGTCCTCCGCCATGCGGCGGCCGAACGAGCGTGGAGGAGCGGCGATCTTCAGCTTGTCCAGCGCCCGCTTGGTGGTGTCGAGGTACTTGTCGATCCTCTCGCTCGAGATCGTGTCCCGCATGATCAGTCGTCCTTGGTCGGTATGATCTCCACGCTCTCCCCGCCGTGCCTGCTCTCACGAGGCCGCACCTCGACGAACAGGGGCATCTGGATGTTGCCCCCGACGCACAGCGCGACCCCGATCGGCAGCCGCTGGATTTCGTCGGCCATGCCCGCGGTGAGCCCTTCCACCGAGGCGGTGATGGCCTTGAGGTCGTTGGGGTTGGTGACCTTGAGGATCATCTGGGTGTTACATTGGCTTAGGACGTTCTTATCGATCTTGGCCGCGCGCTGGCTGATGATGGTGAGCCCCAGCCCGAACTTGCGGCCCTCGGCGGCGATGGTGCGGAAGATCTTGGACGATGCGGCCATCCCCTGCTGCGGGCAGTAGTTGTGGGCCTCCTCGACCACCAGCATCATCGGCGGCACCTTCCCGAGCTTGCGCAGCTCGAACAGCGCGGTGCAGATGCGGTTGACGATGAGCTCGGCGATCTCCGGCTCGGTGCCCTTGAGGTTGATGATGGTCATCTTCCCCTTCACCACCAGCTCGTCGATGCGGGTGCCCGACGGCGCGAAGATCTTGCAGTCCTCGAGGAAGGCCAGCTCGTTGACCAGGGCGGCGTTGTTCCCCTCCTCGTCGCTCTCCAGCACCCTGATGATGTCCCTGAGGGTGTACTCCTTCTTGACGCTCTTGATCGCGTCGATCGCCTTCCTCAGTGCCGTGAGGTACGCCTTCCCGTTCTTGATGCTGGTGAGCGACAGGAGGTCATGCGCCTCGATGTTCGCCAGCGTGAACCTCAGCGGCTTGGCCTTGGGGTTCACATCGGTGTCGGTGGCGAACTCGATGATGTGGTCCTCGAAGCCTCGGGCGGTGACCTTGAAGTCCCGCTGCCCCTTGCCCACGTGGCCGACGTCCCTCATCGCGCCGTACTCGCCGTGAGGATCTAGCACCATGACCGTGACGTCGTGCTTCATCAGCTCCTCGACGAGGTCGCCGCACAGGAACGATTTTCCGCCGCCGGTCTTCGCCAGAATGCTCACGTGCTTCTGGACCATGGAGTTGATGTCCATCTCCACCCTGATGTCGTGGCCGAACAGCAGCCCGAGGTACGCGCCGGTGGGGGTGTTCTCCTTCAGCCCGATGACCTTCTTTATGAGGTCGTCCGTCGCCTTGAACACCGGCTGCCCGGCCTTGAACGGGGTCCGAGGCACCTGCAGCAGGTTGCGCTCGTCGCGGTACCCGATGACGTTGATCTGGGCGGCGACGCGTTCGTGGATCATGACCTCCTCGCCAAGCGATATCATCTTCGCCCGGTCGAGCGAGAGGTCGGTCTTGCGCTGCATGTCCATGACCTGCCCGAGGACCCAGCCCGCCTGCTGGTGCTCCACCATCACGTACTCCATCTTCTCCAGGTTGGAGGTGACGCTGAGGTTGAACGCGGACGTGCCGATGTCGCCGTAGATTATCCCGACCGCCCCGGGCTCCTCCAGCCGGGCGGGCTCCGGAACGCCGGCAGAGAGGAGCGGGACCGGCGCGGGGCCCAGGGCAATGGGCTCCGGCGCCGGTGATGACGTTTCAGTAACAATGACAGGAGTATCGCTGCGCTGAGCGTCCTCAGTGGGCGGTGCCTCCGCTTCAGTATCCATGTGCATCCCGCCGGAGTATCGGGAGGAGCGAATAAATAGGTTTTCTTTTACGAGAGGCGTCGGCGATATCCAGCGCCGCGCCTCGATACCCGCAGGATAGCATTTAAGATGGTCGTGCTTATCCCCCTGACAATGATAGTCATCGGCGGCTCCACTTCCAAGATGCTGGCCCAGGACCTGGCCAAGGAACTGGGGTGCAAGTATATGCAGGCCCACACCTCCCGCTTCCCTGACGGCGAGTGCTACGTCCGCATCGAGTCGGAGGACATCGATGAGGAGGTGGTCGTTGTGCAGAACTCCCACCCTGACAGCAGCCTCGTCGAGCTCCTGCTGCTGCAGGACGCGGCGGTCGGGCTGGGGGCGAGGAAGGTCACCACCGTGGTCCCGTACTTCGGGTACGCCCGTCAGGATGAGCGGTTCAAGAAGGGCGAGGCCCTGAGCGCCAAGGTCATGGTTCGCCTGATGGAGCTGTCGTCCAAGAAGTTCATAACCGTAGACGTCCACAAGCCCATCGTCCTCGACTGGTTCAACGGGGAGGCCCACGACGTGCACGCCGCGCCGTGCATCGGGCAGTTCTTCAAGGGCCACGGGATCGACCTGGTGCTCGCCCCGGACGAGGGCGCGCTGCAGCGGGCCGGGGAGGTCGCGAAGGTGATCGGAGCGGAGTTCGATCATCTCGAGAAGACCAGGCTCTCTGGGGAGGTCGTGCGCATGGCACCGAAGAACGTGGACGCCAAGGACAAGAACGCGCTCATCGTCGACGATATCATCTCCACGGGCGGCACCATCGAGGCGGCCGCGAACCAGCTGAAGATCCTCGGGGCCAAGAGCGTCACCGCGGTGTGCACCCACGGGCTGTTCGCCAAGGGCGCGCTGGACCGCCTGAGGAAGTGCTGCAACGCGGTGTACTCGACCAACACCATCGAGAACGAGGTCTCGGTCATATCCGTCGCCCCGCAGATCGCCAAGGCGCTGCGTTGAATCCCTTAGGGACCCTTGTCCCGCGTCGAACCTTTTTTACTAGGAACCATATTCCGTGCAACTAGGTCAGGTGCGAGTGATGAAGAAGGAAGAGAACTTCAGCGAGTGGTACAACGACCTGGTGGAGCAGGCGGGTCTGACCGACAAGCGCTACCCCATCAAGGGAATGAACGTGTGGCCGGCGTACGGCTGGAAGATCATGCAGTACATCGACACCTTCATCCGCCAGGAGCTGGACGCCACCAACCACGACGAGGTCTGCTTCCCCCTGCTGATACCGAAGACGGAGTTCCAGAAGGAGAAGGACCACATCAAGGGCTTCGATGCCGAGGTCTACTGGGTCACCCACGCCGGGCTGAACGAGCTGGACATTCCTCTTCTGCTGCGCCCCACGTCGGAGACGGCGATGTACCCCATGTTCGCCATCTGGATCCGGTCCCACGGCGACCTGCCCCTGAAGATCTACCAGCTGGTCAACACCTTCCGGTACGAGACGAAGCAGACCCGGGCGTTCATCCGCGTCCGCGAGATCCACTTCTTCGAGTCACACACCTGCCACGTTGACGAGGCGGACGCTCAGCGCCAGGTGGAGGAGGACTTCGTCATCCTGGAGAACCTGATGCAGAAGCTGTGCCTGCCGTACATGCTGCTGAAGCGGACGGAGTGGGACAAGTTCCCCGGCGCCTACTACACGGTGGGCATCGACACCGCGATGATGCGCGGCCGCAGCCTGCAGCTCGGCTCGATCCACCACTACCGGGAGAACTTCTCCCGGCCGTTCGACATCAAGTACGAGGACGTCGACGGCAGCACCAAGTACGTGCACCAGACCACCTACGGCATGTCCGAGCGGCTTCTCGGCTCGGTGGTCGGCGTCCACGGCGACGACAAGGGCCTGGTGCTCCCGCCCGCCATCGCCCCCTTCCAGGTGGTCATCGTGCCCATCCCCGCGAAAGGGAACGTCGATGTCGTCAGCGCCAAGGCCCGTGAGCTCAGGGACGAGCTTAAGGCCGCGGGCATCCGCGTCGTCCTTGACGAGAGCGACGAGCGCCCGGGGGCCAAGTTCTTCAAGTGGGAGCTCAAGGGCGTGCCGCTGCGCCTGGAGCTCGGTGCGAGGGACATCGACAAGGGCGTGGTGGCGTACGCGCGCCGGGACGACGGGGAGAAGGGGAGCTTCGCCCGCTCGGATGTCATCGCCGACGTCCGCACTATGCTGGACACTATCGCCGTGGACATGCGCGCCAAGGCGCAGAGGTTCCTCGACGACAGCATCATCTCCGTGGACAGCCTCGACTTCAAGGAGGTCCCGGAGAAGTGGCTGCGCTTCGGATGGTGTGGCGAGCAGGAGTGCGGTCGCAAGATCGAGGAGCGCACCGAGCTCAAGATCCTGGGCTCGCCGTACAACAAGGAGGAGTTCCACGGCAAGTGCCTGGGCTGTGGGAAGGACACGGACACCGTGGTCTACGCCGCCCGAGCGATGTAAACCCCTTACTCCTCATACTCTTTCTCGAAGAAGCCGAGCATCTCCAGGAAGCGCTTCGCGGCGGGGAGGCCGCCATCAAGGTGCATCGCGCCGACGATGGCCTCCACCGCCTCGCCGGGGATGCAGCTGCACCCCACCTCGTTCCGCTCCCCGCTGGTCATCACCAGCAGGTGCAGTATCGGCCTGGCAAGCTCGTTGAGGCTGGCGCCGTTGACCATCCGGTTGCGAAGAATCGTTATCTGGCCCTCGTCGGTCATCTTCTTCTCCCTGATCAGGAACTCGGTCGCCAGGACGTCGATCACCGTGTCACCGAGGTTGGCCAGCATGGCGTGGCGGTACTTGGAGACGAACGCCTTGTGCTCGTTGGGATACCCGCTGCTGACCAGAGCACCGGTTAAAAGATCGAGGTCGTTGAAACGGTAATTGAAGGATTTCTCAAAGGCCAGCGCCTTGGACATGACTTCCTGATCATCCATGATATCAAGGCGTTATGGGCGGGACGCTAGTTATCGTTTCCCGCTCATTCCTTGTTCCTAAGGAGAAGCAGCCCAAGGCCGCCGAAGAGGACCATGACGGCCACGATGGAATATATGGGGATGAAGCGCGGCTCGAAGAGGTTCCAGCTCCCGTTGGCGATCCCCCACCCGACGTATACCGCCAGCCCTCCGATTATCAGGAGGATGGATAGGACCTGCTGGACTCTCTCAGGGAAGGCGACCTCTGCCATGAGGGCGGCCAACGGTGTAACTCTATAAAATCCTTTTCCAATCGCTCCTCCTGGCCGTATCCTAGCCGCCCGTCAAGGACCTTGAGGAAGTTCAGTATCCATAGCAGAGAATAAATAAGCCGCAGGAGAATTGCCTGACATGGTCGGGGAAGCTGGAAAGTGCCCGGAATGCGGGGCCGAACCGCCTGAGGGCGATGAGAAATGCCCGCTGTGCGGCCCGGACGAACAGCGAGGCCGGGCGGTCTTCGACCGCAGCCGGAAGCGGCGCCTGACGGTTCTCGTCATCGGCCTGGCCATCATCCTTGCGGCGATCGTTCTTCAGCCCATCGTGCACGAGCTGCAGCTCACCCCTTCCCAGAAGCTGGTCGTCACCTCCAATGACCTGGGTCCAGGGTGGTGGAGCGGCGAGCCGGAGAAGGTGACCGACCATAGGGCCCCTACGGCCGATACGGCCTACGTGCGTCTGCAATATCTCGAGGGCTCGAAATTGGTTGAGGGCCATTGCTATCTGTTCAAGTTCCCGGCCCAGGAACTGGCCGACGCTTACTACCTTGAGCATCGCGACGATGCGGTCACGAACGAGGCTTTTGTCAGCATGGAGTTCATCGCCGTGGGCGACCATGCGTACCTGACCTCCTCGAACATGAACGGGCATGACGGCTGGAGCAGACACGCTCTTATTCAGAAGGGGAGCTGGATCGCATACATTTTTCTGTCCACGGTCGACGCGGACATGAGCGAAGAGCTGATCGTCCACGCGGCCGAGGTGCAGGCGGCCAAGCTGCCCTGAGCTGGCCAGAGCGGCCAAGCGGCGAGAGGGCAAACCTTTTCTCCCGGTCGCTCATTGCATCGGCATGCTCTCCGAGGGCGACCTCATCTACCTGCTCGACGACAAGGACCACCGCTACTGGCTCCAGCTCCGGAAGGACATGATCCGGGTACAGGGCCTGGGAGTGGTGGACGGCAACAAGATCGTCGGCCATGAGGACGGTTCCCTCATCAAGCTGGCCGGGAAGGACTTCCGGGCGTTCGGGACCACCGTGGTCCAGCTGATGGAGTCTCTGGAGCGAGGACCGCAGATCATCACCCCCAAGGATGCCGCGACCATCGTCTTCCAGCTTGGCCTGAGGGCCGGGGAGACCGTGCTGGAGGCGGGGGTCGGCTCGGCCGGCCTGACCATGGCGCTGCTCAACGCGGTCATGCCCTCTGGCAAGGTCATCTCGGTGGAGGTCCGCGACGATTTCGCGCAGCGAGCCCGCAGGAACGTCGAGCGGGCCGGGCTCGCGCCGTACTGGGACCTGCGGGTCGGTGATGTCAAGACCGTAGAGCTCGGTACGACGGTCGACGCCGTGGCCCTGGACATGCCCGACCCCTGGCTGGCGCTCGACAATGTCGACCGCTTCCTCCGCCCCGGCGGGCGCTTCGCTGGCTTCGTCCCCAACACCAACCAGGTCGAGGGGCTGGTGAACGGGCTGCGCGAGCGCGGCTACCTCGAGGTGCGGGCGTACGAGAACATCCAGCGTTCCATCGAGGTGCATCCCGGGGGCGTGCGGCCGTCGTACGAGAACCTCGCCCACACCGGGTACCTGGTGTTCGGCCGCCGGCCGGCCAGGGAATGAAAATCATCACAATGAGATTAAATATACACATTCCGGTCCGCGTCCGTGGACCTTGAGTTCGCGGTGTCGGCGTTCGCCACGGTGTTCGCCATCGTCAACCCCATCGGCAACATACCGTTCTTCTACGCGGTCACCGACGGGTACACGCACGAGGACAAGAAGCGGGTGGCGGCAAAGACCTGCATCGTGACCGCGGTCGTCCTCTTCATCTTCGCCCTGTTCGGACAGTGGATATTCAGCCTCTATGGGATAACCATCCCCGCGTTCCGCATCGCCGGCGGGATCCTGCTGTTCAGCATCGCGTTCTCCATGCTCAACGGCCAGAAGTCGAAGACCAAGCTTACCGACGAGGAGAAGGAGGAGGCGCTGCAGAAGGACTCGGTGGGCATCGTTCCGCTCGGCATCCCGATGTTCGCCGGGCCAGGGGCCATCACCACGGTGATGATCCTGGTCTCCGACGCCCTGGCCACCTCCGAGGCGGTCGTCCGACTGGCGGTGATCTCGGCCGCCATCGTACTGACGGTGATCATCTCCTACGAGATGCTGGTCCACTCGGAGCGCATCTTCAACATGATGGGCCGGTCAGGGGCGATGGCGTTCTCCCGCATCATGGGCCTGCTGCTCGCGGCGGTCGCCATCAACTTCGTTCTCCGGGGCATCGCCCAGGCCATCCCGCTCTACGATCTGCTGCCCTGAGCTCATTGTCGCTCCCGGGAATACTTGCTCCATTGTTTATATTTAAAACAAGATTTTAACCTGTGCCCCAGTCTTCTACCGGTAAAGTCATTGCCTGCCTCGCCCTGGCGGCGATGGTCCTGGCCCCCGCTTCCATCATATATCAGGAAAAGATCTTGCAGCCCTCCCCGGACCGCTTGTTCCAGCAGGGCATGGGCGAGTTCAACGGCTCCAACTACGGAGCGGCCTCGGACCTGTTCAACCGCTCCTACCGCGCGTTCATGTCCGAGGGGGACGGGGAGCGGGCCCTCGAGTCCCTGAACTGGAAGCTCCGCGCCGACCGCGTTCTGCTGGAGTACCCGTTCACCCGCGAGGATGCCGAAGGCCTCCTGGCCGAGAGGTTCCCGGACGTGCCGGAGAGTGAGCGCAGCGCATGGCTGGATGGTCGGTCCATCGAGCGTATCTACTCCGACCAGGAGTGGCGCTACTTCGTCAACATCGCCGAAAACATCGCTTACCGCAACCTGACGCTGTACCATCATCTCAACGACGACGAGTGGCCGTCGACCATGCTCAACGGGATGATGCACGAGGTCCTTGCCCAGCATGCCACCGCCACGGGCACCTACTTCAACCCCCAGAACTACACGGCCGGCGGGACGCTCACCATCGAGAGGTGGATGCTTCCGTCCGCTGGCGAGCTGTCCGTATGGATACCTGCGCCGATCGAGACCGGCGGCCAGAGCAGCGTGGAAGTGCTGAGCGTCACCCCCGAGGAGTGGGTCAGGACGATCACGACCTCGGGCGCCCACCTTGGTCAGATCTACATGGCGATCCCCTTGGAGGGCATCATCGACGATATCGTGATCACTGTCTCCTATCGCATCTCGTCCTACCAGGTCCGCACCGATATCAATCCCTCGGCCCTCGGGGAGTATGACCGCGGCTCCGGCATCTACACCACCTACACCTCGTCCAGCGAGAACATCGTGGTCAATGATGAAATCCGCAGGGAGGCCAGGGAGGTCGTAGGTGAGGAAACGAACCCCTACCGGCAGGCCCTGATGCTCTACGAGCACGTGGTGGAGAACATCGCCTACAGCTATACCCCTCACATGTCCCTGACCTCGATGGGAATGGCGGAATCGGAGTACGTGCGGACGAACCGCTATGGCGACTGCGGCGCGCAGTCGATGTACTACTGCGCGATGCTGCGCTCCCTGGGCATCCCGGCCCGCACCTGCGGTGGTTACCAATCCTTCGATGACCGCACCGGACCGCACATCTGGGCCGAGGTGTACATGCCCGGGCACGGATGGATGCCGGTGGACGTGGCCATGGCCAACGCCATCAACTGGATACCGCTCTCCGAGGCGACCGGCGAGGAGCGCGCTGATTACCAGCGCTACTACTTCGGCAACCTTGACAACATGAGGTACGTCATCCAGGACAGCGTGGACGTTCCCTTGAGCCCGGAGCCGGAGATGCACAATCCCATCTACCCGTGCTTCCAGAACCCCGTGGCCTCCTGCCGCGCCTCGGACCTCGACGTCCCGTTGATGGCCCAGGTGTTCTGGGAGTTCGAGATCTCCAGGGCGCCGTAGGCGACGCGGGGCCGCTTCGTATGACGATAATCTCAAGGTCGGGCGGTGCAGGGCGCCCCGACCGCCCGGCGGACGCTATCCTGCATGATACCCATGCCCGAAACTTTATTGCCAGCATCGAATAGTTTTCATCATGTCCAAATCGCACGTGGGACAGGCGCTGGCCTGCGCCACCCTGGTGGCCATGATCTTGGCACCGGCCACGCTTATCCTTTTCGACAGCTCAGCTAGGTCATCGGCCAACATCCAGTTCAATGAAGGAATGAACGAGTTCAACAGCTCCAACTTTGGTGCCGCGTCGGACCACTTCAACCGCTCCTATCACATGTACCTGGACGCCGGCAACGACGCGGCGGCCCTGGAGTCTCTGAACTGGAAGCTCCGTGCCGACCGGGTGCTCTTGGAGTACGGCCTCGACCGCCACGATGCGGAGGAGCTGCTGGCCGAGACCTTCCCGTGGGTCCCGGAGCATCAGCGCATGGCATGGCTCGACGCCCCCGACATCGAGAGGATCTTCACCGACGGCCAGTACCGCTACTTCGTCAGCATCGCCGACAACATCGCTTACCGCAACCTGACGCTGTACCATCAGTGGAAGGACCGCGCCGGACCGGACGTGCTGAAGACGATGATGCTGGACATCCTGTCCTCGGACGCCAACCGCACCGGTACCTTCTTCAATCCCCAGAACTACACCGCCACCGGCTCACTGTCCATCGACCGCGAGCTGTTGCCGGCCACCGGAACGATGTCCATATGGGTGCCCGCTCCCATCGAGACCGACAGCCAGAGCAACGTGCAAGTGCTGAGCGTCACCCCGGAGGAGTGGGTCAGGACGGTGTCCTCTCCGGACAGCGACATCGGCCAGATCTACCTCGAGGTCGACCTGGAAGGCCTGACCGAGGACATCGTGGTCAACGTCTCGTACTCCTTCACGACCTACCAGAAGCACTTCACCGTCGACCCGGACGCGGTGGGCGACTACGACCGCACCTCACACAACTACACCACATATACCAGGTCGGACGGGAACATCCTCATCACCCCGGACATCGCCGCCAAGGCCAGGGAGGTCGTCGGCGAGGAGACCAACCCCTACCTGCAGGCCAAGCTCCTCTACGACTACGTGATAGGCAACATCACCTACAGCTTCATGCCCCACGTCTCACTGTCGTCCAGGGGCATCGCCGAGTCGGTGTACGTGCACGAGAACCGCTACGGCGACTGCGGCGCGCAGTCGATGTACTACTGCGCGATGCTGCGCTCCCTTGGCGTCCCGGCCCGCGCCTGCGGAGGATACCAGATGTTCGTCGGCGGCACCGGGTCCCACTTCTGGGCGGAGTTCTACCTGCCCAACTACGGATGGGTGCCGGTGGACGTGACCGCGGCGGACGCCATGGACAACATAGCGCTNNGGAGCGGCCACCGCCGAGGAGATCGCCTCGTACAAGGCGTACTTCTTCGGCAACATGGACAACATGCGGTATGTGATCCAGAACGATGTGGACGTTCCCCTGAGCCCGGAGCCGGAGATGGCGCCCCCCATATACGCCGCGTTCCAGAACCCCACGGCCTCCTGCCCCGCCTCGGACCAGGACATGCCGATAATCGCCATGATGTCCTGGACGTTCGTCATCACCGCCGAGGACTGAGGGACCTTACGGCGGGCCCGCTGGGNNCGGATAAACTGTTAAGTATGCGAGGGCATTTCAGAAGCGGTGCTGACCGTGGTGAAGGCCGAGATCCGCATAGGGCTGAAGCACGGGGTCGCCGACCCCGAGGGCGAGAACACCAGGAAGGCCTTGGAGCTTCTTGGATTCAAGGGCGTGGAGAGCGTCAAGACGATCAAGGTCTTCGAGATGGAGCTGAACATGGGCGCCGAGGAGGCCCGGGCGGCCTGCGAGGAGATGTGCCGCAAGCTCCTGGCCAATCCGGTCATCCAGACGTACAGCATCGAGCTGAAGTGAGGGAGAGCATGTCCGGCAAGGAGCTGTCCCGGAAGAGGCCGGTGCCCTTCCCGCTGTACGATATCGATCTGTTCTCCGCCTCGCCCGACCAGCTGAAGGAGATGTCCCGGACCATGGGCCTCAACCTCAGCCTGGAAGAGCTGGAGGCGGTCAAGACCTACTTCAAGAAGGAGGGCCGGCTGCCGACGGACGTGGAGCTGGAGTCCATCGCCCAGGCGTGGAGCGAGCACTGCTGCTACAAGTCATCTAAGTGCTTCCTCCGGGAGCACATCTTCGGCCTCAAGCATCCTGATGTCCTCTCCAAGGGCGACGCCGGGGTGATGTCCTTCGACGACGAGCACGCCTACGCCCTGAGGATCGAGAGCCACAACCACCCCTCGGCGATCGAACCCTATGGCGGCGCCGCCACCGGCATCGGGGGGATCGTGAGGGACGTCCTGGCCATGGGCGCGCAGCCCATCGCCCTCGTCGACCCGCTGTTCTTCGGGCCCCTCGAGCTAAGGGAGGTGCCCCCGGGCGTCAAGCTGCCTAAGTATCTTGTCAGTGGCGTCGTCTCGGGCATTCGGGACTACGGCAACCGGATCGGCATACCGACCGTCGCCGGCGGGGTGTTCTTCGACCCCTCGTACACCGGCAACTGCCTCGTGAACGTCGGCTGCATCGGCTTCCTGCGCAAGGACAAGCTGGTCAACAACGCCGTCCGGGGCACCGGGGACGTCCTCATTCTCGTGGGCGGGCGCACCGGCAGGGACGGCATTCACGGTGTCACCTTCGCATCGGCCGAGCTCTCCTCGAAGTCGGAGGACGAGTCCCGCGGCGCGGTGCAGCTCGGCGACCCGATCATGAAGGAGCCGACCATCCATGCCTGCCTCGAGGTGAACGAGAAGGGCCTTGTCTCGGGGATCAAGGACCTCGGCGGAGGCGGGCTGTCCTGCGTGGTCGGGGAGATCGCCCTGGCTGGCGGGTGCGGTGCCGTGGTCCAGCTGGACAAGGTGCCCCTGAAGGAGGCGGGCCTCGCTCCCTGGGAGATCTGGGTCTCGGAGTCGCAGGAGCGCATGATGCTCGCCGCCCCCGAGGCCAACGTGCCGAAGATCCTGGAGATCTTCGACCTGTGGGACGTGCCGGCGACCGTCATCGGCAAGGTGGTCAAGGAGAAGCGCGTCAAGCTCATCTTCCAGGGCGAGCAGGTGTTCGACCTGGACCTAGAGTTCCTCACCAAGGGGCCGGAGTACTGCCGGCCGACCGCCGCGTCCAGCGGCGTCAGGGAGGAGCATAGGGCTCCTCAGCTGCCCGACGGATGGAACTCCGTCGTGCTCTCCACGCTCGCCGATCCCAACATCGCATGCAAGGACTGGATGATCTCGCAGTACGATCATGAGGTGAGGGCGTCCACGGTCCTCAAGCCGCTTCAAGGGAAACCGGGGTACCGCGGACCCGCTGACGCCACCGTCCTCAAGCCGCTGCCCGACTCGTACCGGGGGCTGGCGATCGCCATCGGTGTCAACCCGTGGTTCACTTCCCTCGATCCGTTCAACGGCGGCCGCAACTCGGTGGACGAGGCGTGCCGCAACATCGTTGCCGCTGGGGGCAGGCCACACGCGCTCACCGACTGCCTCAACTTCGGCAACCCCGAGAAGCCGGAGCGGCTGTTCGAGTTCAAGGAGGCGGTCCGGGGCATCGGGGAGATGGCGAGGGACCTTAACCTCGCGGTGCCGTCCGGGAACGTGTCGTTCTACAACGAGACGGCCCACGGGCCGGCGCTGCCGACCCCCACCGTGCTGGGAGTGGGCATCGTGGAGGACATCCGCAGGTGCGTCACCACCGACTTCAAGAACGAGCGCAACCCCGTGTACCTGGTCGGCGAGACGAGGGAGGAGATGGGCGCTTCGGCGCTCTACCGCCGGTACGGCGGCAAGGGCGGCATGGTGCCCGCGGTGGACAGCGCCGTGCTGTCCGCCCGCTCCGATATGCTCCTCAACGCGATGTCCAAGGGGCTCGTGCGCAGCTGCCACGACTGCTCCGACGGCGGCCTGGCGGTCACGCTGGCGGAGATGTGCCTGGGCGGCGACCTGGGGTTCGAGGGCGACCTCTCGGGCATGGGCGACCTGCCGGCCGAGGTCAAGCTGTTCTCCGAGACCGCATCCAGGTTCATCATCGAGGTGGACGAAGCCAAACGCGGGGAGTTCGAGTCCCTGGCCGGCGACCACGCGGTGCAGATCGGCGTTGTCGGCAGGGGGCGCATGACCATCAGGGATGGCCGGAAGCCGCTGGCGGACCTCAAGGTCCCGGCGATGAGGAAGGCATGGTCCGAGCCGCTGTGGCGGCTCCTGGGGTGATACGATGAAGGTCGATGAGATCAAGGTCTGCGTCCTCCGCATCGAGGGGACGAACTGCGAGCAGGAAGCGTACGAGGCCTTCAAGACCCTGGGGGCCTCGCCGGAGAAGGTGCACCTGAAGCAGCTCATAGGGAAGGGTCCGGCGGAGCTGCGGCGGGACCTGGACGACTACCAGGTGCTCATGCTGCCCGGCGGCTTCTCCGCCGGCGACTATGTCCGGGCGGGCGCTATCTTCGCCGCCCGCATCAAGAGCCATCTGGCCGCGGACCTGGAGAACTTCATCTCCTCCGGCCGCCCGGTGCTGGGGGTGTGCAACGGCTTCCAGATCCTCGTGGAGCTCGGGGTGCTTCCTTCCTTCGACGAGATCATGAGCGAGGAGCCGCAGGCCGCCCTGTACACCAACGTCTCCGGCCGCTTCGAGTGCCGGCCGTCGTTCCTGAAGCACGAGAACCACGGGCGGTGCGCGTTCACCTCCCTGCTTCCCAGGGGCGAGATCGTCATGTTCCCCGTGGCCCACGCCGAGGGGAACCTGAGATTCCCGGCCGAGCGGGAGCAGGAGTTCGTCCAGAGGCTGGAGGACAACGACCAGGTGGTGTTCCGGTACGTAAGCCCGGACGGGGAATACGGCGAGTACCCGTGGTGCCCCAACGGCGCGGTGAGCAACCTGGCGGGCATATGCAACCCGGACGGGAACGTCATGGGCCTGATGCCTCATCCCGAGAGGGCGATGTTCCGGTACCAGCATCCCGACTGGACCCGCACCGGCGGGAAGCCGGACGACCGCGGGGACGGCCAGGTCATCTTCCGTTCGGTGCTGGACCACGTCAGCAAGAGGTTCTGATTCACTCCACCCGGATGCGGATCTCCACCACGTCCCCGTCGAACAGCCCCAGCGTCCGGCGCAGGTTGTACTTGCACAGCACCTCCATGATGTCGCTGTAGTGCGAGCGCGACGGGAGGATGACGGCGCACTCGATGTTCTGGATGGTGGCGGGGAAGCATCTCACCTCGCCGAAGGTGCGGCCATTCTTCTGGAAGCCGTTGATCACCACGCCCTCGCTCTTCCTGAGGATGTCCAGCTTGCCGACGTCGGCGGGGCTCATCTTCAGGTTGAGCGTTCCCTCGAAGGGCACGAAGTTCAGCTTCTCCTTGAACTGCTCCTGGTACCCCGGCTGGTTGACGTAGTACTGCCCCTCGCCCATCCCCGTGGTCACGGTGCCTCGTATGAGAATATGGTCCCACTGCTCGAAGATCTTCTGGTACTCCGAGTACTCGGCGCGCAGGGCGTCCAAACCCTTCTTGGTGATGCGGATGCGTTGCTTCCTGGCCCCCAGGTCCCTCTGGATGTATCCCTCTTCCAGGAGCTCCAGGATGCGCTTGGAGGCCGACTGCTGGCTGATGTGAAGCCGGTCGCCAAGCTCGCGAGAGGAGATGGCAATGTGGTCGTTGATCCCTCCCAGGAGGGCGATCTGCTTCAGCGCGATGGCGAACTTCTCGTTCATGCTTTCCCCCGTCACCGAGAATATTGGTAGCTACCAATTTTCTGCATACGTTCCATTCCGAACAGCCTATTTATAGTTTGATACGCTCCCCAATCCAACCAGACGGCAAGGGATCATCATGGACAGGCATGTCATCGAGGCGCTGGGCAAGACCCGCGTAGTGATCAGGGACGGAAAGGTCGTGGAGGTCGGAGTGCCCGAGGTGGAGTACTGCCCCCTGTTCGCCAAGGTAAGGAACATCCATGTCATCACCCCTGACGTGGTCAGGGAGAACGTCGAGTTCCGCATCAAGGACTTCGGCATGTGTACCTCCAATCGCCAGTTGCGCATGCGCGACTTCCTCTCGTTCGGCGTCTCCGAGCTCATGGGCATGGCCGTTTCCAAGGGCATGCTCGACTGCGCGGTCATCGTGTGCGAGGGCGCCGGGACGGTCGTGGTCTCCGAGCCCGACCTCATCCAAGGCATCGGCGGGCGGGTGTCCGGCCTCGTGGAGACGACCCCCATTCCCGAGATCATTGACGCCATCGGCCGGGACATGGTGCTGGACGCCAGGAGCGCGAAGATCGACCAGTTCGCCGGCACCATGCTCGCCTTCGTCCGGGGGTTCAAGCGCGTGGGGGTCAGCGTCGCCACCGCGTCCGATGCCCGGCGCATCCGCGAGGAGTTCGGGCAGCGGGTGGCCATCTTCGCCGTGCACACCTCCGGCCGCACCGCCGGGGAAGCGGAGGAGTTCTTCGACACCTGCGACATCGTCACCGCCTGCGCGTCCAGCGCGGTGAGGTCCAGAGCCAAGGAGCGCGCCCTTCTCCAGGTCGGCAACAAGGTCCCGGTCTACGCCGCATCCCTGTGGGGCGAGCAATTGCTGAAGACCAGGCTGGAGATGATGGGGCGCCCCAACGTCACCTCGCCTGAGGAACCGCCCCGGCCGCTGATCTAGGCGTCATCGAGGGCGAGGTGACTGCCTCCCCTCAACAAGATCACTTTTATCCTCTTCTGCCTGAGCTTGGCGATGAGCGCGCGGTCGTTGGTGACGACGTACGCTCCCAGCTTCTCGGCGAGCTCGATGACCGCCCGGTCGCCGGTGGCCTCGGTGTCCTCGATGGTGTATCTCGACAGCAGGCGGAGAGCGGCGGGAGCGTGCTTGCTCGACGACCTCTTGAGCTCGCCCACGATGGGGCCGGGCACGAAGACCTGGCACTCGCCCAGCAGGGAGCGCAGCTGGGCGTCGATGTTGATTGAGCGCTCGAACGGTAAAAGAAGGGCGTTGGTGTCCAGTACCACCCGGGGCATGGACACCTACTGGATGATGCCGTAACCGATGAGGCGCCACTTGCCGGAGATGCGCCTCGATATCGCCACGCGCTGGTCCTTGAACGCGCATACCGGGATCTTCAGCGCGACCTCGGATTGGTTCCCACGAGCGCTGGTGACCACGCCGACGGTCGTCGCGGTCCCGATGCTCAGCATCAGGGGCTCGTTGGTCTTGATGTTGTCAACGATCAGGTCCTCGGCGGCGCCCACCACCCTCTCCAAGAGGTGGGTGGTCATGACGAACTTGTGCAGCACCGGGGGCAGCGTGCCGGGCTTGCCGACCACGCGGCCAGTGAGGCCGTCCGACTTGGTCAGGGCGGGATCGAGCTTGGTCCCGATGGCGATCAGGCCGCCGGGGGTCGCCTGCTCCAGGGTGGTGTTGCCGGTGTGCAGCGACTGCACGAAGGTGGTTATCCTCTCCCAGGAGGTCTTCCCGCCCACCTCGACCTTGCGGCCGGGGAGCACCTCGATCTCGTCCCCTACGCTCAGCACGCCCTGGGTCAGGGAGCCGCCCAGCACCCCGCCCTTCAGCGAGTCGGGCGATGAGCCAGGGGTGTTGATGTCGAAGGACCTCGCCACGTACATCATGGGCGGCTTTTCCTTGTCCGCCACGGGCGTGGGGATGTACTTCTCGATGGTCTCGATGAGCTTGTCGATGTTGACATCATGATGCGCGGAAACCGGAATGATGGGGGCGTTCTCGGCGATGGTCCCCTTGACGAAGCGTTTGATCTCGCGGTAGTTCTCCAAAGCCTCTTCCTTGGTCACGATGTCGATCTTGTTCTGCACGATGATGATCTTGTCCACGCCGATGATGGACAGCGCCATCAGGTGCTCCTTGGTCTGGGGCTGCGGGCAGTGCTCGTTGGCCGCGACCAGCAGGAGCGCGCCCTGCATCATCGCCGCACCGGAGAGCATGGTGGCCATGAGCGTCTCGTGCCCCGGGGCGTCCACAAAGGAGATGGCCCTCAGGAACTCGGCCTGCTCGTTGCACTCCGGGCAGTAATCCTTGGTCGTGTACTTGTTGCACTTGGGGCAACGATAGAACGCGGTGTCAGCATAGCCCAGTCGGATGGAGATACCTCTCTTGATCTCCTCGGAGTGACGGTCGGTCCACTCCTCGCTCAACGCCCTGGTCAGGGTCGTTTTGCCGTGGTCGACGTGACCGATCATCCCAATGTTGACCTCGGGCTGCTGGCTGACCTTCATTTCTTCTCCTCTTTCTTGGGAAGGAGGTCCTCCACGGGCTTGGAGCCGGCGGCGGAGATGATCATGTTGATCTGGGTGGTGTCCGGGGAAACGGTGTTCCCGCGCACCAGCTTGCGGCGCCTCAATCCCTGCTCCTTGGAGGTGAAGCCGATGCTCTTGGAAAGAAGGATGTTCTTCCGCCTGACGCCAGGGAGGTCAGCGCGCATGGGGACGCCGTCCCTGTCGCTGCCGCCAGCGATTGTCAGCTTGTATCCGGGGAGGCTCACGAAGATGCCGTCCACGACGTCCCCGATCTTCTTGCCGATAAGGGAGTTAGCGTGATGCCCGGCGACCGCGACCTGGTACGACTTTCCGGTCTTAACATCATTAATGACAGCTTTGAACTCTACCATCTAAACACCTTTTTAGGTAAACGGCTTAATGTAGCTTAGAATAAATAACTTTTCACAGTACTAATTTCCACCAGCGCGACAGCCAGTGGTTATTCTTCCGATTAGTTATCTTTGGTTTAGGGAAATCTCGCTCCGGGTCATCGCGTCTCGAGACTTCGGCTATAGGTCGCCTCCATGCTGAGAGAATTCTCTTTGATTATGGCGATGCATTTTCCGTCCTGTACCCAGCTCTCGGGACGTTTCGACCGCATTCGAGATCACTTCCCGCGTCCAGCGGTCAATGGCCGCCCCGGCGTTTCGGCCACCTCCCCCCAAATGATTTCATAATCCGAGAGAGATACAATCATGATATTCATGACGGAGGTCAAGGTGATGATGACGATGCCTCAACCGGCCATCGCCATCCGGGAGAGGGTTAAGACGGGGGACATACCACAGGCGTTCGGGCGCATGTTCCAGGAGCTCATGCCGGTGCTCGAGAAGGAGGTCCGCTGCGTCGGGCCACCGTTCGCGTACTACCACTCGTGGTCGGACGACGAGACCGACATGGAGGTCGGCTTCCCCATCGCCGGGGAGGGCGTGACCAAGGGGCGCATCAGGCCGTTCCAGCTGCCCGCGGTACAGGCGGCGACGACCGTGCACGTCGGCCCGTACGACAAGCTGATGGAATCGTACACCGCGCTCATGGAGTGGATGAAGGCCAACGGCAAGAAGCCGGCGAGCTACATGTGGGAGGAGTACCTCAACAGCCCGGAGGACACGCCGCCGGAGAAGCTGGAGACCCGGCTCATTTGGCCGATCGAGTGATCTCGAACCGGCCTTGGCCCGAGCACCCCGGCCAAGGTCGTTCTCTTTTCTTGCTCATTTAATATATCAGTTCCTGGCCTATCTCGTTCATGCGCGAGATCACGGAGAACTTGAGAGCGGTGCGCATGGTCCGCCGGGCCACGCCCACGGTCGAGGGCGCCGGGGTCAAACTGGTGCGAGCGTTCCACGCCAACGAGCTGCCGGACCTGGACCCGTTCCTGATGCTTGACGACTTCCACTCCGACGATCCCTCCGACTACCAGGCAGGGTTCCCCTCCCATCCCCACAGGGGGATGGAGACCGTCACCTACATGATCAAGGGATCGGCGGACCACCAGGACAGCATGGGCAACCGGGGGACCATCGGTCCGGGCGAGGTGCAGTGGATGACCGCGGGGAGCGGCATCATCCACGGCGAGATGCCCCGCGGGGACGACGGGATGCAGGGCTTCCAGCTGTGGATCAATCTTCCCCGGGCGAGCAAGATGATGCCGCCGCGGTACCGGGACATCCGCCGGGACATGATCCCGGCGGTCAGGCCTTCCGACCAGGTCGAGGTCAGGGTCATCGCCGGCACCTTCGAGGGCGTCGAGGGCCCGGTGAAGGAGCTCGTCGTCCCGGTCGAGTACCTGGACGTGCGGATCGAGCCGGGGGGCGAGTTCGAGCACTCGATCCCCAGGAACCGCTCGACCTTCGCCTACGTTTTCGACGGCCTCGGCACGTTCGGCGAGGGAACGGCCGCGGCCGGTCCGGAGAGCCTCGTGGTCTTCGGGGACGGTGAGCGGGTGAGGATCAGAGCATCGGAGCGCGGTGTCCGCTTCCTCCTCGTGTCCGGCGAGCCGGTCCGCGAGCCCATCGCCTGGAGAGGCCCGGTGGTCATGAACACCGAGGCCGAGCTCAGGCAGGCGTTCGAGGAGCTGCGGGCGGGGACGTTCGTGAAAGGCTGACGCTTCCGGTGCCACATTTATCTCCCGGGCGGTGCGTCTTTACACCGATCACAATGTCGAAGAACCTCAAGGTCGGGGCGGTCGCTCCGCTGTTCTCCCTGCTGGACCAGGACGGCAAGGAGGTCGACATCGGGAAGCTGGTGGGCAAGAAGGCGCTGGTGGTGTACTTCTACCCCAAGGACTTCACCACCGGGTGCACAATGGAGGCCCACGAGTTCCGGGAGATGCACGAGGAGTTCCAGAAGAACGGCGCGGAGGTCATCGGGATCTCGTCCGACGACGTCGCATCGCACAAGCGGTTCGCCGAGGAGCACCAGCTGCCGTTCACGCTCCTGAGCGACCCGGACAACAGGGTGCGGGACATGTACGGAGCTTGGGGAACGGCGGGCACCCCCGGACGGGTCACCTACCTGATTGACCGGCAGGGCGTGATCAGGATGGTGTTCTCCTCCCAGGTCCAGCCGAGGAAGCACATCTCGGAGGCGCTGAGGGTGCTGGAGGAGATCAACAAGCAGCCCGTCCTATCCGGGCAGTGAGCGGGGCTCGGTGCCCACCTCCCCCCTGATGGCCGAGCATCATACGGGATGACGCGCCCGCACCGCCCGAACGTCCATCGACCGATTGTACGCTCCAGCTCAGATCACGGGGTGTGTCCGAAGCTACGTGTCCGCGGTGCCAGGTGTCGGGCCTCAGGTCCTCCCGTTGATCGGCGGCAGCTTGATGAACGATGGCTTTGTGCAGTCGTACGGGTCGCACTTGTCCTGCACCCGGCTGGGGAAGATGTAGCAGAACGTCAACGCCGCCGCCAGGGCTCCCAGGATCTCGGCAACGATGAAGAAGGCCCCGCTCTCCGGGGCGATCCCGCAGATGGCGTAGGTGAACATCCGGTTAAAGGTCACCATGGGATTGGCGAACATCGTGCTGGAAGTGGTCACCAGGAGGCCGCCGACCAGGAAGGCCACCGCCAGCGAGGTCTTGTTGGAGCCGCCTCGGACGCAGCCGATGATGACGCCCACGAGCATAAAGGTGCCCACGAACTCGGCGAAGAAGGTGCCCGGGGTCTTCACCGTGTCGGAGATCGTCAGCAGCATGCCCATGGTGTCGTAGAACATCAGGTGAGCGGTGAGCAGACCGATGAACCCGCCGGCGAACTGGGCGGCGATGTAGTACCCGGCCACGCGGGGTCGGATGTCCTTGGAGGCCAGGAGCGCGACGGTCACCGCGGGGTTGAAGTGGGCGCCGGAGATGGACGCGAAGGTCTCGATGAGCGCGAAGAGCACGAGGGCGACGGCGAAGGCGTTGATGAGCCCTGAAAGGGCCATGTCCCCGCCGAGCACATTGAACGGCAGTATCGTGGAAGCTATTGCCACCACGACCAGGAACAGGGACCCGATGAACTCGGCCAGAAGATTCTGCTTCAGCGTAGGCATGTGGTAGTACCTTCGCCGGCGAATTGGCGTGGGATTATTAATTATAGATTCATCGCTCAAATATTTGAGCGCACGGCAGTTCTTACTTAAGCCGCTCTAGCTCCTCGAGGTACTCCTCCGCCTGATCGATCCCCTTCTGCCAGAACTCCTCCTGCCCGATGTCGAACCCCAGCTCCGCGGCCAGCTGGAACGCCGAGCGGCTGGAGCCTGCGGACAGCAGGGCCTTGAGGCGGGGGACGAACGACGCGCCCTGCTCGCGGTACAGGCGGAACAGGGCGAACACGAACAGCTGCGCGAACACGTACGGATACTCGTAGAAGCGGATGCCGGCGAAGTAGTGGTGGGGGAACCGCGCCCAGTCCCAGCGGGTCTCCGGCAGGTACTCGATGTCGCCGTACAGCGAGCGCTGCGCGGCCATCCACATCTCCGAGATCGCGTCCGCGTCAAGGAACCGGCCCTCGCCGACCGCCCGGGCCACGTCCATCTCGAAGAAGTACCGGAAGCCCTCCTGGTAGACCGTCTGCACGAAGCTGTTCATCACCTTGACCAGCACCGCGCGCTTCTCCTCGGCCGAGGCCGCCTCGGCCATCAGCCTCTCCGTCAGCAGAAGTTCCCCGAACATGCTGCCGCACTCGGCCACGCACAGGCTGACCGCGCAGTTGCTGGGGTTCTGCTCCCTGGTATAGAGGTAGGCGTGCACCGCGTGCCCCAGCTCGTGGGCGAGGGTGTATACGTCGTTGACCTGGCGGTTGTAGCTGGAAAGGATGAACGCCGAGCGTCCGCCTACCCAGGTGTCACAGAACGCCCCGGTCCTCTTCCCCCTGCGGACCTCCCCGTCCAGACGGCGCCGGTCGAACATGTCCTTCACCCACTCCCCGAACTGCGCATCGAAGTCGCCGTAAACCGATATCATCAGTTCCCGTGCTTCCTCCCACGAGCGCTCCCTGTCCGCGGTGCCGGGCAGGGGCGCCCGGAGGTCCCAGTTCCCCAGCCTCTCCAGGCCAAGCAGCTTGGCCTTGACCCCGAAGTACCGATGGCACAGCGGGGCGTTCTTCCTCACCACCTCCATGAGGGCGGTGATTGTCCTCTCGTCCACGTCGTTGGCGATGAGGCTGGAGGTGAGCGGCGAGGGATAGGAGCGCAGCCGGCACATCTCCAGGTGGTCCATCCATATGGCGCTGAGGGCGTCGGCCCACAGCAGCCTGTCGGCGCCGAGGGTGGCGCCCATGGACTCGTAGGCCGCCCGCCTGACCGCCCGGTCCGGATCGTAGATGAAGGGGACCATCTCCCCTATGGAGAGGACCTTCTCCTCCCCTTTAACGGTGATGCGGAACTGGCGGGAGCTGAGCCACTTGCTCTGCAGCTTCGACCATGCCGATATCCCGGTGCGGTCCTTGGCCGAGACCAGCCTCTCCTCCGATTCGGAAAGCAGGTGGGGGGCGATGCGCTGGTAGCGCTCCAGGTAGTGGCGGTACTCCCCGACAGAGGGGTCCTCGATCAGCTCCGGGCGGGAGGCGAGCAGTCGGCCCAGCTCCACCGCCAGGAACGCGGTGAGCTGGTCGGCCTCGGTCGCCGCCTTGGAGCTTGCGTGGTTGAGGGCACTGGCCACTGGGTCGCTCTGGTCGGCCGAGAACGCGAGCGAGCAGTAGGTCATCACGCCCTCGTACCTCAGGAAGAGGTCGTCCTTGGCCTTCAGCATCTCCGCCAGCCCGGCGGGTCCCAGGCCCTCTATCTTCCCGCGGTACGCGTCGGCGAACTTGCCATGGTCCGCGACCATCGTCGCCAGCTCTTCCTTGATCCGCTCCGGGTCCGTGCTCTCCACCAGCACCGACAGGTCCCACTTCATCTCGGTCATCTCTCTCGACCGAGTGGATAGCGCGGCGCGATAATATACCTGGTCATTGGCCGCTGTCCGTCGTGCGCGCGGACGTCCTCGACGTGACGTTCCTTCCACCTCACGGACAACCTGTTATCGCTGATGATTCCGATTACCATATGGTTATGAACCGACCCGGCATCGTCGACGTTATATGAGCAATATCACCATCCCCCTGGACAGGGATGATGTGACGCCAATGATCGAGCCGACGCCGGTCAAGGGAGGCCTCTGACATGGGCCTGTTCTCCAGCGTCAGCGAGAGCGTGGTGTCAGGGATACTCTGCAGCTACCTTCAGAAGTACTCCGGGCCGCAGTGCAGAAACCTGCGCGCGGCCATCGTGAACAACGTCGACCTGTACCGCCTGTGGGCCGAGAACGCCGCCCGCGAGGGGGTCCGGGGGCCGCGGGAGGTCCGGCAGTGGACCAGGATGTTCCCCAAGGTGCAGCGCATGATGACGCCCCAGAACGTCAAGAGGTGGCTGCGCGAGCAGGGCCTCGATGACATCGCCGCCGAGGTCGAAAGGACCGAAGGCGGAGAGGCCTGGCTGGCCTGGCAGGTCGAGCGCTTCCGCACCGGCCTCTGGGGCACGTGAAACCCTTTCTTCTTTCTTACTTTCCGACCAGCTGGGTCATCCGGACCTCATCTTTCCTCGATCGGCACGTACTTGCGCTCGGGCGGCCCGGCGTATTTGCTCTCCGGCCGGTACAGGGCGGGCTTGACCGGGGGATGGGGGAACTTTTCCTCGAGAATGTGGGCGCACCATCCGGCCGAGCGGGACATCGCGAAGACCGCGGGGAAGAACTCGTGGTGGATGCCCATGGCGTGGTACACCGAGGCGCTGTAAAGGTCAACGTTGGGGTAGATGTCCTTCCCCTTCTTCTTCCTGAAAACATCCTGGGTGGCCAGGGCCATTCTCTCGGTCATCTCGTACCAGCGATACTCAGGGTGGTCCTTGACCACCGACTGGGCCATGTTCTGCAGGATCCGGGCGCGGGGATCGATGGTCTTGTAGACCGCGTGCCCCATGCCCGAGACCCTCTTCCCTCGCTTGAACTGGTCCTCCACCCAGGCTTCCACCCGCTCCGGGTCCTTGGTGTCCAGCAGGTTCCTCATCACCTGGGCGTTGGCGCCCCCGTGCAAGGGCCCGGAGAGCGCCCCGATGCCCGCGGCCAGGGATGCGTACATGTCCGCTCCGGTGGAGGCGACCACCCTCGAGGTGAAGGTGGAAGCGTTGAAGGTGTGCTCCGCGTGCAGTATCATGGACACGTCCATGAACCGGGCGGTGGCCTCGGCCGGCTTGCGGCCCCGGATCATGTAGAGGAAATTGGCGGCGTGGGGGAGCGACTCGTCCGGCTCCACCGGGCCCTGGTTGTTCTTCAGCCTCTTCCACGCGGCGATGATCGTGGGCATGAGGCCGATGGCCCGAATGGCCTTCCTCTGGTTGGCCTCCATCGACTCGTCGTAGATGTCCGGGTCGTAGCCGGCCAGCAGGGAGACCCCGGCCTGCAGGATGGCCATCGGCGGGGTGTTGAGGGGCAGCATGTCCAGCGAGGCGATGAAGGCGCTGGGAAGCTTCCGGTGGGAAGCAAGGTCGCGAGAGAAAGCGGAGAGCTGATCGGCGGTGGGAAGGGCCCCGTGAATGAGGAGGTAGGCGGTCTCCTCGAAAGTGGATTCCCTGGCCAGGTCCTCGATGTTGTATCCCCGGTAGGCCAGCTTGCCCTCGTCCCCATTGACCATGCTGATATGGGTGGTGGCGGCAACGATCCCCCTGAGGCCCTTGTTCTCGGTTCTTTCACTCCCCCGAACTGATTCGTGGGATCTCGAGGTTGCCCTCGTCAAGACGGAGCCTCCCCGGGCGTGTCAATGCGGCCCTCGCACGCATCTCCGTCTGCGTGCAATCGACCGACACCTGCCTCCAATGAGGGACGTGAAGCGACGGCGAACGATGCTCCGATGTCAGCGTGGTCAACCATAATTCGCCTGGAAGCACGTTCGGCGCCAAACTCGCATGCGCATAGGGGCGCATCACCATGGAAGGATTTTTGTGAGCATATGTAAGGAACTTGTCTACATTCGTTCCACGATCTCGATCGCGGGCTTTTTTGCTCCCTTTCGGTAACCATCTATCTGCACCTGTTCTCAGAACAAACCAACTTAATTGCGATATGGTATAGAAATTTAGTCCCGGGGACGTGATCCTGTGCACTCCTTGTAGGGCCAACGTCAGGAGGATTGGACACCTGCCCTGCCAGAACGTCGTAAGCTAGACAGGGCGGACTAGGAGACCACGGTCTCCAGGACCAGGGGCGGGGACACTGCCTGCCCGTCCTTGGTCAGGGTGAGCAGGAAGATGTAATGGCCGGTCTGATGAAAGGCCATCTCTCCGCTCCCGATCGGCTCCCAGGCGCCCGCCATCCATGCGGCGTAGGTGCCGCCGGAGCCGACCTCATAGGGGGTCGGGGTGCTGGCCTCGCTGCCTTCCAGCCTCACCCCGTGCTGAGCGTTCCAGACCACATGGTGAGGGAGACCTTTGCCCCAGCTCCACATCGAGTCCACCGAGGTGTTGACCAGGACGGAGGGATCGGCGGTCCCGCCTCCCTGGTTGAAGGGAGCCATGTCATCGTACGCTATCATGCCGTCCGGGTTGATGATCGTGACCGTCCAGTTGTACATGGTCACCCCGGCCTTGGTCTCCTTCCAGCGATCGGTGGTCTGGGCGCCGATGGTGAACGGCATCACCGAGTTGTTGGACACCGACCGCATCCATCCGGCCGAGTACTCCGTATCGATCGCGGGCGTGGAGAACAGGTACGGGACGGCCGGACCGTCGACCGTCACCTCCATGGTCACCGGGGGAGCAAGGGCGTTCCCATCGGCCGCGTCAGTGGCGTTGACACTGATGGCATAGGTCCCAGGAGCGCTGATAATCACCATGATAAGGACTGTGGCCTCGCTAGCGATCTCGAACCGCTCGCTGCCGGAGCGCAGGAGCACGCCCGCTGCTCCGTCCTCGGCGTCAACCGGCGACCATGCGGTCATCAGGCTGTCGGCATCGTAGGTCCTAACGTCGACATCGTCCGGCGAGGCACCAGCGATCTTCAGCACCTCTGTCGCGGTCACCGAGGCATCACCCTCGGGATCCAGGGAGTCCCTCAGCTGCAGGAAGAACGGCCGGTCGACGACCACCGAGCTGCCGCTCAGGTCGGTGCGGAGCGTCATCACCTGGCGTATCGTTCCCGCGCTGGTCGCCTTGCTGTCGTCGTCCGCGACCTGATCGTCCCTGGTCCCATCCTGCGCCGGGGTCAGGTCCCGGTCCCCCGGAATGTAGGACGAGGCGATCACGATGATGACTACGATGATAGCCGAAACTATCCCTATGCTGACTAAGCTCCCCTTTCTCAAGCCCAACCCAGCGGTGGCATCCCTTTTGGTACTACATAAGGTTGCTGTCTGACACGGCGGCCACCTATCGTCGGGTGACGAGGCCGGACATCGCTTTCCCGCCTATCTGAGCAGGACCTCGAGGTTGCGGGGGAATATCGCCGGGTCGAGCCCCATGCCCTTCAGCTTCTCGTTCAGCGCCGCGGCGGCCTCCCCCTCCCGCTGGCCGCTCAGCAGCAGGGCGGTCTCCTCCTCGGAAAGCTCCCCGCGCGCCGATGTAAAGTCCAGGGCCATGCGGTTGTACGGGCACACCCGCTGGCAGCGCATGCAGCCGATCAGCGCGTTGTGGGCCTGGGGATCGACCCAGTTGGGGAACGGCACGCTGCTGTCCCTCTCGTTCAGGTTGGTGAGGCACCTATCCGCCCGGATGAGGAAACGGTCCTCGGTTATCGCCCCGGTCGGGCAGGTGCGCACGCACGCGTGGCAGTCGTCGCAGCCGGGCAGCCCCTCGCGGTCCTGCCACTGGTCCTCGGCGCACGGCATGTCGCTGAAGAACGCGGTCAGGCGGTTGAAGCTGCCGAACCGCGGGATGTAGCCGATGTTGTTCTTCCCGTACTTGACCAGCCCGCTCCGGGCGGCCAGGGTCTTGAGGGGCAGCTGGGCCTTGACGTACCGGTATGAGGCGGGGCTCAGCGCCTTGTCGAGCGCCTCCAGCGAGTCCTTGTCCACCTTGGCGGCGTCGGCGTAGCTTGGAGGTATGATAAAACCCCAGCTCTTGCCACCATGCCGCAGCGTCACCATCAGCGAGGGTTGCGGCCTCGCCACCACGATGATGCTCTTCGCGTCCGGAAGCTCCCGCGGCAGCTCGTAGCGGAAGTGGGAGAGGCTCTCCTCCCACAATGTGGCGTCCACTTCCCCCCTCAACGCCTCGACGTCCCTTTCAATGTCCTCCAGGTGCTCGACCGAGACCGTCCGGACCTCGAAGCCGGTCCTCTCCATCTTCTGCTGCAATGTCAGGCGCATCATCCGCTCCACCCTCTCCGCCTTCCGGACCGGGGCCCGAAGGGCGGGTCCACCATCGACCCCATCTCTGATAATCCCTGTGGTCATCCTCCCCATGAACCTCGTTCCGTCCCTCGGCCCGGCATCTACAGGAGGTCCTCGCGGCCGTTCGCTAGAAGGAGGGCGACCACCCCACCAAAAGCATCAATAGCGTTCTCCTCACGTAGAACGTACGGTGGCATTGATGGAGAACTACAATCTGCTGGTGACCTTCCATCCCAACCAGGCGGGGTTGGCGGAGCGGGAGGTACGAAACAGGATAGAGGAGGCGGGCGGCACGGTGGAGGATGTCGAGCGGTCGAACGTCAGAGGGGTGTTCTGCGTCAAGGTCGCGGGGAATCCCAAGGAGATCGTCACGGAGATCAGGTCCCAGTTCCGCGACTACCCCGAGATGCTGTCCCACACCTACCACTGGGTCCCGGTGGACGTGTGGGTCGACGCCAACGACGAGGACATGATCGATGCGGTCAACAGCGCGGCCGAAGGGATCGGGGAGCATGAGAGCTGGATGATGCACGTGCACAAACGGCAGCACCCCAAGCACTCCGAGGAGCTTATGCTGACCCTCACCGACCGCATCCAGAAGGGAAGGGTCGACCTGAAGCACCCCGAGAAGATCATCGCGGTGGAGGTGCTGGGCGACCGGGCCGCGATATCCCTCCTCACGAGGGAAGAGGTCATCGACGTCAACAAGCTGCGGCTGGAGGCCGGCCTGACCGTGATGGCTTGACCCTGGTGGATCCGGCGGCTCGGCGCCCGTCCCTTCAGCGCGAGGCATCCTGCGGGCTCAGGAGGACCTCGATGCGAGCATGGCCTTGAGCTCCTCCACCCCGGGTACGAACCCCGCGACCGCCACCCCGCCGTCGATGAAGAGCACCGGCGCTCTCATCACCCCCCGCCGCTTGATCTCCTCGATGTCCTCGAGCCGCTCGAAGGTCTCCTCCATGCCAAGCTCCCGGAGGGCCTCCTCAAGGTTCCTCTCCAGGCGCCTGCACTTGGCGCAGCCTATAACGTAGACCTCGATCCTCATCCCATTACCTCTGCTGGCCGCTCGGCCCGACCACGCCGGCGCCAGAGGGATGTAGCGGGCCAGGCGGGCATAAGGCTATCCTCTAGATGTCACGGTCGAGCTGCGCTGAGATTATATCCGCTGGCCGGCATGGCGGGAACATGGAAGAGATGACGCCTGCACCGGTGAAACCGACAATCAGCTTCGACGTGCTGGAGAAGATCGACATCAGGGTCGGGACGATCGAGGAGGTCCGCGATGTGGAGGGATCGGACAAGCTGATCAGGATGAGGGTCAACTTCGGCGACCACGTCCGGACGATATTTTCCGGGATGAAGAACGAGAGGAAGGACTGCCAGGAGCTGGTCGGCAAGCAGACGCTGTTCGTGGTGAACCTGAAGCCGAAGAAGATGATGGGCGAGGTCTCCGAGGGCATGATCTTCGACATCGGCTACGCGGACGGGGTGCTCCCCGCCCTCGCCTTCCCGGAACGCCCGGTGCCCAACGGCGCCAGGCTGGGCTGAGGCCGGGATATCAATCTATGAACCTGTAGGTCACTATTCATCACAACCTGGTCCGCCCGGTCGTGATGCGATGTCCTGCCTCTCGTTCATCAGCGATGATACTTTCCCCGGGCAGGGAGTGTCGGNNGGGCCTCCTGGTCCGGCGGGGGGAGAGCGATCTGGTCCAGGAGGGGATGGGGCTGGGAACGGTAGCGCTCAGGCGCAACGGGGTGACCTACTTCCCCCGGACCGCCGCGACGCGGGCTGAAGGGCCCCTCGTGATCAAGGAGTTCACGGTGGACTCCGCCCTGGTCTTCGAGTCCCCCGTGCTGCCCATATCCAGGATGATGCCCCTGTACGGCCTGGGCACGCGGGCATACATGATGCTCCCCCGCCACCAGGAGAGGTTGCTGGACCTGAGGTCGAGAGCGTTCTCCCGGCTCAGGGTCCGTCCGGAGCTCAGGAGAACCTCGCCGCTGGCGACGGCGAGGTTCACCTACTCGGTCCAGCGGGACGTGGTGACCGTCAGGGCGTCGGTCAGCTCCCTCCGCGGCGCCCTGCCGACCGTGTTCATCATGAACGAGCTGGGGGCCGACCGCTTCACCTCGGCCATCAGGGACGGCAGCGTCGTCCCCGCACCCACCGGGTGGTGCCCGCTCGGCGGCGTGCCGACCCCGGCACTGCTGGACAGGGAGCACGGAACGACGTTCCTCATCGATAGGCTGGGGGTGAGCGACGGCGTGGAGGCGCAGCTGTTCTGGGGAAGGGAGCGGCGGGAGGACCTCTGCTGGGCCGGCTTCGAGCTGGAGCTTCGCGGGACAAGGGCGATCGGGGCCGTGGAGGTCGAGTATGACCTGAGGTTCGGGGAGGCGGCCGAATGAGCGGACCGGTGGCCCTTATCTATCCTTACTTCAGGACCAAGGCGCCCAACCAGCAGCTGTTCCCGCCGCTGGGGATCGCCTCCCTGGCCAGCCAGATGAAGGAGCTGGGGATCGAGGTGCGGCAGCATGACTGCACCTTCCGGGCGCCTGGCGAGGTGGTCGCGGAGGTCGCCGCGCTGGGGGCGGAGATCGTCGGCATATACGTCATGGCCACCCTGGTCCGCCCCGCCCTCGCACTGCTGAGCGCGATAAGGGAGGCCCTCCCGGACGCGGTTACCGTCGCCGGGGGACCGATGCCCACCCTCCATCCGGAGCGCTTCGCCGAGCTGTTCGACGCGGTGTTCTGCGGGGAGGCCGACCGGTCCTTCCCCTCGTTCTGCAAAGACCTTCTCGATGCCCGCGACAACGGGGCCGAGGGGACGATGGGCCTCACCCGCTACCCGGGACTGTGCTGCCGTCGCGACGGGACATTGATCAAGAACCCCGTCCATGCGCTGTCGGGGGAGGAGTGCGATGCCCTTCCCCTCCCTGACCGGGGCGGGGTCGACCTCCTCCCGTACCATGAATTCTGGATGAAGAAGATGGGGGCGAGGATGGCCACGCTGATGACCACGAGGGGCTGCCCCCACCAATGCGACTTCTGCTCCAGGCCGATCTTCGGCAACCGGTTCCGGAAGCATTCGATCGGCAGGGTGATGGAGGAGGTGATGGACATCGCCAGACTGGGCCACGACCGCATCTGGATCGCCGACGACTCCTTCACCCTGGACCTCGACCACGTCCGGTCGTTCTGCGACGCCATGATCGGGTCTGGCCTGGGCATGAGGTGGTCCTGCCTTTCCCGGGTGGACTCCATCGACGCGGACCTTGTCCGCCTCATGTCCCGAGCGGGGTGCGACAAGGTCTACCTCGGCCTGGAGTCCGGGAGCGATGAGACCCTCCGGCTGATGAACAAGCGGGCGACGGTAGAGGATGGAATGAAGGCCGTCCATTTGTTCCATCGAGGCGGGATCGCGGTCGGCGCGTTCTTCATGGTCGGATACCCGGGCGAGACCGTCGATTCGGTGGAGAGCACGTTCTCCCTGGCCCTGTCCCTGCCTCTGGACGAGATATCGTTCAACGTGCCCTATCCGCTGCCCGGCTCGGCCCTCTTCTCCCGGGTCCAGCTGCTGTCCCCGTGGGACGACTGGACCGTCGAGAACGATGTGCGCTTCCTGTACCGTTCGGAGTTCGATGAGGAATGGCTCAGGAGGAGGATATCCGAGACCCTCGACGAGTTCGCCATGCGCCAGGCCTCTCGGGCCGTGACCGTGACGGGCAAATAGCCGGTAATGCCCTCCAGGTCCGTGGACCTCAACGACCTCGTCCGGCGGCGGCTCTGCTCACAGGGGATCGCCTGCGGCCTGTCAGCTCCCAGCGAGGCGGCCGCCAGGCTGACCGCGGTGCAGGCTCAGGAACGGCCCAGCGCCGCCTGGGCCATCGGCCTGCGGAGCGGGGCGACAGCGGAGGAGGTGGAGAAGGCCGTGACCTCAGGGTCCATCGTCCGAACCTGGCTGATGCGGGGAACGCTGCACTTCGTCGCCTCCGAGGACGTCCGATGGCTCCTTGATGTCGTGGCCTCCCGAGCGATCGCCAGGAGCAAACGGAGGCACGAGGAGCTTCGCCTCGACGAGAGGACGTTCGAGCAGAGCCGGGAGGTGTTCGCCAACGCGCTGATAGGCGGCATGAAGCTGACCCGCGGCGAGATGATGGCCGCCCTCGAGAACGCGGGCATCTCCACCGCTGGCCAGAGGGGCTACCACATCCTGTGGCGCCTGGCCCTCGAGGGGCTGATCTGCTACGGGCCCATGCTGGGCAGGGAGGCCAGCTTCGTCCTGCTCGACGAGTGGGTGCCCGCGTCCGCGAAGCTGCCGCGGGAGCGGGCGATGGCCAGGCTGGCCTGCCGGTACTTTGACGGCCACGGCCCGGCCGGCGTCCATGACCTCGTGTGGTGGTCCGGCGTCACTGTCGCGGAAGCGAGGACGGCCATCGAGGCGGCCGGAGAGCGGCTTATCGAGGAAAAATGCTGCGGGAGCACGTACTGGTCCTCTTCCTCCAGGTTGCACGACGGGGAGGCAACGAGCGCGCACCTGCTGCCCGCGTTCGACGAGTTCATCGTCGGTTACAGGGACCGCAGCGCCGTGCTCGACGGGGCGCACCGCAAGGAGGCGCTCTCGTCCTACGGGATGTTCTATCCCACCGTGGTGATCGACGGGCGGGTCCGTGGGACCTGGAAGGCGGAGAGGAAGAAAGAGGTCCGGATCGAGGTGAGGCCGTTCGACCGCCTGAGCGAGGCGGAGACCAGCGCCCTGGACGAGGCCGCCTCGCGCTACGGCAGGTTCCTAGGCCTGCCCGCGAAGCTCTCGGTCCGCGGACCTTAGCCTGACAGGAACAGGTGGTCCACCAGGATCCTGACGCCGATGAGGATGAGAATCACGCCCCCGACGAGCCTGACTCTCCTCCCGAACACCGTTCCCAGGCGGCATCCGAACCCGAAGCCCACCAGGGCGAGGGCGAAGGTGACCGCGCCGATGACGATGACCGGCTCGAGTATGGAGATCTCCAGGAACGCAAAGCTGAGGCCCACCATCAGCGCATCGATGCTCGTGGCCACCGCCAGGACCAGCCCGGCGTACAGGGTGACCTCCTCGCCCTCATCGCCCTCGTCCTTCGTCGAGTCGTATATCATCTTGGCCCCGATGAACGCGAGCAGCGTGAACGCGATCCAGTGGTCCACGTCCCTGATGATGTCCTCGAACCCGATCCCCACGTAATAGCCGATGACCGGCATCATCGCCTGGAAGCCTCCGAACAGGGAGGCGAGCATGAGCGCGGTCCTCCGGCGGTCCCGGTCCACGGCGATCCCTTTAGCTATCGACACGGCGAACGCGTCCATGGCCAGGCCGACCGCAATGAGGAAGATCGTGATCAGGTCCATCGTCTCATCGGGAGATGGCCGGAAGTCGGGTAGCCGATATAAAGAAGTTTACATCGCCGCCCGGAAAGAAAGGGGAAAGGGTTTGAGGCCCGACCCGCTCATGTCATCGCAACATCGTGATGCAGGACAGGTCGGTGAACCGGTCAGGGAACTGGCACATGATGCCGTTGCTGAACATGTCCGCCATCTCTAGGCCCTGGGCCTCGATCAGGTCGAAGGTCGCTATCGATTCGGCATACTGCCCCATGAGGTACTGCAGGGTCTCCTGTATTGTCAGGTTGAGATGCTCGTTCCACATGGCATTGACCTCGCTGATCCCCCAGAAGTTCGGGTTCATGCGGTTCATAAGTATGGTCATGTTCCGGGCGTTGTCGAACCAGTCGTTGATCAGGCCTGTTACGTTGGCTCCGTCCCTCGCTCCAGCAACTATCTGGGCAGCGATGGCGAAGTGACCGACCAGCTCGGGGTAGAAGTCGTCGACCTGGTCGCCGTAGAACGGCCTCATCATCTCCCGTGTTTCATTGGCGACCATGATCAGCCGGTCGATGGTCGCGTTGGTCGACGGCGACTGGGTCAGGATATCTATGATCGCCTCCCTGGTATACCAGACATGATCTTCCCATAGCGCCCTCCATAGATCGTGGAACTCGACCGCCGATATCTGGCCGTCTGGCATCTGAGGGCTGTCCGGGCAGCTCGTTGCCCTTCCATCGTCGCCGAGCGCGAGCAATGGTACGCTGGCCACTGCCATGATCGCTACCACGGCAAGGGCCAGGCTTGCTAAGGCTCTCCTCTTCATATGTTCATCACCCCTCTATCCCGTCCATCTTTGGACGCTATGATACTCAGGCCAGGCATGGGACTATGAACGTTTTCCGCCCTTGCGACCCCGGCCATCCCAGGCTAGCGATGAATCAGCGACCAGCGCCATGGATGCTACCAATAATCTGGTCATCAGCGGTCGTTCCGCCGTTCGGTCGCAGGCCGACCAGGTCCCGTTCAGCGAATGGACGAGAATGATCGAGGGCTGCACGAAGACCCTTGCCGGGAGACTGGCTGGCGATGGCCGGGGAAGATATCCATACGTCCGAAGGGAGAAGGCGGCCATGATCGCAGCATGTCCGATCTGCGGAGAATGGGCGAGCTGGGAGATACGCCGATGATGCCCTGTCGCCTCGAGGCCGATGGTATGTCGGTCCGACCCGGATATGTTCGCTGCTTCACCGGCATAGGCATGCTTTCCGACCTCTTACGAGCGGCCGGGGGCATCGCTTGCAAGGGGCTCGAGCGAGGGCTTTTTATTATCCTTGGCCATTTATGATTCAGGTTCGCCTTAAATGCAGGATGGAGCACCAATCGCGGCCGGTTCCATGATCGCGACGAAGCGTTCGGCACGGGGGGAAGGTATTGATGAACACTGGTTCGACCGGATCTGATAGAACGGAGAGGCTCTTTTTCGACCTGTCTCCGGACCTGCTCTGCATCGTTGACTTTGACGGACGCTTCAAGCGCCTCAATGCCTCCTTCGAGAGCGCCTTGGGCTGGACGAGCGCGGACCTGGTAGGGAGGCCGTTCCTGGAGCTCGTTCACCCCGATGACCGGGAGGCCACCGGGAAGATCATGGCCCGCCTCCTGGGCGGCAGCACCCTCTCCGGGTTCGAGAACCGCTGCCTGTGCAAGGACGGAGGCTTCAGATGGATGTCCTGGAGCGCCCATCCCGCGGCGGAAGAGGCATCGGTCCACGCGATAGGCCGGGACATCACTGGAATGAAGACCGTCGAGGCGGAGCTCAGGATCAGCGAGAGGAGGTACCGGTACCTCTTGGAAGTGGCGAACGAGGGGGTCATGGCGATCAATGCCAATTCCGCCATCACCTTCGTGAACGAGCGCTTCCTGAACATGCTGGGATACCGGCCGGAGGAGGTCATCGGGGAGCAGCTGATGACCTTCGTCGATCCTCAGGACGTCCCGTACATGGTGGAGCACATCGGCCGCAGGATGAGAGGGATGGAGGAGCAGTACGACATACGGCTCGTGCGTAAGGACGGCCAGAGGATCATCACCATGATCAATGCCGCGCCGATGCACGATGACGAGAAGCGGTACATCGGCTCGCTATCCCTGGTCACGGACGTCACCGAGAAGCGCAGGATGGAAAGCGCGCTGATGGAGGAGAAGGAACGATTGAGCGTGACGCTGCGCAGCATCGGGGACGGGGTCATCGTCACCGACGACATGGGGAGGATCGTCCTGATGAACGATGTCGCCGAGTCCCTGACCGGATGGAAGCAGGAGGAGGCCGTATCCCGGCCGCTCGAGGAGGTGTTCAACATCGTCAACGAGACGACCGGGATAAGGTGCGAGAACCCTGCAGAGAAGGTGCTCAAGGAGGGAAGGGTCGTGGGCCTCGCCAACCACACCGTGCTCATATCCCGGGACGGCACGAGGAGGGTGCTCGGGGACAGCGGGGCGCCGATCCGGGACGAGAAGGGCAAGATCCTGGGAGTGGTGCTGGTGTTCCGGGATGAGACCAGCGCACGGAAGATGGAAGCCGAGATGGTCAAGATGCAGCGGCTCGAGTCCATCGGGGTCCTGGCCGGAGGGATCGCCCACGACTTCAACAACTACCTGACGGCGATCGAGGGCAACATCGCCCTGGCCAAGATGAAGCTGGGCTCCGTGGACAAGGCCGTGGTGGAGAGGCTGTCGGACGCGGAGAAGGCCTCGGTGATGGCCCGAAGCCTGACGAAGCAGCTACTGGTGTTCTCCAAGGGCGGCGAGCCGGTGAAGAAGATCTCCGACGTCGGCAGGCTGCTCGCCGACTCGCTGAGGATCACCCTGGCCGGCTCGAACGTCGATCACCGGCTTGAGATCGACCCTGACCTCTGCCCGGTGGAGGTGGACGAGGGGCAGATCGCCCAGGTCTTCAACAACATCATCCTGAACGCCAAGGACGCGATGCCCGGCGGCGGGACCATCGAGGTGTCGGCGAAGAACGTCGACCTCGAGCTCAACGAGGTGCGGTCCTGCGCCTCGGGGGAATATGTCCGCATAACGATCACCGACCACGGGACGGGAATACCCGCGCCGGACCTCGAGAGGATCTTCGACCCCTATTACACAACCAAGAAGAGCGGGAGGGGGCTGGGCCTGGCCATCGTCCATTCGATCATGGCTCGGCACGACGGCGCCATCCAGGTCCGTTCGGAGGTAGGGAAGGGGACGACCTTCGATCTCCTCCTGCCCACCCCCTACGAGCGCGAGGAGTCTGGAAAGGAGAGCATCAAGGCCACGCGGTGCGGTCACGGCAAAGTGCTGTGGATGGACGACGAGGACATGGTCAGGGAGGTCGGGGGCGAGCTCCTCACGTACCTGGGCTACCAGGTGGAGCTGGCGAGTAACGGCGAGGAGGCCCTGGAGATGTACCGGTCGTCACGGGACTCCAACGCGCGCTTCGACCTCGTCATCCTGGACCTGACCGTCCCCGGGGGGATGGGGGGAGAGGAGACCATGAGGCGGTTGCTGGAGATCGACCCCGAGATCAAGGCGATGGTCTGCAGCGGCTACTCCAACGATCCAGTGATGTCCCGCTACTACGACTACGGGTTCAAGGGGGTGCTGTCCAAACCGTTCAACATCGATGAGCTCTCCGCCAAGCTGTGCAGCATCATCGGCTCGGGAAGCTAGCGTCCGGACCACGCCCTCAAGCAGGACATTATTTCCCCGGCCCCTAGGCGTTAGACTTTGACCTCGCGCGCCGCTTCACCAGGAAGAAATCGACATACCTGACCAGAACGAACACTATAAGCACAAGGGCCAGGGCGATCTCGCCCCAGGCAAGGTACTGCAGCGCCAGCAGGTCGATGCCTTCCGTCCTGAGATAGTCGTACGTCGCATTGGTGGCGATGGCGCTGATGACCAGGGGGAAGGTGAAGGCTGAGCAGCTGGGATAGAACTTGAGCCGCATCAGCCTCGGCAGGTAGAGAATGATGGCGGCATACGAGGCGATGGACAGGGCTGACATCACTCCGACGAGCCACAGCTCCTTGGTCTCGAACGACCTGAGGTACCCGGCGAGGCATAGGCTGGCCGGGGCGGCGAAGATGGCGATGGTGGGCATCAGCGGCTCAGGTATCGCCCGGACCACGATCGCCCTGTATGCGATCAGCGGCAGGAGCACCAGGTAGGAGATGAAACCGAACCAGAACAGCGCTTGCCCCAGCTCATAGGCCCCGTAGGTCGGCGCCACCACCGCTCCCACGGTTATGCCGACATAGGTGATGAAGTATGCCGGGAGCATCTTCTTCACGTCCAGCCTCAGCACGAACGCCCAGGTGAAGTACGCCATCAGGACGACGTGCAGGGCGATCATGCATATCCATATGACATAGGCAACGTCGGGCACGGAGGGCGCGATGTAGGTCGTCAGTATGGATACGCCCATGGGTATGGTGCAGACTATGCCGACAACGGCAGGGTTCCTCAGCTCCTCCCGGAGCTTGGCGACATCGTAGACGATCCGTAGGAGAAGCAGCATGAGGGCGGTCAAGGAGAGCAACCCGAAGACCGTCTTTAGCTCGTGGTTGTACGCATAAACCATGTTGCCTGCCGACGCCAGGCCCAGCATAAGGCCGGCCAAGGGGATTGGTACCTTGCATGCTGCGGCCCTGATCCCGCCGCTCCTGTTGGAAACGTCCATCTTGGATGCTCCTGACCGCGGGCATAACTGCTTTTAACAGCATAAAGGCTTACAGGCGCCCGCCTTCGGACGGAAGGCGCCCAGGACCGTGCGGCTACCTCACCAAGTGCGCGAGAAGCTCTTCGTCCGGGGAGTAGAAAGCTTCGATCCCCCTGCCTCTCAGGCAATCGGCCAGGGCCGGGCTGTCGCAGGCGACCGATCTTCCGGTCATCATATGCGCCATGCCCAGGGGGCAGGTGTCGGCGAACATGCTTCCCCGGGAGCGAAGGACCGCGCCGAAGATCGGGCACTTGTCCATGCACAGGCGGGAGGTGAAGAACCATGCCTCCGTCGACGTGGGCGAACGACCGGCCATTCGCTTCGCCCAGCGATTGATGTCCTGCTCGGACAGGTGAGGGCAGCCCAGGACCACCAGGTCCGGCTCCTGTCCTGAGATGGGGGCCTCCGGCCTCACCTCGATCGTCTCCAGCCCGGCCGGCGGGAGCGGGTCCCTGCGCAGCCTGAACAACGGCATCGAACCACGGGAGTTCAGGGCGAAGGCGAACCTCCTCGCCTCGTCGAAGGTGAGCCTGGCCCCGCACAGTAACGGCACCTCGCCGCAGAGCTCCCGGGACAGCGTCCAGCCCAGCAGGGCGTGGTCCTGCGCCCCGGCGGGAACTTGCACCGCGATCGTTGGCTGCCTGTTCTCCTCCAGATGCAGTCCCCTCAGCGGGGTCAGGCGCGCGATCGCCGCGGCCGCCGCCGTCTCGAGGCTCTCCATCTCGCTCCGCGCCCCCAGCACGGAGTTGGCGAAGGCCGTGGCCGCCCTCCCGCCCCACGCGACGTGCTGTCCCCTGGCGGGGTGGTTGCCGGATAGGTACGGAGCGCAGCTGAACGAGTAGTGGTGCCCTGGACGCAGACGCTCCAGGACCCTGCGCCGTTCATCAATGCACTGCCCGGCCGAGGGGTTCGCCGTGACGGGCATGGATGAGCCCATGGAGAGCTCCTCCAGTCCCTTCCAGGCCTCCTCGTGACCGTTGCCGCACCAGCCGGGGATATGGGCCGAGGACAATGGCACCATCCGGTCCGCGCCCGTCCTCCGCGCCAGCTCGACCAGCACCTCCATCGCCCACTGCAGGGACGGCCCGCTCTCGCCGTCGAGCCATGCCTCGTGCTCCCTGTCAAGGTGCATCGATCACCGCGGCTTCCGAAGGACCACCTCGTACAGCTTCTTGGTGAACGGCGGGGAGCTATCCTCGAACTCCTTGATCCGCAGGAGCTCGTAACCGCTCGAGAGCTCTCTGAGCTTCTCCTCCGTGAAGAAGTGCACGACGAATCCCATGGGGTTCTTCCACATGTCCTTCCCCTTGGGCTCGAACTTGCCGTAATGAGGGTCGTGGTCGTTCCTCACCGAGTAGATGTTGATGCCCCCTGGCCTGAGCACCCGGCGGCAATCGTCCAGCATCTTGGACACCTCCTCCTCGCTGAACTCCATGGTGAAGAACATGTGCGAGTAGACGGCGTCGAAGGAGGCGTCCGGGAACGGGAGCGGGTCTCGCGCATCGTGAACCCTCGCCGTCACCACCTCCTCCAGCCCCTCCTTTTTGGCCGCGTCCTGCATCTGGCAGATGCCCGTGTCGGAGTAGTCCAGCGCGGTGACCGACAGGCCGTTCCGGGCGAAGTACCAGGTGTCCCGTCCCTGCCCGCAGCCCAGCTCCAGGACGGTCCTCGCCCCGTGCTCCTTCATCATCGGCAGAGCGCTCACCGCCAGCTCGCTCGGCTCCCGGCCGAAGAACTCGTTAGCGCTGGCATAGGTCCTGTCCCATTGCTCCTTCTGGCTGTTCCCTTCCTGCATATTGTCATCTCCGGTAAAAGAACGAAGGGGGCCGCAGCTGCGCCCGGCCCCGTTCTTGAGCTCACTTCGCCCGCGACTTGGGGATCGGTCCCTCCTTCATCTTGTCGACCGCGGCGACGGTCTCCGCCATCTTGCTGCCCGGTATTCCGACCAGCATCTCCTCCGGCGCGATGTCGGTGGTCTTGCGGCACCCGAAGCACCCCAGGGAGATGTTGGCGTGACCCTCGAGGTATGGCACCACGGTCACGTCGGCGCAGGAGGCCTGCACCGCCGCCATGTTCACCGTCACCCGGCCTCCCATGGAGAAGGTGCTCGCCGCGGGCAGCAACCAGAACACCTGCTCCGGCATCCCGGTCATCACGACCACGTCCGGCTTCAGCCTGGCCTTGCTGAGCGGCGCCACCGCGGTGGCCTCTACGGTGCCCTCCTCAAGGGACGGCCGCTGTATTATGGTCCCTTTCGCCGCCTCCTGGCTCCCGTACATTCCCATGTTGTAGTGGAACTCGCCGGAGGACACTTTCTCGGGCACGGGGAGGATGCCCAGCGACGACGCGCCGACCGGGCATGCCTGCTTATCCCCCTGCACGACCAGCAGCTCGCCGTGCCTCGCCCGCATGATCGCCTGGCAGTGCCGTATCGGCTTTTCCGGCTGAGAGTACCCCTCGGGAAGAGGTTCTCCCTTCCTGATGAGGGTGATGGCGACCGGCTCATGCTTCAATCCCAATGCATCGACGAGCTTCTTCGATTGAACTTCGCATTCGGTCATGGATTCCCGACGTACTATAGCTGGGATACAGCATAATCCTTTTCTCAACAATTGATTACCATTCGAATCGCCGGCCGATAGCGCTTCATGGCGATCGCTGATGCTGGCTAGCCACCCACGCGGCAGGCTCACTTCATAGGCTGCGGCTTGGCAACGTAGAACTCGCACTGCCCGTAGAAGCTCTCTCCCTCGCAAATCTCGTAGTCCTTCAGCTTCAGGACATCGTTCCGGATGCGCCTGGCCTTGCAGTTCGAGCAGCGGCCGTCCGCGGCGTGCCACAGGCACCTGATCCATGATCCTTCCGTAGCTTCCATTACCGGTTCCCATTGCAGAAGGGCGTGGCATGAATTATCACTATCGCTGATAGCTCGCTATGATGGGCCGAGAAGGAGCGGCCTTTGCCAGCATCTTCGAGCGCAATATCGACGATACGTTTTATGGGGCACCGGCTCAACAGTCATACTGTAACAGAGGTGCCTTGATATGAGCGTGGAGAAGATCAAGATCGATGTTCCCGAGGAAATACTGGATGACCTGAAGGAGCGGCTTAAGCGGACACGATGGAGCGATATCGATCCCGACGGGTGGACAAGGGGGACGAACCAGACCTACATGAAAGAGCTTGTGAACCACTGGATGAACGAGTATGACTGGAGAGAGCACGAGGCCGCGCTGAACCGCCTCGATCACTACAGAGCGACGGTGGACGGCGTGGACATCCACTTCGTGCACCAGCGCAGCGGCCGTCCGGGCGCGGTGCCCCTCCTCCTGATCCATGGGTGGCCCGATTCCTTCTACCGCTACCACAAGGTCATCCCCCTGCTGACCGAGCCAACACCAACGGAGGGCGGTGCCGAGCTATCGTTCGATGTGGTCGTCCCCTCCATTCCGGGATTCGGGTTCTCGGAGCGGCGGGCGATCACCTCCAACGCCGTCGCCGATCTCTTCGCCAAGCTGATGGCGGACGAGCTCGGCTACAGGAAGTTCGTGTGCGCGGGCGGGGACCTGGGCTTCATCATCACCAAGGCCATCGCCGCCCGCCATCCCGAGCTGCTGTCGGCGATGCACCTGACCGAGGTGGGATATCCTGACTACGCCACCGACCGGTCCACGCTGTCCGAGGCGGAGCAGAAGTTCGCCGCGTTCATCCAGGAGTGGTGGTTCAAGGACGGCACGTACAACATGATCCAGGCCACCAAGCCTGACAGCCTAGGGGTGGGCCTCAACGACTCGCCGGCCGGCTGGGCGGCATGGTTCATGAACTTCGCCTCCATCGGGATGACCGGCGAGGACGTGGAGAAGCGCATCCCTCGAGACGAGCTGCTGACCAACATCATGATCTACTGGGTGACGGGGACCATCACCACCTCCCTGCGCATGTACTACGAGGACGCTCATGCCGCCCCGCCTTCGGGTGCCGGGACGCGCCTGGAGGTGCCGGCGGCGGTGGCCCACATGCCCATGGACGCGCCGCTGCCCCGCGAGTGGGCGGAGCGCAATGTGAACCTCAGGCACTTCACCGAGATGCCGAAGGGCGGTCACTTCGGGGCGTGGGAGATACCGGAGCTGTTCGTACAGGACCTTCGCGCCTCGGTGGCCGAGATGCTGGGAATGAAAGCAACGCCCATATCCGCCGTGAACCGCTGATCGACGGCGGCCCGGGCTCACTTCATTCCGACGAGGGGATTCCGCCAGGTATTCGCCCCATGGCAGTCACCTTTCCTAGTATATACGGGTTCACCTACCAGAAACTAGCATCCTAAGATATCGTTAGCGGTATCATCACCGCGCCTCCGAAAGGCGGCTTAGGGGCCTGTCGACGCAAATGATCGGCTGAGGAATACCACCAAGAACGCTTTTCCCAATGCCTGGCATTTCCTCCCATAGGTTGGCAGGGTAGTTGCCCATTCGGGCCTATATGCTTCCCTAAGCAATTTAGTGCATGCCGTCCCAGATGGTATCCCCGCCAGTGCGGGCGAGTGCTGAGATGCCCATCCACCTATTATGTTCTCTCGAACCAAGTCGAGATTTCTTTTTGAAAAGATCGGATTTCTAACGCCCCTATATCTTGCCAATCGAGCTTTTTACTCCTAAACCGCCACTGGAGCTCTACGCCATAATCGGATACGACCATTATGCTCGGACGCAGCTTAGCCTGCTGCCTCAAGCTGACTTTTAACATAGTCCATGTTCTTTGGGTTCTGGATCGTTGTGCTCTCCAACGGCCCCTCATGGTAAACAATATTGTGAAAGAATAATAATTCTCTTAACTAGTACCTCGTCCAGCGAATGAGCGTGACTCGATTGTTGGACCAATTGCGTTTATGGAGAGCCCCTCTCATGAGCAATTGTGTTGAGAAAGGGACTGACGGAGTCGCCTTGGCCAGGCTCAATGATCTCGTGCATTAACTAATAATTACTAATTTGTACTAAATTAGTAGATATGTTTATCTTAGCAAACCCGATCACATAACTTTGCCGACTTGGTGACCGAATGAAGCTACCAGAGAAACCAAAAACCTGGCGCAAGCTGATGGAAGAAAAATCCGATGTGATTTTTCCAGCTTCGACCGATGAGAAGGTCGCTGAGATGGTCAAAAGATTCAACGCATCATATCTCCATTGGGATGAACTCAGGTACAAGGATACCGCTGGAGTGGACCCCGAGGTCCTTTGGGCATTAATGAAAATGTCAAGGCGCAATTCAGCCAAGAAAATCCGTTTTAAGGATTGGGTTTTTCAATATAATATCACAGACGATGCATTGAGGATCCTCCATATCTTGGATTCGGGCGCCGGAGGGAGCCTGGAGATTCCTGAACCTGGAGTGAGGGCGGCCAGGAAGATGGACAGATACATTGTGAGCTCCCTGATGGAAGAAGCGATTGCCTCCAGTCAGATCGAGGGGGCGGTGACCACAACAAAAGTCGCGAAAGAGATGTTAAAGGCCCAAAGAAACCCTCGAAATGTATCAGAACAGATGATCGTCAACTCTTATGTTGTAATGAAGAGGCTGAAAGAGAACAAATCCGAAAATTTGAACATTGAATTGATCAGGGACCTTCATGGAAAAATTACTTACAAGACCTTGAAGTCCCCCGTGTACGAGGGCGCATTCAGAGATGATGACCAGACCGTGGTGGGGGACCCCTTGGAGATCGAGAAGGTCTACCATGTTCCACCAGATCACTGGAAGATCGAATCGTACCTTCAAGAGCTATGTGATTTCGCCAATAATGAAGATCAGGATTTCATCCACCCCTTGATAAAAGGCATTGCGATCCATTTCTTGATCGGTTACATCCATCCCTTTGTTGATGGGAACGGAAGGTTGGCACGTGCCTTGTTCTACTGGTATGCCTTGAGAAATGATTATTGGCTGTTCGAATATATGGCGATCTCGAAGATGATCAAGGAATCGAGAGGACGTTACAGCATGGCGTATCTTTTCACCGAATCCGACGATAATGATCTGACATACTTCATGGACTACAATCTCAGATGCATGGAAGGCGCCCTGAAGAACGTAAAGGAATACATACAGCGTAAACAACAAGAGCAGAGGGATGCGTTCAAACTTGCTGCCAGTTTGCCCGATCTCAGCTCTCGCCAGGCTGAGATATTGAAATATATCATAAAGAGCGGAAGGCCGGTGTCAATCAAGGAAATTTCGACGATGTTTGACGTTGTCTATGAGACGGCTCGAACTGACTTACTGGATCTAGCTGAAAAGGGCCATTTGGATGTCAGTCGTGACAGGAAGAAGATGCTGTTCACTGAGCATTTTGATCGGAATCGATTGAATCCAGCATAGAAAGCCATGCTGTCCCACATCTGGGGTTTGAGGCTAAATTCCACCGAGGAGCGACCCCCCAATAGGGGGCAGTGTCCCCTTGATTCCCGTTGACTGGCCGTAGATAATAGCTTAGACTTCTCACATTCCCCAGAACTTGTCGACCTTGCGCTTGACCTCGAGGGTCTCCTCCAGCGTCATGCGGTCGTCCGGGTTGAGGTCCATCTTGGCCATCTCCTTGACCACGGTCTCGCGCAGATCGACATACAGGATGTCCTCGACATCGATCTGCCGCCCGACGGTCGGTCCCTCGATCGCCACCGCGACCTCCTGGCCCTGGATCGCCTCCTTGACCGCGTCCTCTCCGCTGCGGATCGAGCGGATCTTCCCGATGTCCACCCCCTCGGTGTTGAGCAGCGTCTGCCCCGGGCGGATGCGGCCGGCGAGGACGCGGACGCCGACGATGGCCGGCTTCGAGGCGCGGAACACGCAGTTCGGCAGGATCCTGATCTTCCCGGGGAAGGCGAACTCCGCCCTCTTCTCGGTGTCCAGGCGGCGCTTCTCCTCCTNNTCCTCGATCAGGCGGTACACCACGTCGTTGGTGAACACCTTGAGCGGGTAGTTGGGCAGCGCCTCCTTGGCCTCCGGCAGCAGGTCGACATTGAAGCCGAGGATCACCCGGTGGTATGTCTCGCCGTAAGCGGCGGCGTCGATGATGTCCTTGCGCGAGATCATGCCGGTGTCGTACTTGCGTATCGGTATGTCCGCCGCCTTGCACTCGAAGGCGAGCGCTTCCAGCGAACCGATGGCGTCCGCCTTGATGTAGACGCCCGCTTCGACGGTCTCGATGTTCACCTTGGTCTCGTTGACGACCTCGTCCATGGCCTCGCGGACGTTGCCGGTCGCCGCGCGCAGCGGCCCTCCGGCGACGACGCCGTCGATGTTCTGGCACATCAGCTTCACGCCGATGGCGGCGGAGACCTCCTTTACCGACTCGAAGCGGTCCTTGGGATCGCGGATCTCGTCCAGCGGGCGGGGTTTGAGGATCGCCTTCACCTTGGTGGTGATCGGTTTTCCCTTCGTCCCCAGGATGACCGTGTCGCCCTTGTGCAGCGTGCCGGCGAAGATGATGACATCGAGCGTCGAGCCGAGGCCCTTCTCCTCCTTGACCTCCAGGATTGTGCCCTGGGCCGGACCCTCCTCGGTCTTCAGCTGCTGTTCCAGGAACCTCTGCGCCAGGCCTATCAGCACCAGCAGGAGGTCCGGAAGACCCTCGCCGTTGCGGGCGGATATGGGCACCACGGCGATGGCTTTCGTAAAATCCTCGATGCGGTCGTAGCGGTCGGCGGAGTACCCGCGCTCGTACAGATCGCCGATGATCTTGTACATCTTCTCGTCGAGCTTGGCCTTGGCCTCATCCGGCTGGTCCTTGTAGTTGAGGATGAACGGCGCGTTCTCCTTGGTCTCCCAGCCCTCGATGAGGTCGATCTTGTTCATGGCGATGATGAACGGGGTCTTGAACCGCTTGAGGATCTGGATGGACTCTATGGTCTGCGGCTTGAGGCCCTCGTTGATGTCGATGACCAGAACGGCCAGGTCGGCGAGCGAGCCACCCCTGGCGCGCAGCGAGGTGAACGACTGATGCCCCGGCGTATCGATGAACAGCAGCCCGGGCACGTTGAACTTCCTGTTCCCGATGAGCGGCCGACAGACCTTGTAGATGTGCTCGATGGGCACCTCGGTCGCGCCGATGTGCTGAGTGATGAGACCAGCCTCGCGTTGCACGACGGCCGATCCCCGGATGCGGTCGAGCAGGGAGGTCTTCCCATGGTCCACGTGACCAAGAACGCTCACTATCGGCTGTCTGGTCGCCATGGCACTTCCGATAATGGAATCGATATTAGTACCTTTCCCAGCAGCGCGGAAAAGCCTGCCGGCCGCCCAGCCGAAAGCGCCCTTGTTGCTCGCTCTCATCCTCTGCGAAGGCAGGGGTCCCGCTTGAGAAAGCTTAATAAATGTGGTAAATATTCCACATTTTGTGGTGATTAGACCATAAAAAGTGAAAGAAACAGCACAAGAGGCAGGGAAATGACAACTACTGGACATCTCGATGGCACGCGGTCAAGGATATCGCCGGGGAACCATGCCGGCACAACGAAGGGGGAAGACCGTTGAGGGCCATCGAGATCGACGGCCTCGGCAAGGTGTTCGGCGAGAGGGAGGTGCTTCACGACGTCTCGCTCACCGTGGAGAAGGGCGATATCTTCGCCTTCCTCGGCCCCAACGGGGCGGGCAAGACCACCGCCATGCGCATCGTGCTGGGCACCCTGGAGCCGACCAGGGGCTCAGCGAGGGTGCTGGGGGAGGACCTTGCCCTGTCCAGGGAGATGAGGGCGAAGGTGGGAGTGCTGTTCGAGCGCCACGGCCTGTACGAGCGGTTGCCGGTGAGGGATAACCTCGACCACTATGCACGCCTGTTCGGGCTTACGGACCGCTCGAGCCGCATCGACGAGGCGCTGGAGATGGTCGGCCTGCAGGACCGTGCGGGCGACCGGGTGGCCGCCCTGTCGACGGGGCTGAAGCGGCGGGCCGGGTTGGCCCGGGCGCTGCTCAACCGCCCGGAGGTGCTGTTCCTCGACGAGCCGACCAGCAGCCTGGACCCCCAGGCCCAGCTGGACTTCCGCACCTTGATCATGAAGCTGCGCGAGGAGCGGAGGATGACCGTCTTCCTCAACACCCACAACCTCGACGAGGTGCAGAGAGTCGGCACAAGGGTGGCCATCCTCGACAAGGGGAAGGTGCTCCTCAGCGGCACCTTGGACGAGGTGAGGTCGCCGGGCAGCTCCGAGGCCGAGGCCGTCCTCTCCTCGGACGCGGAGGCCGCGCGGGCCGAGCAGCGGCTGACCGCCGACCGCCGGGTCAGGAGCGTTCGCCGCCAGGGGGCATCGCTGCGCATCGAGCTCGACGCCCCGCTGTCCGTCCGGGAGCTGGTGATGTGGGGGTTCGATGTCCGCGAGTTCCGCACCGGCCGGCGGTCCCTGGACGACGTCTACTTCGAGGTCCTGAGCAGGGGGTCGGCGGCATGAGCGTGATATTCAGCGTGGCCAGGAAGGAGCTGTTCGAGCTCCGGTACAACAAGGGGGTGCTGGCATCCATCGCGGTGTTCACCCTCATATTCTGCGTCGTCAACCGGGCGGGGGGCTCGGACATCGCGCTCGTCCTCCTGTCGACGATGATGGGGATGTACGCGGCGTTCGGGATCTCCGGGCAGGCGTTCAGCGGCGAGAAGATGTCGGGTTGCCTGGAGACCATGTTCTGCGGGCCGGTGGAACTGAGGGAGCTGTGGTTCGGTAAGATCTTGGGGACCATGGTCCCCGCGCTGGTGGTCGCGTACGCCTCGGCCGGCCTGGTGGCCGTCATGGCCGCCGCTCGATCGGCCCCCATATCCATGGGCCTCCCTTCGACCATCTACCTGATCGCCATCCTGCCGGCCCTGGTGGCCGCGTTCATCGGGATCATGGGGTTCATCCAGCTGAACTTCGGCCCCCGGCACACGCGCATCCTGAGCACCGCCGCCCTGGTGCTCATCATCTCGTTGCTCACCGCCACCATGTCCCTCCCGATGGAGGGCAGCTTGATATCCTGGCAGGCGGTTGCGGTCATGGGTCTCGCCGCCGCCCTGCTCCTCACGCTGCCGACCATGCTGGTCGGCCGCCTGAGCAAGGAGCGGATCGTGCTGACCAGCGAGGTGTGAGCATGGACCGTCTGACCAGGGTCGCGTTGGGCCTGGGCGTCGTCGCCCTCATGATGGCCGTCGTCCTGATACTGGAGCAGGTGGTGGAGGGCGTGTTCCTGCCCGTGGTGGTGTCGGTGGCCTGCGCGCTGCTGTTCTTCGCCATCTTCCGAGCCTACCTGACCCGCAAGGGCGAGGTCTACAAGGACGAGAGGACCCAGAAGATCCACAACTCGGCCCTGGCCATCTCCTGGTGGGTCGCCTACGTGGTCCTGGCGGGGGTGTACCTGCTCAGCATCGGAGGGATGCTGGACATGAGCCTCAACGGCTTCGTGCCGCTGATGTTCTTCCTCATGATCGGCACCTATTGGGCCGCGAAGACCTTCATCTCGTACAAGGGAGATGTCAGATGAGGAACCGGATCAAGGAGTTCCGGGCCCGCCACGACATGACGCAGGAGCAGCTGGCGAAGAAGGTCGGCATCTGCCGGGAAACGGTGGTATACCTGGAGAAGAACGCCTACAACCCTTCGCTCCAGCTCGCCCACGACATCGCCAAGGCCCTGGGCACGACCATCGATGAGCTGTTCCAGTTCGACGATTGAAAAAGAAAGGTGAACGGGGAGCTCTGCTCCCTAAGATATTTTTACTCCACGAACCAGGGGTCCGAGGTGCGCTGCCAGCTCAGGATCTCGTAGTCGTTGAAGAACAGCTCGATCTCCCGCTTGGCCGACTCGGGACCGTCGGAACCGTGAATGAGGTTCCTTCCGGTCTGCTGCGCAAGGTCGCCGCGGATGGTGCCCATGGCCGCGTTCTGGGGGTTGGTGGCGCCCATCATCGCCCTCATCGAGGCGATGGCGTTCTCACCCTCCCAGACCATCACGAGCACCGGACCGGAGGTCATGTACTCGATGAGGCCGGGGAAGAACGGCTTTCCCTTGTGCTCGGCATAGTGGCGCTCCGCCAGTTCCTTGGGTATGCGCATGAACTTCATGGCCACGGGCTTGTGGCCCTTGGCCTCGATGCGCCTCAGGATCTCGCCCATGAGGCCGCGCTGCACGGCATCGGGCTTGAGCATGACGAAGGTGCGCTCCATCATGCCGCTCACTCCGACGGCTCAGCCGGCGGGGCCGGCTTCCTGGTGGCCGGGGCCCGGCCCTTGCGGGCCTTGCTGGCGGTGGTCTTCTTGATCTTCTCGTCGACCGGGGCGGCGGGGGCCGCCTTGGTCGCGGCGGCGGCGAGGGCGATCTCCTTCTCCCTCTTGGCCGCGCGGGTCCAGGTGGTCCTCCTCGGGATCCTGCCCAGCTCGATCATGTTCTTGTAACACTTGTTGGTGTCGAACGTCAGCACGGTGCCGTCCTTCTTGACGAACAGCTTGCCGGTGCCCGGTTCCATCTCTGCTCCGCAGAAGGAGCAGACCCTTCTCTCGACCATTCAGATCACCGTATGGATAGCTTGCGGGCCTCTCTGGAGGTCTCCCTAAGCATCAGTATGTCTCCCATGCGCACGGGGCCCATGATATTGCGGGTGATGATGCGACCCTTGTCGCGGCCCTCGAGCACACGCACCTTGACCTGGGTGGCCTCTCCGGTCATGCCAGTGCGACCGATGATCTCCACCACTTCCGAAGGTATGCTGCTCTCGTCCTCAGCCATGTGATTCCCTCCGCGCTCACTGCTTCAGCTTCTTCACCTGCTCGGCGAACCCGTCCAGCAGGGGCTTGGCCTTTCCAGCGTCCAGGATGGCGACCGAGGCGGTCGGCTTCTCCAGGCCCACGGCGTGTCCCAGCTCGGCCTTGGACGGCACGTAGGCGTATACGACGTTGCGCTCCTCGCACAGGAGGGGCATGTGGGCGAGTATCTCTGGGGGCTGGACGTCCTCTGCCATGACCACCATGACAGCGTCTCCCCGCTCGACCAGCTTGGTGACCTCGTTGGTCCCCTTGCGGATCTTTCCGGTGTCGCGGGCGGCCTCGACGATCTCGTAGGCCTTGTCCGATAGCTCCTTCGGCATCTCGAAACGAACGAACATTGGTTTTGCCATTGTTTCACCTCATTCGGATGATTGCATCCTCATCATTCATCGGTTAAACGTGAATGCAAAAGGGACCAAAGTGATGGCCATATTTATCTCTTGCGAGCCGGGGACCTCAAGGCGGGCGGCACGGAAGGTCGACCTGGCGGCGGCCAGAAAAAGCTCTTCTCGATGGAGCTGACAATGTTCACCGACGAGGAGGGTCGGACATGAAGATGTTGTACAGAGCGGAAGGTGACGGAGAGCCCATCGTCCTCGTGCCCGGGGGCCTCACCGGGTGCGTGAGCTGGGAGCCGCACGCTAGGAGGCTGGCCGCAGAGCGGAAGGTGGTGAGGGTCCAGCTGCTGACCGTGGAGTACGGTCTGAAGGACCGGCCCTTGCCCCCAGGATACACGTTCCGCACCGAGAGCGAGGCGCTCGCGAACACTCTGGACTATCTGTTCGGAGCTGACCCGGTGGACATCGCCGCCTGGTCCTTCGGCGCGGCGACCGCCCTGAGCTATGCACTGGACAACCCTGAGAGGGTCCGGACCCTGACGTTGATAGAGCCGCCGGCGTTCTGGGTCCTCGACCAGGAGTACCATGATCAGGGGCTGGACGAGCTCGAACGCTCGAGCAGGGAGACCAGGGGCGACGTTAGCGAGGAGCAGATGGCGGACTTCGTTCACCTGGTGGGCATAATCCCGCCGGATGTCGACCCCAGAAGTCTGCCTCAGTGGCCCCTGTGGGTCAAGTACCGCCGCTCCCTGCGGGGGAACATCGCTCCCTTCGTCACCCGGGATGACCCCAGTAGGCTGGAACGGATTAGGTCCCCGGTGCTGCTGGTCAAGGGCACGGGATCCGCGCCCTTCCTGCATGCGGTCATCGACAGGCTGGCTAGCCGTTTGCCGGATAGCGAGGTGATCGAGTACCCCGCCGGGCACGCCCCCCACATCGTATCTATGGACCGCTTCATGGAAAAGATGGCGTCGTTCCAGGCGCAGTGGGCGAGAAGGACCGAGATCCCCCGGGCCTCTAGGTAGGCGGGCGGTATCCTTGCGATAGATCACAGCATGCCGCGCACGGCCTTCACCGACTCGCGCAGCGACGCCGCGGTCTTGACCTCTACCAGGACCCTTATGTCCTTCCGCCGGGCGAAGTCCAGCATGGCGGGGATGTCTATCGTGCCGGTGCCCGGCACCTGGTGGTCGCTCTTGCCGTTGTAGTCGTGGAGGTGCATGTGCCGCACGCGGTCCTCGTGGCGGAGGAGCACCTCCCTCTCGCGGAACCCGCCCCGGGCGTCGTGGCCGACGTCCCAGGTCAGGTGGAAGGAGTCCAGGTAGCACAGCTCTTCGATGGCCTGGGCGATGAACGGCAGGTCGAAGTTGTTCACGTTCTCGGTGCAGATGTCCACCCCGGACGCGGAGGCCAGTGGGATCATCTCCTTGTAGGCGGTCCACAGGTTGGAGGTGAACTCGTCGAGGTAGCGGTCATAGATCCACACCTTGCGATCGGGCAGTGTGAAGTAGATGCCCGGGCTGATATGCATGTTGAGCACCTTCACCCCGGCCTGGGCGCACCATCCCAGGGCCTCGCGCATGCGGTCCAGGTGCCCGGCGCGCACCGTGGGGTGCAGCGAGCCGAGGTCCAGCTCGTCCGGCGAGTGGAGGGTGAACTCGATGCCGGTGCTCGAGGTCACGTCCCTCAGTTCCTGGGGGTCGAGCGCTTCCGGGCAATTGTCCGGCATGTTCATGTTCAGCTCGATGAACGACAGCTCCAGCTCCTGGCATAGGTCCACCAGGCCGGGCAGGCCGGGCATCTCGATGAGGGCGGGCATGCCGAGTGAGAAGGGCATGATGGTCCACAGCACCGGTGGTATGGATATTAGAACTTGCCCCTCTACGTCTCAGATGCCGTAGAGCGTGTCCCCGTCGTGCGCCAGGACCTCCTCCTTCGGCGGGAGGACGCAGGGCGGGCTGGGCGCTTCCTCGCCGTAGTTCGCCCTCCACTTCTCGCAAAGCCATGCCTGCAGCGTGCGGACGTCCGCCTCGCCCATGTGCTTGAACCTGCCCTGGAGCTTGAGGTACTCGGTCACCGGGGCCATGACCTTCGGCTTGTACGTGACCCTGGGAACGCCGTTCTCCACCTCGTACAGCGTCCACATGCCGGTTTCGACCGCCAGGCGGTTGATGCTCACGCCCTTGGACGGCTCTATCCGCCACCCGGGGATGCATGGCGTGAGGCAGTGGAGGAACCTGAAGCCCCGCATCTCCTTGGCCTTCTGCACCTTGCGCACGAAGTCGGTGAAGTGCGCAACCGAGAGCGTCGCGACGTACGGCACGTCATGATCGGCCACGATGCGGGCGATGTCCTTCTTGAAGCGGCGGTTGCCCTTGACCTCCAGGCCGGCCGGCGTCGTGGTGGTCCACGCTCCGAAGGGGGTGGCGCTGCTCCTCTGGATACCGGTGTTCATGTAGGCCTCGTTGTCCAAGCACACGTAGATGATGTCCTCGTTCCTCTCCGCCGCTCCCGAGAGCGCCTGCAGCCCGATGTCGAAGGTCCCGCCGTCACCGGCCATCCCCACCACCGTGGCATCGATGTGCCTGCGCCGCAGTGCGGCCTTGATGCCGGTGGTGACGGCGCCGGTGTTCTCGAAGGCGGTGAACAGGTACGGCGTCTTCCATGCCGAGTAAGGGTAGAGGGCTCCGAAGACCACCAGGCAGGAGGCGGGCACGTAGACCACGGTGTTCGGGCCGAGCATCTTGGCGATGTTCTTGGCGGTCACGGCGTACCCGCATCCGGGGCAGGCGCCGTGGCCGTGCGTCAGAATGTCCTCGCGGGGCACGTCCTTCATGCTTCTCATCTTGTTCACTGCATCTCCCCCCTCAGCGTGTGCCAGGTGCAATCCCTGACCTGCTCGCCGCGAGCGCTCCGCTCCACGATGTCGTACATGTCCCGCACCGTCTCCACGGTGATGTCCCGGCCCCCGATGCCGGCGATGTGGTCGGTGACCATTATACCGCTGCCATACAGCGCGTTGCGGACCTCGGTGAACAACGGCCCGTAGCCGTTGAACGCCGCCGAGCGGTCGAAGGTGCCCAGGGACTTGAGGTTCAGCGTCGCCTGCCTCAGCTCCTGGCCGGGGAAGGGGCGCATGTACCGGAGCTTGATCAGGCCGGCCTTCTTCCCTTCCGACCGGAGCTGGTCCACCGCCTCGCGCGCTATCCCCGCCCAGGTCCCCAGGCCGGCGAGGGCGTACTCGGCGTCATCCATGCGGTAGCTCTCGAACAGCCCGCCGTACCGGCGGCCGGTGAGAGCGGCGAACTCTTCGTCCGCCTCCGCGATCGCCACCCTGGCGGCCTCCACCGCCCGGTCCTGCTGGTAGCGCATCTCGGTAGCGAACTCCGGCGGGGTCACGGGATTCATCATCACCGGGTCCCGGGGATCGAGCACGTTCACCGGCGAGAACTTCGGCAGGAAGCGGTCCACCACCGCCTGCTCCGGGATGTCCACGCCCTCCACCACATGGGAGAGGATGAACCCGTCCAGGCAGACCATGATCGGCAGCATGACCCGGCGGTCCTCGGCTATTCTGAACGCCTGGATGGTCATGTCCAGCGCCTCCTGGTTGCTCTCGACGTAAACCTGCAGCCAGCCGCTCTCCCGCACCGGCACCGAGTCGTTGTGCTCGGTCCAGATGCCCGAGGCGGCCCCCAGACTGCGGTTGGCCACCGCCATGACCACCGGCAGCCGTATCGGCGCGGCGGCGAACAGCATCTCGTACATGAGGGCGAGGCCCTGCGAGGAGGTGGCGGTGAAGGTGCGGACGCCGCCGGCCGAGGCGCCGATGGCCACGGACATCACCGAGTGCTCGCTCTCCGCGGGGATGAAATCGGCGTCCATCAGGCCGTCGTTGATGAACTCGGAGATCTGCTCGATGATGATCGTCTGCGGGGTGATGGGGAATCCCGGCACCACTTCTGCTCGAGCCAGCATCGCGCCGTAGGCGACCGCCTGGTCTCCGGTTATGGTCTTCACTGCCATGTGTCACGCGCCCCCTGCATCATGTCGATGGCGTCCACGGGACAGATGTCCGCNNGGCGGCGGTGGCCGCGGCCTCGTTGCCGGTCATGACCGTCGTGATCGCGTCACTCACGGATTGCCGCCCTCCTCCTCGGGCACCATGCGGATGGCGTCCACCGGGCAGACCTCGGCGCAGATGCCGCAGCCCTTGCAGTACTCCAGGTCCCATCGCATGTAGTCGTCGTCCTGGCGCACGATCGCGGCGTCCGGGCAGGACCACCAGCACCTCAGGCACTTGATGCACCTTTCCTTCTTGTAGAGGGGGGTGGACCATTTCCACCGTCCGGTGCGGTGCTGCCAGGTGGTCGCCGGACCGACCTCCTCCTCGTCGTGAACGGTCTTCTTCAGGGAGACGCTGATGGGGATCTCGTCCCACACCGGCATCCATCTTCTCTCCTTGGCGAACTCCCGGTGGCCGATGGTGCGACCCACGGCGGTGGCGTCGTACGCCATGCGCGCGGCCTCGGCGTTGAGTATCCCGGCACGGTGCCCCAGCTTGCTCCCGAAGCGGTCCTCGATCGCCTCCACTATGGCGCCCATGGGCACGACGTCCCAAACGCGGGCGATGGCCCCCAGCATGGCGGTGTTGACCACCGGCATCTTGAGCGCCTCCAGGGCGATGGAGCTGGCGTCCACGGTGCCGCACTCCGCGTCCACCCCCGCCCCCAGGTCCACCTCCTCCGGCCGATGGGTGGTGTTCATGACGACCTTTCCGCCAGGCCGCAGGCCGGCCGTCGGGTCCACCAGCTCCACCAGGGAGGCGTCCATGATCACCACGAGGTGAGGCCGGTACACCTGGCTCTTGGTGCGTATCCTAGAGGTATCGATGCGGGCGTACGCCTCCACCGGCGCGCCCCGGCGCTCCGCACCGAAGTAGGGGAACGCCTGCGCCTGGAACCCTGAGCGCACCGCCGCATCGGCCAAGGTCTGCGCGGCCATGACCGCGCCCTGGCCGCCTCTCCCGTGGAACCTGATCTCGTACATGGCTAGTGACGGAAGAGAAGTAAAAGGATAATAAATTGGCCTGTAGGCCAAAAGTTTCAGAGGACTTCGCGGAACGATCTCCCCGGTGCACCGCACACCGCGCACTTCTCCGGGGCCTCGCCCTCCTCGATGTTGCCGCACACCGGGCAGATGTACAGCTTCTTGGCCGGAAGGTCCTTCTTGGCGTCGACAGACTCGGAGGCGGCCTTGTACAGGGCCTCGTGTATCTTCTCCACCTCGTTGGCGAAGGTGAACGAGCGCAGCGCGTCGGCGTTGCCATCCTTCTTGGCCTGCTCGATGAACCCGGGGTACATGGAGGTGTGCTCGTAGTTCTCCCCGGCGATGGCCTCGCGGAGGTTCTCCGCCGTCGAGCGTACTCCCTTCATCACCCTGAGGTGAGCGTGGGCGTGAATGGTCTCCGCTTCCGCGGCGGCCCGGAAGAGCTTGGCGACCTGCTCGTAGCCGTCCTGCTTGGCCTTCTGAGCGAACGCGAGGTACTTGCGGTTGGCCTGGGATTCTCCGGCGAAAGCCGCCTTCAGGTTCTCTGTCGTATCGGACATGTTTTCTGACCGGCCGATAGAATTGAGCCGAAGGTATATGACGTTTGAGCCGAAGCCCTCATTTCTTGCGGCGCCTGGCCGGCTTCTGGTCGATGGGGTCCACCCAATCAAGATGGTCCTCGACCTCGCCGCGGACCACCTTCCCGTACAGCTCCCTCAGCTCAGCGGTTATCGGACCAGGCACATCCTTCCCGATGGGGATGCCGTCGATCGAGCGCACCGGATGCAGTTCGACCGCGGTGCCGGTCATGAAGACCTCGTCGGCGATGACGATCTCCCCGCGGGTGATGCTGCGCTCCACGACCTCGTAGCCGAGCTCCCTGGCCAGTTCGATCACGGTGTCCCGGGTTATGCCCTCGAGGATGCCTTCCGACAGCCCGGGGGTGATCAGCTGCCCGTGGCGGACCATGAACACGTTCTCCGCCGAGGCCTCCGCCACCGAGCCGTTGTGGTTCAGCATCAGCGCCTCGTCGGCGCCCTGCCGCATGGCCTCCCGCTTCGCTATGATCGAGCTGACGTAGTTGCCGCAGACCTTGGCGGTGAGCGAGGTCGCCAGATTGGACGGCCGCTCCCAGGAGGAGGTGATCAGGGACGCTCCCGGAGCCCCACCGCGGATGTACGCGCCCATGTGGATGGTCATGATGAGGACGTGCGTCGGGACGTTGACCGCGCCCAGACCCAGCTCCCCGTTCTCTCCGTAGTAGGCGAGCGGGCGGATGTAGTCCGCCTGGGACCCGTTGGCGCGGCAGACCTCCTTCACCGCATCGCACAGCTCGTCCAGGGAGTACTGCACGTCCAGCTGCATGAACCTGGCCGAGTCGAGGAACCTGACCATGTGGTCCCTGAGGCGGAACACCGCCCTCCCCTTCTTGGTATCGTACGCTCTCAAGCCTTCGTAGACGCCCCACCCGTAATGCAGGCCGTAGGCGAGGGGGGAGACGCATGCATCCCCTAGATCTATAAGTCGCCCGTCGAACCAGACCTTATCGTGTTTGTTCATCTTCATCCCGACACCAAAATTGCACTATTATTAGCACTCCATTTTATAAAAAGAAGAGGGCATGGCTATTGGGGCGGAGGAGGGACCTGCTCCGCCTGGAGCACACGCTTAAGGAATTGCCGGGTGCGTTCGTTGCTCGGGTTGCTGAAGATCCTGTCGGGATCGCCTTCCTCAGCGACCATACCCTGGTCCAGGAAGACCACTCTGTCGGCGACGTCCCGGGCGAAGCCCATCTCATGGGTCACCACGACCATGGTCATGCCCATGTACGCCAGCTTCTTCATGACCTCCAGGACCTCTCCGATGAGCTCCGGGTCGAGGGCCGATGTCGGCTCATCGAACAGCAGCACCTTGGGGTGCATGGCGAAGGCCCGGGCGATGGCCACACGCTGCTGCTGTCCGCCAGAGAGCTCGCCGGGATAGGCATCCGCCTTCTCCCTCAGGCCGACCTTGTCCAGGGCCTCCAGCGCCAGCCTATCGGCCTCCTCCTTCGACAGCTTCTTGACCTCCCTGAGCGGAAGGGAAATGTTCTTCCTGGCGGTCAGGTGCATGAAGAGGTTGAAGCTCTGGAACACCATGGTCATCTGGGAACGCACCAGGTCGATGTCGATGTCCTTTCCGATTATAGTGTACCCGTCGAACAGGATATCGCCGGCGTCGGGTTCGTTCAGCCGGTTGATGCACCTCAGGAGGGTGCTCTTCCCGCTGCCGGAAGGCCCTATGATCGCCACGACCTCTCCGGGCATCACCTTCATAGAGACGCCTTTGAGGACGTGGTTCTCGCCGAAGCTCTTATGGATGTTCTTCATTTCTATCAGTGGGGTGACCATTTTCACTCAGCCCCCATGTAGCCGGGGATATGGAACTTTCTCTCCACGACCCTCATGATGTTCGAAGTGAACGTCGTCAGGGTGAAGTATATCAGAGCCACGAACAGGAAGGTGGTCAGGGGCTCGAAGTGAAATGTGATGACCTTGGTGCTGAACCAGGTGACCTCCATCGCTCCGATGGCGTAGGCAAGGGAAGAGTCCTTGATGACGGTGACGTACTCGTTGGTCATCGGCGGAATGATCAGCCTGAAGCCCTGGGGCAGGATGACGTGCCGCATCGCCTGGATGTAGGACATGCCAGAGGATCTGGCCGCTTCCATCTGGCCGCCAGATATTGACTGTATACCGCCCCGGATGATCTCGGCCTGGTACGCACCGCTGTTCAGACCCAGGGCCAGCGTAGCTGCGATGGCGGCATCGTTGATGCTGGGCACATAAATTGACAGAGCGAAGTACATGAAGAATATCTGGATAAGCAGAGGTACGCCCCTGAGTATCTCGACATAGACGGTCGCGACACCGTTGATGATGAAGTTGCGAGATATGCGGCCCAGCCCGATGATAATGCCGATACCGAAGCCCATGACGATCGCGACGATGCTGATGAGGATTGTCTTGCCGATCGCCGGTATCCAACTATCGATGTAATCAGAATTCACTGGTTGCTGGAGCATCAGCGCGAACACGATGATGATCGTGATCACAAGGCCGATCTTGCTCAGCGTGTTCTTGTGCTGGATTGCCAACTCTTTCAAGTCCATTTTCAAGCCTGCCTTGTATATAAAAGGAAGAAAGGGTTTCGGAGTGGGAGCTTAGATTAATCCCCACTTTTCCCTGAGCGCTTCCATTTCGCCGTTCTCAATCATCGTGTTGATGACCCGGTCGATGATCTCCTTAAGGTCAGTAGCCTCCTTGTTGAGGGCAACGCCGTAAGGCTCGTAGCTCGGGATGACTGCAGACACCTTCATCTCGCCGTTTGACAGGCCAGCATATTCCTCAGCGGTCGGCTTATCGATGATAAACACCTGGGACTGCCCGATTTGGACGTCCTGAGCGCAGCCAGCGATGGTCGGAAGGCTCTTGACCTTGTTGGCCGGATATTTGCCGGTGTCGATGAGCATCTTCTGCACCCACAGCTCAGAGGTAGTTCCGGTGTTGACCACGATGCTGCTGGCGTTGACCAGGTCATCAGCGGAGTTCAAGCTGTTGTCGCTGGTCTTGACGAGCATGCCGAAGCCTGCCTCGGCCATATAGTAGGGGGTGCTGAACAAGACCGTCTTGTTCCTCTCGTCGGTGATGGTCATCCCGGAAAGGCTCATGTCGATCTGCTTGTTGCTCAAGCTAGCCGGAATGGTGTTGAAGGCGACATCACGGATCTCGAGGGTGATAGGCACTCCAAGTTCGGCGGAAACGTTCTCAGTGATGCGGTTAGCCAGATCTATGTCGAATCCTATGTAGGTACCGTTGACGGGGTCATACGATTCGAAGGGTATGAAGGTCGCTTCAGTGGCCATGATGATCTTTCCCTGGGACTTGATTTTCTCCAGGGCGGTCTGCTCCTTGGCCTCCAAGAAGCCTCCGAGCACGACCACCGCGATCAAAGCTACTACGACGACGGCCGCTATAACCGCTATCAGCATTTTATTGCCGCTCTTCTTCTTTAAAGGTGAGGGAGCCGTTCCTCCCGCAGAATCCGACATGTTTCTGCGATACGTTTACCACTAAATAAACATACATCGACATCTGGGTCCGATATCGGACAAAACGGGCCCTGTGTGTATTTCGTAATGAAATAAAATATTTCGAAGAAAAGAATGAACAATCGACCATAAAAGATGAGCCTGGACGATTTTTCGAAATATGTTAAAATCGCAGCTATTATTATTGACGGTCATGACTTGATAACAACGCTGGATGTGAAGACGCCGATGTGTAGGCGAATTGATAGGAAATGTACGACGGTCGTGAAGCAAAGCACCGTATATCGGCCTCGCCGACGGCAGGCTCGCCCCACAGCCCCTGTAGCCGGAGTGTATCGGAAGACGCTATCGCCCTCAGAGTTTGGAGCATTAGAGTTCCTCTCGCCTTCCTGTGAGCTGAATAAATGAAAAAATGGAAAGGAATTGGAACTATCAGGCCCACCGATCGAGCATGGACTCCAGGCTGCCGTCAGCCTTCATGGCATTGATGGCGTCGTCGATCGCCGCCACCAGCTCGGTCTCTCCCTTCGGGCAGGCGATGCCGTACTGCTCGTTGGTGGATATCACGAACGCGACCTTCAGGTTGTAGTTCGGGTCAGCGGCGTACCTGATGGCGAACGGCGAGTCCATTATGGCGGCTTGAGTATCATTCTGAATGGTCTCGACGGCGAGCGCGACGTCGGTGATGGTTTCGTAGTCAACACCGATGGCATTGAGATTCTCGTCGATCCAGAAGGCTCCGGTCGAATCGTGCCGAGCGGCGATGACAGTGCCGTTCAGATCGTCCACAACGGAGATAGTGCTATCGTTGCGCACGAGCACCGCCTGATCGGCAACATAGTACGGAGCGGAGAAATCCACCGACTCCGCAAGATCCGGGCGGATGGCGATCGAGGAGATAGCCACATCTACCTCGCGGGACTGAACTGCGCCGACCAAGGCGTCGAACTCCATGGTCCTGAACTCGACGTTCACACCGATGGTCTGGGCGACCTTGGTTATGACATCGATGTCGAAGCCCTCATAGCTGTCGGAGACATCATTGTAGACCTCGAACGGCTCCCATGGCGCGTTGATGCCAACGATGAGCGTGCCTCTTTCCTTGATCTTGTCCAGGGCGTTCGTCTCCTCGTCGCCGCCACCACCCAAGAAACCGCCGAGGACCGCTACGGCGGCAATAGCCACGACAACTAGAACGGCAACGGCTGCAACAATCAGATTCCTCTTGTTCTTCTTCATCGGAGCAGGGATTGGATCCTTTGAATCCGACATGTGATATCAGATACGCTTACCATAGATAAACGTGTACTTGTGTCCGAACTCAGTGCCGGATGCTTTCATCCATTCCTTTTACGTAACTATGATCGGGCTCGGAGAGAATACAGCTATAATGAGCATATAGATGTTCCATTGGCTCCATAAGTATGGTGAGGTGCTAACAGATGGAGAGCGCCCCCGGACAGAACGGGGATGATGTTGATACAATCGTTCCCGCTGGCACCTGGTCCGCGGGAACGCGTCCGAACCAGGGCGGTTATAAATCCTCGTTCAATGATTGGGAGGCCATGATGGGAGAGAGGAAGCAACTGATTCGGAGCAAGGCGCCGCTGCGCATCAGCTTCGCCGGCGGCGGGACCGACGTGCCCCCTTACTGTGATGAGCAGGGCGGCGCGGTCCTTAATTCGACGATCGATCGCTTCGCCTACTGCACGATCTCTCCCCGAAAGGACAGCGAGATCGCCATTCGCTCCCTGGACTATGACGTCATAGAGAAGTGGAGGGCGAGCGGGGACATGCTGGCCTACGACGGCAACCTGGACCTCATCAAGGCGGTGCTCAACCACTTCGAGGTAGACCGGGGCTTCGATATGTTCCTCCACTGCGACGCACCTCCCGGATCTGGACTCGGGTCGTCGTCCACGGTCATCGTGTCGATCATCGGGGCGATGGCGGAGTGGTTGAACCAGCCTATGTCCCCTTACGACATGGCCCACCTGGCGTACGTGCTGGAGAGGAGGGAGCTCGGGCTCGCTGGGGGCAAGCAGGACCAGTATGCGTCAGTGTTCGGCGGCTTCAACTTCATGGAGTTCAGGGCCCATGACACCATCGTCACCCCGTTGCGTCTGAAGCCGGACATCCTCAACGAGCTTCACTACCATCTCCTGCTGGGCAACACCGGTAAGACCAGGGACTCGTCGAACATCATCCAAAGCCAGACCCAGGGCTACCTGCGGCGGAACGAGCAGGTGGTGGAAGCGCTGGAGCGCACCAAGCAGCTGGCCAGGGAGATGAAGGACGCTCTGCTGCGCGGCGAGATCCACCTTATCGGAGAGCTGCTGAACGAGGCCTGGGAGAGCAAGAAGAGGTTTACCTCCCAGATATCCAACGACCGCATTGACCTCATCTACAACACAGCGCTGTCGAACGGCGCGATCGGGGGCAAGATCTCGGGCGCGGGTGGCGGCGGTTTCATGTTCTTCATCTGCGAGTACGATCGCAAGCACATCGTGGCCAACGAGCTCACCAAGCTCGGCGTGGACATCGTTGCCTACAACTTCGACAAGTACGGACTGCAGACCTGGAGGTACGCCGATGGCCCTTCTCATTGAGGACGAGCTGAGAGCGTCGTCATCGGTCATCGTGTCCATCGACCCCGGTCAGATCGAGGCCATCGCCGATGCGATGGTCAGATCGCTGAGGGCCGGGGGAAAGATCATCTTCTTCGGGAACGGGGGAAGCGCCGCTGACGCCATGCATCTCGCCGCCGAGCTCGCCGGTCGGTACCTCATGGAGCGGCCGGCGCTGAACGGCATGGCGCTGACATCCCTGTCTTCGATCACCGGCATCGGCAACGACTACGGTTACGAGAAGGTGTTCGTGAGGCAGCTGGAGGCGTGCGCGCGGCCGGGCGACGTAGCCGTGGGAATGAGCACCAGCGGCAGCTCGAAGAACGTCGCTATCGCGCTGTCAAGGGCCAAGGAGCTTGGTCTGGTCACCGTTTCCTTCACCGGTTCGGGAGGCGGCATCAAGGACATTGTCGACCACCCGCTGGTCATCCCCACGACCAGCACGCCCCGGGTGCAAGAGGGCTACATGTGTGCCGGGCACATCATATGCGGCCTCGTGGAGAGGGCGATGTTCGGCCGCCGGGCGGTGTTCATCGACCGGGACGACACCATCGTTCAGGACGTCCCGTACTGCTCGAGGCCCGAGGACCTCAAACTGTTCCCGGGGGTCGGGAGCTCCATCCGCCGGCTGAACGAGGCCGGGTACCTCGCGGTACTGGTGACCAACCAGTCTGGCATCGGCCGGGGCTATTTCGACGAGGAGACCTTGGACCGCATCCATGAAAAGCTGAAAAAGGACCTGGCGGCCGACGGAGCGCGGCTGGACGCGATCTACTTCTGCCCCCACCGCCCGGACGAGGGCTGCGGGTGCCGGAAGCCAGCCACCGGCATGCTGGAGCGGGCGGTGAGGGAGCTGGGGATCGACCTCCGCTCATCGTACGTCGTCGGCAACAGCGAGAACGACGTGGCCATGGGCCGGAAGGCGGGCTGCCGGTGCATCCAGGTGACCGGGGACGTGGACTTCAACCAGGCGGTACGCTCGATCCTCGGGGAATGAGCGTCGCCTTCGGGAACCAACATCGAATCAGGAGAGATTCTTGGTGGAGTCCACAGGGCTCCACACCATCTTGTCGCCCTTGTCCAACGCGACGTACAGGCGGGCGTAGGCGCGGCAGTAAGCCTCCATGAGCATGGCCGCGGCCATCAGCAAGGGGGAGGGGCGGTCCTCCCTCAGGAAGTCGAGGTACGACGCGAACAGCAGCCGGGGGTCCTGGGTCGGGATGTCGTAGCTGAACTTCCTCTTCATGTATCCCTCGCCGATGTTGACCCTGGTGCGCTGTTTCACGAAATCCCTGATCGTCGCCGGCCCCTTGTTCTGGACGATGGCCTCCGGAGCGTATGCCGATCGGTAGCCGCGCTTCTCCACCTCCATCCGGACGATGTCCTCGTCCGACTGCAGGTCGGTCGGCAGCTGGATATGGACGTTCCGGAAGGCCACGAGCTCCCCTATCTTGGGATAATGGAGCGAGAGGCGGTGGTGCATCTCCCACAGCATGTGCACCGCGAACCCCGTCACGGTGTCCCGGGGGTTCACCGGGACCGGGTGCCCCCCGACCATCCCCACCTGGGGATCGTTGAACGGTTCCAGGAGCTTCTGCAGCGCGCCCTCGGTGAGAACGTTATCGGCGTTGACCAGGACAAGGATGTCCCCCCGGGCCTGGGACATGAACAGGTTGACGGCGGAGTTCTTGCCCTCCCTCCGGGGCTGAGGGACGAGGCGCACGAGGGGATTGCCGGCGCCGTAAGCCCTCACCACCGCGTCGGTTCCATCGGTGCTGCCGCTGGAGACCACGATGACCTCCGACAGCTCGAAGCCGCGCAATCGCTGCGCGGCTATGGAGTCCAGCGACCGCTTGATGTTCCTCTCCTCGTTGTAGGCGCAAACGCCGATCGATGCAGTGAGCATTATGCCCCGTCCAGGTCGATATCGATAACTGGATGGTCATATTTCAAGGGTTCCGATGCCCGCCCGCGAAGTGGACAGTGGCCAATATCCAATCTTAAGGCGCTATCGCTCTTCCGCTGCCATCGTCAGTGCAGAAGCTTTAATCATGGAGCTGGTTTTATCCCGCACCATGGAGGGTCCTGAAAGGTGGAGTCGAAAGTCCCTTCGATATCTGGCTGACGCCAGGGTCCAGGGCCTACTGTTCTTCGCGCTCTTCACCGTAGTGATCTTCTTCGGATATCTTCTTGCGACCTACCCGCTGGGAACGGATACCCTGGGAATGCCCACTGACATCTTGTCCTTCCAGCTCATCGGGGATTTCTTCACCACCTGGCGGTGGTATACCTCTCTTGGACACCTCAACTACCCTAGCCCGGTGATCGGCACCCTCTACTTCCTGCTGGCCGGCGTGCTCCACATGAATCCGTTGGACGTATCGAAGATGCTCTTCGCCCTCTCCTTCTTCATGGCCGGCTTCTTCACCTACCTGCTGTGCCTGGATCTGAAGGCCAGACCGATACCTAGTGCCATTGGTGGGATCATTTTCTGCTTCAACCAGGTGTTCATGAGCCAGGTCGTGGAGGGGCATTTCAACATGGTGTTGGGGTGTGCGCTGGTTCCCCTCCTCTTCATGTTCCTCATCCGCCTCCTGAACAAGCAAACCTACCGCTCGGCGCTGTGGCTCGGGCTGATCGCCTTCATTTACGGCTCGGTGGCCTCACCGAACATGGTGCTCATCGCCGCGATCGTCATACCGCTGTTCTGCCTTCCCTATCTCTTCCCGCTCAGATGGGCCACGCTGCGCGTGGCCATGGTGACCGGGACGGTGACGGTCATCCTCATCTTGCAGACCGTCCTCTTCAAGTTCACCGACGTGGGCAACAGCAACCTGTCCACCGCCTACAAGGTCTCCCAGGCTTCGTACTGGAGCTATAATGACATCGTACAATCCCTGTTGCTGCGCTCGACCGAGAACAGCTACATGTCCAGCTCCGCTTTTGGCAGCTGGGTCGTCCCCAGCGCCTTGTCCAACCTGGCGTTCCTGCTGTCGCTCTCCCTGCCCATCCTAGCGTTCTATTTCATCGTGAAGAGGCGGAGGGACCGCCTAGTGGCAGGGATGGCCATCGTCCTGGTGTTCTGCACTCTCATCTCCCTGGGTCCGAACTCCTTCTGGGGGGATCTGTTCGCCTGGGGGTTCAACAACATCCCCTACATGGACTCGGTGCGGGTCTACTCGAGGTTCGGGATGATCACCGCGCTCTGCTACGCCGTTCTCATTCCCCTGTTCCTCTCCTCCATCCCATCAGGCAGGAGGTACCAATACTTCATGCCCTGGATGAAGAACGTGGTCATCAAAGGCCGATGGGTGCGTACCGGGGCAACGGTGATCCTGGCCGGCGCGATGGTCCTCTCCGCTTCCGCTGCCTTCTTCGGCTTCGTGGGCAGCTTCAACCTGCCCAGCTCCTATGCCGAGCCGTACGAGTACATCCATGACGAGGGCGGAGAGTACCGCTATCTAACGCTCCCGTACGGCTTCCTCTACTACAGCAATGGGATACCGCGCTACGATGGCTACCCGAGGACGGTGACCCTCGATCCCGGGATCTACAGCCCGTTGCTCACCGATGGCGCCTTTGCCTACGGGGTCGAGAACGAGAACTTCTGGAGCACCGTGTATAAGGCGATGGAGGATCGATGGTTCGGGTACCGGGACACCATGGAACTTGTAGGAGCGACGGCGAACGTCCGCTACGTGGTCGCCCAGCTCAACTCGCAAGGAGGGGAGAGGGAAACCTTCCGATCCATGGACGGGATGGATCAGATAATACCCTTCCCCGGTGGCTCCAACATTTACGTCAACAGCGCTGCCCAGCCCCACCTCTATGCGCTCTCATCGATGATGGTTACCACCGGCGGGTACCGTTCTCTTTACACATCAATGGGCGCAGGGGTCGTGGATCCATCTCAAACAGTGGTGGCATTCCTCGGACAGGAGGACCAGGCGTCCAAGGCTCGGTTGCTGGAAGAGTCTAACGGGATCGTGCTGATCGACGGGGACGTCTTCCAGTTCATGGTCGAGTACCATGACTGGGGGAGCATGCTGAATCATCTATCGGACAACGTGGACGCCCATGCCGAGGATATCCAGACATCCTGGGTTGTGCGTCCTTCGGAGATGTTCAACGGCCTCACTTGGAGCTCCTCGGCGTATACCATATCCGAGCGCCCGATGGTCGTGAACGTCGACCCGGGAGCTGACCGTCATGTGTACATCCAGGCCGCCACAAGTCCGCACTCGGGCAACTTCACCGTCAGGTACGGCGGGGAAAATCACACCTTCGATCTCTCCTCGGCCGCTTACACCACCACATGGCTGGACATCGGCATCCTACCAGACAATGTGACCATCTTGGAGATCGTTCCCCAGGGGGACGGCGAGGTCATCTTGTTGGATATGCTTGCGGCCCCAGAGACGGAGCTGGATGCGGCACGGAAGGAGGTCCAAGACCTGCTGATCGGGTACCAGGACAAGGTCGTCCTTCTCTATCCTACCTACCGGCATGAACTATCCGACGGTTGGTTCGTGGGCCATGGGGCACTAGGGCTTGGGGCATCCGACACTCTAACCCTGAATGTGGGCAAGTATACCGGCCAGCAGGGGGAGCTGAGCTTCGCGCTAGGAAGGAGCAGCGCTCTGGCCTCGGGGCCGGTGTACAACCTGACCATCGAACTGTTCACGCCCAACCGAGAGGTCCCCTGCACCTTGGAGGTCTATTCGGGGGTAGACCTGATCGCATCACAGACAGTACTGGTATCCCCAGGGAGGTTGAACCAGGCCAGCATGCTCTTCCAGCTGCCGGAGGTGCCCACTGACGCTTCATTGACCGTTCGGACGGGATCGGACCAGATCAAGGTGGGGACAGTGAACGTCGCTCCGACCGTTAGCTTGCCACTGGATCTGGAGCTGAGCTCTCTCTGGAGCTCATCGGTCGATCTCAGCATCATCCGGAGCGTGACAGATCGGGCCGCTCCCTCGGTGTCCCTTAACGGCCAGGAGCTGGCCATAGATACGACGGGGGAGAACATCACCGCCCAGGGGAGCCTGGTCCAGGGAGCTAACCGCTTGACCATGAACGTGACCCAGGCCTACGCCGTTGTCGTTTACCCATCCACGTGGAGCGCCGGCAATGGAGCGGTGCATTCCTCGTACGAGAAGAGGTCCACCACTGACTATGGCATCGACCTGGAGGTCAACGGCTCCGCCATCATCATACTCTCGGAGAGCTACCATCCTCTGTGGACCATCTCCGGCGACGCGGTGAGCTTCAAGGCCAACGGCGCGGTGAACGGCTATATCGTCGACGGCAACGGCACCCAGCACCGCGACATCGTGTTCACGGGCGGGGACATCTACGGGAAAGTGCTGATTCGCTACCTCTCGGCGTCATTGATCGCCATCGTCGCCCTGGTGATCTTCCCGCTGCCGGCGTCATTCGTCCGAAGGCTGCTCGACCGATCTCGCTGAGCGGCCCAGGACTTTTTCGTACTCCTTCAGGATGCTGGCGCCGACCTTGGTCCAGTCGTAATCAAGGACGTAGACAGAGCCCTTTTCGACCATGGACATGGCCAGCTCCTCGTTGGATAGGATGGTCTCGATCTTCGCCGCCAGGTCCTGGTAGTCCTCCCCTTCGTAGAGCAGCCCGGCCTCAGACTCCCTGATCGCGTACGCCCCCCCGCAGCCGGTAGAGGTGATCACCGGCAGGCGCGAAGCCATCGCTTCCAGCATCACGATGCCGAAGCCCTCTACGTTGTTGGGGGAAGGAAGCACGAAAAGGTCGGCGGAGCGGTAGATCGCAGGGATCTCCTCGTCTTCGGGCGACCCTAGGAAGTGGACCCGGTGCTCGCTGCCGAGTTCCTTGGCCAGTGCCTGCAGCCCGGGGATAAGGTCCCCCCGGCCCACCAGACGTAGCTCGTAGTCCTTGCCCTCCGACAGCAGCTTAGCGTGCGCGCGGATCAGAATATCGACCCGCTTATACCAGTGCCAGGTGTCCATGATCCCGACGAACAGTATTACCTTCCTCGGCCCTCTGGGCACTGGCTCGGCTGCGAGGAAACGCTCCAGGTCGACCCCCACCGGTATCCGTACCAGCCGGTCGTCCCGAATGCCCCTCTTCAGCATGATCTGGCGGTAGCCCTCGGTGGTCACGATCATTCTGGCGTACCCTCTCCAGGTCAACCGGGCAAATACCTTGGTGTATAATCGCGACACCGTCCTCCGGAGGTCGAGGTCGGCGTGATAGGTCGCAACCATCGGTATGCTCCTGAGCTTGCAGACGAAGTAAGCCATCTCGATGATGGGCGACGGCGCGCTGGCATGGACGATGTCCGGCTTGAACTCACGGATGGTCCGCTCGATCGCCGAGATCGGCAGGAAATCGGTCCCGAACCGGCTCGTGAACGGCACGTAATCCACGGTCACCTTGCCCATCATGCTCCTGCCGGAGGTGCTCTTGGCCGCAGTCAGCACCATGACCTCGTTGCTCTTGGCGAGCTCCTGGGACATGCGGTACAGGTATTGGGTACCTCCCCCCTTCTCAGGATAGAATATCGGGGCCACGATGAGTATCTTCATAACGAATGACCTGAACTGTTGAACTTGGCCCGAATATAAATAGATTGAGCGGTCAGGCCGGCCTGCCCTTGCTCCCGACCGCCTCGCGGTAGACGGCGCTGATGCGGGAGGCGATATGGCTCCAGTCATAACCTGCCGCATAGGAGTCCGCCGCCCTGGACATCCTTTCCCAGACGCTTCGGTTCTCCAACACGGCCAGGATCTTGGCCGCGAGGTCCTCAACATCGTAAGGCCGGTACAGCAGGCCGGCCCCGCTCTCGGCTACCGCAAATGCTCCACCACACCTCTCCGAGGTGATGACCGGGGTCCCGCTGGCCATCGCCTCCAGGAGGACTATCCCGAAGCCCTCCTGCTCACTGGGCGACGGGAGCACCAGGACGTCCGCTGCCGCATACTCCGCGGGCAGGAAGGAGTCCTCGACGTCCGGGCGGAAGGCAACTCTGTCGACCAGGCCCATCTCGGCGGCCCTCTTCCTCAGGATCTCCGCGTTCTCGCCCCTGCCTACGAACACCAGCCTGAGGTCCCGCCCCGCGGCGATCCTGCCGAACGCTTCCAGCAACAGGTCGGGACGCTTGTACTGGTGTTGCCAGTCCAGCCCTCCGACGAACAGGATGGTCTTCGCTCCCTCCCGCCAGGTCCTCTCACCTCTCTTGAACCGGGCGGTATCAGCTCCCACTGGGATTGTTACCAGCTTCTCGGGCGCGACCCCTTCCCGGGCAAGCTCCTCGCGGTACATCGGGGTGGTAACGATTATCCGCTCATTGCTCGGCATGGCTACTCGCAGCGAGACAACGTGGAACGCCCGGGAGATCGCCTTGTCCAGGTTAAGGTGCGCATGGTAGGTCATGATTGTCCGCCGGCCGTTCATCCTGCACAGTATGGCTCCGGCGTCGGCCACCAGGGAAGGTCCGCTAAGATGGACGATGTCCGGATCGATCTCCAGTATCTTCGACCTCATCAGCCGAGGCGAGAGCCACTCCGTCCCGGCGATGGTACGGTAAGGGACATAGTCTATGGTGACCTTGCCCACGATGTGGCGGCCGGAGAGCTCCTGAGCTGGGGTGAGGACGAAGACCTCGTGCTCGGCTGAGAGCGCCTGGCTCATGTGGTGCAGGTAGTTCTCGCCTCCCCCCCGCCTTGGCCAGAACACCGGAGTGATGAGCAGTACTCTCACTTGCCGCTCCTCCCGGAGAGGACTTCACTGTAGACCTGGAGATAGAGGCCTGCGATCCTCTTCAGGTCGAAGTCCCTGACCCTTATCGGGCCGTTCTCGCGGTACCTCCGGGCGAGCGCCGGATCATCCAAGACCTTCTGCATGGCCGCCTGGAGACCCTCGACGTCACCGGGCGGGCATACCTCGCCGTCGATGCCATGGCGGACGATCTCCTTGATGCCATCGGCCGAACTGACCACCAGGCATGCCCCGCCGCACAGTCCCTCCAGGGTCACCAGGCCGAACGGCTCCACCAGTGAGGGGACCGCCAGGATGGTCGAGTTGGCTATCAGGGTCGCCTTCTCCTCATCACCCATGTACCCGGTGAACACCACTCGGTCTTGCAGCCCCAGCTCATCCACCAGCGCTTTGAGGACAGGGGCGTACCCGGCGTCGTTGCCCACTATGGCCAGCTTTAGGTCCCTTTCCGTGGACAGGCCCGCGAAGGCCCGGACCAGCACGTGGAAGCCCTTGCGGGGGTGGAGAGCACCTATCGCCAGCACATACTTCCCATGAGCAAGGCCGAAGCGATCAAGCAGGCCCGGGACGTTGCCCTCACAGGCCCGCGAGAGGTCGATGCCATTATGGACCATGGTCATCTTCTTCCTGTCGACCCCCATCTTCCCGAGCTCCTCGACAATGGACCAGGATATCCCGGTCACCCGCGAGGCGCCGCCTAGGATCCATCGGCCCACTGTGCGGTTGTAGACCGAGTACACCTTGCTGACCAGCCCGGAGTTCTGGTCAGGAGAGCGGGGCAGACCGTGGACGGTCATGACGTACCTGCGGCCGAGTAAACGGCAGATGAGGGCGGCGGAATCCACCATCAGATGGCCGTAACCGTGGAGGTGGAACAGTTCCGCTTCCGTTCTCCGCATATGGCTGAACAGGTCCACAAGGCCCCGGGGGGTGGGGGGTAGGACCGTCCGCAGCTCCGGGTGCCCGTCAGGGGTGGGCACCAGGGGGACCCACTCCAAGCCATTGGCGTCCCCGCCCTTCCCCACCGGTCCTTTGCTGAGGTAGTTGCCCGATATGATGTCGACCTTGGCCCCCCTAGACCTCATCTCATTGGCCAGGTCCATGACCACGACCCCTCCCCCGCCGATGTTGTTGGGCGGGTATTCAGGAGTGATCATGCATACCGTCCTCTCCTTATCAGGCGAGCTCTCCCCTGCGGCCATATCAGCCTCCGCTCTCCGAACGTTTTCCCTCTGGGTGGGGGGTGCGGCGGTAGAGCTCTCCGAACACCTTGTCGTACACGGCCCCGGTGCGGTCAGCCACGCGGTCCCAGGAATGCTCCTCGTTCATCCTATCGACGAACCTGGCCATTCGCTCCTGGATGCGGGCATCGTTCCTCACCGTGGACACATTCTCGGCCAGGCCCCGGGGGTCGAGGGGGAAGATGGCCTCCGGCAGATCGATCACCTCCCGGAAAGCTTCGGAGACCAGGAAAGGCTTACGATAGGCCATGGCCATGGACAGGGGGCCGCTGGTGGACATACACACGTTGTATGGGAATACCAGCATATCTGAGAGGGCCATGTACGCAGGGATCTCCGCTTCGGGCAGGAAGCCCTTGAACAGCACCCTTCCCGGTGCGATTTCCTCGGCCTTGCGGTGCAACATGTCCAAGTACTCTTTGTAGTCCGGGTCCCCCGCTAGGCGGGGATGCTCCCCTCCGGCGATTATCAGGACGGTGTCCTTGTCCAAGTGGGCCATGGCCTCGATCAGCAACTCAACGTTCTTGTAGCCGGTTATGTATCCGAGGAAAAGGAGGAAATACCCGCCCTGGTGGCCTAGTTCCTTCCTAGCCACCTCCCGATCCACGCGGACCGGGTTCGGCTCGATGCCGTGGGGGACGACCGTGATCTTGGAGCCATCGCATCCGTAGTCGTCCACCAGCCATTTCTTGAGCATGTCCTCATGAACGATGATGTGGTGTGAAACCATAGCGGTCAGCTTGGTCAGCACCTTGATGCCGGTCTTCATTATGGCCGGGTTACCCTCAATACGGTTTTCCCTGAGAAAGCTCCGGTCGATCATCCGGAGCGGCATCACCCCGTGCATGGTGACCACCGTCCGTCTTCCGCCCAGGCGGCCCAACAGCGGCAGGAGGGGGAACATTGCCGCGGAGACGAAGGAACCGAACAGGAAGGTTTCGTGCTGAACGTGCAGTGCCTTGATGTCCATATCCCTCGCGCAAGAAAGGATGGAGAAAAGGTAACGGACGCCCTTCGACCAGCAAGGCACCACTGTGATGCCGCCATCGTCGTACTCCTGGACCCCTGGTGCCCGCTCCGCGAGGACGGCCAGGTCAAACCGGGTCGTCAGTCTGGTCATCAAATTCTTGGAGTAGGAGGCGACCCCGCTCGCTCGGACATGCTTCTCGTTGGGCGGTGGGTAGGGCGTGACTTCTCCTATTCTCGTCGACCCGGGCAGCATGGCGAACTATCCTCGCGGACCAAGCATGGTCCTCTTTGGCCATATTGATGGGGCCATTTAACACTTGTTGGCCGCCGCGGACCGCTCAGCCGGCCGTCTCCCGTGCCGAAATGACGTTTTCCCGTCGATCCCTTGCTCTCTTTTTCAAAGCTAGCCAGATGGTACGGAGAACCCTAAAAAAAGTGATCGTAGGAAAGGGAGCTCACGGTCCATTCGGTATCGCAAGTTCTACCGCTGAGGGATAAACTTTAAATGTTAAGCTCCATCAAGGTGCTACCAAATTGCCTCAAACGGCAAGAAAGGTAAATATATACAGGCGTTCGAAGAAAAGGGGAAGGGATGGCTATATCTACCGCGGGAACAGCAATCCAATACGAGGATGGCCTTACGAGCCCATTATCGGACTCGGACGCTTTGTCTATTGAGAGGCGAAGGATAGCCGAGACCAATACCGACTTCATCTCATTTGTGATTCCAGCCTACAACGAGGGGGAGAAGATCTACAAGAACCTCCTCGAATGCCTTCGAGAAGTAAGGCGATACGGCGTGCCCTTCGAGCTCGTGGTGGTGAATGATGGCAGCGCCGACAACACCAACCAGGAGATCAGGAGGGCGGCCGCTCACAACCCGGAGGTTGTGCCGGTGAGCTACTCGAAGAACGTCGGCAAAGGAAATGCCCTCAAGGTCGGCGCCCGGCGCGCGTCCGGGAACCTGGTGGTGTTCATGGACGCGGATTTGGAGATCCACCCCAAGCACGCCATGAAGTTCATGTACATGCTGAAGGCCACCGAGGCCGACGTAGTGATCGGCTCCAAGCGCCACCCCGACTCCAAGGTCGACTACCCCAACAAGCGCAAGTTCCTCAGCTGGGGGTACCACCTCCTCATCAAGTTGATGTTCAACCTCGACGTCACCGACACCCAGCCGGGCTTCAAGCTTTTCAGGAAGGACGTGCTGGACAAGGAGATCAACAAGGTGGAGGCGCAGCGCTATGCCTTTGACCTCGACCTCTTGGTCAATGTCCAGGCAGACGGGTACAAGATCGTCGAGGCCCCCATCGAGCTGAACTTCAGCCGCACCTGCGGCGGCAGGATCGGGTTCAAGACGGTAAAGAGCATCTTCAAGGAGACGATGGGCGTCTTCTACCGCGCCAAGATGAGCAGGTCGTCAGAGGGCGCTAAGCTAGCTGCCGCCAGCGACCCCCATGACTGAACGTTATCTTTTCAAGGCCGCCGCGTAGACGGATGCGGTCTTCTCGGCCATACGGTCGATCGAGAACAGTTTCGCGTGCTCGAGCCCCTCGGCGATTATTCTCTCACGCTCCATGGCGGCGTTCTGCAGCCTGTCCATCCACTCTGCCATGTCCTTGAGGTCCCGGCACCTCACCGTCGCCCTGGTGACCTCCTCCGGGATCATCGCGCCCTCCACGGTCAGCACCGGCACCCCGCAGGCCTGCGCCTCGATGATGGGCAGCCCGAACCCCTCCTGGAAGCTGGTCATCGCCAGCATGGAGAACGAGCAATACGTCTCTACCAGCTTCTCCTCGGGGACCGGCCCCCGGAGCTCGACGCGGTCAACGAGCCCCAGCTCCCCGATCAGCGCCTCCAGTCGGCCCCGGTCGGTGCCGTCCCCGCACAGAACCAGCCGCAGGTCCGAGGAGGGATATGTGCGGACGTGCATATCGAACGCCCGTACCAGGTACTCGAGGTTCTTCCTGCGCTTGAAGGCTCCGACGTAACCGATGAGGTTCTCCTTCCTCACCTCGGGGAGGGGGCGGAACTTCGGGGAAATGGCGTGCGGCACCACCACCAGGCGGGAGGCCGGCACGCCGTACCGCTGCATCACCTCCTCCTTGGTCTGGGAGGAGACGCAGATGATCATATCCGCCTGCCTGAGGCCGATCCTGGTCCCGATCCCGAAGAACGCCCGGAACACGAGCTCGGGAACGGAATCGGGAGCGGTCTTGTCCACGTGGTGCATGGTGAGCACCTTCCTCCCCCTGAGCCAGGGGAACATTATGGCCTGGNNGGGCGTCGGTGACCGCGTGGAACACGTCCGCCTTCATTCGCCCCCGCGCGATCATCCACAGGGGGTGCACGATGTCATAGAACGGCGGGCTGATGATCGAGCCAGAGGGTGGGATGTTGCCAGGAGCGCCCTGGTTCGGCAGAAGGATGTCCTCGCCCCGGGACCGGAGGCCGGACACGAGGTCGTTGGAGTAGCGCTCGAAACCGTCGGTAGGTCGTCCGTTGAGCTTCCGGCACAGCACCGCGATCCTCACGCATCACACCCGGTGGACGCAAAGGACGGGACCTAGATAATGCTTCCCGGTCGTCGATGTGATTCCTGGCAGGACTCAAATGATTATCAAACAAGATAGTATTATCTTCCTCAGACGACAATCATGCAGGACATGTAGAGGTAAACTTAAGAGTCGGATGGAAATGGTCTGCTTAAAATTATGCAAAAGGCTATATAACGACAATCAGTAGAGGGCTGGAAGGTGGTCTCGTTGGTTGCACGGCCAACCCAAAACTCCCTTTTCTCAATCATCATCCCGACCTATAACGAGGTCCGAAACATAGACAGGATGGTAGCTCGCCTTATCGAGCTGTATCCTGGGGCCAAGGTGCTTGTCATGGATGACAATTCCAACGACGGCACCATCGACGCTGTGGCCTCGATCCAGGCCAGGGAACCCGCCGTTACCTTGGTGGTCCGGCAGCCCGGGGACCGAGGGCTCACCGCGGCGGTGATGGAGGGGATCACCAAGGTAAGCACTCCCTATTACGTGGTCATGGACGCCGATTTCCAGCATCCTCCCGAGATCCTGGGAAGCATCATGTCCGCCCTCGAGGGGGGCGCGGACCTCGTGGTCGGAAAGAGGCAGCACAAGGAGGCCCTCAACTGGAAGCGGAGGCTGTCCTCGGATGCGGCCCAGTGCCTGGCCCATTCCTACCTGAGGATGCACCGCCAACCTCATCCCGAGGACATCATGAGCGGCCTGTTCGGAGCGCGGACGGAGATGTCCCAGAAGATCGTGGAGGAAAAGGGCGAGGTCTTCGAGAGGCGAGGCTTCAAGGTCCTCTTCGACCTCCTCAAGTTCGTGCCCCGCAAGATCACCGTGGCGGAGGTCCAGTACCAGTTCGGGGACCGCGCCGGAGGGGCGTCCAAGCTCTCCTCTACCATCATCACCTCCATTCTGAGGCAGTGCGGTCTGCCGGGCAAGGGTGCGGCGTACGTCGCCGACCGGGTCTTCCTGAACCGCTCCGGCCAGGTCGTGTTCCTTACCCTGGTGGCCCTCATGGGCGTCATCGTGATCATCCTGACCTGAGCTCCCTGACCGTTTCATATATCTATCCACTGGGCTCTTGGGGAGGACGGTCGTGAAACTGTCGAGCGGAAAGTTTGGCCTTGAGATGGCAGATATCCGGAGCGCTCTGTTCCCCGACCGGCGCCTGCTGTGGGTCGTCCTCATCGGGTTCGCGGTCCGGGCAGCACTGGCCCCGTGGACCAGCTGGACCTATGACGCCTACCCCTTCTACCAGGGCATAGTGGACACCTTGGCGGGCATCGGGCCGTACGGCCACATGGCGTACTCCTACCCTCCTGGCTTCGCTTACGTCGCCCTTCCCTTCGCCTGGGTTCTGTCGCTGTTCCTTGACCCGTCCCTGTGGGTGAGCTTCCAGCCCTCCCTGGTGGAGGTCGGCCAGATCACGGGCATGGTCAACCCCATGGTCACTCATCCGGCGTTCAACCTGGCGTACAAGACGCCGCTGATGATCGCCGACTACCTCACCGGCGTGGTGCTGTACCACTTCGTCAGCCTGATCAAGGACCGGACGGCCGCCCGCAGGGTGTTCATCCTGTGGTTCCTCAACCCGCTGGTGATCTTCATCTCCAGCATCTACGGCAACTTCGACATCCTGGCGGTGTTCTTCTCCGTTCTGTCGCTATACTCGATGTACCGCAGGATGTACCTCAGCGCCGGCCTGGCAGTGGGTCTGGGTATCGCCTTCAAGCTCTTCCCCATGTACCTCGGGCTGTTCTACTTCGCCTACCTGCTGGGGCTGGCGATCGCGGAGTGGAGGAACTCCACGCTCATCGTACCCAACCTCAGGAACCTGGGCAGTTACATGATCGGAGGGGCACTGGGCGTATCCAGCATCCTGATCATGATCTTCGCCGATCCCTCGGTGATGGTGTTCCTGACCGGCCGGATGGGTACCACCGACATGGGCGGCATCAACCTGTGGGGTCTGATGCGCAACATCAACGTGATCTTCAACAAGGGCGGGTCGCTCCCAGACGATACGGTTTCCGCGGTCACGACGGTCTCCAACTATCTGCTGATCGCCATCCTGTTCCTCATCCTCATCTACGTGTTCGCGATGCTTAGGGGGGGCAAGGAATCGAACGAGAAACAGCTGATCTTCGGCTCCATGACCGTTTTCGTCATCCTGCTGCTGTTCCAGTCCATCACCCACGCCCACTACCTGCTATGGGCGCTGCCCTTCTTCCTGCTGTGCTCGGTGTACCAGGAGAGGTTCGAGGTCAAGATGGCGCTCCTGTCCATCGCTGGCGTGGTGTTCTGGCTGGGCCTGCAGTCCTACCTCGCCTTCCTCTACCCCCTGGCCACCTTTACCGGCATCGTCCCGGTCGGCACCATCGACCAGACGGTGGTCGACTACTATCTCAGCACCAGCGTCCTGGGTTCCGAGGGGGCGAGGATCGTCCCCGCCCTCATGGGAGTGACCGCCCTGGTCACCGCCCTCCTCCCTCCGAGGATCGACCCCCTGTACCGGCTCCAGGAAAGGCTGAGGAGGCGGCGCGATGAGGCATAAGCTGATCATCCTGCTCTCACTGGCGGCCGTCTTCCTGGCGGTGTCCAGCGCCATTCTCGTTCCCAGCATGGGGTCCGATCTGGAGCTGACGGTCACGGTGGCCGATGACGGGGTGACCGTGGACTACCTGGTGGCCGGCGGGCAGTACCGCAGGGAGGTGACGGCCATCGCCCTGGAGGTCGGCAGGGTGCACCAGGGCCCTATCTACATCCTCATCAACGAGGGCCTGGAGTTCAAGGTGAAGGTAAGCCTTCAGCGAATGGCCGATCACCTGAACAACGAGCTCAGCCTGCTGGGCAGCGACCTCACCGCTGCGGTCATCGGCACCGACGGCCTGCCCAGGGTGTTCTCCGACCACCAAGCGACACTGGTCGTCGGGCCGGGGGCCGACCTGCCCAACTACTACAGCCACCCGGCGACGCAGTGGATAGAGAAAGGCGGCCTATGGGTGGGCATCGGCGAAGGATCGGCCCCGTTCATGTACTCTCATGATAAGACCAACTCGCCCAACGCCACCGTCCGGCTGGATTTCATACACACGGAGTACCGGGATGGCGAAGGGATTGCCGCCACCCCCATGGCCAAGGCCCTCGCGTTGAGATATGTCGCGCCGGAGAGCCTTTTCCTGCTCTCTGACCTGGAGGCGGCAGGAGGGAAATCGATAGGGTACCAGTTCGACCGCGGCCAGATGCTCGGCACCGCGGGCATTGTCCCCATGGGCGAAGGGGCGCTCCTGGTCTTCGCGGGCAACATGTCCCCGCCCCCTCTGGCCACCTCGGAGGAGGTGCTGTCCTGGGACCTGATGAGGATCCTCCTGCTGAACGTGCCTTGGTGGGATGGCAACATGAGGTACCAGACCAACTCCACCCTGGGGAGCGACTACCGGGGAAGCTTCTCGATGGACCTCTCGGGCAGTCAATACGTCATCTGCGGGTTGATGTCGAACAGCGACAGCTTCAACGGGTTCCGGGTGGAGCGGACCGCGGTGCGGAGCTAGTGCAGAGGGGATCGTCACTAGGTCCGTGCCCGTTCGAGGAAAAGCGCATATTGCCCATGCTAGCTCATGACATAGTTTATTAGAGCGCGCCTCCGATTATTGAGGGATGACGCAAGAGTTCGAGGTCTATGTCCAGAACAAGCCTGGAGATATCGCGTGGATCGCCGAGGTCCTATCCCGGAACTCGGTCAACATCCGCGGGATATCGACCGATCTTGGATCGTCCAGGCCGATGGTCCGCGTGGTCACCGACGACGAGGCCAGCGCCAGAAGCGCCCTGAGGGCGGCGAAGCTGGAGTTCGCCGAGCGGGAGATCGAGGTCGTGCCTCTATCCGACCGGCCGGGGGAGCTGGCCAAGGTCACCAAGCACCTGTCCAAGGCGGGCATAAACATCGAATCCATGTATATTCTGGGCAACACCGGATCGAGCGTCGAGGAGATCGCCCTGACCGTGAGCGAGCCCGAGCGGGCCAAGGAGGTCCTGAGCAAGTTCAGGTCCTAGACGCCGACCGGTGGCTGCTCATCCCGTTGGCGAAGGAGATCACCAGGATCGATATCAGGATCAGGGCCCCACCCATGGCGGTCACCGCCGTGGGCATCTCCCCCAGCAGGAGGACGGCGAAGAACATGCCGGACACGACCTCCATGAGGAGGATGACCGAGGATACGCTGGCCTTGACCTTCTTCAGCCCGGCGTTGTACAGCAGGTTGGCGGCGAAGGTGCACGCCAGGCCGATGTAGACCACCGCGGCCCATCCGTCCCCGGGGATCACGTAGCTGGTGGTGAACAGCAGCGTCATGGGCACCAGGAACAGCGTGGTGTCGGCTATGATGGCGGCGGTCACCATCAGCACGTCCACATCAGGCTTCAGGATCTTCTTCTGGAGGACGATGTAGAAGGCCCACGTCCATCCCGCCGCCAGGACCAGGATGTTGCCCCAGAAGGTGCCGCTGTAGATGGCCGAGAGGTCCCCTCCGGTGGAGATGAACAGCACGCCCAGCATGCCGAGGAATATGCCGGCGATGATGCGCGGGGTGATCGCCTCCGCCAGGAATATCGCCGCCAGGATGGCGACGACCCCCACGTTGGTGTTGACCAGGAGGACCGCGTTGGTCGCCGAGGTCGTGGCCATCCCCGCGTTCTGGAGAGCGAAGCTCAGGGCGTTGAGGAACGAGTTCAGGATGATCGGCGGGTAGATGAGCATCCTGAGGTTCAGGCGCTTCATCACGTAGACCACCGGCAGGATGGCGGCGGTGCCCACGATGAACCTCAGCAGAGCGATGAACACCGGGTCCGCTTCATCGTTGAGGGCGATCTTTATGGCCGCGAAGGAGGTGCCCCACAGCACTCCGGCTGAGACCAGGAGCAGCTCGTACCGGCCCAGGGGCGCCTTCATGCGCCGCCATCCTGATCGATGTATTTGAATTGGTTGCCATTACTCCATGATCCGACCTTCCACCTTGGCCTGGGCATCCAATATGACGCCGTCGCCCAGGATGGCGTTGACGAGGGTGGCCCCGCGACCGACGCGGCAGCCTTTGCCCAGGAGGCTGCCCTGTATCGTGCAGCCGGCCTCCAGGGTGCAGCCGTCCATGATGAACGAGTCGCTTATTGTCGTCCCCTCCCCCACCTTCACCCGGCCGCCCAGGGCGCAGCTGGACAGCGAGGCCCGGGGACCGACGGCCGCGTCCTCTCCGATGTACGCCGGCCCGGAGATCTCGCAGCCGTCCGCTTGGAACCGCGAGGCCACGATCTTGCCGCTGCACCGTGCTCCGGGCACCTCGATCTCGCGGCCCTTCCTTTCCGCCATCCTCAGGTTGGCGTCCAGCAGGTCCTGGGGCCTCCCGATGTCCTTCCACAGGCCGGCGATCGGCATCCCGTATATGGGCTCACCGCGCTCCAGGAGCTTGGGGTACAGCTGCTTCGAGAAGTCGTACTTCTCCCCCGCCGGGATGTCCAGCAGCGCCCTCTTCTCCAGCACGTAGATGCCGGCGTTGATCAGGTTGGAGAACACCTCCTCGGTCCGGGGCTTCTCCTTGAACCGCGTGATGCGGCCGTCCTCGTCCAGGCCGACGATGCCGAACTCTTCCGGCCTCTCGACGGTCGTCAGGGCCATGGTCGCCAGGGCGCCCTTCCGCCGGTGCATCGCCACCAGGGAGCGGATGTCGACATCGGCGAGCACGTCGCCGCTGACCACCACCACCGTGCCGCTGAGCTCGCTCTCCAGCAGCTTCACCGCTCCGGCCGTCCCCGCCGGACGGTCCTCGAAGGCGAAGCGCATGTCCAGGCCGAACTGCTCGCCGTCGCCCAGCTGGTCGACCATGTCCTGGGAGCGGTACCCGCAGGTCAGGTAGGCGCGGTCGACGTCGGCGTCCACCAGCGAGCGGATCACGTACTCCACGCACGGCTTGCCGAGGATGGGCAGCAGAGGTTTTGGACGAGTGTTGGTCAGGGGCCGGAGCCTGGTGCCCTCCCCCCCGGCCAGGATCACCGCGGTGATGCTTCCGCTCACGCCCTCACCGCCAAGAATGCTATGGTCATGACTGTTATGCTCTCCGTCGCCATCGGCGCGATCATACTGGTGTCACATGAAAGGACTCTCATAAATAGTGTAGTCCCACCTCTCAGGGGCGAAAAGCAGGTTTTGCTCGATTCTCAGCGTTTGTTCTCGAAGAGGCGGACGACGTTGTCCCCTTCTTTCGCTCCCACCGCCTCGGCCACCGGCCTGCACTTGGCCTTCATCAGGAAGGCGATGGGACGGTAGGGAGCGTCGGATAGCGACTCGAAGTTGGCCATTCCCTTGGAGATGATGAGGTCCGCGTCCTCCATCTCCCTCCGTAGCCGGTCGCCCATCCGGTGGACGTCGACGCCGACGGCGAACATGCCGGTGGAGATGACCTCGTCGAACGCGTCGATGACCCCGGAGCGGCGGGCATCGTCCATGGTGACGTCGGTGAGCACCGGCTTGCCCTTCACCACCCCGATGACCCGGGGGCCGAGGTCCCTGATCTCGCGGACCAGGAGGGCGTCCAGCACATCCTCGCCGCAGTTGTCCATCAGGTATAGCACCTTGCTCGCCCCGCACAGCAGCTCGTGCGCTCTTGTAAGGTCGTCGACGTCGAGACCCTGGCGGACGACGGCGTCGAACTGGCGAGGCAGCTCGCTGGGATCGGTCAGCCCGGCGATCCCGAAGTCCATGACATTGCCGGCGATGGCCGCCAGGACCGCCGCCCTCAGGCGGTCGGGGGAGGACTCGATGAGGCACTGGGCGCGGGGGAGCAGCTCCCCGGCCACCTGCTGGCTGCGGATCTTGAGGTCGAGGTAGGGGTCATCGCACCCCAGCACCTTGTACACGCGCTCGTGCACCCTGGTGGCGAGCTCTGCCGAGTTGGCCCCCGGGACGTACCCCTCCTTCAGGATCCTCAGCGAATCGCGGACGGCGGGGGGGCTCTTGCTCGGATCGCATATCTCCACCTCGAACAGCACGCGTCCCAGCAGGCACGGTATGCATCGCGGGGCCATCTCCATGACCGACCCCAACGGCGGGGCGGGGCAAATGCCTTTCGCTCCTTCCATCCGAACCTGTGACAGTAGCCTTCTTATCGCCCTTCAGCGTTGGCCACTCCGGGGTAGCATGGCGGATTCTGTGATCCTCAAGGTAGAGAGCGCCCAACACCAGTCCGAGGTAGGGCTAGGCAGGGCGAGGATCGACACCCAGACAAGGAAGGAACTCAACGTCGACATGGGGGACTTCATCGAGATCATCGGGAAGAGGAGGACGGCGGCCAAGGTGTTCCGGGCGTCCAACGAGGACGAGGGCCGGGGGATCATCTCCATCGACGGCATGATCCGCTCCAACGCCGGGGTCAGCATCGGGGAGAAGGTCACCGTGGTCAGGGCCGACACCCAGCCGGCGGCTAAGGTCGTGGTGGCGCCCAAGATCCCGCCGGGAAAGAGGGTCCGCTTCGGCCCGGGGGTGGAGGAGCTGTTCAAGAAGGGACTGACCAACCGACCGCTGGTCAAGGGGGACGCGATGATCATCCCCAACATCGCCCTGATGGGCGGCTTCCTGCCGTTCATGGTCATCAGCACGCAGCCTGCGGGAGTGGTCGTCGTCGGCGGCCACACCGAGCTGGTGGTGAAGACCGAGCCGATGGAGGCGATGGAGGCGACCAGCACCGCCGTGACCTACGACGACGTCGGCGGGCTGGAGGACGAGCTCAAGCGCGTCCGGGAGATCATCGAGCTGCCGCTGAAGCACCCCGAGCTGTTCGACCGGTTGGGCATAGACGCCCCCAAGGGCGTGCTGCTTTACGGTCCTCCCGGCACCGGCAAGACGCTCATCGCGAAGGCCGTGGCCAGCGAATCGGGGGCGAACTTCTACTCCATCCAGGGCCCGGAGATCATGTCCAAGTACTACGGGCAGAGCGAGGAGAAGCTGCGGGAGAAGTTCGAGGAGGCGGAGAAGACCGCTCCCTCCATCGTGTTCATCGACGAGATCGACTCCATCGCCCCGAAGCGCGAGGAGGTGAGCGGCGAGACCGAGAGGCGCGTCGTCGCCCAGATGCTCACCCTCATGGACGGCCTAGGAGGCCGGGGACAGGTCATCGTCATCGGCGCGACGAACCGCGAGGACGCCATCGACCCCGCGCTCAGGAGGCCGGGGCGCTTCGACCGCGAGATCGAGATCGGGGTGCCCACGCTGAGCGGGCGCAAGGAGATCATGCAGATCCACACCCGGGGCAT
>DAVH01000021.1 GCA_002508545.1 Methanomassiliicoccus sp. UBA6
GAACTGCGATGGGCGGCGAGAGCTCCCCGTTCCGGGAACTGATAGGGAGAACCGATGTTCGTCGTTATATCGGCGCTCGATAGAACGACGAACGCCGATGGATGTTCGCATTCCTGATTTTCATATTATTTTCATTATAAAGCCTAAGCTCTTCGCCGGCCCGTTCTGGCACCTGCCCGGATGATGCCCGATATCACTGAAGGTAAGATCATGCGATCGAGGACCCTGCTAGCTGCATTTCTGTCTTTAGCACTGCTCATGACCGTGGCCATGACCATGGCCCCCACCGGCGTCGCCCTGGAGGCGTCGGGACCGATAGTCATCGACGGCGATGCGGACCTCGCCGCCCAAGCTGCCGCGCGCAACTGGACCGGCGCGGACCGCCTGGCCGACGGCTCGGCGGAGAGGCCGTTCAACATCACCGCCCTTTCGTTCGACATCCCGGACGAAGCGGCGGGGATCTCGATCCGCAACACTACCCTCCATCTCGAGATCGAGGGGTGCGAGTTCACCAACGCGGCCGGAGCGGCGGTGGTGCTCTCCAATGTCACCAACATAGTTCTGAACGCCAACACCTTCGACGGCAACGGGCTGGGCACATACCTTCACTTTGCGTCCCGGTGCGTGGTGTCCAACAATACCATCCATGGCTCGGTGAGCGCCGGCACCTTCGTGGATTCGTGCAGCGACCTGACNNCACCTGACCATCGTGGACAACGAGATCTACGGCGACCTGGGGCCCGAAAGCTACCAGGATTACGGAATATACATCACCAACGACTACAAGGACTACGAGCACGGCGCGGACGTGATGGCCTCGGAGAACAACACCGTGGCGAGGAACTACATCGCCGGACAGATCATCAACGGCATCTGCCTCGAGCTGTCCGACCGTTGCGTCGTCCGGGAGAACGTGTTCGAGGACTTGGCTGATCTGGCCATCCTTCTTGACCTCTCGAGCTTCAACTCCGTCCTCGACAATACCATCGTCGATGTCTGGGGCGGCGGCGTCTGCATATACCAGAGCAACGCCAACCTGGTCGGGAGGAACCACATCACCGGGGCCGCAGGGTTTGGAGACTTCGGCATCCTGGTGGCCGGCGAGGCGACCGGAGGTCCCATGGACCCGTCCGGAGAGGAGTACGATCCCTGGGGCGCCGCTGACAACCGTGTGATCAACAACACCGTCGACGGGAGATTTGACAAGGGGATCACCATCAGTTCGGCGAGCGGCAACCTGATCGACCGCAACACCGTGTACGGCGGGGAGTGGGCGGGCATCTATCTGGAGGATGCCGGTGAGAACACTGTTACCAGCAACATGATCGTGGACCCGGAGGGCGACGGCATATCTCTCTATAACACCGGGTCCAACATCATCGCCGGCAACATCATCGGGCCCTCGGAAGGCTACTGCTACGGCTACGGCATCTACATCGAGAGCGGCCACGATGACCTGATCTCCGGGAACATCATCACCCACATCGACTACGGCGTATACCTGTACGACGCGTTCGCCCGCATCTACGGCAACACCATCACCGTCGCGGGAGAGGCGGGCATCTCGCTCAACAACTGCCCGGGAGACCTGCAGGGCAACGTGCTCACCGACTGCGGCATTGAGCTGTACTTCGAGGAGGGATACGATCCCGAGGACTTCTCCCCCGACCTCGACATCCTGCCCAACAACACCGTCAACGGCCGGCCGGTCCTGTTCATCAAGGACAGCGACATGGGCGGCCAGAGCTCGCCGTCCGGACAGGGGCAGATCATCCTGTTCAACGTCACCCGCTACAGCGTCTCCGGCCAGGACATGGACCACGGCGGCGTGCACCTGTTCTTCTCCGACAACGTCACCGTGAGCGGCAACACCGTGGTGAACGCGGTGGTCGGCATCAGCCTGGCCTTCTGCGAGGACTGCACGATCGAGGATAACGTCATCGCCGTCCCCTTCAGCGGGACGGACTTTGAGGACGCCACGGGCATATCGGCGGACGATTCCTCGAGGTGCGTCATCCAGCAAAACCAGATCGCCCTGACCGCCCAGGCCGGAGGAACGGAGAGATACTTCGACGGGATATACGCGAATGACGTCACACTGCTCACCATCAGCGGGAACACCGTGACCATCGGGTCCGATGGCGGAGCACTGTACGCGTCCAGCATCTCCATGACCGAAGCGGAAGACTGCTTCATCATCGACAATCACTTGTCCGGAACGAGGACCGTTCCCGATGGAAGCGGCATCTATCTGGCGATCTCCAACCAGATCGGCATCTACGGGAACGAGATCGTCAACATGACGTACGTCGGGATCAAACTGTTCGGCACCCACGACAGCATCATGAGCGGCAACCACATCGCCGATTGCGGCTACTACGGTATCTATCTGGAGCACAGCACCTCCAACCATATCGTCGGTAACTGGCTGGAGGGCAACAACTGGAGGTCCATGACCGTCGGAGAGCATCAGGCCTACGATAACAGCGCATCCAACATATGGAGCGGTCCCGGCTTCGGCAATGTTTGGTCGGACTGGACCGCCCCCGACGCCGACCGCGATGGCATCGTCGACCTGCCGTACTCCATCGAGGGCGGCGTTGCGCAGGACGCCCGGCCGGTGGTGGTGACGCTGAACGTCACCTCGCCGCCGTCGTTCCCCCGCTATGTCAAGGTGCCCACCATTGCCCTGAGCGGCGGCGCGCAGGACGTGTACGGCATTTTGTCGGTGGAATGGTTCGTCGTGGAGAGCGGCGCGTCCGGGACGTGCGGCGGCACGACCGAGTGGAGCGCCTCCGTCGCCCTGACCCCGGGCGAGAACCACGTCCGCATCGTGATGGTGGACTTCATGGGCCTGCGGTTCGTCGAGGAGCGGCTGGTCGTGTACGCTCCCGGTCCGGCCATCGAGACCACCCCCGGCCCGCAGCATTACACCAACCAGAGCGTAATGCAGGTGGAGATCGAGGTCAACGACATCGCCCCCATCACCGGGGGCAACTGGACCCATCTCATCGACGGGGCGGAGGTCGCCTACGGCTCCTTCGATGTGAACGGCATGCCGTTCACCTACACCCTGTCCGGGTCCTGGATGCTGGGCCTGGGGACCAACGTGATCGTCATCCAGATGAACAACAGCGCCGGGGGCGAGACCATCTACCGCCTCACCGCCGTGTACGATACCGATGCGCCGTCGATCCACGTCGACGGCCCTGTTGACGGCGAACTTCTCGCCACCGGGGACGTGAGCTTCACCTGGGGCGGCAGCGACGCGCTGTCCGGCATCCTGGGATACGAGGTGAGCGTCGACGGGGGCGCGTGGACCGCGGCCGACAGCAGCTACACCCTCACCGGCCTGGCCGACGGACCGCACGCCATGAAGGTGCGGGCGACCGACCGCGCCGGCAACTCCGCCGAGGTGACTGTCGAGTTCACGGTGGACGCCACCGCTCCGACCCTCGACATCACCTCCCCGACCAACGGCTCGCGGACCAGATCAGCGACCGTGGTGGTGGAGTACGAGGCCGCCGATGATCAGTCCGGCGTTCAGAGCATCGTGCTGCGGGTGGACGGCGGCGCGTGGACCGGCGACTGGAGCGTGCTCGATGCCCTGTCCGATGGTCCGCATGCCATCGAGGTCCGCGTAACCGACTTCGCCGGCAACTTCGAGGTTCGCGGAGTCACCGTGACCGTGGACACCGTCGCCCCGACTGTCACTGCCTCCTCGCCCTCCGGCAGTGAGGTCGTGACCAGCTCATCGATCACCGTCGCCTTCTCCGAGGCGATGGACCAGGGCACGGTGAGCATCGTCATTGACGGCGTCACCGGGACCGTGGCGTGGGACGGGAACACCGCAGCGTTCACCCCGTCCTCGCCCCTGGCCGCCGGTACGACCTACTCTGTTAGCGTGAGCGGCAGCGACCTCGCCGGGAACGCCGTGGAGAACTCCTGGGAGTTCACCACCAGCGACCTCGGGGAGATCAGTGGGCAGATCGTCGATGACAGCGGCAGGCCCCTCGCCGGCGCGACGGTAAGGCTGGAGAACGGCATGACCGCGACCACCGACCAGCAGGGGCGGTTCACCTTCGCCGACGTCCTGCCGGGCGAGCACACCCTGACCGTGAGCATGGAGGGCTATGCCGACAGGACCATGGCCGTCACCCTGGCCCCCGGGCAGGCCTACGGGGTCGGCAGCCTGGGCGTGGAGTCCGTCACGGGCGGCTCGTCCGACGGCCTGCTGATCGCCGGCGCGGTCGCGATCGTCGCCGCGCTCGCCATCCTGGCCGTGTTCCTGATCCGCAGGAAGAAATAAAGTGAGGGGGCCCCGGCCCTCTCCCCCTTTCTCTCACTTTTTATTCCCGTTCATTGCCTGTACCGATATGCCGCGCGAATCGCATTGATTATACGGTCGGCAGGCGTTGTCTATGCGAGGACACCCTCGAACGAAGAGGATGAGAAAATGAAGGGGATAATCGCGTTCGACAGCGTGAACGGGAACACCAAGCAGGTGGCCGAGGCCATGGCCGAGGAGCTGAGGACCGCGGGCCTCGAGACCGAGCTGGTGTTCCTCAAGGACGGGGCATCAAGTCCCACGGGCGACGTGCTGTTCATCGGCTCGCCGACCCGGGGCGGGAAGATGACCAAGGGAACGGCCAGGTTCATCGAATCGCTGGACGTCGAGCACTGGAAGAATAAACCGATCTTCGTGTTCGACACCGTCGGCCCGCTGTCCAAGGACGAGGCAAAGAGGAAGAGCCAGCTGGAGATGATCGGCCGCGGAGGGAAGAACGCGGCGGTGAAGATGAGCGATCTCGCCACCCAGCGCGGGCTCCGGGTCCGTTCGCCGGTGATGCACTTCGCGGTGGTCGGCATGTGGGGCCCGCTCGCCCCGGACGCGCTCACCCTGGCGAAGGAGGCTGCGAGGAGCGCCCTGGCGAGCGTTTCCAGGTGATGAGGGACAGCTATCTTCATTAAGGTACTGAGCGATGGAGTAGCATGAGCTACCGCGTGCCACCGGCGGAGGTGCTAGCGGTGGCCATCGCCGATGTGCTCCGCGAGCACGGGGCGATAAGTTCTCAGCGCCTGTTCGCCCACTTCGTCCGCGAGAAGCTGCAGTGCATCGACAAGGACTACTCGGTCACCGAGGAGCGGGTCCGCAGGACCGCCATACAGTCCGGGCTGGTGACCGTGGAGGTGGAGACCCGAGACACCGGCATCAAGGTCAAGGGCGGCCGCTGCCCGGTGTGCGACTCCCGCATGCGGAAGGTCAGGAACAGCACCCTCTACGGCGGCTCGGTCATACTCGGCTACCGGTGCACCTCCTGCCCTTACAAGATGGGGACGACGAAGCGCGTCCCGGTGAAGTACACCTTCCACGACGCTCTGCCCCGGGTGCGCTGCCGCACCGAGCGCAAGACGGAGCAGAGGACCCTGTGATGAGGGTCCAAGTTTTATACCGGTCGAAGCGATTCGCCGCTCATGTGCGAATCTACGGTGTTCCTCAACGAGAATGGCAAGACCAGCGAGATAATGAGCGGGGTCACCAGGATCGTTGTGCGCGGTGATGATGCCGTGCTCACCAACATCGTCGGCGAGCAGGTGACGCTCTCGGGCGTCGTGCTGTCGGAGGCGAACCTGCTAAGCCACGGCATCGTGTTCAAAAAGATCTGAGGGAAAGGGTTTTCTCACCTGTTGCTTAGCAGCTTCCGGGACACGAGCACGCTGACACCGGCGAGTATGGCGGCGATGACCGCCAGGCCGATGATGTCGAACGCCAGGTCGTGTATCGGGGCGGTGTTGACGAAGGCGAACTGCCGCAGGGCGTCGGCGGCCCAGGTCAGCGGGTTGTAGTCGGCGACGCTCCTCAACCAGTCGGGCATCATGGCCGTGGGGAACAGCGCCGCCGAGGCGAACATCAGCGGGAGGTTGAGCAGGTTGATCACCCCGAACAGCGTCTCCTGGTTCTCCACCGCCAGCGCGATGGAGGTGAACAGGGAGGCGAACGCCACCGACAGCAGGAAGAGCACAAAGAACATGCCCATCAGGTCCATCATGCTGAAGCCGGCCTTGAGGCTCAGCCCCGTCAGGCCGGGCACGTACTGGAACGCCAGCGCGATCGCCAGCACGATGCTCACCTGGATCAGCGAGCGGATGACGGTGGCCATGATCCGGGACAGCGGGATCGCCCCGCGGGGTATGGGTGCGACCTTCAGCTTGTTGAGGAAGCCGAACCGGCGGTCCCACACGATGCTCATGCCGGAGAACATGCAGGTGAACAGCGCGTTCACCGCCAGCATGCCGAGGGCCATGAACGAGAAGTAGTCCGGCGCGCCGGAGAAGAACTGTGGCACCAGGGGGGCGGGCACGAGGCTCCCGATGTTGAACGCCTGGCCGAACAGCCCGAGCCACACGATGGGCTGGAGCAGGGTCATGAACACCTGGATCTTGACCCGGTACCAGTGCTTCAGCTCCCTGACGGTCAGCGACCAGCTCTCGCGTATCATGTCACCGCCTCCTCCTCATCGCTCGGGCCTGGGCCGCCACGTCGAACCCGCCGGCCTGCTCGGCATCGCGCATCGACCGCCCGGTGTACTCCAAGAAAGCTTGATCCAGCGTCGGGTGCGACAGGTTCACCGAGGTCACCGTGGCGCCCTGGTCCCACACCGCCTTGAGCACCAGGGGGGTGAGCTCCTCTCCCTTGGGCGCCTTGATGCGGTAGGTCCCGTCCTCCCTCTTCACGCTCAGCACTCCCGGCACGTTCCTTATCACCTCGGTGAGGTCCCGGTCCGAGGTGACGCCGAGGCTGAGCACATCGCCGCCGACGGCCTGCTTCAGTCCCTCCGGGCTGTCGAGGGCGATGATCCTGCCGTGATCGATGATGGCGATGCGGTCGCACAGCCCGTCCGCCTCTTCCAGGTAGTGGGTGGTGAGGAACACGGTGATGACATGGTTCCTCTTGAGCTCCCGGATGTACTCCCAGATGGCCGTCCGGGTCTGGATGTCCAGGCCCAGCGTGGGCTCGTCGAGGAACAGGACGCGGGGGCGGTGGATGAGGCCCTCGGCCAGCTCCAGGCGCTTGCGCATGCCGCCGGAGTAGGTCTTCACCCTCCGGTCGGCGGCATCCTCCAGGTTCACCAGCTTCAGCAGCTCGTCGATGCGCTTCCTGGCCTCCGCTCGAGGCACGTTGTAAAGGTCGGCCTGGAGGTACATGTTCTCCCGGCCGGTCAGGTCGTCGTCGACCGTGAGGTCCTGGGGAACGAGCCCGATGACCTTCCGCACCTCGTCCTGCTGGCGTGCGACGTCCAGGCCGGCGATGGTGGCCCGGCCCCCGGTCGGCCTCAGCAGCGTGGTCAGCATGTTGATCGTGGTCGACTTCCCCGCGCCGTTGGGGCCGAGGAAGCCGAATATCTCGCCCTCGTTCACCTCGAACGATATGCTGTCGACGGCCAGCACGTCCTCGCTGAACCGCTTCGACAGGTTCTCCACCTCCACTATCGCCGTCACTTCACCTACCTCCCTGCTCTTCGCTGTTGAGCTCGCTGAGCTCCCGGTCGATCTCCGCCAGGTGCTGGGCGATGAGCTCCCGCGCCCGCTTCAGCTTCCTCAGGTGCTCCGCCCGGTCCGCGTCCTCCTTCTCGAACATCTCGGAGAACTTGCCGGGCGACCCCTCGCCCTCGACGTGCAGCCGGATGGCCGTCTGACCCAGCAGATCGAAGTACCTCGACATGAGCCTGATGTCCCTCGGCGCATGCCTGAGCGTCTCCCTGACCCACTCCACGCCCTCGTCGGTGAGCGAGTAGTAGTCGGTGCCGTCCCTCTGCTCCGAGGACGCCAGCCCGCTCTCCGCCAGGCGCTTCAGCGCCGGGTAGATCGACCCGGTCTGGGGCGTCCAGACGCCCTCGAAGCGGTCCCTCAGGGCCTTCAGGACCTCGTACCCGTACATCGGGCGCTCGGTGAGAACGAGCATGATGGCCAGCTGCATGGGGCTGATCTTGCATCCCTTGTAGTCGCGGCGTCCTCCGAACATGGCGAGCCTCCTAGCTACTGCTAGGTATTGCTCTACCTAAGTAGCACCCTACTATAAATCGGTGAGCGCGCTGACCGCCCCCCAGAGCTATATCATGCAAACGGACCCGTATCCGATATTTCACGAAGATATTTGTGAAAAAATCACAAATATATAAGTATAAATAGGTCATTTCAAGAGTCGATGTTGATCGAGTTCAGGGTCAAGAACTTCCGTTCGTTCAAGAATGAGCAGACGTTCAGCATGCTGGCCTCTTTCGACCAGAGCCTTCCCGGTAATGCAATACAGCTCCCGACCAGGAAGGGCGACAGATTCCTCAACAGCGCAGCGATCTACGGGGCGAACGCCTCGGGTAAGTCGAACCTGGTTATCGCCCTCTCCCTGTTGCGGAACCTAGTCGCGCTATCGCACCAGCACCAGAAAGGCATGATGCTGAACTATCAGCCGTTCAGGTTCGACCATATCTCGGCCAAGGAGCCGACCGTCTTCGACATCGAGTTCGTCAAGAACGGGATAAGGTACGATTACCACCTTGCGTTCACCGCCAAGGAGGTGGTCGAGGAGTCGCTTTACTATTACCCAAAGAACCGTCGGGCGATGATCTTCAGCAGAACGGGGCAGAAGTTCGAGTTCAATATCGATCAGGTTGAGCAGGAGGTCATCTCCCGGCGTGCGCTGGAGAACACACTCTACCTCTCGACGTCCGTACAGTTCAACTACAAGGGGACGGTCCAGGCATTTGAGTGGTTCAGGGACGATCTTATCGTCCTCGACACCACCGCCACCGACCCGCTGGTGGATAAGGTCGTCGAGCGGATGAACCACAACAAAAGGTTCAAGCAACAGCTCTTGAACGCCCTGCGCATCGCTGATCTGGGCATCGTCGGAGTGACCGGTAAGTTCCGCGATGTCTCGCCCAGGGAGTTGGAAGGCCAGTTCCCACCACAGCTTATCGGCGCGATGACGGTCATGGGTGGCCCATTCAGAATTCGGGACCTCAGGTTTGCTCACTCCGTCAAGGCAGAGAACGGGAACGAGGAAATGTTCGAGCTCGAGGACCATTTCGAGTCTGAGGGCACGAGGAGGTTGTTCGCCATTGTCGGCCCCATCATCGACTCCCTCACTGATGGCAAGACCATCGTGATCGACGAGATGGACACCAAGCTACACCACGACATAAGCGATTGGATTGTCGGGCTGTTCCATGATCCAGAGCAGAACCGCAAGGGCGCCCAGCTGATCTTCAACACGCACGATATCCATCTGCTGGACCTCTCAAAGTTCAGAAGAGACCAGATATGGTTCGTGGAAAAGGACCCCGAGTGCGGGAGCACATCCCTCTACTCGCTCGCGGAGTTCGGGGAGCGGAAGGACCGCGATATATTGAAGGCGTACACCCATGGCAGATACGGGGCCGTCCCGTTCATTTTGCCGGAAAAGGTGCTATAGTTGCACCGGCCCAATCCCAGAAGGGTTGATTCAAGGGCCCCCAGGAACATCGTCCTGGTCGTCGTGGAAGGAGAGACGGAGAGGAACTACTTCAACAGCATGAAGGAGAGGGACTCGAACATAAGGATCGTCCTGGTGAAGCCGGGACCCGCCGATCCGGTTCGCCTTGTTGAAGCCTGCGTCGATCACATGAAGGACCGGGATGTGGACACCGACGGCGGAGACCTCGCCATCTGCGCGTTCGATGTGGACGAGAATCCGCCGGAAAGGATCGCTCGGGCGTTGCAGCTTGCCGAGGTGCATGGCATCATCATTGCCTTGTCCAACCCTTGCTTCGAGCTGTGGTTGACCTTGCACTATGAGGAGGTCCATCGATCGGTGGACCGCAGGGAGGCGGCGGCCATGATCAAGCGACGTTATCCCAAATATACCAAGACCTGCGATCTCAAGCCCATGCTTGCTCATCGGGCGGCGGCCATGAGGCGATCGCGGGCCATTATGAACCTAGCTGGCGCGACCGATGTCACGGACCTTGTCGGCATCAATCCGAGCTCCAGCATGCACCTCGCGCTGGAGGCCATAGACAAGCTGAAGGAGAGGAACAGGGGCAAGAGAGGCAGTTGCAGGTAGGAAGCGCACCTCTGCCTGCCAACCTTTATCAAGGTCGAGGATATTTGGCGTTCCCGGTCAGCACATGAGACTCTGGCAGTTTGGACGGTTGCACGGGAACAAGATCAGGATCGACGAGGAACTGGGGCAGGCCCTGGGACTGGTCAACGGAAGCCAGGTCTTCAGCGCCATGTTCCGCTACGACCACAACGGATCGACGTCCTACGAGATCGTCCTCTCGACCTTCGGGCCGGAGAACTACAGGCAGCTGTGCCAGCTGACGATCCGCATGCTCGATCAGCCGGGGGCATGCGCGCAGGCGGCGAAGTTCCTGTCCGACCGCAACGTGGACATCCTGAACTCGGTGTCGCTGAGCAACATCTCCGGGGTGGAGATGACCTGGAAGATGCTGGCCGACCTTTCTTATTATGGTGAGCCGAGCGAACTGAAGGCGGAGTTCGACGCCCTGAAGAAGCAGCGGTCGTCGTCCCTCGAGCTCGTGGACACACTGGACATCGAAGTATCGCACATCGCCGACCGCTACAACAAGGGCGCGGCGGCCGGGTCCCGCACCGTGAAGACCAAGCCGATCAAGCGAAAGCACAAGGCCTCGACGATCATCGCCAACGGCGAGTTCGAGGTGCCCCAGGAGTTCCTGGACGAGGTCGACGGCCTCAGGGACGGCCAGCCGCTGATGATGGTCGGGGACATGGAGTCGTACGTGCTGTCGGTGACCCTCCTCGACCCCGGGGCCAAGCTCGTCCGCGCCTCGCTGGTCATACCGGACAAGCCGGGAGCGATCGCCCGGGTGGCCGAGGTCATGCAGAGGAACGGCGTGAACATGGTGTCGCTGCAGAGCGAGGTGCTGGTGTTCTACGAGTCGATGACCCTGGACATCATCGCCGACGTGAGCGCCGCGGGCATCGGGCCGGAGAAGCTACGCTCGGCGCTGGAGGATGCCCTCACCATGGAAAAGGGCAAGTACTTCGTCGATCAGCTGGAGAGCATCGACCTCTGAACCCTCCCGCTGACCAGGCGAACTGTGGCGAAGGGTTGAAGTACCGAAGGTCAATGATAAGTGGGCCCCGCGGCGCAAGCCCGCCGCCTCGGGCCATAGCCGACCGCACTGCCGGCAGAGCCCGGCGCCGTCGGGAGGACCCATCGTGAACGCCATCTCCAACCATGACCTGTTCGCCCTCGCCATCCAGGGAGGGCATGTAGCTCTCGGCCTCGCTGATGCCGCGCTGAAGGAGGCGCTGTCGAAGTACGGAGCGGACCGCCCGGTGGAGTACCCGGAGACCTGCTACGAGCTGCCGGCCGTGTACGCGTGGGACGGCCGGGAGGCCAAGACGCTCGGGCAGCTTGCGCCGATCCTTGATTCTTGCCGCTCCAAGCTCGCCGACGAGCCGACGGTACAGAACGCCCTCGCCGCCGGGGAGGTGACCATGCTCGCCGCCGAGGTCATCGAGGCGCTGAAGTACATCGATGACCAGCGGCCGTACGAGGGCTCGGGCTACATGGGCTTCGTCCCGGACAAGGTCATCCGCGAGCTCGGCTTCGCGTTCGTCGATGACACCATACCGGGAGCGGCGGTGCTCGTCGGCAAATGCCCGGACCCCGACGCGCTGGTGAGGATCGTCCGCGACCTGCAGTCCAAGGGCATACTGATCATAGCTTCGGGCGAGGTGATCGGACAGCTGGCGTCGAGGAACGTGCAGATGGGCGAGCGCTCCCGGCTGTACCCCGTGGGGGAGGGGACGCAGATCGTCCACGCCCTCAACTTCGCCATCCGCGCCGCGCTGTCGTTCGGCGGGGTGCAGAGGGGCGACCGCGACGGAATAGCGTCATACCTCGCGAAGCGCCCGAAGGTGTTCGTGCTGGAGTTCGGTCCGCTGGATGCGGTGACCGCAGGCGCGGCCTTCGCCGCGGTGCTCAACGGCGCGTGCATCGTGACCGACCAGGCGGTGGAGGGCATACCGGAGAAGGTGGTGCAGGTCGCCGAGCCGGACAAGATGGTGCAGGCGGCGCTCGAGCTCAGGGGCATCAAGGTGAAGCTGGCGCCGGTGGACATCCCGGTCGCCTACGGCCCGGCGTTCGAGGGCGAGGTCGTCCGGCGTCCGGACACCTACATCGAGGCCGGGGGCGCGGCGAAGACGCTGGCGTTCGAGCTCCTTAGGGTCCGCCCGGAGGACGAGGTCGAGGACGGCCGCATCGAGGTCATCGGGCCGGACGTCGACTCGATGCCTGAAGGCGGGAAGACCGCGATAGCCATCCTCGTGGACGTGTACGGAAAGAGGATGAGCGAGGACTTCGAGGGCGTGCTGGAGCGGCGCATCCACCTCTTTGTCAACTACGCCGAGGGAGCATGGCACACCGGCCAGAGGAACATACTTTGGATACGGCTGAGCAGGCCGGCGGTGGCCGCGGGCCTCAGGTTCAAGCACTTCGGCGATATCCTGATCACCAAGCTGAAGGAGGAGTTCGGCAACATCGTGTCCCGCGTCCAGGTGACCATCGTGACCGACGAGGAGGAGGCGCGGAAGCGCCTGCCCGAAGCTCTCGACGTCTACGCGCAGCGCGATGCCCGCGTGGCCGGGCTTACCGACGAGAGCGTGGATAGGTTCTTCACCTGCAAGCTCTGCAGCTCGTTCGCGCCGGACCACGTGTGCGTGGTGACGCCCGAAAGGCTCGGACTGTGCGGGGCGGTCAACTGGCTGGACGCCAAGGCAGCGGAGGAGATCGACCCCAACGGGCCGAACCAGGGCGTGGTCAAGGGCGAGTGCCTGGACGAAACGAAGGGGCAGTGGCGCGGGGTCAACGAGGCGGTGTTCGAGAGCACGCATCACAAGATCGAGCGGTTCAACGCCTACACCATGATGGAGGACCCCATGACCTCGTGCGGATGCTTCGAGGTGATCGTCGCCATGACCGCCGACGCGCAGGCGGTCATCGCCGTCAACCGCGAGTATCCGGGCATGACCCCGATCGGCATGAAGTTCTCGTCCCTCGCCGGCTCGGTCGGCGGAGGGCGGCAGACCCCGGGCTTCATCGGGGTAGGAAGAAAATATATTACCAGCCGGAAGTTCATCCCCGCCGACGGGGGCTTCCTTCGCATCGCCTGGATGCCCAGGGAGCTGAAGGAGGCGATGCGCGACGCCCTCCAGAAAAGGGCCGAGGAGCTCGGAGAGCCGGGCTTCGTGGACAAGATCGCCGACGAGACGGTCACCACCGACGCCGAGGGCCTGGTCGAATGGATGGTCAAAGTGGACCACCCCGCGCTGAAGATGCCCCCGCTGCTATCATAGTCAAGAGGAATCATCATGGTCGAGGTACCCATCCCCAAGGAGAAGTGGTCAGGAAAGATCGGAGCTGTCAAGCTGGGCGCTTCGCCTGCGGAAGGCGGCAGCCGCCAGACCGTCGAGGTCGGGGGAGAGGCGGGCATGCCGTTCCTCTCCTACGAAGGGCTGGGCAAGAGGCAGCTGCTGGCCGGGGAGGTCATCGACGACCCCTCGCAGCTCACCGAGCTCGCGGCCCGCGCGTTCGGCGATGCCGTCAAGGACCCGGCCGCCTGGGCCAAGAGGTGGGTGGACGGGTTCCATGCCGACCTGGTGTGCCTGAAGCTGAGGAGCACCAACCCCGAGGGCATGAACGCTTCCCCGGAGGAAGCGGCGAAGACCGTGATCGCCGTGCTCAAGGCCGTGAGCGTGCCCATCATCGTCTACGGATGCGGGCAGGAGGAGAAGGACGCCAAGGTCATGGAGGCGGTGAGCAACGCCTGCGCCAAGGAGCGCGTCCTCCTCGGGCAGGCGGAGGAGACGGCGTACAAGACCATCTCCGCGGCGGCGATGTCGAACCACCACGCGCTGGTGGCGTTCTCCAACCTCGACATCAACCTCGCCAAGCAGATGAACATCCTGCTGGCCGACTTCGGCGTGAAGTTTGACAACGTGGTCATGGACCCCCTGATGGCCGGCCTGGGAATGGGGCTCGAGTACTCCTACTCCGTCAACGAGCGCATACGCATCGCCGCGCTGATGGGCGACCGCATGCTCCAGGCGCCGATGCTGTGCGACATCACCTCGTCCTGGGAGGCGCGCGAGGCCACCGAGGAGAACGCGCAGTGGGGCGAAGCCGAGGAGCGGGGGACCTGGTGGGAGGCGACGACGGGACTCGCCGCCCTGATGTCGGGAGCCGATGTCCTGGTCGTCCGCAGCCCGAGGTCGATGAACGTGCTCAGGGAAGCGATCGACGACCTGAGAGGTGGTCAGTGATGCCGACGGCGATCGAGATATTCAAGTACCTGCCGAAGAAGAACTGCGGGAAGTGCAACTTCCCCACCTGCCTCGCGTTCGCGATGCAGCTGGCCAATTCCAAGGCGAAGCTCGCCGACTGCCCCTTCGTGACCGATGAGGCCAAGGCCAAGCTGGAGGCGTCCTCCGCCCCGCCCATACGCCTCGTCAGCATCGGCGCCGGGGATGCGAAGATCGAGATCGGGGACGAGACCGAGCTGTACCGCCACGACAAGAAGTTCTTCCATCAGACCAGGTACGCGATCGTCATCTCCGACAACGCCGATGAGAAGGAGGCCGCGGCCAAGCTGAAGAGGGCGGCGGACCTGAGGTTCGAGCGCGTCGGCCAGATGCTGGCGATGGACATGCTGGGGGTGCGCAACGACTCCGGCGACAAGGCGAAGTTCGCCGCGATGGTCGCCCGGGTGGCCGGGGAGAGCGCCCTGCCGCTGGTGCTGATGAGCGACGACGCCGAGGCGATCAGGGCCGCGGCGTCCGCCGCGAAGCTGAGCAGACCGCTGATCTACGCCGCCTCGGAGTCCAACTGGCAGACGATGGCCTCCGCCGCCAAGGAGCTGAAGTTTCCGCTCGCGGTGAAGCACAGCGAGCTCAACGGCCTCGCGGACCTGGTGGAGAAAATTCGAGCTTCGGGCGTGGAGGACATAGTGCTCGACCTCTGCCCGAGCGGCCTGCAGCAGCTGGTGGAGAGGAACACCATCGTGCGCAAGAACGCGGTGAAGAAGACCTTCCGCGGCCTCGGGTACCCGATCGTCACCAACGCATGCGGGAGCGGACAGGCGGTGCTCATGGCGCTGGTCTCGACGATGAAGTACGGCGGCATCGTGCTGCTGGACGACCTCGACCCGGCGCACGCCATCCCGCTGTTCGTGCTGCGGCAGAACATCTACACCGATCCCCAGGTTCCGATACAGGTGAAGGCTGGACTGTACCCGATCAACAACCCCGGCGAGGACTCGCCGGTGCTGTTCACCACCAACTTCTCCCTGACCTACTTCACCGTGGCGGCGGACATCGAGAAGAGCCGGGTGCCCGCCTGGCTCCTTGTCGTCGATACCGAGGGCCTGTCGGTGATGACCGCCTTCTCCGCCGGGAAGATGACCGCCGAGAGCGTGGCCGAGGCGCTGCGCTCCAGCGGGGCGCTGGAGAAGAGCAGGCGGGAAATGGTCATCATCCCCGGGATGCTCTCCAGGATGTCCGGCAAGCTGCAGGAGCTGGCGGGCGTCAAGGTCGTCGTCGGTCCGCGCGAGTCGTCGGGCATCGCCAAGATGCTGCGCTCGCTCTGAGCGTCACGTCCTGCGCAACCGGGCCAGCAACCTCTTTGCGCGCTCCGACCATGAGCGCTCCATGCGCTCCCGGGAGAACATCACCAGTCCCAGCGCGGTGAACGCCGCGAAGAACCCGGCGGCCAGGAGAACGCCGCCCGTCGTGTCGAACAGCTGCGCGGAGCCTTCCGTCCCTCCCATGATGTAGTTGCTGCCGTACGTCAGGACCATCGGGTTGCCGTAGATCAGCAGCTGGTACTCCAGGGGAAGCGCCTCGGTGTAGTTGTCGTAGGTGAGGGTCGGATCCGCCCGCATCGCCGCGACGGCCCCCATGCTGATGGAGATGGGGAAGATCACCGAGAGGGTGAAGAACACAATGATGGCCACGGCCACCATCGCCCCCTTCTTCGACCCCATGGTGGAGAGGGCAAGGCCGAGCGACGAGAAGACCAGGATGGTCAGGAACGGGAACACCATGGAGGCGGCGAGCCTGTCCAGGTCGAGCATGGGGACGTCCATGAACGAGAACACGAGCAGGTACGCTGCCAGGGCGATGAACATGGCGATCAGCACCATGGCCACGACGACGATCAGCTTGCTGAGGTAGAAGGCTCGACCGCGGACCTTGTGGCTCAGCGTGTAGCGGCCCATCCCGCTCTCCTTCTCCGCGCTCATGGCCATCGCCGATGCGCCGATGAACACGGCCGTGAGGAGGCTTCCCACGGTGCCCCAGTAGTTGACCAGGGCACTGGCCTGGCTCGCCTCGAGGGAGGCCTTGGTGACCACGCTCGACCCGTAGGTGGTGCTCTGCACGTAGGCGGCGCAGATGGTGAGGGCGATGATGAACGACGTCACGACCAGCATCACCATGAAGATGACGAACAGCGAGTCCGAGGTCAGGAGCTTGATGTCCTTCCTCAGGTGGATGGCGAGCTCGTTCATGTCGTCACCTCCGCGCGGAAGACCTCGGTGTAGAGGTCCTCGGCCTTCACCTGCGCGGGGCGGAACTCGAGCACTCGGCCGCCGGCCTTCACCGCCGCGGCCACGACCTCCGGGACCTCTTCCCGGGACGCCTCGACGGAGAATACGGTGCGGTCGCCGGAGACCGACACGCTCTTCCACCGCGACAGCGCTGCCGCGACCGCGTCGCTCGCCGCCTCCAGCTTGAGCTGGACGACCATCTGGGGCCTCGGCCGGTCCAGGTCCTCGCGGCGGATGATGTTCCCGCTCTTTATGAACAGGATCGAATCGCACAGCTGGTCGATCTCGTTGAGCTCGTGGGAGGACAGCAGCATGGCCATGCCCCTGCTCTTCAAGTTCTTTAGCAAGCCACGGAGCTCGATCATCATGCCCGGGTCCAGGCCGGAGAAGGGCTCGTCCATGATCAGCACCTTGGGCTGATGGACCACCGCCCTGGCGATGGCCAGGCGCTGCTTCATGCCCTTGGAGAACGACGACACGCGGTCATCGCCGCGGCCCTTGAGGCCGAACTCGTCGATCAGCCTCCTGCTCGTCCCCTCCGGGTCCTGGGCCCCGGTCAGGCGGGCGAAGTACAGGATGTTGTAGTACGCGGAAAGGTCCTCGAAGAAGGTCGGCCGCTCCGGCACGTAGCCGAGCGCCACGCGGGGGTCCAGGCCGTTCATCTCCACCGCGCCCTCGTCCCGGGGCTCGATGCCCATGATCAGCTTGATGAGCGTGCTCTTGCCGGCGCCGTTCGGTCCGACCAGCCCGCAGATCTCGCCCTCCGTGATGGAGAACGATGCGCGGTCCAGCGCCTTCACGTTGCCCTTGGTGAACCGGTTCCCATAGGTCTTGGAGAGGTCCCTCCCCGAGAGCACCGTATTAGAATTGGACATATCGCACCTCCATCCCTCCGTTATTGTACACCATCGTGGGATTGAAGCCGAACACATACGTCGCGTCGCCCACGATGAGCCGGGCGACCATGCTGGTGGTCGCCGGTCCATAGTACGAGTCCGGCCCGGGGTAAGATAGGATGACCGTGGTCGTTCCTCCGGGAACGAGGTCCACGGTCTCGTTGTGATAGACGGTGTCCGCGCTGTGGTTCACGTGGTTCGGTACCACGGTGGAGAACAGCCCGCTCACCGGTTCCCCGCCGCCCGGCATGGAGATATCGGTGCGGATGGTGAACATCGAGCTCTCGTAGGAGATGTCGAACCGCACCGCCGGGCCGTCGAGGTAGAAGATCGAGCTGCGGTCGAGCATGAACTTGGTGACGTGCCCGTATTCCCAGTTGTAGGAGGGGTTCAGGATGTAGTGGCCGGCGGTGGCCCGGTCCCAGACCACCTTCTGATTCGCCGTGTCGTACTGCATCATCGTGCCGTTCCAGCTCAGCCTCAGAGGCTCACCGGTAGTGTTGTACTGGGGGATGGGGACCGCTACGCCTCCCCCGATATGCATGCCGTTGCTGAGGTTGTAGATCGCCTGGGGATCGTCCAGATAGGTATCGGGATCGGCATCGTCCGGGAGCCGCACGATGTACACCCCGCCCCCGCTCACGGTGAACTGCAGGTCCTGGGTCAGGGGAGTGAGGGAAAAGGTCACGTTCTCGCCCATGGCGAACTCGCTCTTGTCCGCCCGGACCGCCACATATGCGACCCTGGTCCCCTGGACCGAACTGACGAGCAATGAGGCCAGAAGTGTCGTTACGACCAACATCACCACTACGATAACTGCCAGATACCGGTTCTTGAGCCTCATCCTTACTCCCCCTTGAATATTTATGAGGATGATAAAAATGGGAGAGCATTAAACTTGCTAGCTGAGTTCGCTGTCCCGGCAACACCGGTCGCTACTTCAGCTCCCGGGCCAGCCGGTGAACGGCCGAGGCCGCCGTGCTATCCTTGGGAAGAGAGGACAGCGGCTCGCCGGACGCGGCGAGGTCCTCGACCGACTGGTCGTAAGGGATCAGCACCACGCGGTCGAAGCCTTCCGGGACCGCGCCGCGCAGCGCCTGCGGGAGCTCATCGCGCACGCGGTTTATCACCAGCATCGTCGTACCCACCGCCAGCTCCATCTCCCTTGCCAGGTCGAGGATCCTTCCCGCCGTGGCGAGCCCAACCTTCGTGGCGTCGGACACCACCAGCAGCACGTCCATGCGCTGGCAGGTGCGCCGGGACAAGTGCTCCATGCCCGCCTCGTTGTCGATGACCACGTACGGGTAGTCGTCCATGATCGAGTCGAGGTACGTCCGCAGCAGGGTGTTGATGTAGCAGTAGCAGCCCCGGCCCTCGGAGCGGCCCATGGTCACCAGGTCGAACTCCCGGCCCTCGACCATCGCCAGGCGTAGCTGGTACATCATCGCCTCCTGCTTCGAGCCCCCGGCGGTGATCTCCTCCGAGCGACGTAAAAGGTCTTCGCGCAGGTCGCCGATGGTCCGCTCCACCGTCACCCCGAGCTTCTCCCCGAGGTTGGAGTTGGGGTCGGCGTCCACCGCCAGCACGACCTTTCCGGACCTCGAGGCGAGCTCGCGGACGAGGAGCGCGGAGAGCGTCGACTTCCCGACCCCTCCCTTGCCGGCCACCGCGACGATGTAGGCCACGGTCACCCCAGCGAGTGCCTGGCCGCGAGCGCTTCGGAGACGCCCAGCAGCAGCTCCATGACCTTGGCGGCGCTCGATTCGCTCAGCCCGCTGAGCCCGCACTGCGGGGTGATGACGCTCTGCTTGGCCAGCAGCTCGGTGTCCACGCCCTTCGAGCCCAGGTCGGCGAACATGCTCTCCATCGTGCCGATGAGCGAGCTTACGCTCTCGTTCGCCAGCTTCTCCTCGCTGTTCGGCACCACGCCCCAGGCGAGCGAGCCGCCCTTCTCCAGGAACCGCTGCACCTCCTCGGGATACAGGACGATGGTGTACCCGTAGTCGAAGGCGTCGAACGACAGGAGGTCGATCCCCAGGCCCATCACGAACGGCCAGTCGGTGTTGGCGCAGCAGTGCACCCCGGTCATTCCTTCCAGGCCCTCCCTGACCTCGGCGGTCCACGCCCTGACATCGTCCTGTGAGAAGCTGGCGAAGGGCGTGCCCATCATCGACAGGTACGGCTCGTCCAGGAAGATGATGGTCTGGGGGCACTTCTTCCTGAGCTCGCGCTCCTGCCACCGGGCCATGAGGTTCAGGCACTTCCTTATGATCTCGGCGTAGGTCTCGTCGTACAGCACCGGACGGTCGTTCTGGTCGGTGATCTGCAGGCCCATCGACACCGGCCCGGTCACCTGACCCTTCACCGCCTTCACCGTGGCCGGTAGATCGCGGGACATGAACTCGTGGAAGCCGGCAAAGCTGTCGGCCGGCAGGGAGAACGAGTCCACGTCCTCGGAGAGGATCTTCATGTATACGTCCTCGGGATCGTAGTTGCTCAGGTCCGCGCGTATCTTCTTCTTGGCCTCGTCGATCTGCGCCCCCGGCAGATAGCGGGCGTACTGCGCGTACATGTTCTCCTTGAACCCGATGTTGGGCATCTGCGGCCACGTCGGTATCGTCCGCAGGCTGTCCACGATGAGGTCGACCGCCTTCGCGGGGTCGGTGTGAGGCAGTGATCCGATAACGCTGGGAGCGCAGTTCCAGGCCATGGTTGCCGTACCTTCCGCTCCTCTAATAAATATTGGCGTGGTCTCGAGCGCGACCTCGGGATAATGACAGTCCAAGCCGCTTATAGTCGCGCCATCAGTTGCATTTATATCAGGACGGAGCCTAAGCTGGATTCCGGAGCGTGTACGAAATGGAGACGAGAACCGTGGCTGGAATGGACCTGAGCACGAAGGTGGAGAAGGTCGTGCCCGTTGCATGGCTTATCATGGAGGGAGCGATGAAGGTCGGCGGCCTCCGCATCACACCGTCCATGAGGGCGGGCGGGGCGGTCGTAAGATATCTCAATCAATCGAAGAACGCCTACCGCGGCAATCCCGTCGTGGAGGGAGTGATAGGCTCCATACAGGACAGGAAGGTCGAGAAAAAATACAAGACCGACCTCGAGCGCCTCGATCTGAACGAGGTCATGAGGAGGGTCGATGAGATCGAGCCCATACTGGAAGCGGATAGGGAGCAGGGGACGGAGACCAAGAGCTTCCTTCTTGGCCTAGCGAGGGTCATGGTCAACGCCAGCGGGTCTGGGTTCATGGGCTCGGGAGAAAGGGTGAACGAGGACGAGTCAAAGTACCTCGCCGACCTCAAGGAGCACTTGCGGGTCTAGGGCGGCCCGGGCAACGGCGTTCAGGAGGCTTGCGAGGCGCTCTTGTGGGTTCTTCGATGTCTTGCCGCCCTTTCGCCTCCTTATCGCTCATCGGAGCGCATCAAGAGATCATGGATGGACCCAGAGCGCACGGGGCGGACATGGTGCTCACTGCGTCTTGATCGCCGAGATGAGCACGAAGAAGTTGTCCAGCATGATGCACCCGTCGCTGACCTCAAACCCCACCGCCTTCTTCGCCCGCTCGGACGCGTTCAGCACCAGATCGCGCATCGCCGACTCGGTCGGCGGGTCGACCATGTCGGTGAAGTGGGACAGCGGCATATGCTTCCGGTAGGGACGGAGGCCGAGCAGCTCCAGGCCGGCGGAGCGGACGAGCTCGGACCACTCGCACGCGCTCCGGTCCCGCACGTGCGAGGGATCGTGGAGCACGTCTAGCCGGTTGATGAGCGAGTCGACCTCCTCGTCCTCCGGGACGCTGCGGTCGTCGATGACCAGCCTCCCGCCCACCTTCAGTACCCGGGCCATCTCCGCCAGGGCCCGCTCGAGGTCGGTGAAGTGGTGGGCAGCCCGGCGGCAGGTCACGATGTCGAAGCTGCGGTCCGCGTACGGCAGCGACATCGCGTTGCCGATGAGGAACCGGACATTGTCGATCCCGCGCTTCCGCGCCAGCTTCCGGCCTTCCTCCAGCATCTCCTCGGTGACGTCGATCGCCTCCACCCGGCGGACCCGGGGGGCGAGGGCGAGCGCGGTGTGGCCCGCCCCCGTCCCCACGTCCAGGACGGCATCGTCCTTCGACGGGGAGGCGGCGTCCACCAGCCATGAGAGCGTCACCTTGTCGTCGTGCGCCTTGCTGGTGGCGTAGCTGGAGGCCCTCCTGGAGAACACATCCTCCGGCCGGGCGGATGGGCGGTCGGTCCTCATGATCCTCGTTATCCCCGCCCAAGCTAAAGAAAGTTCTGGACCGGGATGAGAGCTCTCGGCATCTCCTGAAGCATGAAGTCGCGCCAGGCTGCCGCTCCGGCGGCGGTCACGCGCCGGGAGCCTTACGCCCGGCCAGGCGGCCGCGCACCGTCGGGAACTGCTCCATGTCGGTGTGGGGCAGGAACAGCGCCGAGGAATACTGGTCAAAGAACGCCGGCGAGGAGGAGAGGTCCAGGTAGGTCATCATCGAGTATATGTCCCGCGCCTCCCGCCTCATCGCCTCCGACATCAGGCAGAGCTTCGCCCCGCCCAGGGAGGCGTTCCCCAGCAGCTCGAACCTCTCCCGCGGCAGGTCCGGCAGCAGGCCGATGGTCTGCGCGTTCTCGATGTCGATGTAGCTCCCGAACCCCCCGGCGATGTAGACCCTGTCGAGGTCCGTGAACCTCTTGTCCACCGTCTGCAGGAGAACGGCGCACCCGGCGTAGATCGCCGCCTTGGTCCGGATGACGCTGGCGATGTCGTCATCGCTGACCGCGATGGCCCTCGAGCCGCCAGGGTGCACGACGAACTCCATCCCCCGGCCGGACGAGCGCACTCTCTCCGAGCTCGCGGTGTCGATGCGGCCCTTCTTGTCCAGGTACCCGGCGGAGAACATCTGGGCGATGAGGTCGATGAGTCCCGATCCGCAGATGCCCCTGGGCTTGGCGTTCCCGATGGTGCTCACGCTGATCTCGCGCTCGGAGATGCTTACCTTGTCTATCGCCCCGGTCATGGCCCGCATGCCGCAGGCGACCTCGCCTCCCTCGAAGGCCGGCCCCGCCGAGGTCGAGCATCCGATGATCCAGTCCTTGTTGCCCAGCACCACCTCGCCGTTGGTGCCCACGTCGATGAGCAGCGCCAGCTCGTCGCGCAGGTGCATCCCCGACAGCAGGATGTCGGAGGTGATGTCCCCGCCCACGTAGGCGGCGCGGCCGGGGACGCAGAGCACCGGCGCGTCCGGCTGGGCGCGAAGCCCGAGCTCCGAGGCGGTCAGCACCGGCGGGACGTTGGCCACGGGGATGTACGGCTCGTACCGTATGTTCCTGAGGTCGAGGCCGAGCAATGTGTGTATCATGGTGGTGTTCCCGCTGACCACGATGGACGCGATGTCCTCGTCGCAGGTGCCGGGGTGGAACCTGCGCTTCCTGTCCCTCTCGGCGCACAGCTGGGCGATGAGGCCGTTGACCGTGTCCACCACCAGCTCCGTGAGCCGCTTTCCCCCCTTTTCCTCGGCGTAGGAGATGCGCGAGAGGACGTCCTCGCCGCACACCAGCTGGTGGTTGTAGTCCGAGGCCTGCGCGACGGTCCTTCCGGTATTGAGGTCCACCAGCTCGGCGACCACGGTGGTGGTGCCGATATCGACCGCCATGCCGTAGTTGGGGATGTCCTTCGAGCCCTTCTCGATGGTGAGCACTCTTTCCACGCCATCGGGGCGGGAGAGCATGATCGACAGCTTCCATCCGCTTTCCCGGAGGATCGCCGGCAGGGAGCGGAGCAGCGGAAGGGGGATGATGAGCTGGGGGTCGCCGAGCGCGCATGCCACTCGCTCCAGGTCGGCGAGGTTGTCCTCCAGCGACGGGGCGGCGAGGTCGAGCTTCCGGACCTCGGTCAGCGGGGTGAGGTTCGGAGCCTCCCGTCCGCGGTAGGAGGCGAGGATCTGGTGCTCGCTGACCTGCGCTTCCTCGGGAATGAACACCGTCATGTCGCCGCGCACCACGGTCTGGCATGCGAGCCGGTAACCGAGCGCTAGCTCGTCGGCGCTCAGCACGCCGGGCGCCGATTCCGACGGCCCGTCGACGATGACCAGGCACTTCCCGCATGTGCCCTTTCCTCCGCAGACGCTGTTGACCGGGACGCCGGCGGCGATGGCGGCGTCGAGAACCGTCTCGCCGTCCCTGACCTCGGCTGTGATGCTGCCCGGGAAGAAGGTGACCGTGTGGCCCATGGTGATGAAAATCCCGCTCGAGCTATTAAAGGAAGCGACCTCGTTGATGAGACCTCAACCCAGGAACCCTCTCAGGTGCGCCGCCCTGAGGACCGAGCCTTCCATGCCCTTCCCGGTGCTGTTCTTGAGGTTCTCCATGATGATCGAGGTGATCTTGCGGTGCTCCTCGTCTATATCGTAGTCGAGCCCGAGGTTGTCGACGGACATGCGGACCTTGAGCGGCAGGATCTTCATGGACGCGGGGTTCATGAACCGCAGCGCGTCCCGCATGTTGTCGTCGAAGTGGGGGCTGACCTGCCTCAGATAGTCAAGGTCGCTGTCGTCCAGCGCGTCGAGGCCCAGGATCTCCGGAGGAATGCCGACCGAGTAGAAGGCGCAGCAGAAGCCGATGGCGCGGGGCAGGGCGACGCCCTCGAGGCTGCGGGAGTAGCCGAACAGCCCGATGTGCAGCTTCCTCTTCCTCCGCCGGGGCACGTAGTTCGCGGCCTCGTTGATGAGGGGCGCAAGCTTCATGATCTTCTCCCGGTAGGACGCGGAGCACTTGGCGATGATCTCCTCGCAGCGCTGGGGATCGACATCCATGGCCTTCGACCTGGTGCCCTCGTTGATCGCCTGGATGCCCTTGCGCACGTCGTCGTGGGAGTAATCGTACTTGAACGCCGACTGGACGGTGAACGTCTGGACGGAGGGGTACTCCTCCATGATGTGGTCCACGTTGTCCGGCTTCAGGTTCCCGCGGAAGGGGGCTGAGCCCACCCCGATGATCGGCTGGATGCTGACCCCGGTCTCCTCCTCCAGCAGCTGGAGGTTGTGGAGCGCGGCCTTGTTCATGAGGATGGCGCTCGCCTGCCCGTAGTTCATGGCCGGGTCGGAGCGGGCCAGGAAGACCCGCTGGTACTCGAGGTCCTTGTCCTCCATGTACTCCCTGGTGATGTCGTGCGCGCTCATCATGTGCTCGAGGTCCTCGAACAGCGGGATGACGTTGATGTTCTCCGGCTCGAAGGTGCCGATCCAGTCGGCGAGCGTGCCCTTGGTCTTGCCGAAGGTCATGTGCTGCTTCCCGACCACGAAGTCATGGTAGTAGCGGTAGATGCGGTCGAGAGAGGTCGCCGAGGAGGCCATCGGTAGGATGACCTCGAAGATCGGCGGGATGTCGTTGTTGTAGAACAGCTTGGCGGTGTCGAAGGAGCGGGGGATCGATTCCAGCGTCTCCAGCAGGATCTTGGCCTCGTCCTTCTCCACCGACGGGTTCGGCACCCTGAGGGTGAGGAAGACGTCCTTGCCCAGCTGCTTCTCCTTGAAGTACCAGTCGTACTTGGACAGCAGCTTCTTCACGACGAAGTTGTCGACCTCCTTGCCCTCGCAGTCCCACATCTGCTCCTCGCAGTCCAGGTGCGAGAACACGTAGTACGCTTCCTGGATCTCGTCCTCTCCTCCCATCTCCGAGCTCTCGGCGAAGAAGGGGGCGTTGACGTTGTCAGGATGCTGGGTGCTCATGCAGCGGGGTATCTTGGGGATCATGGTCTTCACCATCTCGGAAGATGTTTTACGGCGGTCATGGTATCAGCTTCTTGTTTCTCAGGTTGTCGAGGACGGCCTTTCCCATATCGGTCAGAAGGTAGCGTTTCCAGCTCTGCTTCTCCGGGGTCAGGCACTCGATCAGGCCCTTGGCCTCCAGCTCATCGATCGCGCGGCTGATGTTCTGGACGGAGCGGCCGGTCCTCTCGGCTATGTCCGACGCGCTGAACGCTCCTTCGCGGTCCAGCGCCTTCATCACGATGATGCGCCGGTCCACGCCCAGGACGTGTTTGACATATTCCTCCACGCTCCTGGCTGATGAGCGGTTATCATGATTTATCATTTCTGCCTCACCCTGCCTCGTCCGCCCGGATGGAGGAGTTGGGCGCGACGTACACGCCGTCGCCGATGGTGACGTCACCCAGTATGGTGGCGGAGCGGTCAGTGAACGCGCTCCGACTTATCTTCGGTGTTCCGAGCTCCAGCATTGTGTTGTCCGGCCCACTTAACGGCTACGTGTTATTAAGGTTTATGACTAATTATGAAAGATTATGAGAATTGTCGTTCCAGCGACCACCGACGCATCGTTGTGGAAATGACCGGACGGTGCTGCTCATCAGATCTTGAACCCGGGGAGCTCGTCGAACAGCTCGCCGTACATCTTCGAGAACAGGCCGATGTACTCCTCCGCCTTCGGCGTGGTGGCATAGCTCGTTCGATCGCCCCTGTCCTCAAGCCTTAGATAATCCTTCCCTACCAGGAAGCCCAGGTGCTGTTGACCTATCTTGGAGTTGAGGTCGCAGCGGTTGATGATGTTCGTGAAGCTCTTCGGCTCTCGGCAATAAACCAGGATCTCCCAGTAGATCTCATAGGAGGAGCGCCTTCCCTTCATTCAGATGCCCTCCAGCTTTTGCCTCAGGACATCCTCGATCTTGGCCGCCTCTTCCATCCTGGCGTCCCAGACCTTGGAATAAAGGGAAAAATAGCGGGCGGTGATCAACCCCGCCACGCCCACCGCGACCGCGATGCCTCCGTTGATCAGATGGTCGATGTTGTCCAGGACGAAACCGGAGGACTGGATCGCATCCAGTTCAGCGATTATGAGGAATCCGCCCAGCAGGATAAGGAGCACCCCGCTGATCGCGCCCAGGACCTTCATCCTCGCTATCAGAGGCCGGTTCCCCCGGTAGAGCGCCGTCATCTTGATCATCAGCGCGGTGATGGCAACATCCCCGGCCTCGCCCTTGGGCGGATGCCTGTTGGCATTGTAGATGTTCGTCACGCCCTTCGTGAGATCGAACGATTGGATGAGCCAATACGCACCGCACGCCACGGCCGCCGCGCCGAGGAGCGCAAGGGCGGAGGAAGGGGTGAAGATGTCACCGGATCGCGCCCCCTGTATCAGTATCGTCACGCTCACCGCGATGCCCAGGCCTATGGCCCCGAAAACGGCCAACATATTCAGCATGATGAGCCCGAAGAAGCTGCGCAGCTCGCTCCTGAACTTATTCTCTGTCTTGTTCTTCATGTGGCATTTCACCGTATCATGGCGATGGCCGGCTAAGGGTATCTAGACCCAGGAAACTAAGTTACATAATATAAATCGTGCAGCGGAGTTGGCCAGTGCATCTGGCTACATCATTGCATCGAACCATGTGGGAGCTAGGTGGATATCCAAGAGCCCTTCTAATATTTTTATATCGCGCGAAACCATTTTAATATCTCACGGCATCCATCACTTGGATCGGAGAGAACAAACCTGATTTGAGGTGGGGGAAGGACAGGTGTTTTGTCATAACTGTGGAAAGCAGCAATCTGAGGAGGCACGGTTCTGCACAGCCTGCGGTTCAAGATTGCCCATGGATCTTCACGGGCATGAAGCGCCGATAAAGCCTCGATCGAGAAGGAGCGGGGACGAGAACAAATACGCATTACCCACCCATGCGAAGGAGTTCGGGAACCCGGCCGCAGCATCGAAAGCCGTGCCGACAACATGCCGCCGCTGTGGCCTGCCTCTGCCAAAAGATCAAATTGAGGCGAATATTCGCGCCCGAAAGGCCGATCTTTACAACACCAGGACAGCCCTGGTGTTGTTCTTGATTCTCTTGGCTGGCTTAGCGATGGTGTTTTTCTCGATCGGCGAGCTGCGGTTCACATCAGCGTTGTTCAGCCAGGCCATGTTCTATCTTTTCCTCGTCGGGGTTTTCCTGTCTGCTTATCCGTTTCTGATCCTAGCAATGAAGGGCACCCGATTGTTCAAGAATATAGAGGGGACCAGCTACTATTGCCCCAGCTGTCTGAAGACAATAAAGGATGACCAAGGGACAGTATCGGGCGACAGGGACCTCCCGACCATCCTTGCATCGGGGCGATCGAAGCACTACGAGAACGACGTAAAACCGGATCGCAAAGGGCTTGTTTTTCTGATGATCGGCATCCTGGTCCCCGGCCTGATCTTCGGCTGGCTCTATGGCGCATATGTGAAGGGGTTCGACTTTCAAGCGAACCTCGAAGCTACCCTATTCTCCATGGCCCTCGTCGCGGGCATCCTCTTGTTCGTTTCATCGAGGTTTGTTACTCCCAGATCAGTTGATATCGAACCGAACGGCGTCATCGTGGAATCGAAGAGGGGGCGCCGAAAAACCATCCACTTCGATAAGATTACTTGGCTCAATATTGTGATGGACGTACAACAGCTCAAGGATTATCAAAATGCCACGGGAACCATCGATGTCGGGCGTGGGGGAATCTTTCAGATGAACTATCGGATAAAAAGGGAGATAGCTCTTGAGATCAGAGAGGCTTACCGAGCCTGCCGTGGTGTCTACCCACCAAATGGGTTGGACGTGAAACCAGATGTTAAAAGAGGCAGATGAGCCAGTGTTCAGGAAATCAGTAGTTCCTCATCCAGCTCCACCGGCATCATGATCTTGGCGTAGAGGACGGTGACGCCGCCCACCACCTCGGGCATCTTTGAGTATATCTCGATCGACGGCCCGGTGACGCGGTATCCCTTCTCCTCTATCCAGTCACCCAGCGTCTTGTACGCTTTGGAATACTCCTCGCTGGGGCCTTTGAACGACAGGGTCGCGACCTTCATGGACGGCAACGGCCTGATCATCACTCTGCCCGCCGCCCTGGCCCCGCCCTTGAAGGTGATGGCGACGTCGCTCCTGCACTCGTCCCTCGGCACCTCGTTCGGATCGTCGTAGTAGATGCCCATCGGGTGGAACCCCGGCATCACCTTCTGCTCCTTGGCCCAGCCGTAGAGCCTGGGGATGAGCTCGTCCCAGGGTATCTGGTCGTACGGACCGCGGTGCTCGATATAGGCTAGCATGGCCTCCTTGCGCTCCTCGAACCTCGGCCTCATCTCTCTCCTCCCCGACAGTATGGGCAGGGACGATGTTAATCGTTCGGACCACCGTTCTCGATCGAGCACTTAGCGGACCGCCGGGTTCGGGCTCGTGACCTCAGCGCCATGTCCAGAGTGTTCCGGGGACGCAGGCAGAACGCCTTTATCCCGCGCTCGCCAATATCGCACCGGAAGGACATGGACCGCAAATCAAGGCACGGAAGATTGGTCCGCAAGCGTTGCCGGGGAGATGTGGAGGAGCGCCTGGTCCGCCTGGAGGCGAGGGTGGAGCGGCTGGAGCGGGAGGCCGGCGTGGAGCGGGCGAGCGGGGACGAACCGATCGAGTGCTCGTGCTGCGATGACCTCATCGGATGCCTGAGCGACTGCGTGACCGATGTGAAAGCACTAAGGAAGAGGGTGAGGGATGCCCGGTCCTAGGCCCGTGGTCATCGATACCAACGTCATCATCGACGCCTTCGTGCGCTCCAGGGACGCCCGCAGCCGGGGGTCCGTCGAGCTTCTCAGGGGAGTGGAGAACGGCACATTCCTCGGCATACTCCCAACCCCGGTGCTGGTCGAGATCTACTACGTGGTGCTGGACGTGACCAAGGACCCTGGAAGGGCGAAAAAGACGCTGAACAAGCTGCTGGCGCTCCCGAACATCCGAGTGCAGTCGGTGGATAGGGAGCACGCCATGGTCGCCGTCGAGCTCATCAGAGAGAGCAACTACTTCCGGCTGGGCAAGGGGGACAAGCTCGGCCGCCGGTCGGAGGGGCTGTCCATGGTGGACTCCCTCATTCTGGCGATCGGGAGGACAATCCCCGGGGCGGTGGTCTGCTCCAGCGAGAGCCGGTTCTCCCAGGTGCGGTCCGTCCGGACGATGAGGCCGATGGAGCTGGTGAAGCGGTTTGGGGGCCAGGCCCCGGTCAGTGCCGGAACACCCTGACCCCGGTGAACACCATGGCCATGTTGTGCTCGTTGGCGGCGTCGATGACCTCCTGGTCCCGGATGCTCCCGCCGGGCTGGATGATCGCCGTGGCGCCGGCCTTGGCCGCCTCGTCCACGCCGTCGCGGAACGGGAAGAAGGCGTCCGACGCGATCACCGAGCCCTTGGCGTTCTCCCCGGCCTTGTGGGCGGCGATGAACGACGAGTCGACCCGGGACATCTGACCGGCGCCGATGCCGACCACCCTCTCACCCTTGGCCAGGATGACGGTGTTGGACCAGATGTGCTTGCATATCCGGTTGGCGAAGAGCATGGCCTTGACCTCCTCGGGGGTCGGCGCGCGCTTGGTGACCACCCTGAGGTTCGCCTCCGTGACCTGGGTATTGTCGGCGGTCTGGACCAGCATGCCTCCCTTGATGTACTTCATCTTGACCTTCGGCGCGTCGGCGAGGGTGATGGGTCCGGGCGTGGTCATAAGCCGGATGTTCTTCTTCTTGCTCAGCAGCTCCAGCGCCGCGGGGTCGAAGGACGGCGCGAACACGATCTCCACGAAGTGCTTGGATATCTCCTCCGCGGTGCGCATGTCGCACTCCCGGTTGAGGCCTATGACGCAGCCGAAGGCAGCCAGCGGGTCGACGTTGTAGGCGACCATGAACGCATCGTAGATGTTATCGTCGCAGGCGATGCCGCAGGGGTTGGTGTGCTTGATCACCACCGCGCAGGCGCGGTCCTCGAACTCCCTCAGCAGGGAGAGCGCGGACTCGATGTCGAGGATGTTGTTGAACGACAGCTCCTTGCCGTGCAGCTGCTTCATCTTGGAGACCGCCACGCCGGTGACGAAGGGGTCCCCGTAGAACGCCGCCTGCTGGCTCGGGTTCTCGCCGTAACGCAGGTCCTGGACCTTCTCCATGCCCACCGTCAGGGCGCCGGGGAACTGGGGCCCCGGGAACTCGCCCGCGAGGTGCTGGGCGATCATCGCGTCATAGTGGGCGGTGGAGCGGAACGCCTCCAGCATCAGGGCCTTGAGCGTCTCGTTCCCGATGCTTCCCCCACTGACGCTCATCTCCTCGAGCAGAGGACCGTAGCGCGCCGGATCGGTGACCACGGCGACGGCCTCGTAGTTCTTCGCCGCCGCCCGGATCATCGACGGGCCGCCGATGTCGATGTTCTCGATGACCTCGTCCAGCGTTACGCCGGGCTTGAGCACGGTGTCCCGGAAGGGATAGAGGTTCACCACCACCATGTCGATCTTCTTGACCTTGAGCTTCTCCAGCTGCCCCATGTGCTCCGGGTGGTCCCTTCGGGCGAGCAGCGCGGCATGGATGTTGGGGTGCAGGGTCTTGACGCGGCCGTCCATCATCTCCGGGAAGCCGGTGACGTCGGATATGCTGACCGTCTTGATTCCATTGCGCTCGAGGAGCAGCGCGGTACCTCCAGTGGAGATTATCTCAACACCGTGGTCCTTCAGTCCGCGAGCGAAATCGACGATACCGTCCTTGTTGGACACGCTTATCAGGGCGCGTTCGATCTTGACCAAGTCATAGCCTCCAAAGCGAGTGAGGCAAGCTGACAGAACAGTTTGCCGAGGGAATATCCCGAAGCTGTTAATGAAGGTTGTTGGCCGCGAGGGACGTTCCCCGCGGCGAGGAGGGCTCAGAGCTCTTGGGCCTCTCTTACCGCGCCCGAGCTCTCCAGTAGCCTGAACAGCTCCACCAGGGGCAGGGCCACGGTCATCTTGTCCAGCATGATGTATATATCGCCTTCCGAGAGGAACAGGTCGGCCACCTGGCGCTGGAACTCTCCCGGGGTGAAGCTGGACACCCAGTCGAGCACTCTCTGCTCCTCCTCCGGGCCGTCCTCGGGCTCGCCGAACGCAACGTCCACCACGGCGTCCTCGGCCATCGGCAGCTGCCCTTCCTCCTCGCCCTCTTCGAGCTCCTCCTCTTCCTGGCCCTCTTCCTCGTTCCGCTCTTCATCATCGTAATCGCGTGGCATTTCGCCTCACCGAGCTTGACCTATCCTGTCCCGGCCATAACTACTTTGGGGCTTATGGCAGCCTTCGGCATCCACGGCGGCCCTGGCCGGCACGGCCGGGCAGATATCCTTTTATTAGATAGCGACTTTGTTCGCAGCGATATTCATGCTCATCATCTCAGAAAGGATCAACGGACTGTTCACCTCGGTGGGGAAGGCGATCGACCATCGTGACTCCAAGTTCATTCAGGACCTCGCGGTGCGCCAGGTCGAGCACGGCGCCCAGGCCCTGGATGTCAACGTCGGTCCGGGCCGGGAGGACGGCCCGGCGGCCATGGAGTGGCTTGTGAGGACGGTGCAGGAGGTGATCTCCGTGCCCCTGTCGCTGGACACCTCCGGCCCCAAGACCATGGAGGCGGGGCTCAAGGCCGCGAACAACAAGGTCATCATGAACTCGACCACCGCGGAGGAGAAGCGCATGGACCGCTTCTTCCCGCTCTGCAAGGAGTATGACGCGGAGATCATCTGCCTGTGCATGGACGAGCGCGGCGTGCCGAACTCGGCCGACTCCCGGGCGGAGATGGCCATGCTCATGATGACCAAGGCCATGGAGCACGACATCATGCCCGACCGGCTGTACCTCGACCCCCTGGTGCTGCCGACCAGCGCGGCCCAGGACCAGGGCCGGAAGGTCATCCAGGCGGTGCAGATGTTCCAGACGTTGAACGACCCCGCGCCCCGCACGGTCGTCGGGCTCAGCAACGTCTCCAACGGCACCAAGCAGCGCAGCCTGTTGAACCGCACCTTCCTGGCGATGCTCATGGGGGCCGGGCTCACCGCCGCCATCTGCGATCCCGAGGACGCCGAGCTCATGACCACGATCAAGGCCGGGCAGGTCCTGCTGAACGAGAGGCTGTACTGCGACGATTTCCTCAGGGATTGATGATAGTATAATAAACCAGGCGCGCCTGGGAAGGGGCTGCCCGGACGACGGGTAAAGGCAACGCATATGGTCGAAGAGGTAACCGATACCAACACCTACTCGCACTCCAGGCTGAGCTGCTATGAGCAGTGCCCTCGAAAGTACCAGTACCGATATGTCGACGAGATAGAGATCGAGGAGATGCAGGGCATAGAGGCCTTCACCGGCACCCTGGTGCACCTCTCGCTCCAGCACCTGCACGAGGAGGCGGCGTCAGGGAACGTTCTCACCGCCAAGGAGCTCCTGGAGCACTTCGAGTCGATGTGGAAGGAGCGGTATGACGGGTCGTGCGTCAAGATCGTGAAGAGGGGCATGACCTGCTCCGACTACCGGATGGGGGCGAGGGTCGGCCTGCAGGCCTATTACCGCCGGTACCATCCCTTCGACGACGGAGCGGTGGTGGGGCTGGAGCATGAGGTCCGCTTCACCGTGGGCGGGAAGCACCGCTTCGTTGGCTACATCGACATGCTGCGATCGATGGGCAACGGGGTTTACGAGGTCCACGACTTCAAGACCGGGAAGAGGCTGCCCTCGCCCGCGGACCTGCGGGCCGACCGCCAGCTGGCGCTCTACGAGATCGGCGTGCGCCAGAACTTCCCGGACGTCCGCGAGGTCCGCCTGAAATGGCACTATCTGGCCCACGACAAGGAACTCAGCTCGTCCCGGACCCCGGAGGAGCTGAGATCGCTGGAAGGCCGGGTGACCGAGCTCGTCGAGAGGATCGAGTCCGCGCCCTCCTACCCGTGCCATTGCGGACCGCTGTGCCGGTGGTGCGAGTACGCGGAAATATGCGAGAAGTAAGATAATTGCGCACGTTGTTCATATAATCCAGCTATTATTATTCTCATCAATATTTTTGCTTTATATGAATATATAATTGCTTATCATATAAGGCGGCTAATAGTAAGTATTATAAATATTTAGCTCCCAAATAATCCCAGAAACCTATTGGGGGGTTTGAAACGAAAAGTAAGACAAAGATGATAGCGTTAGCGGTAGCTCTGGTCGTAATGATCAGCGCCGTCGCGATCATTGCCGTGCAAGGCCCTGCCACCTTGACCCTTGCGGACCAAGGTGACAACAACGAGCAGGGCGATGATCAGACACCGTGTCCCGACGGCACGGACGACGAGGGCGCCGCGGACGACGAATGCGCCGATCCGGTCAAGGAGACGGACGATCCGGTCCCATGCGAGACCACGATCACCGCCGAGAAGACCGCTACGGGCTTTTGGGAGCTGGCCACAACCTACTCCTGGACCGTGGTGAAGGAGCTCAATGAGAACGACCGGGTTGTCGCTTCTGGCTCGAAGGGATTTGATCTCCAGATCGAGCCGGGGGAGACCGCCTGCGTTTCGTACATCATTACCGCGGACCGCTCGAAAGCATGCATCGATGAGGTCTTTGGGGTCAGGGGTGCGATCACGGTGACCAACACCGGCTGCTTCGACACTGCTGATCTGACCATCTGCGACACCGTCCAGATCGCAGATTGCAATGGGGAGTTCTCTGACTATGCGACCTTCAAGGTCGACACCTCCTGCCACCCAGTGCTGGCGGCCGGGGAGTGCTTCACCTACTTCTACGAGTTTGAGTTCGAGCCCGCCGGGGACGTTCTCTACCGTAACGTCGCTGATGTCCAGATCTCCAACTTCGTTGATGCCTGCGGAGAGATGTCCGGCGTCAGGGCCTGCGAGGAGTTCTGCCTGCCCTGTGAGCCCGAGTGCACCGTGATCGACGAGTGTGCCTGCCTGGTCGATGAGTTCTGCGCTCCTTGCGGATTCGAGGTCGTTGCTCTGACCGACACCGGCCCCTGGGAGCTTGACGGCGACTGCACCCACTTCGAGTTCTGCGTGAACCTTGAGGTCACCAACGTCTGTGCGCCTCGCAATTCAGCATTCGTGCTGAACAACGAGGCCATCCTGACCACCTGTGACACCGGGACCGTGGTGAGCGACTGCGTCTCGCTGTGCATATTCAGCGGCAAGTGCGAGACCACTCTCGATGTGTGCAAGACCGCGGACGTCCGCTGGACCGAGAAGTTCGAGCTGGGCCTTAACTTCCCGGACGGCGGAGTGGTGACCGATGTGCAGACTGAGATGATCACGTTCGCTGAGGACGGCACCCCCGTTCTCGTCGATCAGTTCGTCATCAGCGACAAGGGATTCTTCGTCGTTCGCGGGGCCATCACGGTGACCAACACCGGTGATGTCTCGACCGAGGGCCTGTTCGTCACCGACACCATACAGATGTGGGACGGGTCCTGCTGGATCGACATCGCCTGCGTTGACGTGGACGTCTCCTGCAAGCCCGTCCTGTGCCCTGGCGAGTGCTTCACCTATTGCTATGAGGTCTCGTTCTGCCTGGACAACGTGTCGATGATCGACTTCTGCGAGAACCCGCTGCGGAACGTCGCGTTCGCCGGTGCCTGCAACTATGATGACGACGAGGACCTCGAGGGTGCGTTCTACTACCTGCCCCTGGAAGTCCCCTTCCTGCCTGAAAAGGTGACCATGGAGACCTCCGCGTCCTTCTCCTTTGAGAGCGTTGCTCCCCTCGGAGAGGACTGCGAGGATTCCACGATGAGCTTCAACACTGAGCTATGCTACTACCAGCTCGTCGAGATCACCTTCTGCGGTGAGGAGGTCAGGCTGAACGTCATCTGCGATGTCTCCGCCCGGTCCAGCGTGGCCTTCAACAGCGGTTGCGACAGCAACTGCGCGGACGTCGAGACGGCCATCCACTTCGAGGGCTGCTCCGTCGTCTCCGGCGAGAAGGTGTGCGCTGAGGTCTCCTTCCAGTCCAGCGACTGCGACGACGACTGCATGGAGATCTGCATCCAGTGCCAGCCTGTGGACGTCAACATCCGTGCCCTGCTCTGCGCCGCTAACGCGGTCAGCGTCTACTACGACGACAATGGCTTTGCCATAAACAACCAGCAGATGCTGTTCTACGGAGCGTTCGCGTGCTTCGAGATGCCGGTGGACAACCAGGTTCCGGTCTGAGCGGGATCGCGGCAAGGCGATGAAAAACTCTTCAAATCTTTTATTATTTTTATAATTAATTCATTAATCATATTGTCGCTCGGAGATGCGGCAACAAGGGCGGAAATTATATGTCTGACAAACGGAAGCTGCCGAGCGAGCAAACCTTAAGTTCGTGATGAAAATGCAATAAAATTTTTACTATTATCTAAAAAGAAAACGATAAATAGTCCCTGTTCCAAACTAGTTTTGGAGCCCCAGAGGGGGGGCTAACTGGAAGGAGGTGAAAACTGTGTTTGAGCTCGTCTACTTCAGCGGCGCTGTGGTATTCTTCGCGGCTGCATGGACCTTTGTCAAGATCAAGGCCGGACGCCGGTGAGCCGGTCCTGCGGTCTAACGACCCAAACCCAACGGCTGGCCGCAAGGCCTTCCGCTTCGTTTTATTATCTCACCACTTCGAGTAGCGCCCATCCTCGGGGAAGTTCAGCTTCCTGATGCGCGCCAGGACCTCGTTGCCGTGCGCGGGAACATCGGGCACCGAGACGCTGACCTCCCGCTGCTGGTAGAACTCCTCGTACCTGGCGACCAGCTCGTCGATCTTGGCCCCGCCGTCATTTAGGTACAGGGTGAGGCTCTTGCTGTCCAGCACCCCCAGCCCGGGCGCCTGCGCCAGCAGGTGGGCCACCGGCCTCTCCAGCGAGCGGTGGTTGAACACGTTCATCTCCTGGGACAGGTCCCAGAGGGTGATCGGCGACCCGACGTTCATCCGCTGGATCGCCAGGAGCACGCGGTACGCCTCGTCGGGGTAGTCCGCCTCGAGCTTCTTCTCCTCGGAGCGGTAGCGCTCCCAGCACCGGGCCACCGCCAGCTCCTCGGTCGCTGGCGGGTATACCACTCGGTACGGGATCGTTCCCCTGCCGTCCTCCGAGACCGAGGTAAGGGCGGTCTCCAGGCTGCGGCAGATGCGGCACACGCTCACCCGGCTGCACTTCCTTCCCACGATGGCGAACCTGCGGTCGTCGAAGGAGTGCACCTCGTCCTCCGGAGCGCCCCTCCGGCGGAAGTGGCGGCTGTGAGGGATGTCCCCCGGCCTGACCCTGTCCACGCCGCTGACCCTGCCGATGACCTCGACGTCGAAGAACATCTCCTGTTGCTCGTCCCAGAACCCTTCGGGGAGCTCCTCCAGCAGTTCCCTCTTTCCGCGGCGACAGAACCAGCAACGTTTCTCATCCATGGTATCGGGGGGAATATGCTGGAGCAGGGATATAATTTTGGCATAGTGGTCAGAAAATAATATTGCCCGGCCCCGAGCCCCAGTAACGGTCACCTATTTGAGGCGGGGGGTCCGTAGTTCACCAGAGCGGCGATGCAGCGGGTCAGGATCGAATCGCTGACCGATCTGGTCTTCGGGTTGGCGCTGTCCATCGGAGCGCTGGTGCTGACCCTGCAGGACCAACAGGACACGCTGGACCTGATGACCAGCATCCTGTGGTTCGTCTTCAGCTTCCTCATCCTGATCTCGGTCTGGCTGAACTACTCGTACATCATGTCCAAGATCACGGTGGAGACGCCGTCGGCCCTGCTCCTCAACCTCGTCCTCCTTCTGTGCGTGTCCCTGGAGCCGTTCGTCCTCAACGTCATGGTCGATGAGGGGAACGTCGACGAGGTCCTGGAGACCGCCTCCTCGGCCTACGCGATCATCGTGGGCACCATCATGGCATGCCTGGGAGCGATGCTCCACCGATCCATGGAGATGCACCTCGAGCGGGGCGACCAGGAGGGGGCGAGGAACGAGCGGAGACTGAGGAACAGCCGGATCTTCTACTCCGCGGCGTTCTACCTCACCCTGCTCCCCATCTTCTGGGACGTCCAGGTCGCGGGGTTCCCCCTCCGCTTCATCGTATGGTACGCCTCTCCCCTACTGTGGATGATCAACGTCGCGGCGAACCAGGTGGGGCGACATCTCCGGCGCTGACCTACGGCCTGGGCGCGAGGCCGCACTCCTGGACCACGGACGGCACGATATCCTCCCACCCGATGGCCATGATGTGGACGCCGTGGACGCCGGGGATCGAGCGCAGCCGGTCTATGGTCTCCACGCACAGCTTGACGCCCTCCTTCTTGGGGTCCGCGGCGTTCTTCATGCGGTCCACCACCTCGTCCGGAACGCTCATCCCGGACACCTTGGTCTTCATGTACCGGGCGGCGTTGGCCGAGCGCAGCGGGATGACGCCCGCGAGGATGTGGGTCCTGCGGTCGAGGCCGCGCTCGCGCACCATGGCCATGAACCTCTCGAAGCGGTCGAGGTCGAACACCGCCTGCGTCTGGATGAAGTCCGCGCCGGCGTTGATCTTCTTGGCCAGGCGGGCCACCCGAAGCTCGAAGGGGTCAGCGAAGGGATTGGCGGCAGCGCCCAGGAACACCTGGGGGCGCTCCTCCAGCACGTCCCCGCCCCACACCTGCCCGAGGTCGCGCATCTGGCGGAACACCATCAGCTGCTGCACCGAATCGAGGTCGTAGACGTTCTTGGCCTCCTTCTGGTTCCCGAAGGTCTGGTGGTCGCCGGAGATGCACAGCACGTTCCTGATCCCCAGCGCGGCCGCGCCCAGCAGGTCGGACTGCATGGCGATCCGGTTGCGGTCCCGGCAGGTCATCTGCATGACCGGTTCCGCCCCCTCCTGCAGGCAGACCACCGACGAGGCCATGCTCGACAGGCGGACGATGGCCGTCTGGTTGTCGGTGAGGTTGAACGCGTCGGCGCTGTCCCTCAGCAGGGCCGCCTTCCTCCTGACCGGGTCGGCGCTGGCGGACTTCGGCGGGCCGATCTCGGTGGTAACGGCGAAGCGGCCGCTCTCCAATACCCTCTCGAGGTTGCTGCCGGACCTCATCTCATGGCCTCCTTCTCCTCTTCGCTCTGGACCGCGGGGGGGCGCACGATGCGGCGCGGCCCTCCCGACCGCGACGGCAGCCAGTTCTTGGGAGGTATGTTCACCTCGAGCAGGTCGAGCCGCCCCAGCCGCTCCAGGCTGCGGTAGATCTGGTCCCATCCACACGGCAGGTCGCGGTTGACCTCGCACCTCCCGTCCTGGGAGCCACCGCACGGCCCGTTCATGAGGCTCTTGGAGCACCTGGCCACCGGGCACACTCCCCCGGTGAGGTGCAGGACGCAGTCCCCGCAGCCCCCGCACTTCTCCGCGAAGACGCCGGGCTCCTCCGGCGCGCCCATGTTGGAGGTGTTTAGGCCGGGGACGACCATCACTTGAGGATACATCTCCTGCAGGACCTGGGCGCCCACGCCGCAGGCCATGCTCACGACCACGTCGCTGTCCATGACCTGGCGCTCGATCTCCCGCACCCATTCCTTCTCGCACTGCCTCTCGACGGTGACCTCGGCGATCTCCACCTCGCGGCCCTCGGAGCCGGCCAGCAGCCTGAGCGCCTCGGACAGGGTGGCGACCTCCTTCTCTCCGCCAGCATGGCAGATCGAAACGCAGGAGCGGCACCCCGCCACCAGGATCCTGCTTTTCCCCTCGAGCATCTTCACTATGTGTCCCAGGTCCTTCCGCTCGGCGATGATCATCCGTCACCCTCCAGTATCCTGATCGGCCCCCACTGGCGCGCCGACCGGCGCATTCCCTCCAGCGCCTCCATGAGCCAGGCGTGCTGGTTGGAGGCCACGCTGAACATCTTCACCCTATCGGGCTCCAGGCCCAGCTGCGATAGCAGGGAGCGGACCTCGGCCACCCTCTTCCTCGCCTGGTAGTTGCCGGTGCGGTTCCGGCAGTTGCCGTCCAGGCAGGCGACCACCATGGCCGCCCAGGCGCCCTGGCGGAGGGCCCGGAGCATCATGACCTCGTCCACCCGGCCGGAGCAGGGGAGCTCGATCACCTGCACCTCCGGGGGAACGGTCTCGCCGCCCTCCGGCCCGGCGAGGGCGGTGCGGGCGGTCTTGCATATGAACATCGCGATGATCGGCTCGGTCATTGTCGGTCACCCATTATTATCTCCCTCTCATGCTCGGCCACCTCGGCGTAGGAGGGCAGCGACAGTGCCCTGGCGGGGCAGGCTCCGACACATACCCCGCACGCCTGGCACAGCGCCCCGTCGATCGATGCCTTTCCCTCTTCCGCTGGCCGCGCGGCGCTGAACGGGCAGACCCTCGCGCAGGTCAGGCACGCCGCGCACCGCTCGCGGTCCACCACCGCTGCCCGGGAGGCGCGGTCCTCCGGGTGAACGGCCAGGGTCATGGCCCGGGTGGCCGCGGCCCTTGCGCCGGTGACCCTTTCCGCCTCCAGCCTCTCGTACTCCGGCCCCGGGGACAGTATGCCCTCCCGCACCGTGGCCACCGCGCCCATGCCCGGCGACCCCCGGGCCACGGCGAAGCTGCCGGACGTCAGGACCTCGGCATGCTCGCTGCGCCTTTCCATCACCAGCAGATCCGGAAAGATCTCGATCTCCCGCCCGGTGGTCTGGTCCCTCGCCGCGACCCGGGGCGGATCGAGAGATACCTCGGCCTCGGGGGTGCGGACGAACAGGACGCCGTCGGCCTGCGCCTGAGCGTAGACGACCTCGTCCGTGCCGTAGGCGGTCATCTCGGCCGCGAACGCCGCCACCGATGGGCGGGCGGCCCTCGCTCTAAGCTCACTCGCCGCCCTCACCGCCCGGATGAACGACGGCCGGGGGGAGCCGGCAGGGAGCACGAAGGCCACGCTGCGGACGCTCTCCGCCGCCTCGGCCGCGCACCGCTCGTCCAGTGACGCTGCGCCGCCAGCAGGCCTGTCCCCGGTGGAGGGGCAGAGGACCACCGCCGAGCAATCCACGACCATGTCGTCCCCGCCGGGGGCGCGGAGCCTAGCGTGGAAGCTGCCGGGGGAGCCTTCCGCCCCGACCAGCTCGGCCTCGATGACCTCGATGCCGCTGGGGATCCGGAGGAAGCATTGCTTCCTTGATCCCAGGGAGCGCACCAGCACCGCCCTCCCGCCCTGAGCGACGATCTCCCGGGCGGCCTCGACCGCCGCCGAGCCCACACCAACGACGAGCACCGTCGGCGCGCTCATGGCCTCGCCCCCAGGTACGCTGCCGCTCGCCCCGCCGCGGCGGTGCCCTCCTCGATGCTCTCCCCCAGGTCCCGGGGGCCGGCGCAGGTGCCCGCGACGATGACGTCCTCGAGCTCGGAGACGAGGAAACCGTGCTCGTCCACGCCGATCCCGAATGCCTCCGCGAGGCGAGGGTTGTCAGGGCGGGGGAGCATCCCCACCGACAGCATCACGATGTCGAAGCTCTCCTCGACCAGGTTGTCCGCCTCGGTGGCGTACCGCACCACCGGCCGCCCGGCCGCCAGGATCTCCGAGGGCCGGGAGCGCACCGCCCGGACCATCTCATCCTCCGCGGCCCAGTCCTCCGGTGCCGCCTCCCCGGCGTCCACCGGCCTCCAGTCCATGTAGAAGAAGGTGAGCCTCAATCCCGGGTACAGGTGCCGGAGCCTGCGGCCGAGCTTGGAGCCGTACTTGCAGCAGGCCTTCGAGCAATATGGGGCGCCGTGACGGGAGTCCCGGGACCCGACGCACTGGATGATGGCCATGCTCTCCGGCACCCTGCCGGTCGAGGGAACGGCCAGCGAGTTCGACTCCGCCAGCGACCTCTCGATGTCCAGGGACGATATGATATCCGGACTGTCGCGGGAATGGAGCCTTGGGTCCTTGTCCGGATCGAAGGGCAGGGCGCCGACCGCGAGGATCACCGCGCTGAAATCGTAGTCCTCGCAGCCCTCCGGTCGCCTGACCGTCGCCTGGAAGCCGTGCTCGCCCCTGGCGATGAACCCCAGCTCCGAGCTGACCAGCAGGTTCACCATCGGGCTCAGGAGCGCCTCCCTCCTCAGGTCGTGGGGAAGGCAGGCGTCGCAATGCTGGCAGGCGGGCGAGCCCTTGCACGCCAGCCGTGCGGCCATCCCGCCGGCCGACGGTGCGCTGTCCACCACCGTCGAGAGTATCCCTCTCCGTGACAGCTCGACCGCGGCGGCCAGACCGGCAGCGCCGCCGCCCAGTATCAGGACCTGCTTCATCACCGCTTCCTCTTTAGCCTGGCCTTTCTCAACGAATCTGCCTATATAAGGGTGGCGTTCCGCCGGACGCTGAAACCGTTAATTATCGCGGCATCCATGCATAGGCATGCGCTATGCCGCCTTCACCGTGGACGTGGACCGCGACGTCAACGAGCCGAGGGCCGGGACCGTGGAGAGCTGGTGCCGGGGCGGGGCCGCTCCCCGGTACTCGTCCACGAGGGAGGGCCTGGAGCGCCTGGTGGCGATGCTGGGCGAGCTGGGGATCGAGGGCACCTTCTTCTGGGAGGGGCGTGCCGCCGAGGTTCTGTCGGAAAGAATGGACCTCAAGGGTCTGATGCGCGGCCACGAGGTCGCCGCCCACGGCTACGAGCACGAGGACCTCACCGGGGAGAGCACCGGCGTCCGGCCGTCCGAGGAGTGGCTGGACGCCATAATCGGCCGCTCCCTGTCCTCGGTCGAGACGGTCTTCGGCCGGAGGCCCGACGGGTTCCGGTGCCCCTACCAGCATATTGACGACACGGTCGCGAGGGTGCTCATGCAGCGCGGCCTGCTGTACGATTCCACGCTGTTCGGCGATGTGGGCGCCGGGCTCCGGCCCTATCCCCTGGCCGGAGGCTTGCTGGAGGTGCCCCTGGCCCAGTGCCGGGAGTCCGACGGAAGGAAGCTCCAGTCCTACCTCTGGCCGATGCACGAGGGCCGCCGGAAACCGGACGACTACCTCCGGCTCGCCTCCGCGCACGAAGACGGGCTGCTGGTCCTGGCCGACCACAGCTGGCATGTCGTTGAATCGCTGGGCGGGGAGCGCGGCGAGGAGCGGGCGGAGCGGGAGGTCGGCAAAGTGAAGTACGTCCTCAAGGAGATGATGGCGCGGGGCATCGAGTTCGTGACCGTTAGCGAGCATCTGCGCTCGAACCTACCGAGCTGAGACCATGGCCCAGGCTTACGAGGCAGCCCTGGAGGAGGCATGGGCGAGGCTCAAGGACAGCGGCCTGGAGGAGAAGGCCGCGAACGCCGGGGGGACCGTCGCGGACGGGAGCGTGGCCATCGAGGTCCTCGGCCGCCGGTGCATCGTCGACCAGCGGAGCCGCAAGGTCATCATGGACGGCAGGGAGGCGGGAACGCTGGAGGCGATCGTGGTGCTCCACTACCTGTCCAACGCCTCCCCGGCCGGCCCGACCGGGCGGCCGGTCTCCTACCGCCAGCTGCCCGGGGGCAACGTGTTCTACGGAGCGTTCAAGCGCCGGGTGATCGACGCCATCAGCGGCATGTTCGACCGCGACCCCGGGGCGGTGATGGGCGCGCTGGAGGCATTGGGCGCGACCCGGCTGGGGGACAACAAGTATGTCATCGCAGCCCTCCCTAAAGTGCCGGTGACCGTGGTGCTGTGGAGCGGGGACGAGGAGGTTCCCGCGGCCGCCAGCGTGCTGTTCGACGAGACCGCCGCGCTGTTCCTGCACATCGAGGACCTGGCCGAGGTCGGGACGATGGTCGTTGACGCCCTCGCCTCGAACGCCGGTCTCAGCTAAGGCCGACGTACCGGCCGTCGTCGGTGTAGTCGATCCGCTTGGCCGCCGGTTCGGACGGCAGGCCGGGTATGAGCATGATGTCGCCGCACAGCGGAACGATGAACCCCGCGCCGGCGGAGAGCAGGACCTCCTTCACCGTGAGCGTCCATCCACTCGGGGCGCCCTTCAGCTTGGGGTCGTCGGTGATCGACAGCTGGGTCTTGGCCATGCACACCGGCAGCTTGTCGTTGCCGGCGAGCTCGATGGCCCGGATGTCCCGCATCGCGGTGCCGACATACCGCACGTCCCTCGCCCCGTAGATCTCGGTGGCGATTGTGCGGATCTTCTCCTCGATGCTCAGCTGGGTATCGTACAGCGGCCGGAAGTCGCTCTCTTGCTCCTCCAGCACCCGCATGACCGTCTCCGCGAGCTCCTTGCCACCCGGCCCTCCGCGGACGAAGACCTCGGAGAGGGCGCAGGGCACGCCTAGCTGAGCGCAGTGCTCCCTGACCGCCTCGATCTCCTCCGCGGTGTCGGTGTTGAAGCGGTTCAGCGCGACGATCGCCGGCACGCCGTACCGGCGCACGATCTCGATGTGCTTGTCGAGATTGGCGAAGCCCCTCCGCAGCGAGGCGACATCACCCTCGCACTCCACTGCGTCCTCCAGGCATGCCCCGCCGTGCATCTGGAGCGCGCGGACCGATGCCACGATCACCGCGCAGTCCGGCCTGAACCCCGCCTGCCGGCAGACGATGTCGAAGAACTTCTCCGCTCCCAGGTCGGAGGCGAACCCGCCCTCGGTGACCACGACGTCCGCGAGCTTGAGGGCGTACCGCGTGGCCAGGAGGCTGTTGCTGCCGTGGGCGATGTTGGCGAACGGGAAGCCGTGGACGAACACCGGCTGGCCCTCGAGGGTCTGCACCAGGTTGGGCTTGATGGCGTCCTTGAGAAGGATGAGCATCGAGCCGACGCAGTCCAGCTGGCCAGCGCGCACCGGCTCGCCCTTCCGGTTGTACGCCACCACGATCCGCTCCAACCGCTTCCGGAGGTCCTCGATGGACGTCGCCAGCGCCAGGATGGCGCTGATCTCTGACGCCGCGGTGATGACGAAGCCGCTCTCGCGCGGCACGCCTCCCACCGTCCTCCCGCCCAGCCCCACCACGATGTCCCGGAGCTCGCGGCAGTTCATGTCGATCGCCTTCTTCCACACCACCCGGGTGGGATCGATATCCAGCTCGTTGCGGTGGGCGATGTGGTTCTCCACCATCGCCGACAGCAGGTTGTGCGCCGAGGTGACCGCGTGGATGTCCCCGGTGAAGTGCAGGTCGATGTCCCACATGGGGTACACCTGCGCCCGTCCGCCGCCGGTCGCCCCGCCCTTGATGCCGAACACCGGGCCCATGGAAGGCTCGCGCAGCGCGCCCATGACCTTGACGCCGATGTGGCCCAGCGCCTCCATCAGCCCGATGGATGTGACCGTCTTTCCCTCCCCGGCCTTGGTCGCGGTGATCGCGGTGACCAGCACCAGCTTCCCGTCCTTCCGGCCGTCGAAGCGGCGGAGGACGTCCAGCGGGACCTTTGCCATGTATCGTCCGTGCAGCTCCAGGTCATCCCTGGAAAGCCCTAGGGTGGCGGCGATCTCCTCGACGGGCCGCATGACGGCCTCCTGAGCGATGTCGATGTCGGCCTTCATCTTGGTCACCAGGGGGGAAGTCAAGAGAACATTAAAAACCGTTCGGGACTAGGGGACCATCGCGACGGCGCTCGCGATCACCGGCCCGTCCGGACCGCGCTCCAGGCGGATCTCGTACTTCCCGTACTCCAGGGGCCCGAGGGTCGACTCCACGATGATCTGGTCGCCGCCGCTGAGCATCCGGTCGGCGTCCTTGTCGTAGTAGGTGACGGTGATGTCCCCGCCCCCGCCCAGGCTTCTGTTGTCCACCTCGAGGCCGGCCCCAGGGTTCATGCCGAACTCGCCTCCGGGGGTGCGCACATCGATCCATACCTCAGTAAGCTCGACCCATGTGCTCGTTCCGGTGACCTAGAAGTTGATGATGTCGGCGCTGGGCTTTCGAACGGTCAGGTCGGCGGAGGACGGCCCGGAAGGCCCGAACCCCATCACCATTAGATAGAGCAGTCCGGAGAACAATATGGGCAGCACGATGACGACCACGACCACCACGACGACGATCGCCAGCGTATGATCGTTGCTGCGAGCCTCGTATGGGTACACCGGCGGAGGGAGCTGGTCCCGGACGGCGGCCCCGCAGTTCGGGCAGAAGCGGTCCTGTTCCCTCAGGGCTTGGCCGCAGCGACGACAGTACACCATCTCGTTCTCCGGCAGGACATAGGATTTTCAGGGCATCAAGCTGCCGACCGTCTCCAGTGATGAGCTGCCCCGCCCTTGCGGTCGGGACCTCTGCCTCGATCACCCTGCTGGCCGAGCCTGCGCGGGGCTAGAAGGGGCCGGATGACCGAAAGCGCGTTCATCCTGGCATTTGCCACCGCCGTGGAGAGAAATCCCGCCCCAATATGATTATAGCCCTTTTCACCTCTACTCCCAGAAGGTTAGAAAAATGGTCGCGAAGGTCATACGCGGTCCCGAGATCGCGGAGCAGATCAAGCAGGAGCTCAGGGTCAAGGTCGCAGAGCTGAAGGAGCGGGGGATCACCCCCGGCCTGGCGGTGGTGCTGGTCGGCGAGGACCCAGCGTCCCAGCAGTACGTGCGCAACAAGGCCAAGGGATGCGAGGAGCTCGGGCTCTACTCCCGCACCATCGTCCTGCCCGAGGACACCCCCGAGGAGAAGGTACTGGAGACCGTCGACCAGCTGAACGCCGACCCTACCATCCACGGCTTCCTGGTCCAGCTGCCGCTGCCGAAGCACATCGACGAGAACAAGGTCATCATGCGCATCGACCCGGCCAAGGACGCCGACGGGTTCCATCCGGTCAACGTCGGCAGGATGCTCATCGGCAACCCGATGTTCCTTCCGGCGACCCCGCACGGCATCCAGGAGATGCTGGTCCGCTCGGGGAACGATCCCGAGGGCAAGCACGTGGTCATCGTCGGTCGCAGCAACATCGTCGGCAAGCCGNNCGCCAACGCCACGGTGACGCTGTGCCACTCGCGCACCCGCGACCTCGCGTCCCTCGTACGCCTGGGGGACATCGTCATCGCCGCCATCGGTTCTCCGAGGTTCATCACCGCGGACATGATCAAGCCCGGAGCGGTGGTCATCGACGTCGGCACCAACCGCATCGAGGACCCCGCGGCCAAGAAGGGCTACCGGTGGGTGGGCGATGTGGACTTCGACGCGGTGTCGGAGAAGGCCTCCGCGATAACTCCAGTGCCCGGGGGCGTCGGCCCGATGACCATCACCATGCTGATGAAGAACACCGTGACCGCGGCCTGCCGCGCC
>DAVH01000037.1:0-1989 GCA_002508545.1 Methanomassiliicoccus sp. UBA6
CTGGGCCTGGAGCGACCGACGTGGCTGGTGGACTGGCCGGCCTCGATGGCGGCGCTCTCCCGCGTCAAGCCCGAGGATCCCCGCTGGGCGGAACGGTTCGAGCTCTACGCCGGGGGGCTGGAGCTGGCCAACGGCTTCACCGAGCTCACCGACGCGGCCGAGCAGCGGGCGCGGCTGGTCGAGGAGCAACGGCTCCGGGCGCGGCTGGGGAGGCCGGTCTACCCGCTCGACGAGCCGTTCCTGGAGGCGGTGGGCCGGATGCCGCCCTCGGGCGGCGTGGCCATCGGGCTCGACCGCGTGCTCATGCTGCTCGCCGGGGCGGAGTCTATCGACGAGGTGCTGCTGTTCCCGGCGAGCGGGTTCTGAGCGGGCCGCACCCCGTCACGGGGAAGACCACACCGCGAGATCGATGGTGACCGTGTTGTACCCGCCGTTCGGGTCCTGGGTGTGGGCGTTGGAGACGTGCCTCAGCCCGGGGCGGAGCTCGAGGAGGAGCCCTCCGAGCCGGTACCCCACGCCGCAGGCCAGGATGTCGGAGAAGGCGAGGCCCTTGGCGAGGCGCTCGGTGGCGGCGTCCGAGTACATCGGCCCGGTGCTCACCAGGAGGAAGAGGCTCATTCTCCTCGTCGGGCTGTACCGGCCCACCAGCCCGGCGTTGAGGACGTACTCGGTGATCTGCACGCCCCGGGCGTACCGGACCCGCTGTGCCAGGTAATCGGCCCCCCACGACGGCTGGACGTAGTACGGGTTGAGGAGCCGGTGCCGGACGACGTAGACGGACGGCTCGAGCTGCACCTCCCAGCTGAACGCACCCTTGCTCCCGAGCGCGCGGTTGAGGAGGATCTTGAAGGCCCAGAAGTCGTGCTTGTAGAGCGGCTTGTTGAACGGGAATGCCTGCTGAGTTCCCACTCCCTCGGCCACCCCGAGCCGCCAGCGCCTCGCATCCTCCTGCGCGCCCGCCCTCCCCGAGAAGAGCACGGAGGCGGCCAGCACGAATGGGATCGAACGGCGCAGGCGCAAGCCGAGCCTCCGCCTGTACGTCTATGGACAGTCCCGCCGCTCGCACGCTTCTCCGCTCGAGGCCTCCGGACGGGGCGCCCAGGGTGAGGGGTCAGCGGCGGCCGCGGTTGGTCAGGAGGTCCACCCAGACCGCCAGGATGATGATCGCGCCGCCCTTCACCATCCGCTGCGGGCCCTGGGGAACGAAGAGCAGGATGAGGCCGTTGTTCACCACCCCGATGATGAGCGAGCCGATGAGCGTGCCCGAGAGCTTGCCCTCGCCTCCCATGAGGCTCGTGCCGCCGATGACCACCGCAGCGATGGCGCCGAGCTCGTAGCCGTCGGCGGCGACGGACACCACTGAAGCGAGCCGGGCGGTGAGCATCACCGCCGCGATGCCACAGGTCAGCCCGAGAGCGTGCAGATGATGGTCTTGTCCGCCCTGACGCCGATCCCGGAGAGCACGCTGGCGGTCTCGTTCCCGCCGATGGCGTACGCGTAGCGTCCGAGCCTGGTGTACTCGAGCACCAGCCCGCCCAGCAGGAACACCGCGATCATGATCACCGGGGGATGTGGACGTTCCCCCACCGCCCGGAGATGGCCAGGAACATGGCCATGATGAGACCTACCCAGGCGGGACCTCGGATGAGCCGGTTCCCCGAAGACGTGCCGTCCGCCGTTTGATACGCTTCGCCCTCGCCGCGCGAGAACTCGGATGGCGATGCGGACCGGTACCCACCCTGCACTCCGCAATGAATCCCCCCGGCCGTTCGATGACGCGTTTGGCGCCCTTCCCGGAGGATGGGAGTCGCGCAGGAGCGCCGTTCGCGGCACGTGTCCTCGCAGACCTCTACCTGGAACGGAACACCACCGTACCCGTCCGGCGGGCGCACCGTTGTGAAAGGAGAATGCTTCGTGGCTGAGCCTTCAAAGGCGCGCACCTCGCTGCGCATGGTCAACATCGAGAAATACTTCGGATCCGTGTGTGCC
>DAVH01000037.1:2001-4928 GCA_002508545.1 Methanomassiliicoccus sp. UBA6
GGAGCCGGCAAGTCGACGCTGGTCAAGGTCCTCACCGGAGTCTTTCCGCCCACGTCCGGTGAGCTGTACATCGCCGATCGGAAGGTCGACACCAGGTCGTATTCGGTGAAGAAGGCGCACTCCCTGGGCATCGAGACGGTCTACCAGGACAAGTCCCTTGGCGAGAAGCAGGCCATGTGGAGGAACTTCTTCATCGGCCGCGAGCTCACCTATCCGCTCGGCTTCCTGAAGGTCAAGGCGGAGAAGGACATCGCCACCGAGATCATGGTCAACACCATCGGCTTCCGGGGCAAGGGGATCGGCGTCGATTCCAAGGCCAGCAAGCTGTCCGGCGGCGAGCGCCAGGGGGTGGCGATCGGCAGGGCGATGCACTTCGAGGCCGAGCTCATCATCCTCGACGAGCCGACGGTCGCCCTCTCCCTGAAGGAAGTGCGCAAGGTGCTGAACTTCGTGCACAAGATCAAGGAGGCGGGCAAGGCGAGCATCTACATCTCGCACAACATCACCGACGTCTACGAGATCTCCGACCGCTTCATCGTCATCGACCGGGGGGAGCTCGTCGCGAGCATCCCGAAGGCCAAGATCTCCTTGAAGGAGCTGGACGAGTTCCTCCTCGAGTACTCGCACGGGCTGAAGGACAAGGTGGAGCCATGAATCGGGCAAACCCTCGCTTCGGGCTTCTGGGTCGGCTCGAGGGCCTTCCGATCGCGGTCGTGCTCGCGGTCCTGTACGGAGTGTTCATCCTCGCCGCGCCCGCGGTCTTCACCGGCTACCGCATCTACATGTCCTTCTTCCAGACCGTGCCCCCCATGCTCATCCTCGGGCTGGGGCTCACGTTTGTCATCACGGCTGGTGAGATCGACCTCAGCTTCCCCGCGGTGATAGCGCTGTCGGGGTTCGTCTTCACCTGGGTCTTCAAGACGTTCCAGGCGACCGCGTTCGGCTTCCTGCTGGCGATCGTCGCCGGCGCGCTGGTCGGCTACCTCAACGGCTTCCTGGTGGCACGATTGAAGGTGCCGTCCATCATGGCGACCCTGGCCACGCAGTTCTTCTGGTATGGGGTCACGGTCCTGATCGCCGGAGGGCTCCAGATCAACATCGAGACGGTCACCGCCACCGCGCTCCACGGCATCTTCGTGGGTCGCCTGTTCGGGGTCTTCCCCGTCCAGGCACTCTGGGGGATCGCGCTCACGGTGTTCCTCTGGTTCATCCTCAACCGGCACAAGTTCGGCGAGGCCATCATGTTCATCGGCGACAACGCCGAGGTCGCCCGCGTCATGGGGATCAACGTCGAGGCCACGCGCATCTGGCTCTTCACCATCCACGGGATGATCGCCGCCTTCGCCGGAATCCTCCTCACCCTCGAGGTCAACGTGTTCTTCCCGACCCAGGGACAGGGGATGCTCCTGACGGCCATGGCGGCCGTGTTCATCGGCGGAACCTCGATCGCCGGCGGCCACGGCGTGCTGGTGGGGACCCTCTTCGGCGCCTACATCATCGGCTCCCTGGAAGCGGGCGTCGTGGCAACGGGGATCGGGGGCTACTGGGTGCAGCTCGTCGAAGGGCTCGTCATGGCGGCCGTGGTGATCTTGAACGTGATCATCGGGGAGGATGGGATATCCGCACTGTCTCGAGCCGCTCGGAAATGGGGCCTGCGATCGCAGGCCCCCGCGATCGGTGAATCGCCGGGCCCGGACGGACCATGAGGGAGTGAGCGCGCCGTCGGGGCACGGGATCGCGATAGCAAGAAAGGGGGTGCGGTTGTTTCGTCGTTCACGTGAGCGGCCGCGCGTGTCGCGGGCCGTGGTCCATCCCGTTACACAGACGGAGGATTCCGTGCGCAAGTCGATTTGGCTGATTCTGGCATCGGCTCTCTTCGGGGCCCTTTTCTCGACCCAGGCGAGCGCCGCCGACAAGCAGCTCGTCATCTACATGCAGTGCGGAGGCACGCAGGGCGACGGCGCAACGCTGGCGCGCACCAACGGGGCCCGGGCGGCCGCCGCCGCGAACAACGTCAAGCTGATCGAGCAGTACTCGAAGTGGGATCAGCAGACGATGATCGATCAGTTCAAGCAGGCGCTGGCGGCCAAGCCCGACGGCATCGCGATCATGGGCCATCCTGGCGAGCCGGCCTTTGCGGCGCTGGTCGATCAGGCGGAGAAGGACGGCATCATCATCACGAGCGGCAACAACCCGCTGCCGGGCCTGGAAGCGAAGTACCAGTCGAAGGGCTTCGGGTATGCCGGCGCCGACCTGTATCAGGGAGGCTTCCTGACGGGGCAGGCGATGGTCAAGGCAGGGCTGAAGCAAGGGGACAAGGCCCTGGTCTACGACATCTGGCACCAGGAAGGCCGGAGCCGGAGCAGCCAGGGCGTCTACGACGCGCTGACCAAGGCCGGGCTCCAGGTGGAAAAGCTCGACGTCTCGGCGGCGGTCGACAGCGACACGTCGCTGGCCATCCCGATCCTCACCGCCTACCTTCAGGCCCACCCCGATCTCAAGGCCATCGGAACCCAGCACGGCAGCATCACTGCCATCCTGCCGAAGGTCCTGCAGGCGGCGGGGAAGAAGCCGGGTGACATCATCTGCGGCGGCATCGACCTCTCCCCCGCGACGGTCAGCGCCATCCAGGGCGGCTGGATCACCGCCAGCTTCGACCAGGTGCTCTACCTGCAGGGTTACCTCCCCGTCATGCAGATCGTCTGGACCAAGCGTTACCTGATCCCCGGTCTGCACATCGACACCGGCGTCGGGACCGCGACCCCGCAGAACATCGGGACCATCAAGCCGCTCATCGATCAAGGAATCCGCTAGGAGCTCGGCCCCTGGCGCCTCCGCGTCCCGCGGCGGAGGCGCCAGCGCTCCAGGGCGTGGTGGCAGCGGGAGCGGATGAGCCGCGCCTCGCGTCGCGTCGCGCGGCGCCAGAC
>DAVH01000002.1 GCA_002508545.1 Methanomassiliicoccus sp. UBA6
GGTGGCCATCGGCGCCGGCACGGACGTCGCGGTGGGCTCGGCGGACATCATCCTGGTGCGCAACGATCCCCGCGACGTCCCCAAGGTCATCTCCCTCTCCCGCCGCACCTACTCGAAGATGGTGCAGAACCTGATCTACGCCACCGGCTACAACGCCGTCGCCATACCCCTGGCCGCCGGAGCACTGGCGGCCCAGGGGATATTGCTGACGCCGGCGGCCGGCGCGGCGCTGATGAGCGTGTCCACCATCGTGGTGGCGATCAACGCCCNNCCTGCTGCGCTCCGATGAGCATTAAGAGGAGAAGAGCGTAGGGGAGGGTGATGCGCTGCTCCCACTGCCGCAAGTGCTGCCAGGAGACCATGATGGAGCTCAGCGAGGCCGACATCGCCCGCCTGGAGCGCCGCGGGTTCCGCCGGGACGAGTTCTCGTACATCGGGGTGGACGGCATCCCCCGGCTGAAGAACGCGGGCATATGGTGCTTCTTCTACGATCCCGAGGCCGGGAGGTGCCGCGAGTACCGGTCCCGCCCGCTGGGCTGCGCGCTGTACCCGGTCAACCTCGACCAGGACGGCGAGGTTTTCATCGATCCGCTGTGTCCCGAAGCTCAGAGTCTCGATAGGAAGGAGGTGCAGCTCAAGGGCCGGCGGCTCAGGGCGCTCCTCGCCACCATCGACGCCGAGGCTTCGAGGCGCGGGCGTCAGCCGTAGAACTCGAGCGCCATCGTGGCCGCCCCCACCGTCCCGGCGAGGTCCCCGAGCGCCGACCGCTCTATCGTCAGCTTGTCCGCGGCCGGCCGGAGGCATTGCTCCAGGGCGCCCCTGGCCACCATGCTGTGGAGCTCGGGGAAGCCGAACATGACGGAGCCGCCCAGGACCACCCTGGCGGGGTTGAGGGAGTTGATGATGCTGGCCACCCCCGAGGAGAGTGCCGCGGCCATCTCGTCGCGGATGCGGAGCGAGGACTCGTCCCCCCTCTCCGCGGCCTCCGCCACCATCGAGCAGGTGATGCTCCCCGGACGCCCGCCGCTCATCTCTTTCAGCACGCTCCCGTCGAGGGCTAGCCGCGCCCGCTTCTCCACGTTGCTCCCGCCGGCGTACACCTCCACGCACCCCCGCCGGCCGCAGGAGCACACCGGCCCGTCCATCTGCACCGACACGTGGCCGAAGTGGCCCCCGCAGCCGGAGGCTCCTTCCAGCAGCCGGCCGCCGACCACCGCCCCGCCGCCGACGCCGGTGCCCACGAACAGGCAGACGAGATCGTCGACCCCCCGCCCGGCGCCGTGCTTCCACTCCCCCACCGTGGCCATCACCACGTCGTTGCGCAGGACCACCGGCGCGCCGACGGCCGCGGACAGCCGGTCCCGGAACGGCATGTCCGGCCACCAGAAGCCCGGTCCGCAGCGCAGCACCCCCTGTGCGCTGTCGCACTGGCCGGCAATGCCGACCCCGACGGGGAGCCGGTCTCCCCCGCTCAGCTCGGCGATCAGCCGGCGGGCCTGCTCCAGCACGCTCTCCGGCCCCCCTGGAACGTCGGTGCGCTCCTTGCGCACCTCCGTGGGAACGCCGTCCGCGACCCTCGCCGCCCGGATGTTGGTGTGGCCAATATCGACCCCGATCGAGCACCGCATGCCCACCCCAATCGAGGGTAACGTTCAAGAGACTATCCCTCGATGCCGGAACCAATTATTGACGCTAGCATCCGGGAGGCCAAATTATATAACTTGGCCAGGGGAGTGGACCGGAAAGAAGGGTGCATGTCATGAGATGCAATAACTGTGGAAACGAGAACGCGGTGGGAGCGGCGTTCTGCATGAACTGCGGCTCCCCGCTGGGCAGCCCCGCGGCCGAGCCGGCGGCCCCGTTGCCCCCGCAGGCTCCGCCCGAGGGAAACGCTCAGCCGAACCAGCAGGCGCCGCCGAGCCCTCCGCCCTACCCGTCCCAGCTCTACCAGCTGCCCAGGACGCCGACGGTGAAGAGCGTCCACCTCGGGGAGGTACTGTTCCTCATCGCCGCGGCGCTGCTGCTGGCGGCGGGGTTCGAGAACTTCGCCTCGCTCTCCCTGTTCGCCCGCGCGCAGTACGTGCTGCTCGGCATGTTCGCCATCGTCGGCGGCCTGCTGCTCCTGGGCATGGTGGTCATGCCGCACATCCTCAAGCCGATCGAGCAGTACCTGGACATGATCGTCCTGGGGCTGTCGGCCATCTTCCTGTTCTGGGGAGTGGCGGCGATGTTCGGCAGCAACATCGGCTTCGACGGCGGCCTGGTGTTCATCGGCGGCCTGTTCGGCCTCACCGGCATGGCCCTGAAGATGGGCATCATCCGGTGAGCGGGTCGCCCCCTTTCCTCTCATTTTTCCTAACTGCCAAGCTCGTCCATTAACCTCGCCAGCCCGCTGAGGGCCTTCCTTCCCCGGGAGCTTAGGGAGTACAGCCGGCTCTTGCGGTCGTACTCCACGTAGCCGCCCTCCAGCAGGGAGCGGAGGTGGAACTGGAGGTGCCCCTTCTGCAACCCCAGCCCTCGGGATAGGGAGGCGAGGCCGTCATCCTCCCGGGCCAGATGCTGCAGGATCCCGATCCGGATGCCGTTGGACAGGGGTGCCAGTGCCTCCTCGACCTTCTGCGGCGAGAGCTCATCGACCGTCCGCACCGAAAGGCGGGCGCCGTTCGACCCGCTCACCACGCCGCCGAAGGTGCCAAAGTAGGAGCGGATCTGCTCCTCCAGGGCGTCGGCGAGCTCTTCAAAGCATGGGATCACACCTCGGACGCTCCGGGCGCTCCTCCGCTCCAGGTACCGCACCCCCTCTTCCGGGCCACCTCGCTTGAACGCCTCGAAGACATCGTCCATCCAGCCCGACAGCGCGGCCCTGAGCTCCCCGTTGGCCCTGGAACCTGGCCAGTTGAGGGCCCGGTCGATGCGCTCCTCTAGCACCGGCCGCACCTGACGGGAGAACACCGCGCGCACCTCCGCGTCGCGCAGGCCGACGAACGAGTCGCTCAGCTGGCGCACCTCTGCCCGCAGGGCGGCGATCTGGTCCCGGAGGTCGTCCTTCATGGTAATAGAAAAGTATGACTTGGAAATACATTAATATTACGATGAACGTAGCTGGAGCGGCGGAGCCATGATGCAAGGGAGAAGCTCCGCCAGGAGATGGGCATGAGGATAGGAATAATCGCCTGCGAGACCTTCGAGCGGGGCCTCGAGGAGCTGACCAAGGGCGACGGGGACATCGCCTACAAGGAGTACCTGGAGTTCGGCCTCCACGAGTACCCGGAGATGCTCAAGAGGGCGGTCATCGACAAGGTCAACTCGCTCGAGGGCAAGGTGGACGCGGTCCTGCTGGGCTACGGCATATGCAACTCCCTCAAGAACGTGACCGCGGAGATGAAGGTCCCCACCGTCCAGCTGTGCGGGGACGATTGCATCGGCGTGCTCATCACCCCGGAGGAGTACGACCGGGAGCGCAGGACCTGCGCGGGAACGATGTACCACACCCCGTACTTCTCGAAGATGGGGAGGGAGTGGTTCGAGCGCAAGCTCAGGGAGCAGATGCCCAACTACCAGGAGATAGGGGTGGACGTCGACTGGTTCCTGAGGACGATGTTCAACGGCTACCAGCGCGTCCTGTTCATCGACGACGGGCTGGGGAGCGTGGAGGAGTTCGAGGCAATGTCCCGGAAGTTCGCCGTGGAGCTCGGCCTGAGGTACGAGCGGCGCTGCGGGACGCTGGAGCTCCTCGAGGACGGCCTGGCCAGGACCAAGCAGCTGGCCCGGTCCCGGGAGCTCTCGTCCACGATCTGAGCTCAGACGTGAGCTCTCATCAGAGTGCGCTCCACCGGCTCCGGGCCTTCGTTGACGAACTTCTCCAGCTCGTCGTTCAGGCGATCGCGCTCCTCGTAGCAGAGACCGTGGCCGCCGGTCTCGAACCGCACCAGCTTGGCCCCCTTTATCAACTTGCTCTGCAGTTGTCCCAGGGCGAAGGGCACGATCCGGTCGTTCACCCCGTGGAAGATGCGGGTCGGGACCTCGATGCTCCTGAGCTCATCGCCCAGGTCGCGGTCCCGGATCTCCTCGAACCCCCTGACGGTGGAGCGGGGCGGCGCCTGCAGTCCCATGTCCCCGTACCACCGCCGAAGCTCCGGGCTCACATCGGTGGAGAAGTACGACTCCACGAAGGCGCTCTTGGCCTTGGCGATGTCGCCGTGCTCGCCGTCGATGATCCCCTGGATCGTGTTCAAGGGCACGCCGTCAGGCAGATCCGGCCCGGCCTTGAGCGACGGCAGGGCGGCCGCCAGCAGCGCCAACTTGGCCACCCGAGGGTCCCTCGAGGTCGCCACGTAGTGGGCGGCGATCGCTCCGCCCATGGAGGACCCGGCCAGGGTGACGTCGTTGAGGCCGAGGATGGAGATCACCCGGCCGACGTCGCTGGCCCAGGTGTCGTAATCTAGGCCTTCCCAGGTCTTGGTCGACAGACCGAAGCCCCTCAGGTCCAGGGCGACGACGCGGATCTCCCGGGCGGGCAGCTCCATCGACTGCGCATCGAACATCCTGAGGTTGAACGGCCAGCCGTGCACGAACACTATCGGCCGGCCCTCTCCCCAATCCTGCACATGGATCTCCACACCAGGCTCTACCTCGATGAATCCTGTTCCGTTCGCCATTGTTATCAATACAAGGTGCCGACCGGTGGTTTTTAACAGTTGTCCGTTCTCTATTCACCATTGTCAAACGAATGACGATGTTCCGTCATCGGTACCGTCGGTGCCACCTTCTTATCGGACTTTACCCCGCTTGCTATGGCCCCGCCCCGGGACGGCGCCTTCCCGCACCATGTACCACGCCCTCACCCCGTCGCCATATTCCAGCTCCCTTTTCGGCACGAAGCCGTGCCGCTCCCAGAACGGCCTGGAGTCCAGCACCGCCACCAGGGCGCACGAGAGCGAGCGGGCCTCAGCGATCCTCACGGCCTCGGCGGCGAGGCGGTCGCCGACCCCTTGACCTCGGCGGTCGGCGCGCACCGCCAGGTCATGGACGTAAAAGCAACTGGGGGGTTCGGGCAGCGCGAGTTCGAGAGCGTCCAGCGGCGCCACCTCGCCGGCGGTCCAGGGATGGCAGAACAGGTACGCGATCATGTCGCGCCCATCGAACGCCCCCAGGGCCCCGGACGGCCAGACTTCGAGCTTCATGGCGAACGAGGCCGGAGACTCGATCAGCGCGCCGGGGTAAGCACTGCGCTGGACCTCGATGACCTCCTCGAGGTCGTCCCTGCCTAGGGTGCGGATGAGCATGCGGTCCGCCACCTCGCGCGGGCGGATAAACCTGACGCTCACTCCTTGACCTTGGTGCCCTGTGGCCCCAGCCACTGGGGGTGCATCGAGGTGCTGTCATGCGCGTCGGTCGTCTTGTAGGTCTCGAACCGCCCGCCCGAGGCGGCCAGGGCGGTGCGCCGGCGCAGGCCGTCCATCTCCTCATCGCTCAGCTGCCGGAAGCTCCGCCCGGCGATCACCGCCTGCTCCAGCCTCCCTACCGTGTCGCAGCCGGTGATGACCACGCTGGTGGGCAGGCTCATGGCGTAGTGGAGGCACTCGATGGGAGTGACGGTGTTGGTCTCCAGGATCTTCCCGGCCCCCATGGGCTTCATCCCCAGCACCGCGATCCCCTGCTCTACCAGTCGCGGCAGCACCTTCCGCTCGAAGCTCTCGAAATGCGAGTCAAGGACGTTGAGCGGCAGCTGGACGGCATCGAACCGGAATCCCAGGCCCTCGGCCAGGTCGAGCATGCGGTTGTGGATGTCGGGGCTCTTGTGGCCGGTGAAGCCGATGAACCGCACCCGGCCGTCGTCCCTCGCTTCCAGCGCCGCCTCCAGCGCCCCGCCGGCGGCCAGCACCCGGTCGGGGTCGTCTTCGCGGATGATCTCGTGGAACTGCAGCAGGTCGACGTGGTCGGTCCGTAGCCGTTCCATCGACTGCTCCAGCTGCCTCGCCGCCGTCCTGCGGTCCCGGCCGTCGACCTTGGTCATCAGGAACGCCCGCTCCCGGTAGCCGTCCTGGAGCGCCCGGCCCATGAGCTTCTCGCTCCGCCCCCCGTGGTAGTCCCAGCTGTTGTCCAGGAAGTCGATGCCCGCCTCGATGGCCTTCCGGATCAGGTAGATGCTCTCCTGGTCCGGCAGTTCGGGCACCCCGATGTGATAGCCTCCCAGGCCGATCGCCGAGACGACCACCCCCGTGCGCCCGAACGGGCGCCGGGGGACGATGGCCTCGAGGGGCACGGATCGATCGATGTACTCAGCTCCTTCCATGCTTGAGAACTATTTCCGTCCGGCGGTGAAGAACCTTTTTACTGTCAGGCAGGCTCCCCGGTCCAGTACCGACCTATCTCGCCCGGACCTCCGGGGAACAGCGGGCCATGATGAGGTCCCTGACCAGGGGGAGGTCCTCGTCGGCCACGTAGATCTGATTGCGCGAAAGCGCCTCGTTTACATAGATAACGTTCCGCGCCTCCCTGACCTTCACCGACCGCACCGCGGAGAACTCGGCGTACATGCTCTGCCTGGACGCGCCCATCAGCCCGGCCCCGGTCGCGGACAGGTTCCCGCCGGCGATGCCGGCCAGCGCGGCCAGTAAACATATCGCCGCGGCCCGGTCGTACTGCTTCTTCAGCTGGATGTGGTGGATGCCCTTTTCATCCATCTTGAACAGTACCTGGTATCTGCCGCCGTAGGCCAGCCCCACCAGGACGTAGGTGACGACAAGGAGGATGGCCATGACGCCCCCGGCGATCACCAGCACCGTCAGCGCGAGCGCCCCGGCCTCGGCGACGCCGTCCTCCAGCCCGAGGACCAAGGCCAGGACCACGGGGAAGGCCAGGGCGAGCAGCATCACCTTGAGCACGGTGATGAGGATGGTGGGATTGCGCCAGAACGAAACCTCGTACACCCAGCTCAGCGAACCGTCCGGAGCCTCGATCAGGCTGGAGCCTATCTTCCTGCTCACGTCCTTCTGGCCATCGACCACGGTCTGCCGTTCGAAGCGCCGATCAAGCTTCTTGCCGCAACGCTGGCAGGACAGCATTATCGCTGTTGTTGGACCCACATTGCTCGCAGAACATCGCACAGGCCCCCGTTCTCCTGATTCCATATCCGATGTCGCTATTTGAAAAAAAAATGGCCGGGGACGCGGCCGCTGGCCGGCCAGTTAGGCGAAATTGATAAAAATCGAATTAATATTATTTCATGCGACCATGAAAAATATCAAAAATCTCGCGTATTTTTTTTGACTGGGTAGAGAAATGGTGGGGCCGTCCAGATTTGAACTGGAGTCACATGGTCCCGAACCATATAGGATGACCAAGCTACCCCACGGCCCCATGGGTAGGATGGGCTAATATGGACGGGCATTAAATATCTTTTGCTGGTCTGGAGGTTTTTAGAGAGAACCAACATATCTCGTTGCTCGGCCCTAGTGATCTTTGCTCAAGGGACCAGGCTCGGAGTATCTATTGCCCAGGTTGATCTTGAGCTCGCAGCTGGGCTCAGTGATTTGCTACGGACGCCCGAAACGTCCACCTCATCGCCCGCCGCATACGGCTGATAGATCGGCAGCCTGCTCGCCTCGGACATGCCAAGGCGAGCAATGATCCTGGAGGCGTTGAGGTCAGCGTCAAGATGGAAGCCGCACTTGACACAGTGGAATTCACTTCCCTTCCTGCTCTTCTTGTCGATCCACCCACGCCTCGAGCACCATTGCGAGGTGCAGGTGGAATCGACCAGGACAACGGCTTTCCCCAATTCCTCGGCCTTGTACCTGAGGAAGCGCTCCAGCTGGTGATACGCCCAACTGCGTAGCTTTCCATTGGTCCTTCGGTCCAGCCATCGGCATTTGTTTATTTCGGCCAGATCCTCCAGGGCGAACACTGCAAATTCCGTGTTCGCTATTATTTTCGAGATACGATGGTTCTCGCAGGTGACGAACCGTCTCTCTCGCCCGGACTGCTTGCGCAGCAGCCTGATCGCCGAGCGAGTGCCTTTCGCCTGCAGCTCCTGCCTATTCTTGGCGTATTTGCCCCGGGTCGCGTTGATCCTCGAGGAATCGAAGAACATGTTGTTGGAGCAGACCGCCACCCTGTTCAACCCTCGATCGATGCCTAAAGTCTTCCCCTTAACCGGCTCGATGGGGATCTTGTTCTCCACGGCCACGCTGAGGTAGAATTGGCGGCTTTTCTTGTTCCAGATCAGAGTGGATAGCTTGCACCGCCAACCTTTGAACTTCTTCAGATAGTCGTAAAGAACAACCGGCGCGTGGATACGGCCGTCCACGGAGTAGATACTGACCTTGGCAGAATCGAAGTATACCTTCGCTTCCTTCCAGGGGAATCTCACCGCCGAGTGCGGCTTTCTTCTCGGCGCCATCCTCATCTTGCACCGTTTGAGCGCTTCACAAGCGGCGTCCTTGGCGCTCTGGATCAGCCCTGCGCCGAGCCCTGGTACCGCCTGGCGCATCTCGTAGTAGATGGCATACTGGAGCTCTAGCTTTCCACACCTGTGGTGCTCGAACCCCCACCGCGCCGCGTGATCGAACGCCTCGGTGTACAACTCCATCGTCCGGAGGAGCGAGCCCTTCTGCTCCTCGGTCAGGATGAGCTTCAGCTTCAGTGTCCTGATCACGGATGGCCGCCCGCCGGGGCGCGGTTTCTAGCATCACGCTGCAGTTACGCTGCCCTCGGCCGGAGCAATGAATATTAGCTCGTAGTTTAATCTCCCCGCGTCCATGAAAGGGTGGAAAGTGGTGGGGATAGTAGTGATGCTGGTGGCGGTGTCCGCCGTCGGCTGGTACGTGCAGATGACGGTGAACGATCGCTCGCATTCCGGCAACTGGGGCGATTCGGCCGGCCGGGGGTTCGACATCTACAACCTGCCCCTGGACCCGGCCTATGGCAATTACGTGCGGTTCGAGATCTCCTCGACCGACGGTCGGACGGTGGACGTGTACCTCACCGACCAGGACGGGCTGCAAGCGGCGAGGACCGGGGGCGCGTTCGAGTACGACGCCGAGTTCTCGGCCGTGAACACGACGCACATCATCAGGGAGCTTCGGATAAGCGAGTACAGCCAGGTGGTGGTAATGAGCCACGATCCGGACGGGACGGTGAGGGTGGCGTCGTCCGCCGACCAGTCCTCGTACCCCCTGGAGCTCATGCCGGTCCTCCAGGCCGCCTGGCTTATCTGCCTGGTCGCCAACCTGTTCCTGATCGTGCTGCTGATACAGGCCTGGAAGCGGTACCGGCGCGAGCGGCGCTCCGGCCTGAGCTAGCGCCTCTAGCGAGGGGTCCAGCGGATCGCACGGCCCGGGCGGCCTTTTCTCCTCAACGAAGATTGTCGTATAGCCCCTACGACATGTATAAATATGCAGCCAGGTGGTGCCGGTGGGGATGAGAGAGCAGCTGCGCGAGAAGATCGCCGGGGAGATCACGCTCTCCGCGGACGCCGGCAAGACGATACGGAAGTGGAGGGAGGAGTTCGGGATCTCCCAGCAGGAGCTGGCCCGGCATCTTGACATCTCGCCCTCGGTCATCAGCGACTACGAGTCCGGGAGGAGGCGCTCGCCGGGCATCGCCATCATCCGCCGCATGGTGGACGGCCTGATCGACCTGGACGAGGCGTCCGGGTCGAACGTGCTCAAGCGCTACGACCTCGGGGAGAAGCATGACTGCATCATCAGCATCAACGAGTTCCGGACCAGCATCTCCGCCCAGGACCTGATGGACCTCATCGAGGCGGAGCCCCTGAACCCCGGCATCGCCCTGGACCGTCACATCCATGGCTACACGGTCATCGATTCCATCAAGGCCATCACCTCGCTCTCGTCGTTCGATTATCTCAAGATCTACGGATGGTCGTCGGAGCGCGTGCTCATCTTCACCGGCGTGAAGTTCGGCCGCTCGCCCATGATCGCCATCCGCGCCCACCCGCTCAAGCCGAGCGTCGTCGGCTACCACCGCCCGGAGCACGTGGACCAGCTGGCCATCAAGCTTGCCACGCTGGAGAACATACCGCTCATCAAGATCGACATGCCGGTCGCCACCATGGTCGACCGGCTGAAGAAGCTTACCTAGGAGGAACAGAATGGACGTAGGCATAGTCAGCTACGGGGCCTACCTGCCCCGGTACAGGATAGCGCCGCAGGAGATCGGCCGGGTATGGGGATCCGACGGGGAGGCGATGAGCCGAAACCTGTTGATCTTCTCCAAGTCCGTGCCCTCGCCGGACGAGGACGTGATCACCATCTCGATCGAGGCGGCCAGGAACATGATGCGCCGCTGCGACGTGGACCCCCGGGACATCGGCGCGATATACGTTGGCTCGGAATCCCACCCCTACGCGGTCAAGCCGACCGGAACGGTGGTGGCCGAGGCGATAGAAGCGTCCCCGAACCTCACCGTCGCCGATTACGAGTTCGCCTGCAAGGCCGGAACCGCGGCGATACAGACCTGCATGGGCCTGGTCGGCTCGGGGATGGTCCGGTACGGCGTGGCCATCGGCGCGGACACCTCCCAGGGAGCTCCCGGGGACGCGCTGGAGTACTCCGCCTCCGCCGGCGGCGCGGCGTACCTCATCGGCGCGGAGAAGGTGGTCGCCCGCATTAACCGCACCTGCTCGTTCACCACCGACACCCCGGACTTCTGGAGGCGCGAAGGACAGTGCTACCCGTCGCACGGCGGGCGGTTCACCGGGGAGCCGGCGTACTTCAAGCACATCATGACCGCGGCCAAGAACCTGCTGGATGCGATGGGGACGAAGCCCTCGGACTACCAGCACGCGGTGTTCCACCAGCCCAACGGCAAGTTCCCGGTGAGAGTGGCGAAGCAGCTGGGCTTCAGCGAGAAGCAGATCGAGGCCGGCCTGCTCACGCCGTTCATCGGCAACACCTACTCCGGCGCGGTACCGCTCGGCCTGGCGTCGGTGCTCGACATCGCGAAGCCGGGCGACCGCATCTTCGCCGTGGCCTACGGCTCCGGCGCCGGCTCGGACGCGTTCGACATCACGGTGACGGACGAGATATTGAATTTGAGGCGCGACGCCGCCCCGTCGGTCAAGGACCTCGTGGAGAAGAAGAAGTTCCTCGACTACGCGACGTACGCCAAGTATCGCGGCAAGATCAGGATGAAGGGGGGAGCAGAATGAGAGAGGTAGCTATCATCGGCATCGGGGACACCAAGTTCGGCGAGCTGTGGGACATGTCGTTCCGCGAGCTCGGCATCCAGGCCGGTCTGGCCGCGGTGGCCGACGCCAACCTGACGGGCGAGGAGATCGACGCGCTGTACGTCGGCAACATGTCCGCGGGCAAGTACATCGAGCAGGAGCACATCGGGGCGCTCATCGCCGACTACTCCGGCATGGCCAGGGACCACATCCCCGCGACCAGGGTCGAGGCGGCCGGCGCGTCCGGCGGACTGGCGTTCCGCCAGGGGTACATGGCCGTCGCGTCCGGCATGCACGACATCGTCGTGGTGGGCGGGGCGGAGAAGATGACCGACGTCGGGGACGTGCTGTCGACCGAGATCCAGGCGACCGCGGCCGACCAGCAGTGGGAGACGACCTTCGGGGCCACATTCCCGTCGCTGCACGCCATGATCGCCCGCCGGCACATGTTCGAGTACGGGACCACGAGGGAGCAGCTCGCGTCGGTGGCGGTGAAGAACCACAAGCACGGCTCGCTGAACCCCAAGGCCCAGTTCCAGAAGGAGATCAAGATGGAGATGGTGACCAGGTCCGCCCCGGTGGCCGAGCCGCTGGGGATGTTCGACTGCGCCCCGGTCTCGGACGGCGCCGCCGCGGTGGTGCTGTGCCCGCTGGAGCGGGCCAGGAAGTACACCGACACCCCGGTGAAGGTCCTCGGGTCGGGACAGGCCTCCGATACGCTCGCTCTAGCGCACCGGAACAGCATCACCCGCTTCGACGCCACCACCATGGCGGCGAAGAGGGCGTTCAAGCAGGCGGGGATCACCGCCGCGGACGTGCAGCTCGCCGAGGTGCACGACAACTTCACCATCTCCGAGATCCTGGCGATCGAGGACCTGGGCTTCTTCCCCAAGGGCACCGGGGGGAAGGCGACCCAGGACGGCATGACCGCGCTGGGCTCGAAGCTCGCGGTCAACACCTCCGGCGGCCTGAAGGCGCGCGGCGACCCCATGGGGGCCACCGGCATCGCCCAGGTCGTGGAGCTGGTCACCCAGCTCCGCGGCGAGGCGGGGAAGAGGCAGGTCGCCGGCGCCCAGATCGGCCTGGCGCACAATGTCGGCGGGACCGGCGCTACCGCCGTGGTCAACGTCCTGGGGAGGGTGAACTGAGATGACCGTCGCAAGGTTCTGGAGAGAGAACGAGCCGAGGTACAACCTCACGGGAGCGAAGTGCGGCAACTGCGGCCGCCTGTACTTCCCGCCGAGGACGGTGTGCCCGGTGTGCCACAGGAAGAGCATCGGGAAGATGGAGCCGTTCAAGCTGAAGGGCACCGGGGAGGTCTTGACCTTCTCCGTGGTCCACGACGCCCCGTCGCAGTTCGAGCTGCAGAAGCCGTATGTCATCGCCATCATCCAGATGGACGAGTGCATCCGGGTCACTGGGCAGATCATCGACTGCGAGCCGTCGGAGGTCACCGTCGGCATGAAGGTGCAGGCGGTCATCAGGAAGCTCGGGGAGGAGGGACCGTCGGGGATCATCCACTACGGCTACAAGTTCATGCCCGTGATCGCCCCCTCGGCTCCCGAGGCCCCGGCCCCGTAAACCCCTTCCTTTTTTCCCGCTTCCCCCCGCTCGGCGGGTCAAGCGGTCCCTTTTCGCTCCAGCTCCACCATCATCGGCCGGGGCATGAACAGGGCGCGGTAGAGTATGGTGATCTTCTCGGCGCTCGCTCCGGACGGCGGGATCACCGCGGAGGCGCGGGGCCACAGGACCGGGGCGATGGTCGCCTCACTGCCCCTCAGCCCGTTCACCGTCACCTCGATGGCCGGCGCCTGTCCCTCGTTCACCACCGCGGAGCCGCTGAGCGCGAGACTAGGAAGGTAGGCGGAGATCGCGGACCCCATCGCCTCCACCGCCGCCCGGAGGTGGGCGAGAGCGCCGCTCACCGCGTCGGAGGTTATAGCGAGCCGGTACTCCTCCAATCCCGCCTCACCGCAGCCCAGGGCCCTGGCCAGCGCCGCCTGCTCCCGGTAGCGGCGGCTGAGCTCGCGGAGCTCGAGGACCTCGGCCAGCGTGGCACCCATGGCGGTCGAGGCATCTTCGGCCTGCCCGATCGCCGCTTCCAGCTTGCCCTCGTCCAGCGACCTCTGCGCCGAGCTGAGGAGAGAGCGCGCCGCGCCGGTGTCCCCCTTCCCGCGCTCCACCTTCCGCCTGACCTCGGCGATGCGCTCCTCCGCCGCCTTGCGGACCGTGGACCGGACCTCGCTGGTGATCTCCCTGAGATTGCGCTCCCCCGCCAGCTCGAGCACCCCGCGGTCCAGCAGGTTCCTCGCCTCGGCCGGCAGGCGGTCGATGGGCAGGCCCAGCCGGGAGAGCAGGGCGGCGCTGTTGACGAGCTCCGCCACCGCCTGGCCGCCGGCCTTCGCGCTCTGGCGGGCGTGCACCCTGGTCGCCCTCAGGACGAGGGCGTCCATGCTCTCGTAGCGCCCGTCGGCCAGCGCGCTCTCCGCGGCGTTGAGGAGGTCCGCCACCTCCGGCACCACCGCCTTCCGCCCCTCCCTGCCGAGGGCTATCTGCCTCGCCTCCTCCAGGCGGGCCGCGGCCATCTGGTGCCGCCTCATCGCGGCGTTGCCGGCGGCACGGCACTCCTCGGTCAGGGCCAGGGCCTCGTGGAACGCCCCGGTGTCGAAGGCCAGCTGCGCCCGGGTCATCAGCGCCTCGGCCTCGGCCTTGTACGGCGAGTCGGGGGTGCGGACGATGCCCTCGGCCAGCTTGGAGAGGGAGGAGATGCAGGCGCCCCTCACCTCGTCCAGCTCGGCGAGGCTCTCGCGGTAGACCTGCAGTCCCCTGTGGGCGCTGGAGTAGCGGCCTCCCTTCAGGTCGTCGAGTATCGACATCCGGGCGGTCTTGGGGGCCCCCTCGAGGTCCTTTCCCTTCAGGTCCTGCACCTTGAGCTCGCGCTCGATGCGGGCGAGCTCCGACCGGATGTGCTCCCCGGCCTTCGTCCGGGCGCCCTGCAGGGCGTTGCGGGCGATCTCGGCCACGAGGTTGCAGCGGCCCCCGAGGCGGTGCTTCCTCGCCTGGTCCAGTATCTCCTTGGCCTCGCTCATGTCGATGCCCAGGGTCTCGATGGCCCGGATGCCCATGGCGGCGTGGTTCAGCTCCTTGCCGGCGGACGCCCGGGCGGCGAGGTACTGCGTCGCCTCGCTCCGGGCGAAGCGGGCCGCCAGCAGCGCGTCGGAGAACCGCTGGTCGGACAGCAGGCTCTCGGCCTTGTCCACGATGTCCGTCGCCGTGCCCTCGTCCGGCCGGCCGCCGGCCTCGGCGAGCATCGCGCGCACCTCCTCGATCTCCGCCCGGATCCCCGCGGCGGCGGCCTCGGACATCTTCTTTATCTCCTCCTTGGCGGCGGCCAGCGCCGCGGCGGCGTCGCCCTTGCTCAAGGTCTCGTCGGCGGAATCGAGGACCGCCTGGTCCTGGGCGGCGTCGATTCCCAGCTGCTTCATTACCGGCAGCAG
>DAVH01000004.1 GCA_002508545.1 Methanomassiliicoccus sp. UBA6
TGCCCATCACGTTGGCGATCTCGTGGGGATCGGCGACCACCGCGGTGGTGCCGTGGACCACCGCCTTCTCGGCGAACCGATAGGGCGTCAGCATGGACGATTCTATGTGCATGTGGGCGTCGATGAGGCCGGGGAGTATGTAGCGTTGGGGAGCGGTGATCTTGCGCTCGATCCTGACCACGCGGCCGTCGCGGAAGTTGACGCACGCCGGATATATCTCTCCCCTGATGACGTCGACGAGCTGCCCGTCGATATGTTTGACTACCATTGAACCCAGCACATGATCGTAGGCGTGAGAGGCCATGGTCGTTACTAGGGAGCGGAATCCTAAAATCCTTTTCCAAGCGTATGGAAAACCATGACCTTCCCCCGGGACGTGCTGAACCGCCTGCGATGGACCGAGGACGAGGGCCTCAAGGGGGTCACCATAACCTACCTGCACCGCGGGGCACCGGGGGACCGGATGAGCATCAAGGGGGAGGACATCGTCGAGCTGGAGAGGTCCTTCTTCGTCACCGCGGACAGCAAGATACCTTACCACCGCATAAGGTTAATAGAGAAACAGGGCGAGGTGCTGTACCGGGACAGGAGCGAAAAATAGGGACTGGAAGGGATTTGGTCCTCACCGGGGAGCGCCGCAGTTCGGGCAGTTCCTCATGAACGCGGGGTACTGCACGCCGCAGTTCTTGCACTTGATCATCTCCGACCTCTGCTGCTGAGGGGCCTCGGGGGCGGGAGCCACCGGTGCAGGGGCGGGTGCCTGGTACTGCTGGGGGGCCGGGCGCTGTGGCGGGGCCTGGTACTGGGCGGGGGCCCCGGGCTTCTGAGGATACTGCTGGGGCTGCTGGTAGTACTGGGTAGGATACTGCTGGTACTGAGGCTGGAAGACCTCCTGGAGGCGCACGAACGCCAGGAGGAGGAAGATGCCCGGTATGACCAGGAAGATGAGGCCCAGAATGCCCCAGATCAGGAGCTTGTCGCTGGCCTCGCGGAACTTGCCCTGGTCCAGCGGCTCGAACACGGTCTTGCTCATCAGGTAGAACAGGAACGCCAGGACCGCAGCGGCGAAGATGAAGTACACTCCCGACGGCCACTGCCCGGTGACGAAGCTGACGATGGCCATGATCACCGCAACTATGAACATCACACCTGTGATCAGCTGCCCCCAGTAGGCGAACTGGCGGGCGTCCCTGGCCGCGGCCGGAAGCCATGCCGGCCCGGTGCTGCTAGCTAGGAATGGTATATTTTGCATATTCGGCATATTTGACGACACACTCTCCCTCCATGATAATCTGGATAACCTGTCGTATGACGGCGAATGGCCCTCGGAAATAAATAACCTATCCATTCAGTGCTGCCTGGAAGCAACGTCCCCAGGAGCATCGGACGCGGCCATCGTTCTTGTTATCGATATGTTTAATATACGGCATTAATTACGAAAAGCATCAAAGAGACAGGTTGAACGAGTTATGAAGTATGAAGAGTTCAAGGCCCTTTATGACCAGCTCAACACTTATGACGATGTCAAGAAGCTGGCCGAGAAGTACAGCCTTGATGAAGAGCTTCTCAACGTCATCTACACCCAGAGGACGGTACGAGAGGCTACCAAGCGTTATCACGTGGTGAAAAGGAACGCCCCTCGCCTTTTGAGGGAGTGGAAGAACGGCACCAGCCTGCTGGACATCTCGAAGAAGTGGAACTTTCCCCCCGTCCTCACCGCGCTCCTCATTTTCCAGGAGAACGGGTTCTCCAAGAAGCAGTTCTGGAAGTACATCCGGGAACCGGAGACCATCCCCAACCCGAGGACCAAGAGGGAGATCATCGAGATCACCAAGGCGGACACCATTTACTCGCCCTGGGGGAACGAGATCCAGTACAAGCGGGGAGCCTGGGGAGAGGAGAAGCTGCACGAGTGGCTCGATTCCCACAACATCACCTACCGGACGGAGAAGGACCTCCGGGGCAAGTTCACCAAGACCCCCGACTGCCTGCTCGACGAGCCGCTGAAGGTCAACGGCTGGACCATAAACTGGATAGAGTCCAAGGCCTCCTTCGGGGACCGCACCGAGTTCAACAAGAACATACGCGGGCAGCTCAGCCAGTACGTGGACATGTTCGGTCACGGCCTGGTGGTCTACTGGTTCGGGCATGTTGACGAGGTCGATTGCCCTCCAGGCATCGAGATAATCGACGCCAACCTGTGCACCATGGATTGCGAGAAGACCACGGGCGAGGACTTCTGCCCTGAAGAGATCACCGACGACCCCTGAGAGGGGTCGTTCTGATTTTCCAATAATCGTTGAGGTAATCTAAGATATGTCCTAGGCCGTTGCCCGGCCGATGCCGGGCATCTCCGCCGGGGACCTCGAGAAGTTCTGCTACTGTCCGCTGAGCTGGAAGCTGAGCGGGACGGAGGGAGGGGATGCCGCGACCGCCGAGGGTACCGTCCGCCACCGCCGCATGGCCGGGGAGCTGGAGCGCATCGTGGAGGGGGAACGGCGGGCCTCGGTGTACGAGCGCGCGGTCATCATCTCCTCGCTGCTGGCCACCGCCCTCGCGCTGGTCGGCGTGTTCCTCTTCGCCTCGACCGATGTCGCGTTGCGCGGCAGGGTCCTGAGCATCCTGGCCATCCTGTGGATCCTGCTGGCGGTGCTGTCGGTGTATGCCTCCGCCCGCGCCCGGCCGCCCTGGGACAATGAGAGGGGTGAGCTCATAATCAGCACCCTGGCCATCCTGGCGATGATCATGGCCCTGAACGCCGTCCCCATTTTCGGGGTCAGCGAGTCCCACGGCCTCCTGGTGCAGGCCATCGCGCTGGTGCTGCTCATCGGGGCATCGGTCGCCCTTTTCATGTCCCAGGCACAGAGGGACGGCGCGGAGAGGGCGCGGGAGCGCTCCAAGGTGCGGGGCCGCATCGCCTACATCGGCGAGATCGGGAGCGCCCCGGTCCTGAGGTCCGAGGAGCACGGCCTGAGCGGCAGGCCGGACTATATCCTGGAGATCGAGGGCGGCCTCGTGCCGGTGGAGGTGAAGACCGGGCGGGTGCCTCGCGGCCCCCTGTTCTCGCACGTCGTCCAGCTCGCGGCCTACTGCCTCCTCCTGGAAAAGGAGGGAACGGTCACCCACGGCATACTGAGGTACGGGGATGTGGAGCACATCGTGGCCTTCGACGACAACCTGCGCTCCCTCTTGCTGCGGAAGATGGATGAGATGCGGGAGGCCATGGCCTCGGGGGAGGTCCACCGCGACCACGACCGGCCCGGAAAGTGCCGCTCGTGCTCCCGCCGCGAAGCCTGCCCCGAGAGGCTCGATTAGTCCACCGTTACGCTCTTCGCCAGGTTCCTGGGCTTGTCGATCGGGCAGCCCCTCTTCTTCGCCGTGTAGTAGGAGATGAGCTGGACCATGACCGTCAGGGGCACGGGCGACAGGATCGGCGTCACCGCGGGAACGCTCACGGTGGAGTCGGCCACCGCGGCCAGGTCGCTGTCGCCCTCGATCCCTATGGCCAGGATGGGGCTGTCCCTCGCCGCGACCTCGGAGATGTTGGCCAGCATCTTCTCGTAGGTGTGGTCCTTGATGCACGCCGCGACCACCGGGGTGGAGGCGTCCAGCAGCGCCAGGGGGCCGTGCTTCAGCTCTCCGGCGGCATAGCCCTCGGCGTGGATGTACGATATCTCCTTCAGCTTGAGGGCGCCTTCCAGCATCGTCGGGTAGTTGATGTTGCGGCCCAGGTAGAAGACGTCCCGGGCGGGGACCAGCATGTCGGTCGCCGCCTCCACCTCGGGCGCCCGGTCCAGCACCTTCCCGATGTACCGGGGCATTCCCCTGAGCTCGGAGGTAAGCTCCCTGACCTCATCCCTGCCCATGGTGTGGCATACCTGCCCCAGGCGGATGCCCAGCAGGTACATCGCCATGAGCTGTGTGGTGTAGGTCTTGGTGGCCGCGACGCCGATCTCCGGGCCGGCCTTGGTGTAGAACACTCGGTCGACCTCGCGGGCGATGGTGCTGCCCACGACGTTGGTCACGGCGAGCGTCGGGCAGCCTCTCCGTTTGGCCTCCCGCGCGGCGGCCAGGGTGNNCCGGATTGGGTCAGCAGGACGGTCAGGGGGCTCTCCCCCGTGCCCGGCGAGTACCGGTACTCCGATGCCAGCTCCACCGTTGTGGGTATCTTGGCCAGTGCCTCGATGATGTACTTGCCGACCATCGATGCATGGTAGGAAGTGCCGCAGGCGACCAGCTTCACCGATGCCGGCTCCCGGTTGATCATCAGGCAGCCCGACTCCAGCTCGTCCAGGCTCCCCAGGAGGGAGTTGTGGATGGCGGTGGGCTGCTCGAATATCTCCTTGAGCATGTAGTGCTCGAAGCCCCCGCGCTTGGCGTCGTCCACCGTCCAGGTGACCACCGACGGATCGCGATGGACCGGACGGCCCTCGGCATCGTAGATGCTCACGCCGTCGGAGCGCAGGACCACGGTCTCCCCGTCCATGATGTAGAGCGCCTTGTTGGTGTAGTTCAGCATGGCGGTGACGTCGGAGGCGACGATGTTCTCGCCGACCCCCAGGCCCACTACCAGCGGGTTCTCCTTGCGGGCGGCCACCAGCTCCTTTCCGTCGGCCCGGATCGCCACCATCGCATAGGTGCCCTTGACCTCCTTGAGAACCTCCCTCAGCGCGGCGTGCAGGTCCCCGCGGTAGTGCTTCTCCAGCAGGTGGACCAGGACCTCAGTGTCCGTCTCCGAGGTGAACACGTGGCCCTCGCCGGTGAGCTTCTCCCTGAGCGCCAGGTGGTTCTCGATGATGCCG